>NZ_JHZB01000038.1 GCF_000621145.1 Desulfobulbus elongatus DSM 2908
GTGGCCTGGTTGCAGGCCCTGCACACTATCTGGCGCTGGAAGCGCCGCAAACGTGAGGAAACACAATGACCGACCAAGGCAAGACGTATTGCAAACTGGGGGTGTTGATCGTCGGCGCGATGCTCGCCCTGACCGTGTCGTTTTTCGGGTGCCAACCCAACAGCGGGCAGTCGACTTTGGGCAACGGCCAGATCGACGCGGTCGAGGCGGCCACCATCCGGGTGGCGGTCGGCCTGGCCATGGCGGCAAAACCGGAAACCATTGCCCCTGCCTATGCCGTATCCACTGCGTTGCTGGCCATTCTGGCCGACGAATCCGGAGCGGTGGCGTCGGTTGCCATGATCAGGGACGCGGTCGCCGGAGAGACGGCGAAGCTCGATCTCGATCCGGTCACGGCGGCATCGTTTACCGACCTGGTCGGCTTGATCGAAGCGCGGATCGCCGAGCAACTGGCCGCCGCCGACATTCCGTCGTCGGGCCGGATGGTGGTGATCCGGGAGGTTATCCGCATCGTCCAGGAAGCCGCCGCCGACCGTCTGCCCCTTGTGGGGACGAAGCTGGCGGCCTGATGGACGATGTCGATATCGCCCAGGAGCTGCGCGAGGCCGAGCTGCGGCACCTTCTGGCGGCGCGGGCCTACGCCCTGCCGCACGGCGAATCCGCCGAGGAATGCGACGATTGCGGCGAGCCCATTCCCGAGGCGAGACGCCAGGCGGCTCCAGGTTGTACCCGATGCGTCTTCTGCCAACAACGATTCGAGCGGCGAATGAGGGAGGGCCGATGATAGAGTGGCTGGACTATACGGCTTTGCGGTTTTGGATGGATGTCGGCCAGACGGTGGCCACGGTGGCGATCGGCATCTATGTCTGGTGGAACAAGCATCGCGCCAAGATCGTCAAACGGTTTGCCGAGCTGGAATCGTGGCGACAGGAGCATGTGCCCCGCGTCGATGCAATGGAGACGGCGGTCAAGGAGATGCAGGAAAAATGCTCCTCGCACCAGAACCAGACCGGGCAGCTCGACCGGGGAATGATCGCGGTGCAGGCGGAACTCAGGCACTTGCCTGGAAAAAAGGAAATCGACATGCTCACCCGCCAGATCGGCGACATGAACGAAAAGATGGGGCGCATGGATGGCCGCCTGGCCGGCATCAACCGTGCGGTCGACTTGATGAATCAACACTTGCTGAAGGTGGATTTATGAAATTCTCGGAGCTGTTGGCGGCTGACTTGCGGTTGGTGGCGCTGCAATCCCTGGCCCAGGACACGGACTACGCGCACAACGAGCATGTGCTACGGGCTATGCTGGCGCAATTGGGCCACGCCGTGAGCCGGGACAAGCTGCGCACCGAGCTGGGATGGCTGCAAGAACAGGGATTGATCGACCTGCAGAACGTAGGGGGCACCACGGTGGCCAAGCTCACCGGACGCGGCAAGGATGTGGCCGAGGGCGCGGTGATCGTCCCCGGCGTCAAAAGGCCGGAGCCAATGAGATGAGCGGCCGCGCCTCTTCCATCGATCGCCTGCCGGACGACATCCGGGACCGGCTCCAGGAGTTGCTGCGCGATCCCCGCGTCACCCAACTGGAGGCAACAGCCAGGATCAACGAGATCCTGGAGTCCGCAGGACATGAGGAGCGGGTGAGCAAGAGCGCGGTCAACCGCTACGATCTGGAGATGCGCAAAGTCGGCGAGAAGCTGCGCCAGTCCCGCGAGGTGGCCGAGATGTGGATCGGCAAGCTCGGCGCCGCGCCCCAGGGGCAACTCGGTCACCTGGTCAACGAGACGCTGCGGACGCTGTCGTTCGACCTCGCGCTGAAGCTCCAGGACGCCGACCTGTCGGAAGAGAGCTTGCCCGGAGTCATCGATCAGCTCAAGGCCCTGGCCCTCGCAGCGCAGCGGCTGGAGGCAAGCAGCACCCTGAACGTCAAGCGCGAGGCCGAGATCCGCAAGCAGGCCCTGAGCGATGCCGCTACGGTGGTCGAGAAGGCTGCCGTGCAACAGGGGCTGACCGCCGAACAGGCCGCGTTCTGGCGGCAACAGGTCTTGGGAGTCCAGTAATGACCCGCCCCGGCGATGTCATCCGCGTCATCTCCATAGACTCCGAAGAGCTGCCGCCATCGGTGCGCGAGATCCCGGCTGGGCTGGACCCGCTGGCCGAGGGCGTCCTGATGCTGCATCAGCGGCAGTGGATCAAACAGATCCATGAGGAGGATCTGAACATTGCCGAGAAGGGGCGGAGGACGGGCATCACCTACTCTACCGCGCTCGATGACGCCATCACCGCCTCCAGCAACAAGCTCGCTGGCGGCGACAACGTCTACTACGTCGGCGACACCAAGGAAAAGGGCCTGGAATATATCGGTTATTGCGCCAAGATGGCCAAGATCATGGCGATGGCGATGGCTGAAGGCTGGGACGGCATCGAGGTTTTCCTGTTCGAGGATCAGCAGGAGGACGGGACATCAAAACAGATCACCAGCTATCGCATCAGGTTCTTGAGCGGCTTTCAGATCGTGGCGCTGTCGAGCAACCCGGCCAACATTCGCGGGCTGCAGGGCATCGTCAATATCGATGAGGCGGCGTTCCACAAGAACGTCCAGGCGGTGATCGACGCCTGTACCGCGCTGCTGATCTGGGGTGGCAAGATCCGCATCATCAGCACGCACAACGGTATGAAGAACCCCTTCAACCAGCTGATCCGCGACAGCCGGGCCGGACTGGCATCGTTTAAAGTGTTCCACTGCACCTTTGACGATGCGGTCCAAAACGGGCTGTACGAACGGGTCTGCCTGGTCAAGGGTTGGCAGCCGACGGCCGAGGGAAAGCAGGCCTGGTACGACAAGGTCCGCAAGGGCTACGGTACCAATACCGCCGCCATGCGCGAAGAACTGGACGCCATCCCGCGCGAGGGCTCAGGGGTCGCTATCCCCGGGGTGCTGATCGAACAGAGCATGAAAGAAGTCCGCCCGATCCTGCGCCTGGCGCTGCCGGCCGACTTCGTGCCACGATCTCTGCCGTACCGCGATTCATGGGTGGCTGAGTGGATCAGGATCAATCTGAATCCGGTGTTGGCGACACTCGATAAGGAACGCCAGCACGCCTTTGGCAGCGACTATGCCCGGCACGGCGATTTTGCGGTGTTCGCTCCGCTGTCCATCGAGCAGGATCTGCGCCGGCGCTGCCCGTTCATGATCGAGATGAAGGATGTGCCGACCAGGCATCAGACACAGATCCTGTGGCACGCTATCCGCCAATTGCCACGGTTTATCGGCGGAGCGATGGACGCCACCGGCAACGGCGCTACCCTGGCCGAGTACACCGCCGAGGAATTCGGCTTGGATCGGATACAGCAAGTGATGCTGAACGACACCTGGTACCGCGCCAACATGGTGCCCTTCCAGCAGGCTTTCGAAGATCAGATGATCGATTTGATGCGCGATGCCGACGTGCTCAACGACCTGCGGGCGCTGGAGATGATCGACGGCATCATCAAGCTGCCGAAATTACGCCAGCAGGATACCAAGGACGCGGAGTTCAAGCGGCATGGCGACTCGGCGATCGCGTTGGTCCTGGGATATTTCGCGAGCCGCATCCCGGCCGTCGAATACGCCTATCATTCGGTGAGCAATCGATCAGACGATCGGGATGACCGGCCGATCCGGGTGACAGCCGGGCTGGGCGCCGGCAAGGGGTTGTGGTGATGCTCTACGATTATCTGGACCGACCGGTCAAGACCGGGGAACTGACCCGCGAGCACGCAGCGCCGAGCCTGACCGGGGTGCGGACCATCTGGAACGACACCGTGGCCAGCGGGTTGACCCCGCAGCGCCTGGCCGCGCTGTTGATGGCAGCCGGCGACGGCGATCACCACGCCTACCTGACCCTGGCCGAGGAGATGGAGGAGCGCGACCTCCATTACGCGGCCGAGCTGAGCAAGCGCAAGCTGGCCGTGTCCCGGCTGCCGATCACGGTGGAGAGTGCCACGGATTCGCCCCGCGACAAGGAACTGGCCGATGCGGTCCGTACCCTGGTCAAGCGCGGCGGCTTCCGCGCCCTGCTCAAGGATTCCCTCGATGCCATCGGCAAGGGTTTCTCGGTGGTGGAGATCATGTGGCGCACCGGCGACCAATGGCGTCCGCAGCTCTACAAGTGGCGCGACCCCAGGTTTTTCCAGTTCGACCAGGCGACCCGAAGCGAGATCCGGCTGCGCGACGAGCTGGATGCGTTCAACGGCCTGGCGCTGGCGCCGTACAAGTTCATCACCCACATCCACCACGGCAAGTCGGGCATCCCGATCCGGGGCGGCATCGCCCGGCTGGCGGCCTGGGCCTACCTGTGCAAGGGCTACGGCGTCAAGGACTGGCTGGCGTTCGCCGAGGTGTTCGGCATGCCGCTGCGCCTCGGCAAGTACGGCCCCTCGGCCAAGGACGACGAGATCGCCATCCTCAAGATGGCGGTGGCCAACCTCGGCACCGACGCGGCGGCGGTCTTTCCGGAATCGATGCAGGTCGAGCTGATCGAGGCGGGCAACAAGGGCGGTTCCTCCGACTTTTTCAAGACCCTGGCCACCTATCTCGACGACCAGGTCAGCAAGGGCATCCTCGGCCAGACCGCCTCCAGCTCGGGCACGCCGGGCCGGCTTGGAGACGATAAGCTGCAGGCCGAGGTGCGCGACGACATCCGCGACGATGACGCCGAGGCCCTGGAGGAAACCATCAACCGCGACCTGGTGCGGCCGTTCATTGACTTGAACTTCGGGCCGCAGGACCAGTACCCCGAGATCCAGCTGCGGGCCGTCCCGCCGGAGGATGTCAAGGCCCTGGTCGAGGCGGTGGAGAAGCTGGTGCCGCTCGGCCTCAAGGTCGAGCAATCGGTGCTGCGCGACAAGCTCGGTTTGCCCGATCCGGATCCTAACGCCAAGCCCGAGGATCTGCTCCGGCCGCAGAGCGCGCCGCAGCCCGAACCGGCGCCGCAGGAAGAGACAAACAATCGCGGCCGCACGCCGGCGGCGCTGAACCGCTCCCAGGTTGGCCAGGCGCGGACTCCGGACACCCTGCTCGCCGCCACGGCCATGGCCGCTGCCGACGGATCGGACATGGTGGCGGCGGTCTACCGGCTGCTGGAGGATTCGGCCAGTCTGGAGGAGGCCTCCGCCAGGCTGATCGATATCTACGAGCGGGTGCCCGTCTCCCCGAGCGCCGCCGCCCTGGGCCGGGCCATGCTCCAGGCCGAGATGTCGGGCCGGGCCGAGATCCTCGACGAGGCGGACGATGACTGAGTACGGCTCCCTGCCCTTCGAGGAGGCGGAGCAGTTTTTCCGCGACAAGCTGCGGATCCCGACGCGGCGCTGGGACGATCTGCAGCGGGGCATGCATGCCCGCGGCTTCATGATTGCCGGCGCCATGCGCGACGACATGCTGTGCGATTTCCAGACGGCGCTGCTCAAGGGCATTGCCCAGGGCACGACCCTGGAAGAGTTCCGGGAAGGTTTCGATGCCATCGTCAGCCGGTACGGCTGGAGCTACAACGGCAGCCGCGGCTGGCGCACCAGGGTGATCTACGACACCAACCTGCGTACCGCCTACATGGCCGGCCGGTACAAGCAGATGACCGACCCGGACGTGCTGGCCGCCCGGCCGTACTGGCGGTACCGCCACGGCGACAGCCTGCACCCCCGCCTGATCCACCTGTCCTGGGACGGCCTGGTGCTGCGGTACGATCATCCGTGGTGGTCGACCCACTACACGCCGAACGGCTGGGGCTGCACCTGTTGGATCGAGACGCTCTCGCTGCGCGGCCTGCACCGCCTGGGCAAGACCGGGCCGGACGAGGCCCCGCCGATCGAGATCGATGCCAAGACCGGCGCGCCGGTCGGAATCGACCAGGGCTGGGATTACAACGTGGGCGAGGCGGCCTGGGGCAAACGGCTGTCGGACGAGGCCATGGATGAGTGGCGGAAGATGATGGGCAAGGCGTGGGAGCGGATGTCGCCCGGCGACTGGATGACCTTCGGCCGACCGGAACGGATCCCGGTGGACGAGCCGCTGGCGCAGCTCGGGCCGGTGATCATCGATCGCGAAGAGGCCATCGCGGCGTTGCAGCAGATCCTGGGGGGAGAGGAGGCTATCTACACCGCGCCCGCCGGCGCCCATGTACTGGTGCATGCCGAGTCCCTCATCGATCATATCGCCGGCGACTTGGCGGCCCGCACGCCGTATCTGCCCCTGATCCGCGAGACGATCGAGCATCCCTACGAGATCTGGATCTCCTTCGAACGGCACAAGGGCACGGGACGGGTGGAATTGCGGCAGCGCTTTCTGAAGGTGATCCGCACGAACAAGGACCGGGCGGTCATCATCGTGACGCAGGTCCGCGGAGGGACGCTGGAGGCGTGGACGATGTTCGCCAGCCCGAACCGGAAATACCAGAACAACCAGCGGGTGGGGCGGATGTTGTGGGGGCGGGAACTGACAGAGGAGTGAACCCTCGCTCTCTCCGTAGCAGAGCGGGTAACAGAACGGGTTGTCGGGGCTACGGCCCAACCCGCCCTATTTGAACGAAAAATAACTGAACCTGAAGGGTTTGTCAAATGGCAGGCGTATCCATCGACATCAGGTACGAAGATAGCTCGGTGCGGCTGTCCTTGACGCGGTTGCGGCAACGGGTGGGCCGGATGGCTCCGGCTTACAAGGTCATCGGCGAGGAGCTGACCAATTCGACCATCGACCGGTTCAGCCGCCAGGTGGATCCGGAAGGCCATCCGTGGCAGCCACTGCAACCGGCGACCCTGGCCGCCAAGGCGGCGCGGGGCATGAGCCCAAAAATCCTCCGGGCGCGCGGTTACCTGGCCGACTCCATTCACCCCCAGGCCGACGAGCAGGGGGTCCGGATCGGCACCGCTCGGATCTATGCCGCCATCCAACAGCTGGGCGGCAAGACCAGGGCGCACGTCATCCGGGCACGAACGAAAAAGGCCCTGGCCTGGCCGGGCGCCGCGCACCCGGTGCGGCAGGTCAACCACCCCGGCTCGAAGATCCCGCCCCGGCGTTTTCTGGGGGTGTCGCTCCAGGACCGCGACGCGATCCTGGAGATCGTGGAGGACTACTTGGAGGGGAGCCCGTGATTCGGCCTCATTTGGCAGCACCCCGCGCCGAGGGCCACCATGGGCGCCGCGGCCGGACGATCGAATACAGGGGAAATTAAAGACGGTTTAAACGCGGTTCCGGAGGGAGAGACATATATGACCAGGCGAGCAGCATCGAGTCGAGGCACCGTTGAGCGGATCATTCTGCCGCTGGCGCTCAACTTTGAGACAACGGAAAGCGGTCTGCCGGAGCGGATCGACCTGCTGCCCGCCGGCAACAGGATCGTGGGGCGTGACGGTCGATCCTGGAACAACCCCAACCCGGGCGCGGTGGCCGAGCGGGTCAACGGGACCGGCATCGACCTGGTGCTCGATGTCGAGCACGCCACCGAACTGAAGGCGCCCAAGGGCGAACCGGCCCCGGCGGCTGCCTGGCTGCATGACCTGCGGGTGGAGCAGGACGGGCGGATCACCGCCGCGATCAGGTCATGGACACCGGCCGGTGAGGCGGCGGTGCTCAATCGCGAGTACCGCTACATCAGCCCGGCGGTGACCTATGACGCCAAGACCATGGTCATCGTCGGCATATCCAGCGCCGGCCTGACCAACAAACCCAACCTGCCGCTTACGGCACTCAACCACGAGCAATCGGAGGAGGACACCATGCTCAAGAAACTTCTGGCCAAACTCGCCCTGGGCGAGGACGCCACCGAGGAAATGGCCCTGAACGCCATCGGCAGGTTGCAGACCGACCTGCAGACCGCGCTCAATAGCGCCCAAACCCCGCCTTTGGACAAGTTCGTGCCTCGGGCGGACTACGAGGTCGCGCTCAACCGGGCCGCCACCGCCGAGGCCAAGATTGCCACGGCGGAGAAGGAAAAGCTGGACGGCGAGATCGAGACCGCCATCAACCAGGCGTTGACCGAGGGCAAGATCGCGCCGGCAAGCAAGGACTACTACACGGCCATGTGCCGCACCGAGGGCGGCCTGGAACAATTCCGCACATTCATCGCCGCGGCGCCGAAAATTGTGCCCGATTCCGGCCTGGGCGGCAAAAAGCCGGAGAACGGCCAGCAGACCGCGCTCAACGCCCAGGAACAGGAGATTTGCCGGAATCTCGATTTGTCCGAGGAAGAATACCTGAAGACGGCGCTCTGATCACTGCCGCCGCATAACTCAACGAAGGGAGAGAACATGGCTTTGACAGCAGACAGAGACACCAAGGAGCGCAGCGGCGATCGGATCGTGCTGCCGGTGGCCGCATCGGTCACCTGCTACGCCGGCGGCCTGGCCGCCCGCGACGCCAACGGCCGGGCCACCCCCGGCGCCACGGCCACCACTTTGCGAGGGGTCGGCCGCTTTGCGGAGCGCGTCACCAACGGCGTCACCGCCGGCGCGGTCAGCATCACAATCGAAAAAGGCATCTTCCGCTGGGCCAACTCGGCGGATACCGATGCGATCGCCGCCGCCGACATCGGTGCTGATTGCTACATCGTTGATGACCAGACCGTGGCCAAGACGTCCGGCACCAGTACCCGATCCGTGGCCGGCAAGATCTTCGACGTCGACGCCCAGGGCGTCTGGGTCGACATGCGCTGATCGAGCGCGATAGCATACAATCTCATAGAGGAGAGAGATCATGATCATCAATGCGTCCAACATCGCCAGCGCCACCAGGGCGTTCAAGGCGACCTTCCAGCGCGGTTTCGACTCCGTGCAGCCGATGTATGGCCAGGTGGCCACCACTGTGCCGTCCAGCACCCTGATAGAGGATTACGGCTGGCTCGGCCAGATCCCCGGCATGCGGGAATGGCTGGGTGACCGGGTCATCCACAACCTGAGCCAGCACGACTATTCCATCAAGAACAAATCGTTCGAGCTGACCGTGGGCGTGGACCGGGAGCGGTACGAGGACGATCAGTACGGTATCTTCGCGCCGCTGATGGAAAATCTCGGTTATGAGAGCCGCATCCATCCGGACAAACTGGTCTTCGGTCTGATGGCGGCCGGGTTCGCCACGGCCTGCTACGACGGCCAGTATTTCTTCGATTCCGATCACCCGGTGCTCGACAAGGACGGCAACGCCACTTCGGTGAGCAACGTTCAGGCCGGCGCCGGCAATCCCTGGTTCTTGCTCGACACTAAGCGGCCGCTCAAGCCGATCATCTTCCAGGACCGCAAGCGGCCGAACTTCGTGCTGCTGAACAAGGAAGATGACCAGAACGTGGTCATGAGCAAGAAGTTTCTCTACGGTGTCGATTCCCGGTGCAACGTGGGCTTCGGCTTCTGGCAGATGGCCTACGGTTCCAAGGCGGAACTGAGCGCCGCCAACTTCAATGCCGCCTATGACGCCATGGGCGCTCTGAAAAAGGACTATGGCGAGCCGCTGGGGATCTCGCCGAATCTGCTGGTGGTCGGTCCGTCGAACTACAGCAAGGCGCGAACGATCCTGGAGGCGCAGCTGGTCAACGGTGGCGACTCGAACATCAACTACAAGATGGTCGACCTGCTCAAGGTGCCCTGGCTGGCCTGATCGTCCTGGGCGTCAACGACCATTCAAAGGAGGTTTACATGCTCATCATCACCAGCAAGCAAGACGGCTTCCGCCGGTGCGGGGTAGCGCATCCGGCGGCGTCGACCGAATACCCCGACGGTGCCTTTACCCCGGCGCAGATCGAGGCCTTGCGTGCCGACCCCATGCTGGTCGTGCTCGAGGCCGAGGCCGCGAAGGCGGAGCTGACCGACAAGCCGATGCCGGCGGCGGACATGATTGCCCTGGCCCGGCTGGCGGCCACGGCGGAAGAACTCGACAAACTGGCCGAAGGCGAGATCCGCAAGACCGTGCTCGAGGTCATCGCGGCCCGGCGCAAGGAGCTGACGGGGTAAGCCATGGCCTATAGCGACCTGGCCGCCCTGCAGGAGCGGGTGCCGGCCCAGACCCTGATCGACCTCACCGACGACGCCGGCGCCGACCAGGTCGACCAGGGCGTGATCGACCGCGCCGTCGCCGACGCCGACACCGAGATCGACAGCTATCTTGCCGGCCGTTACCGGGTCCCGGTCGCGCCGGTACCGGATCTGCTCCGGCGGCTGTCGCTCGACCTGGCCGTGGAGATCCTCTACGGCCGCCGGCCGGACATCGACGTGCCGAAATCAGTAGCCAGTGCGGCCCAGAACGCCCGCAGCCTGCTGCGCCGGATCGCGGCCAAGGAGGCCCACCTGCCGGGCGTGTCCGAGGCGGACGCCAGCGGCAGCTCCAATGCCGGGGCCATGTTCATCGGTCCCGGTCGGCTGTTCACCCGCAGCGCTTTAAAGGGGATGTAATGGATCTTTTAACGGCGCAGACGGCCATCCTGGCACAACTCAGAACCATGAATGAGGCACGCACGGTGGAGACCTTTGCCGGCGACATCGAGGAGTTGTTCCGCGACACTTCGCCCAAGCCTGGCCTGCACCTGCTGTACGCCGGCACGGCATACGGCGAGCAGGAAACCCTGGGGGCGCCGGTGCAGCCGGTGCCGACCCGGCAGGTCTGGACGGTGCTGATCGCGGTCTCGGGTCGGAAGAGTGCTGCGGCCACAGACGGCGCGGCCCTGGAGCTGATTGCGGCGGTGCAGGATGCCCTGGCCGGCTACAAGATCGGCAACGACCATGTCTGGCCCGAGGCGGTCGAATTTCTCAAAAGCAAAAACGGCGTGCTGATCTACGGCGCCGACTTTCATCTCGACACGGAGGATTGAACATGACACACGCCAAAGGCTCCCGCAGCCAGGTCACCATCCAGCAAGAGGAGAGCTTCGGCATCGCGCCGTCCTCGCCCGATGCGCAGCTGCTCTATTACTCGAGCTGCACCCTGGCGCTCAACCGCGGCCAGGAGCAGGACGATACCCTGCGCGGCAACCGTAATCCCACCAAGGCCACCCGCGGCAGCGACGACATCAGCGGCGAGCTGGCGGTCAACATGCAGGCGTACAACGGCCTACTCTTTCTCGGGCTGCTCGGCGCGGTCGATACCGCCGGCGCAGCGAGCCCCTACACCCACGTGTTCACCATCGGCGCCGAGCTGCCCAGTTTTCTCATTGAGAAGGGCTTCTTGGACATCGACCAGTATTTCCGCTACCTCGGCTGCAAGATCGGCTCGCTCAAAGTGAGCATCACCCCGTTCGGCGCCCAGAAGATGACCTTCGGCATCATGGGGGCCCAGGAAGTGACCGCCTCGGCCGCGTTCGATGCCACGCCTGCGGATCTGACCTATATGCCGTTCGACGGCTTTGCCCTGGGCACGCTGCAGGAAGGTGGCATGGCCATTGCCGACGTCACCGGTGTGGACCTGGAGATCAGCAACGATCTCGACGGCGACCAGTACCTGCTCGGCGGCCAGGGCAAGCGCGCCGACATCCCCGAGGGTCGGTGTTCGGTCAGCGGCACGCTGCGAGCACGGTTCACGAACCTGGCTCTGTACACCAAGGCCATCGAGGATGCCACCTCGAGCCTCAAGATGATTTTCGGCCGGGGAACCGGCACCGGCACGGCCGGCAACGAGAGCCTGGAATTCTTCATCCCTGAGCTGACCTTCTCGCCCAAAGCGCCGCCGATCAGCGGCCCCAAGGGCATTGTCGTGGAGCTGCCGTTCGTGGGCTACTACGGCAGCGCCGCCGGCGCCAGCGCCCTGCAGATCACCCTCAAAAGCCCGACGTCCACAATTGAGTAAGCCATGGAACGCTATACCATCAACGGCCAGACCTATACCCAGCGCACCCTGGTGCTCGGCCAGATCGGGCAACTGCTCGAGGCCATGAGGGGGGTGTCGTTCCCTGCCGGCGCCGGCGTGGCCCAGGTGGCCGGGCTGATCGGCGATCGCCTGGCCCGCTGCGCGGCGGTGGTGCTCCAGCCCGAGGGCGTGCTCCACCGCGACAAAGATCTGGCAGCCCTGGAGGCCGAGTTCACCGAGCACCTGGACATCGTCACGACGGAAAAGGTGATCGACGATTTTTTCGCCTTAACCCCGGCGGCGGCCATAGCCAAGCTGTTCGGCAGGCTCCGGGGCCTGATCGTCCTGGCTCCGACGACCGGGGGAATTGGATCGACGCCACCGTCCTCCTCCTCGCCGGAGGAGACATCACCCAACGAGACACCATCCTCTGGGGATACACCTTAGATGAGGTCCGCCCTTATGTCCGCTACAAGCAGCGCGATCTTCTGTATCGGGAGGCCGTGCTGCATTTTTTGGGATTCAAGGAGCAATCGTCTCCCAGCGAACAATACTGCCGGGCCTGCCGCGCCCTGGGCGAGGACGACTGCGCCCACTGCGACCCCGCCACCATCCACGAATTGATGAACGATGGCTGACAAGGACATGAAGCTGCGCCTCATCATCGAGGCGAAAAACGAAGCGAACGCCGCGCTGAACGATTTCAACGCGGATCTCAACCGGACCGGCGGCGCCGCCGGCAAGCTGGGCGGCCAGATGTCCCTGCTAGGCACGGTGGCCAAGGGGCTGGGGGCGGCACTGGCGGCCGAGGGCGCCCGCCGAGCGATCGAGATGGCCGACGCCTATACCTTGGCCGAAGGCCGGTTGCGGCTGGTGACCCGATCCAGCGCGGAGCTGACGGCCGTGCAGGACCAGCTCTATGCCAGCGCCCAGCGCACCCGCACCGAGTATCTGTCCAATGTCGAGAGCTACGCCCGCCTGGCGCAGAACACCAGGGATCTCAACCTGGAGCAGGACAAGCTGCTCACCATCAACGAGACGCTGAACAAGGCATTCATCATTTCCGGCGCCACCGAAAGCGAGCGGTCGGCCACCATGATCCAGCTCACCCAGGCGTTCTCAGCCGGGGTGCTGCGCGGGGAGGAATTCAACTCCGTGGCCGAGCAGGGCAGCCGGGTGATGCAACTGCTGGCCGATCATACCGGCAAAAGCAGGGGTGAACTGCGGGCCATGGCCGAGGACGGGCAGTTGACCGCCGACGTGCTGGTGGAGGCGATCCTGACCGGGACCGGCGACGTCAACGCCGAATTCGACAAGATGCCCAAGACCGTCGGCCAGGCCGGGACCGTGCTGAAAAATGTGCTGGGCGACCTGGTCAGCGACGCCAACGAGGCCACCGGTGCCACCCAGGGCATTGCCGAGGCCATCATCGGCGTGGCCAAGGCCATTGACCAGCATAAGGACAGCATCTTTGCATTTTTCAGCCAGTTCAAGGAAGCGACGGCCGCCGCCGTCGCTGGTGCCGAGATGATGGCCGAGGCCGGCGCGGCCTCGGTCGACCGGGTGGTGGCCACTACTATCAGCAAGGTGCCGGGCATCAAGGCGCAGATCAGGGAACTGGAAGACGAAATCAAGCGCGTCAACGACTCCATCTCCCTGCGCACCTCGCGCGGCGCCGACACCGACTACGAGAAAAATCAGTTGGTCGGTCTGGAGCGGCAACTGGCCCGCCAACAGGATCTGCTCAAAAGCATCACCAGCTCGCCCTGGATCACCGGCGAGGCCGGCGCGAAGATCGATATCGTCTCGGCAGCCTTTGGCCGGCAGACCTTCCAAATGCAGGGGGTCAAGAACGAATCGGAAAGCTCGATGCGCATAACCGCAAAAATGCGGCAGGAGACGCTCGCCTACATCGAGACCAGGGAGCAGGCCCTGAAAAAGGATCGGGACGCGGCCATGGCCGGCGCCAAGACGGCCGAGGAGCGCTCCCTGGTCGAGCAGAAGTACCAGAGTGAGCGGGCCAAGCTGGCCGAGAAAGAGAACAAGGCCGCGGAGTCGGCCGCAAAGAAGGCGGCGCAGGAGGCCTCCCGGCGGCAGAAGGAATATCAGGATGTCCTCGACCGCCTGTTGCCCCTGGAGGAGGCGCAGCGCGAATACAACGCTGCCCTGGCTGCCCTGGATCAGATGGACCCGAGCCACCAAACCGAACGGTACGCGGCCGGGTTGGCCGAGGCCACTCGGCGACTGGAGGCCGCCCAAAAGAAGGCCGGTGAGTACGCCAAGGCCATGCTCGATGCCGAACGCGCCACCCAGGAAAGCGCGCTGGCCATCAACGGCACCAAAATCGAGATCGCCATTGCCCAGGGGCAGCTCACCGAGAACGAGGCCCTGCCGTTCCAGATCGATTTGCTCAGGCACCGACTCCAGCTACAGGAACAGGTCCTGTCGGAGATGAAGAAGTCGACTCCGGAGGAGATCACCGCCTGGAATTCCCAGGCCGAGGCCATCGCCCAGACCACGCTGCAGCTGGCACAGTATCAGCGGCAGCTGCGCATGCAGGACGAATGGGAGGCGGCCAAGCAGGCCCTGAAGGACGTGGCTGACCAGGCACAGTATTCCGGCCAGGCCATTCACGATGCCATCGTCGGCGCGTTCGACGGCGCCGCCGATGCTCTGGCCGATTTCGTGGCCACCGGCAAAATGGAGGTCTCGAGCCTGGTCGAGTCGATCCTCCGCGATTTCGCCCGCATCGCCGTGCAGCAGTCCATCACCGGGCCGCTGGCCAGCGGCCTCGGCTCCGTCCTGTCCGGCATGATGGGCGGCAATGCCGCCGCCGGCTCGACCGTGAGCAGCAATTTCACCTACGATGCCATTTTCGGCAGCGCCAAGGGCAACGTCTTCGCGGCGCCCGGGCTCGCCGCCTACACCAACAGCATCGTCTCCCGGCCGACCTTCTTCCCCTTCGCCCACGGTGTCGGCCTGATGGGCGAGGGCGGCCCCGAGGCCATCCTGCCCTTGACCCGGACCAGATCCGGCAACCTCGGCGTCGAGGCCAGCGGCGCGGCGCCGACCCTGGTCGTCAACGTCATCGAATCGGCCGGCAAGGGCGGACAGCAGCAGCGGCGAGAGGAAAACGGGGTGAATGTGCTCGATATCTTCGTGGAACAGATCAAGGGCAGCATCGCCGGGGACATCACCGCCGGCAGGGGCGCGATCCCGGCGGCATTCCAGAACACGTATGGCATGTCCCGGGGACCGGGGGGATACTGACATGGCGACCTGGCCGTCCATCCTGCCGGCGCCCCGCATGTCGGGCTACAGGCTCGCGCCCATCGATCCGGCGATCCGCACGCAGATGGAGGGCGCCAACACCAGGGTCCGCCGCCGCTCGCGGGTGCGCACCGATCGCGTCACCTGCACGCTCCGGCTCACCGACGACCAACTGTTCTATTTCCGCCAGTTTTTTGACGATCCCACCGGCGCCAACGGCGGCGCCGCCTGGTTCGGCATCGACCTGATCACCGGTAGCGATCTCGCCGGGATCGTCACAGTCGAGGCGGTCTTCGCCTCGATGTGGGAGGCGGAGTATGCCGGCCATAATAAATGGCTCGTGACCATGCCGTTGGAGGTCCGCTATGCCTGACAGTACGCTCAGTGCCGCGCTCAAGGAGGCATACGCCAGCGCCACGGGCATCATCTACCACACCTTGGAGCTGCGGCATCCGGCGTTCACCGGTCCGATCAGGGTGGTGCGGGGGTTTGAGGACATCGACGCCCGCCTCGAGGCTTCGGCGCCGGTCCAGGCCGGCCAGGTGGTGCACTTTGCGGCCTACCCATTCGATTTTACCCGGCCTGAAATCACGCCGGACGGCATCCCGCAGCTCCAGATCCGCATCGATAACGTCAGCCGCGAGATCACGGCGGCGCTGGAGCAGGCATTGGGGACCACGGATCTGGTCACCGTCACGTACCGGGAATATCTCGATTCCGGCCTGGGGGACGGCCCGGAGAACGACCCACCCATCCACACCGAACTGCTGAATTGCACGGCCAACGTCTTCGAAGTGGTGGCCACCGCAGGATTCAGCAATCTGATGAACAAGCGCTTCCCCACCGAGGAGTACAGCGTCGAAAAATATCCGGGGCTGGCGACATGAGCGAGTTCGGCGCGTACATCGGCATTCCGTGGCAAGAGGGCGCGGCCGGGCCTGATGCCTACGACTGCATGTCGTTCGTGGCCGAGGTACAGCGGCGCCACTTCGGCATCGTCATGCCGCGGATCACGATCCCGGACTACGATGATGTGCGGCAGCTGGTACGGCTCATCAACGGCCACGCCGAAAACGAGCACTGGCAGATGGTGGCCGCTCCCCGGCACGGCGATATCGTTTTTATCCGCCACCCGGCCCATTACGGGGTCTGGCTCGATGTCGACGGCGGCGGCGTGCTGCACTGTTCGCGCTGGGCGGGGGTGGTCTTCAACAGCGATTCATCCTGGCACACGTCCGGCTTCGGCCGGAAACAGTATCTCCGCCACCGGAGCAGGGCATGAGCGGCTCGGTCACCTATCTCCGGCACTGCCTCGTGCCGGATCGTCGCGCCGTGGCCCTGGTGTCCGGACCGCTGAGTGTCCGTGATCTCGATCCTGGCTGGCAGCGGCCTTACATTGCCCTGCTGAACGGCGAGCCGCTGCTGCGGGCGGACTGGGTGGGCACAGTTGTTTGCGGTGGCGATGTGCTGATCTTCGTCGACGCGGCGGCCATCCCGCAGGGAGGAGGAGGCAGCAGCAACCCGCTCAACGTCATCCTCTCCGTGGTGGTAGTGGCCGCGGCGGTCTACACCGGCGGATTGGCGGCCGCGGCTTTTGGCGGGTACGCTACCACCGCAGGCGCCCTGGCCGGAGGGCTGGTATCGGCCGGGGTTATGATGGCAGGAGGTGTGCTGGTCAACGCCTTGGCGCCGCCGCGGACGTCCTCGCTATCCAGCCCGCAGGTGCCGCAGGCGTCGCCGACCTATAATCTGCAAGCCCAGGGCAACACTGCCCGCATCGAGGGCGCCATCCCCGAGCAGTTCGGTCGGCACATGTCCTACCCCGATTACGCGGCCATGCCCTACCAGGAGTACATCGGCAACGAGCAATACCTGTACAGCCTGCTCTGCCTGGGCCGGGGTCAGTATGACATCGAAGGCATCTACATCGAAGACACGCCCATCACCAATTTCCAGGGCGTGAACATCGAGGTGGTGCCGCCCGGCGGCAGCGTCACCCTGTTTCCGGCCGCCGTGACCACCTCGGTGGAGGTGGCCGGGCAGGACATGGAACAGGGTATGTATTACGGCCCCTTCGTTGTCAACGACGAAGGCACGAGCATCGATTCCATCGGCATCGACTATGTCGCCGGCCGGGGCCTATTCTATGCCAACGATAACGGCGGCCTCGATCCGCGGTCGGTGTCCGTGGTGGCCGAGGCCCAGCGGATTGACGACGACGGCAACCCGATTGGCGATTGGTTTTCGCTGTTCCCGCTGACCCTGCTGCCGATGAGCAAAAACAAGATGAGCGAGTTGCTCTCGTTTTTCGATAACGACGATCCGTGGCGGCCGCCCACTCTGTGGCCCGGCATCTCCCAGCAGGTCGATCCGGAGCCGGTCTATACCGCCGAGAAGACGTACACCGCCGCCACCACCACCCCGCAGCGGTATTCCGAGAAATTCGTGGTGCCTGCCGGCCGCTACCAAGTGCGTAGCAAGCGCACCTCGGCCAAGGATACCAACTCCCGCACCGGCAACGATTTCGCCTGGGTCGGGCTGCGCGGCTATCACCCCGGCGCGCAGGCCCATGGCGACGTGACCGTGATCGCCATCCGCATGCAGGCCACGGCGCAGCTCTCCACGGTGTCCAGCCGCAAGATCCGAGTGGTGGCCGTGCGCAAACTGCCGATCTGGAACGGTTCCGCCTGGACCGCGCCGACCGCCACCAGGTCCATCGCCTGGGCGTTTGCCTATGCCTGCAAAGCCTGCGGCATTCCGGACTCCCGCATCGATCTGGCCACGCTCCTCGCCCTGGATGGTGTCTGGACGGCCCGGGGAGATCAGTGCAACGGCCGGGTGGATTCGTTCTTGTCGCTTTGGGACGTGCTCACCAAGATCGGTGCCGCCGGCCGGGCCAAGCCGTACATGCAGGGCGGCATCATCCGCCTCTTCCGCGATCAGCCGGCGACCATCCCGGTGGCCCTGTTTTCCATGCGCAACATTGTGCAGGGGTCGTTTTCGGTGCAATATTTGATGCCGACCTCAGAGACCGCCGATGCCGCCGATGTCGGCTATTTCGATGCGCGGCAATGGGTGCAGCGCCGGGTACGCGCCGCATTGCCGGGTACAGCCGCCAAACCGGTGAAAATGGAGTTGTCCTTTGTCACCAGCCGTGATCAGGCCTACCGGGAGGGGATGTACACCGCCGCCTGCAACCGGTACCGCCGCCGGATCATCTCCTTCCAGACCGAGCTGGATGGCTTCATTCCATCCTTCGGCGACCTGATCCTGATCCAACACGACATGGTGGCCTGGGGCCAGAGCGGGGAGGTCGTCGCCAGCGATGGCACCTCTCTGACCATCGACCGAGAACTGGAATGGGAGCCCGGACGCACCCATTATCTCGGCCTGCGTCGACCCGACGGCACCATTTGGGGGCCGGTGGTGGCGACATTGGCCGGCGGCACGGTGCTGTCGCTGGCCAGCGCTCCGGATTTCACCCCGCGCACCGGCGGCGCCGGCGAGCGCACCCACGCCGTTTTCGGCTGGAGCAATACCTGGAGTCAGCGCGCCCGCGTGCTGGCTATAAAACCCCGTGGGCTCTACAGCGTGGAGTTGATGGTCGTCAACGAGGACGACAACGTGCACACCGCCGAAACAGGCCGGATCACGCCGTCGGCGCCGACCAGCGGCCTGCCCGGCGTCACCGCGTCGCCGGCGGTGCGCGGACTGACCGCCACGGCCATGCCGGGCGATACCAGCCTCATGCTGCTGGCCTGGGAACCGGCATCCTGGGCGGATCATTACGTGCTGGAAGCCTCCGGCGACGGCCAGACCTGGACGCGGATCGGCGAGACCCGCACAGCAAACTACACGGCCACGGCCATTTACGGCACGGCAACCATCATCAGGGTGGCGGCGGTCGGCCTCAAGCAGGGCGACTGGGCGAGCATCGGCTACAAAGACCTGGTGCGGTCGGCCTGGGATCCGACCATCTCGGGCCTGCGCGCCCAGGTGGTCGGCAATGTGGTGGAAATCGCCTGGGACCAGGTCGCCGACTGGAACGTGGCCGGCTACGAACTGCGCGTGGGTTCGTCCTGGGACGACGGTCTGGTGATCGTCACCGGCCTGGCAGCCAGCAAATTCCTCTGGCGGCCAACCCTGCAAGGGCCGCTGAAGTTCTGGCTGAAGGCGGTGGACCGCTATGGCGTCTACAGCATCGATGCAGCCAGCTATATACTGTCGGTGATTCCGGCGCGGATTACCAGCCTGAGCGCGAAGGTGATCGACAACAACGTGCTGTTGTACTGGCAGGTCGCGCGCGGCACCTTCGAGGACGCGCCGTCCGAGGTGAGGCGAGGGATTGAATACGAAGATAGCGAACTGATCGGCATTATCGACGGGACCTTTGCCACCTTTATCGAGGATGCGGCAGGAACTTACAAATATTGGATCGTTCCGATCGATTCCGTTGGGTTGCGCGGCGAGCCGGTTGGCGTCTACGCGGTCATCAACCAGCCTCCCGATTACGTGCTGTACGATCGAAGGCCTCTCGATTTCAACGGCACCATGGTCAACGTGCTGGCTGATCGTGGCATCGTCTACGCCCCGGTGAACACCGCCGAAACGTTTGAGGAGCATTTTGTCAATAACGAGTGGTCGAGCCCCCAGGACCAGATCAATGCCGACATGCCCTACTTCCTGCAACCGGCGCTACCGACCGCAGATTACAATGAGGTTATTGATTACGGGGCGGTCATCGATAACACTGCAATCACACTGTCCATCACCAGGGAGGCCATCGTGGGAGAGGTTGCGGTGACCCCGACCATCTCCTACTCCCTCGACGGCGAGACCTGGACGGACGGCGTCGAGGGGCTCTACCAGATTTACGCGGTCAATTTTCGTTACGTGCGAGTAGCCCTGCATTTCGACTCTCCAGATCATGGCTTTTTGATGATTACTGACAGTTTGGTGCAGCTCGACGTCAAGGCGAAGACAGTGACAGGAACGGTTGAAGCATTGGCCACTGACACGGACGGGACGGTGGTCGACATTACCGGTAAATTCATTGATGTCCAGAATATATCTATGACCGTGCAGGGTCTTGCGCCATCAATACCGATGTGGGATTTCGTGGATGTGGGCAACCCATCATTCTTCAAAGTGCTCGTGTTCAATCCCAGCGGGGAGAGAATTAACGGCACGGTTCATTATATCGTTAGGGGGGTGTGATCAATGGCGAACTGGAACCTTCCGGTGATCGGCACGTTATACACGGCAATCTTGCAGGCCCTGTCCGACCGCCTGGTGGATGTGGCGCGGATGTTCAGATCGGGGATGGTCGAGCCCACCAACCTGCCTGAGGGGGTCATCCGCTGGAACAGCACCGCCTCGAAATGGGAGCAGTGGTCCGGATCGGAATGGACGGACTTGGCAGCATCCTACGGCATCAACATCAGTGGCAACGCGGCCACGGCCTCCAGTTGCACCGGCAATGCGGCCACGGCGACGGTGGCCGGAGCGTGCACCGGCAATGCGGCCTCGGCCACGACAGCCGGAGCGTGCACCGGCAACGCGGCCACCGCCACAACTGCGGCCAACGCCACAACTGCGGCCAACGCTCAAAAACTCAACAATCGCGTGTTCAACTGGAGCGGGCAGAGTGGGCAGCCGGCATGGGTCTGGGGTGGGAGCGACGGCACCAACATGTACGTCTACAATCCGTCCAATTTCTCGGTGAACTATGCTGCTACCGCTGGATATGCTAATTCAACCGCGGTTCCGGGCAACGGAGCGGTCGGGGCGCCGTTGATAATCACCTCGCCACACGGAGACCCCAGCACCTTTGGTTTCGGCGGCGTCTGGTCACAACGGACAGCGACCTACTCGACTCCGTATGCCATACTTTGGGTGAGGATATCATGATGAGCCCTAAACGGACGCAGTTCGGCATTGAGCTGCTAGTGACGTTCGAATACCGCGACGAGATGCGGTTCCTTGATATTGAAAACGCAAACAAAACAACTACACAGAAGGGCAGGATAAGGTGAGTTCCATGGGGAAATATATAAACATCAAGTCGGCCACTAATCCACGATCGACCAGCACTGGCGGAATAATGATCGACGTCACCATCGAAGGGTTTGACGGCGTCAAACAATTCCACGCAGTGCCGTGGGATCCCGAAGAACATGGGCGCGACCTTTATCAGCGGGCTATTGACGGAGAATTCGGCGAAGTAGCTGAATACGTTCCACCGGTATTGACGGTGGAGGCAAAAGCAGCCATCGCAACGCAGGCCGTGCATCAACACCTGGACACGCAGGCACAAGCATTTGGATACGACGACATCAAGAGTGCATGCAGCTACGCCGACGAGCCGGCTGTGCCAAAGTTTCAAGCAGAAGGAATCGCGTTTCGAAAGTGGCGGTCCCTGGTATGGGAATACTACTACGCTGTTCTTGCCGCCGTGGCTGCCGGAGACAGGTCAGAGCCGACGGTAGAAGGGTTGATTGCTGAACTGCCAGCGCTGGATATGCTGGCATCTTAACAACAAAAACGGACAAACAATGACGGAGGACACAATGATTTTGGATTTGAATCCCATCACCAAGCAAACCGTACAGGGAACGGTGAAGACCGTGGCGAACGAAATCAAGCGCTGCATGGAGCGATGGGAAGACCTAGCGGGCTGGCTGGATGGCCTCACCGCCGAGGATCTCACTATTCTGGGCATCGGCGAAACCGACCAGGCATACCTCGGATCGTTCCGGTTGGCAGTCAAAAACCTGACACTGATGTATCAAAACCAGGACAAGATCGGCACGGATAACCCGCAGCATTTTGTAGAACTCTTGGCCGATCCTTTGGTGTTCTGATCTCCGTCCGGCCATGGCTACCCTCTGGGTCTCCAACATGCCCGATCTCTGCGGTCCGGACGGCCACGCCATCCGCCGCCGGTGGTCCATCGTCCAGGTGGATGTGGACCGCCGAGGCTACGGCGCCATGGAGGGCCATCGCGGCAAGGATATGCTCACCAACGGCTGCGGCAACTACATATTCTACCGACTGCACGTGCCCGGAATATCGCCGCTGCTCAAGAACCTAATCGAGCAGCCGGTGGCCACCTACCCTCCGGAGTATGGAGAGTTCCGGCGAGAGATCGACACACGGGTCGAGATCGAGCGCGGCTATTACCTCGATATCGAGTCCCTACCCGAGTGGGCAAAGATCAGTCTGGATGCAGAGGGCGAGGTGACGTTAGCGCCACACATCACATACCCCGCGGTCAAGCGCTGGATCGACGGGCAGCCCGACCCGACCCTCTACACATACTTTTCGGCGCCGGCATGACCACCGAAAGCATCCGCATAGTCGATCCGGGCAACGGTGCCGGCACCGACTACACCAGCCTCAACCTTTGGGCTGTTGCCGAGGCGGCGGACCTGGTGAGCGCCGATATTATCGCCGTGGCTCAGTGTAGAGCCACCGGCGGCGCGGCCGACACCACCATGGTGCAGTCGCTCTCCGGATGGCTCTCTGACTCCAATCGATACGTCAAGATATGGACGGATCCGACGGAAGAATATCGGCACTCCGGCCGGTGGGATGATGCGGCGTACAGGTTATCGGCATCAACAAATCAAGCCCAGACAGTGTTACGAGCTTTGGATGACATCGGGACCGCTAATCTGCACGTCCACATCCGGGGGATACAGGTCCGCAATGCCAGGATAGCATCTTATGCGCACGCACTGGGCATAGGCCGGGGTACCAATGGGTCGCTGACGACGGGCACGATTGATCAATGTGTGGTCCAGACGCTATGCCCAGGCGCTCAAACCAGGGCATTAAACTTGTCGCGAGGCACCACAGTCGCTACCAACTGTTTGGTGCTAGCGACAGACGGCGCAGGTGCCTGTGTCGGCGAATATAACGGTACGTCCATCTGTCGCAACATCACCACCTGGGGCGGGGCTTATGGCTTCCTCGGCGAGCCAAACTGGATAAATGAGGTAACAAACTGCATCGCCATGGGTGCTGCCACGGCGTGTTTTTCGGGGGTCTCGGCCGGGCATCATAATATATCGTCTGATGCCACAGCGCTTGGCACCACGGTGGTGCATAACCAAACCGACTACGCGACCTATTTCACCAACCACGCCAGCGGCGACTATCATCTGACCGCTCCCAGTGAGGTGCTATTCGGCATCGCGGCCTCCGATCTGTCCAGCACGTTTACCGACGATATCGACGGCGACACGAGGGCTAGCGCATCGTTCGGCCATGGCGCGGACTATTATGTTGCGAGCGGCCCGGTTTCCGCAGAATTGACGGCCTCCTGGAGAATTTTTGCTGAACAAGGCCTCCCTGCTGCGTGGAAACTATACACCAGAGACGATGAGCACTCTGCCTGGAGGGTTGTCGCGGCTTCCCCTGCAGGAGCAGCATGGAAAATCAAGGTCTCTCTCGCTAATCCATCGGCGTGGAAACTCCTGCGGGCTGATCAAGCAAATGCTGCGTGGAAAATCAAGTCCCTGGTCGACAGGTCAAGCGCGTGGGCAATAGCCACTGCGCTGGATCGGTCTGCCGCTTGGCAGATCCTCACCGCAGGAGCGCTCGATCTAACCGCCGAGTGGTCCATCAGAGCGCAGCTTGATAGATCTACCGTATGGAGAATCAGGTCTCAGTTTGATCGGACTACCGCCTGGAAGCTGTATACGTCCACCGATATTCAATCCGGATGGAAGATTATTCATGGCTTCTCCCACGATACCGCCTGGAGGATTGCGTCGGTTCTTGG
The DNA here is from genome assembly GCF_000621145.1 of Desulfobulbus elongatus DSM 2908. Taxonomy (GTDB): domain Bacteria; phylum Desulfobacterota; class Desulfobulbia; order Desulfobulbales; family Desulfobulbaceae; genus Desulfobulbus; species Desulfobulbus elongatus. The sequence goes on from NZ_JHZB01000038.1 coordinate 23,855, forward strand.
GAGTGATGCTTCTTGGGCGGTGTATGCCGCAATCGAGCAAACAGCCTCCTGGAGGATTATATCCGGCCCCGCGTCGGAAAAAATCGATAGGATCGTCATATCGACTATTACAGGCCGTGCCATTATCACGACCACAACCGGAACCATCATCATTACCTGAGAGGGTGCAATTATGTCGGCAACACTTATCTGGAGGATCACCGGCGGAGCGGACAACAACGACCCTTACGCCTCACTGGGAGGGGTCCGCAGCTCGAACATCGTCAGCGAAATAGCCCTCAACAATCTCTTTGACGACGTGTCACCGGCTGAGGCCAGTGCTGGTGACACCGAGTACCGAGCCATCGACCTCTATAACAGCGGGGATGCCCCGGCCACCGGCGTGGTGCTCTACAATAGTGCTGAAACTTCAAGCGCAGGCACCACGCTTGATTTTGGGATCGAGGCCAGCCCGATTGATTCCACCACTTCGATTGCCAATGAGAGCACGGCCCCGATTGGGGTATCGTTTTCGCATCCCACCAGTGACAGCAAGCTGTCTATTCCGAATATTGCCGCTGGATCGGGGGCAAGGGTGTGGGTGCGCAGAGTGGTGGATGCGGCTACGGCGAACACCAGCAACGACCAGGGAACTTTTACTATCGAGTATGCATAGCGATCTCAGAGGACTGATCGATGGATGCCAATAGTGTAGAAATTGATGAGGGGACCGCATCGACACATCATATCATGTCCCTAAACGAGGGCGGCGACATCATCGTGGACAGCGAATCAATCCGCTATCGGCTGGTGTCGGCAAAGGGGCAGGACATTATTCCCTGGACGGTCCTCCCGGCCGGCAATGCTGTCAAATTGTCTGGCGCGGTCAACACAATTGGGGAGCACGGACCTGTGCGTTTCCTGACGTTTGAGGTCACCCACAACGGGGGGGACACGATCACAAAGGAACTGAAGATCCGCATTGTGGATCTGAAAGGAATCTGAGGACGGGACAGGGGCATCGACGGTTATGAGCACAACTTCGTGGAGCAGGATTTTCACGACCTGGCCACGCTGCTTGCCGGTATCAACGGCAAATTCGTCATGTCCATCAATGATACCCCAGATGTCCGGAGATATTTGCGCGGTTCAAGATCGAGGAGGTTGAGCTGAAATACTCGATGAGCCCAAAGGAAGGTAGTCGATAGCAAGTGCGTACCGAGCTTTTAATCGGTAATTAAAAAGCGAAAAAAGAGGCTGCAAACGCAGTTCCAAACCTCGCGCAAATTGGTTCCAAACCTCGCGCGAGTCTACAAAAGCGGTTTCAGAAACGCTGCCCAGACGTTCATGTCTCCTCTGCCGGTTATAAGAACACCTCGAGGGAATCTTGAAATTTAGTTCAGTCCCCCCCCGGCAGCCTTCACCGGCCAAAAATATTGTCCCTCACAACATCGGCAAATGTGGGGATGATGTGGGGGAAAAGAAAAAGCCACTTAGCAATTTTGTTGCTAAATGGCTGTATTTACTGGTGGACGAGGCGGGATTCGAACCCGCGACCTTTGGCTTCGGAGGCCAACACTCTATCCAGCTGAGCTACCCGTCCAAAAAAGAGACCGTATGATAAGCGAGTGGCAAATATACACTAATCGCTTAACGGTGCAAGGTTTTACGAAATCTCTCCTGTAATTATTTTCACCGCGCGGCACGTTCTCCGGGCACATCCGCATACCTATCGTTCCAGGTCGCGAATCAGTGCTGCAAAATCTCCTTGGTTCCTGGTCGCATTCAATGAGGCAGGAGTACGCCTATTGTCCTTTAACGAACATGGAGATGGTTGGGCGGAAATGCGATTGCGGACGGAGGAGCATGACAGGCCGCGTATGGCGAGCGATGCAAAAATATATCGGGCAGATGATCGTGAGGATACTTGACACCAGGTGGTATTTTCTGTATATAGCAGAGCTTGCATTTTAATCCTTCATCGTTGATGCTTTTATAAGGAGTTAGGAGTTTCCATGGCCAATCATAAGTCAGCAGAGAAGAGAGATCGTCAATCGAAGATGCGCCGTTTACGGAACCGGATGAACAAGTCGGCAATGAAAACCGCCATCCGCCAGGTAGAAGAGGCTCTTGTCGCAGGTTCCGAAGAACAAGCCAAAGCCGCTCTGCAGGCTGCCATCCCGGTGATTTACAAAACTTCCACCAAGGGATCCATCCACAAGAAAACCGCAGCCCGCAAGGTTTCCCGGTTGAGCAAAAGGGTCAATAAGATGCAACCCCTCGCTTAAGGTGAACTCGTTACTCCTTTGCAGTTGGTAGTGTTCAAGGCCATGGGTGCTATGTGCGTCCATGGCCTTTTTTGTTGAATTCGGGTATTGCCTTGTCTGCTGGTGGCGTTCTGAATGATCGGGTTGGCCGGAACCATCGCCAGAATCGCCTGACACATGCCGGCCGGTATCGTTCCGGTTGTTCGGGTCAAAGATGTCTGCATGCCGAATCAGAACAGGGTGATCTCCCGCCACCGAAGTCATAGGTTGTGCTCCATGTATTTTCCCGAACCGCGCGCCTTTGCCGACATGATCGAATCCTTCGATCTCGTTCCGGTGCATCGAACTATTGTCGCCGATCTCGATACCCCGCTCACCATTTTTGCCAAGGTGGCCGGCGCCGACCCCCACGCCTTTCTGTTCGAATCCATGGAAGGCGGCGAAAAATGGGGGCGGTATTCCTTCATCGGCCTCGATCCGCTCCTCACCTTCACCAGCACCGGCGACACGGTGCGCGTCGAATACCCCGGCCTGACCGTCGCCGGCGACGAGTGCCTGGGCGTCAATCCCCTGGACGAGTTGCGGCAGTTGCTCGCTTCGTTCACGGTCAGCACCGCTCCGGGGCTGCCCCGATTTTACGGCGGGGCCGTCGGCTTTCTCGGCTACGACATGGTGCGGTTCATGGAAAAGATTCCCGATCGTCATCCGCCCCTCGACTTCCCCGCCTCCTCCTTCATGGTGCCGAGGATCGTCCTGATCCACGACGCAGTCCAGCAGACCCTGACCGTTGTCTGCAACGTCTGGAAAAAGGGCGGAGACGACACGGCGCGCCTCTATGACGATGCCTGCCGGCGGATCGACGACATCATCGCGCGGCTCAACCAGCCGATTCCCCACCAGTTCGTCGTCCAGGACCAGCCCACCGAACCGCACCGGTTCACTTCGAACATGAACGAGGCCAGTTTCGCGGCCATGGTGGAGCGGGCCAAGGAATACATCCTCGCCGGCGACATCATCCAGGTGGTGCTGTCGCAGCGCTTCCACGCCGAGTTGCAGGTCAAGCCCTTTGCCCTCTACCGGGCCCTGCGCCACATCAACCCGAGCCCCTATCTGTTCTACCTCCGCCAGGGGGACATGCTGCTGATCGGTTCTTCGCCGGAGATTCTGGTGCGGCTGGAGGAGGGCGACATCGAACTGCGGCCCATCGCCGGCACCAGGAAGCGGGGCGCCACTCCGAAAGAAGACGTGGCGCTGGAGCAGGAACTGCTGGCCGATCCCAAGGAGCGGGCCGAACATCTGATGCTGGTCGATCTGGGCCGCAACGATGTCGGCCGGGTGGCGGAATACGGTTCGGTGACGGTCCGCGACCTGCTGGTGATCGAGCGCTACAGCCACGTGATGCATATCGTTTCCGGCGTGCATGGCAAACTGCTGGCCGGCCTGGATCAGTTCGACGTGATGGCCGCCTGTTTCCCGGCGGGAACGGTGAGCGGCGCGCCCAAGATCCGGGCCATGGAGATCGTCGACGAACTCGAGGTGAGCCGGCGCGGCCCCTATGCCGGCGCGGTCGGCTACTTCGGCTTCTCCGGCAACATGGATTTCTGCATCACCATCCGCACCTTCATCCTCAAGGGCCGGGATATGTGGGTTCAGGCCGGGGCCGGCATCGTGGCCGATTCCGACCCGAAGAAGGAGTACGAGGAAACCATCAACAAGGCCATGGGACTGCGCCGGGCCGTGGAACTGGCGGAAAAGGGGTTTTGAGCCGTGATCGTCATCATCGATAACTACGATTCCTTCACCTACAACATCGTGCAGACGCTGGCCACCGCCCCGCCCGGGGCGCCGTCAGGATGGCGGCCGCCGGAAATGAGGGTGTTCCGCAACGATGCCATAACCATCGACGAGATCGAAGCGCTCAAGCCGGAGCGGCTGCTCATCTCCCCCGGCCCCTGCACCCCCAAGGAGGCCGGCATCTCCATGGCCTCGATTCTCCATTTCGCCGGCCGCATCCCGGTTTTGGGGGTCTGCCTGGGGCATCAGTCGATCGGCGAGGTGTTCGGCGGCAAGGTGATCCGCGCCTCCCGGCTGATGCACGGCAAGACCAGCCCGATCCACCACGACGGCCGCGGCGTGTTCACCGGGCTGCCGGTTCCCTTCGACGGCATGCGCTATCACTCCCTGGTGGTGGAGGAACCGCTGCCGGATTGCCTGGAGGCCACCGCCCATACCGATCAGGGCGAACTGATGGGCCTCAGGCATAAAACCCTGCTGATCGAGGGTGTCCAGTTCCATCCCGAATCGATCATGACCGGGCCGGGCAGCGTGCTGCTGCACAACTTCCTTCGGCCGGATTACGGGCAGCTGCTCCGCGGCCCGGTGTGATTTTCCGTGCGACAAAGAGAAGAGTCATGATTCGTGAGGCGATTGCCAAGGTGGTGGCCCTGCACCACTTGAGCGAAGGGGAGATGATCGGGGTGATGCAGGAGATTATGAGCGGTGAGGCCTCCACCGCCCAGATCGGCTCTTTTATCACCGCGCTGCGCATGAAGGGCGAAACCATCGACGAGATCGTCGGCGCGGTCAAGGTCATGCGGGACAAGGCGACCTTCATTGACACCGGCATCGATACCAAGGGCGGCGAGGTCCTGATGGACATCGTCGGCACCGGCGGCGACGGTTCCGGCAGTTTCAACGTCTCGACTACCACCAGTTTCGTCGTGGCCGCGGCCGGCGTGCCGGTGGCCAAGCACGGCAACCGGGCCGTCTCCTCCCACTGCGGCAGCGCCGACGTTCTCGAGGCCCTCGGGGTCGACCTGAGCATGCCGCCGGAAAAGGTGGCGGCCTGCGTGCGCGAGGTGGGCATCGGTTTTCTGTTCGCCCCCATGCTGCACGGCGCCATGAAATACGCCATCGGTCCCCGGCGCGAAATCGGCATCCGCACTCTGTTCAACATTCTCGGGCCGATGACCAATCCGGCCGGCGCCAATGTGCAGCTCACCGGCGTCTTCTCCCGCGAACTGACCACGGTTCTCGCCGAGGTGTTGGTGCGGCTGGGCATGAAACGGGCGGTGATCGTTTGGGGCGAGGGCAACCTGGACGAGATGACCGTCACCGGCGCCACCCACCTTGCCGATGGCTATCAAGGCTCCGTGACCACCTCGATTCTGACGCCCGAGGAGGTAGGGCTGCGGAGCGCCGATATGGCCGCCATCCGCGGCGGCCGGACCGCGGCAGAATCGGCGGAGCAGGTGCGGGCCGTTTTGGGCGGCGAGATCGGGGCCAAGCTGGACATGGTTTTGCTCAACGCTGGCACCGCCCTGATGGCCGCCGGCAAGGCCGGGACCATCGTGGATGGCATCGCCCTGGCCAGGGAGATCATCCATTCCGGGGCTGCGTCGGCCAAACTGGAAGAACTGGTCCGCTTCAGCAGAGCATGAGTTTCAGCGGGATACGAAGATGATCCTCGATACCATTGTCGCGAGAAAATACGAGGAGGTGGCGGAACTGAAAGGACGCGGCCTGCCGGTGATGGACCGGCCGGTGCCGCTGCCGCGCGGTTTCATCCGGGCCCTGGTCGACGCGCCGGGCGTGGCCGTCATCGCCGAGGCCAAGAAAGCCTCGCCCTCGAAGGGCGTCATCCAGCCCGATTTCGATCCGGTGCGCATTGCCCGCAACTACCAGGCCGGCGGGGCCCAGTGCCTCTCGGTGCTCACCGATGTGGACTTCTTCCAGGGATCGCTCGCCTACATTCCCCAGGTGCGCGGGGCGGTCGAATTGCCGGTGCTGCGCAAGGACTTCATCATCGATCCTCTCCAGATCGATGAGGCCCATGCGGTCGGCGCCGACGCCATTCTCTTGATCGTCGCCATCCTGGACCGCGAGCAACTGCGGGATTTCCGCCTGCAGGCCGAATCCCTGGGGATGGACGTGCTGGTCGAGGTGCACGACGAGCGGGAACTGGAGGACGCGTTGACCGCCGGAAGCCGGCTGATCGGGATCAACAACCGCAATCTCAACGATTTTTCGGTGAGCCTGGAGACAACCTTCCGCCTCTTGCCCAAAATTCCGCGGGAGATTCCGGTGGTCAGCGAATCGGGGATTGCCACGGCCGCGGACATGCAGCGGCTCAAGGTGGCCGGGGTCAAGGCGGCCCTGATCGGCGAAAGTTTGATGCGGGCCGGTCGGCAGGATCAACTGCTGCGGGAATTTCTTGGAAAATGAACGCGCCCCACCGGGTCCGGATCAAGATCTGCGGCATGACCCGCCTAGCGGACGCGCTGTGCGCGGTCGAGGCCGGCGTTGACGGGCTGGGGTTCATCTTTGCCGCGAAAAGTCCCCGAGCCATTACGCCCGAAGCGGCCAGGGCGATCATCGCCGAGTTGCCGCCCCTGGTTGACGCCGTCGGGGTTTTCGTCGATGAGGAGCCGGATCGGATTGCGGCCATCGTCCGGGAATGCGGCATCAACCTCATTCAACTGCACGGCGCGGAATCGCCGGCCTCCTGCCGGGAACTGGCAGCCCTGACCGCACCCTGCAAGCTGCTCAAGGCCATCCGGGTCGGCGAGCAAACCACAGCCGCCGAGGTGGCTTCCTACCATGAAGTCGTCCACGGCTATCTTCTCGATACCTATCAGAAAAATGTGGTCGGCGGCACCGGCTGCACCTTTGACTGGAGCCTGATCGGTCGGCTCGCTCCCGCCCGCCCGTTTCTGCTGGCCGGCGGCCTTGATGCCGACAACGTCGGCGCGGCCCTGGCGCAGGTCAATCCTTACGGCGTGGACGCCAACTCCGGTCTGGAGGATGCGCCCGGCCGCAAGAACCACGAGCACATCCGCCGCTTCGTCGCCACGGTCCGCGCCTTTGAGGCCGACCGCCTAACGCGCCAGCAGTAAGGCGTAGCGGAACCCTTCCGCTTCCAGTTGCTTCTCATACACCTTAGCCTTGGCCAGCGAAGTGCTGGCAAAGATCATCACCCGGTAGAGGTTCATGCCCGCGGCGGGATATTGCTGAATAATGACGTTGCGGCCCCGTTTGGCAAAGGCCCTGGCCAGGGTGCGGGCATTTTCGACCTTGATGAAGGCCCCCACCTGCACGTAAAAATTTCCCTTGTCGAAATCCGGAAGCGGCGGCGGTTTGGGCGGTGGCGGCTTCGCAGCGGCGACTTCGGCCGGTGGTTTCGCGATGGCCACTTCAGCTGGCGATTTGCCCGGTGCGGCGGCGATCAGCTCTCTCTCCTCCAATTGCTGCTGCGCGCCCATGGCCACGATTTCCACCCTGGCGGTTCCCTTGGCGACGATGCCGAGTTCTTTGGCCTTGGTATAGGTCAGGTCAATGATCCGCTCCTGGACGAAAGGGCCGCGGTCGTTGATCCGCACCACCGTCGAGCGGCCATTCTCCATGTTTTTCACCAGCAGGATGGTGTCCATGGGTAGGGTCTTGTGGGCCGCGGTATCGCTGTACATATTGTAGATTTCGCCGTTGGCCGTCTTCCTGCCGTGGAACGGCTCGCCGTACCACGAGGCGATGCCCTGTTCGTTGTAACCGGCGGCCGAAGGGATGGGATAATAGGTGATACCGTTGATCACGTAAGGTCGCTGGGTCGCCGACGTTCTCGTTCTCTTTTTGCCCGGTGTGGTGGAAGGTCCGCCTTCCAGGGGTTTCGGAGCCTTGGAGGCGCAGCCGAAAGCGAAGCTCAGCAGCAGGATGAGCAAGAGAATATGCAGCGGGCGAAGGAAACGGGGAAAAACGGCGGTCGGGGTCATTTCTCCTCGGTGGGCAGGAGGTGACGGAACCGGTCCCGGAAAAAGAGGCCGGCCGGACCGGTGGTATGCGGGGTGTACGGCAGGAGGCCGGATTCCCGCCCGACGATGTTGTCGAAAAGAACCTGACCATCGGCAGCGAGCATGGACAGATGCAGATCGAGGTAGGGACGGAATACCTTGATGATACCGTCCGCATCCCTGCGCACGATCATCTGCTCCCAGCGGCGCTGCCCATACCCCTGATACCAGATACCCGGACGCGGCTGGCCGGTCAGACCGTCACGCATGCTCAGGGGGTGCTCCTCCGAATAGTGGAGATTATGCTCCAGCAATGCTTCAACCTCTGAACTCCCCTGCACGGTCAGCCGTTCCCAGGGCTCGTAGTCGGGGCGGTTGGAGAGCAGGAGATGGATGGGGGCATCGTTGAAACTCCATTGTCCATGGCACACCTGGCAAGCAACCTGAGAACCGTACTGCCGATGGGCCGGATGGCGGAGAAGAGGAACGGCGTGCTCTTTGCCATTCAGCCGTCCGATGAGCAGCAGTTCCTGGGCACGTACCGAAAGCGTGTCGAGGGAAGGCACCGGCTGGCCGGGCCGCCAGCCGTGGCAGGTGGAGCAGGTAACGCGGCTTTCCCGGTGATGGTGGCCGCTGTCCCTGTGGCAATCGATACAGATAAGGCCGCGCTGCTGGTGGATGTCGGGGGCGAGATCGTGCCACTCCACGCCGGCGGGACGGGGTGCGGTGTTCCGGCTGGTTTGCGAGAAGTAAGGGGTCCGGTATTCCCAATTGTAGTCGTGTTCGAAGCGGCCATGATAGTCGCTGCCCACACGGTTGCCATAGTGGCAGCTCAGACAGTGTTTATCGGTGGGCGCGACAAAGGCGTGCGAGACCATTTTGCCGCTGGCAAAAGACAGATGGCATGCGGCGCATCCGGTGCCATGGGTGACGGCATCATAGGCGTCACCGTTCGAATATATATGACAGCGGAGACAGCGACGGCGCAGCATGTCGTCGCTCAAGGCGAGCGGCCCAGCCGCGGGATCGGTTATGGGGATGTCGGTAGGTTTTGCCACATGGTTGTCAGCTCCGAACTGCCCGCGAACCCTGTTGATTGCATTGGACAAGGTGAAGTGGAGCGAACCGCTGGCGGCAGCAGTTTGCCGAGGATGGCAGCCACCACATGCGGCAGCCATATGGTCGGGATGACCCGGCCTGGCGATCAGTCCCGCGTGAGCCGCGCCGACCTGGCTTTCGTTGTCCCGTCCTCCATGGCAAGAAGTGCAGTCCAGTTGATGCGACGGGTCAAGTCGTACATCCTCATGACAGCCTACGCAACCGGCCTTGACCGAAGTTATTGTGCCTGTGGAAGTGATGGTTTGCGGCGAGGAGTGGGACGGTTTGGCATCTTCGGCCCGGCAACCGGGCAAGAGCAGTAGAAGTATGGTGCACAAGATGAAAGAGCCATTCATAATCTTGACACTGTACCATAAAACTGCTACATCAAGGAACCTCAAACCGCAACCTCGCGGCAATATACCCCGCCCCAGTGCCGATATAGCTCAGTGTGGTAGAGCGGCTGATTCGTAATCAGTAGGTCTCCGGTTCAAGTCCGGATATCGGCTCCAGTAAAACCAAGCACTTGGTCACTAGTTGGCTAGGTGCTTTTTTCGTTAATCAGTAGTTGGTCAGTAAAATTAGGTTCCCTGTTTGTATCGATTCGATAGTGAAAAAATCGAAATGTAAATCTTGTTAGTACTTATCTATAAATAAATTGCTCGCAATTTTCCTGCCGCCAGCTAATATCCGTTGAAACCAAGCAACGGGAGGAGAAATGGCACGCATCAAAACCTGGGAAATTTCGGATGCATTCTGGGCGATCATTGAACCGTTGATCCCCACAGATCCGCGAGAAGCCGGAAAAAAATAGGTTCATCCGGCAAACGGGTACCTGGAGTTGTGAAGGTTGTAGAGCCTGAGCTTGAAGTATTCCATGTTTCTGAAGCCATAGGCCTGCCGTTTCAAGGTTTTGATTTTGTTATTGAGTCCTTCCAGGGGACCGTTGGTGATCTTGTGGGGGTAATAGCCGAGCAGTCCCTGCATGCTGATGAGGATCGTTGACCCGCCCGCGCAGAGCTGTTTGATGCCCGAGGTCAGGGCATCGAA
>NZ_JHZB01000039.1:0-30000 GCF_000621145.1 Desulfobulbus elongatus DSM 2908
TAAATTTTTGCGTAATCGCCACCTGGGCGTCGATCTCCTTCTGCACCTTTTCCGCATCGAAGATCGGCTTGATCCCTGTTTCGGCGTCATTGGCGCGGACATCGGTGTTGCCGGCGATGCCCGAAATGCCGCTTCTGGTGACGGAGGCGGCGGAGCCGCTATCCTCGCCGATACCCGCGCCGGTGCCCTGTGGGACAAGCTCGCCGCTGGGACTCCAGCCCTTACCCACGTTGACGCCCACGCCCTTGGCATCATACTCGGCCCTGTTCTCGATATCCCGCATGGTCAGGCCCGAGGTGGCAAAGCTGTTCCGGCCGGCGACAACCGCCGCATCCGTGGAGGCGATCACCCCGCCGGTCAGATCGGTGTTGCCCCGGACGCGGACGGAAAAACCCTGGTCGCCGGTCCTGATTCCCGATTGCTCCGCAACGCTGGCGTAATCGCTATTGATTGTGCTCCTGTTATAGCTGACGTTACCGCCCACCATGCCCGCGCCCACGGTCAGGCTACCACCCACATTTTTTTGACTGGCATTGTAGACGCTCGTGCCCTGCAGGCTCTCGATGCTGAGATCGCCGCCCACCTCGGCAACGACCCGGTTGCCGGAGACCACCGCACCGGCAAGCCTGGTGTCGCCGCCGGACTCCATACTCACCGTGTTGCCCGCGGTCACGTGCGTGTTCGTGTAGATGACGTCGTCGCCGTCCGCATTGCCCTTGCCCCAACTGCCACTCGCCGCCACTCCGACACCGCCCGAGCCGACGGCCACCCCGATGCTGCCGTTGCTGCTGGAGTTGGTGCTGTGCAGCGCGGCGCTGTTTTTAGCCGCCAAAAAGCTGATCGCGTCGTCCGCCTGGAGGATGACGGCGTTGCCGCCGCTCACCTCGGAACCCCTGATGGTCAAATCGCTGTCGACACCACCTCCGGTGGCACGGATACGAACATTGCCGCCCGCAGCCACCATCGAACCGGCGGCGGTATCGCTCCACTGATTGGCGATGCTTTGGCTCTTGCTGGTGCCGAGGCTGATGTTGACATTGATCCCGCCCGCCTGATCGGGACTGGTGACAACCGCGTCGTAGGCGTTCATCGCCGCCAGTCCCGTCGCAGCCCCGGCCAGGGCCTGCATCCGCACGTCCTTGGTGTCCTTGGCCGACTCAGCCATCTGCTCGCCTGTCTGCAGGGCGGTGAGCACCGGAGTGCTCAGGCCCACCGACAGGCCGCTCTGCCTGAATTTCGTCTCGGTGCGGCTTGTGCTGGTCTCCCGTGCCTCCACGATCTCTATCCGCCGCGCGGCAATATCGATATCTCCCTGGGGAGCGAGGACATGACTGCCGATCTGGCGGTACTCTCCTCCCGCCGCGATGGTCACGCCTCCTGCCATGCTGCCGATGGTCGAGGCCACCGCGCTGGTCCGGGTGCCCTGCTGGTCCAGCGACTGCTCCTGGCTGCCGATGGTGAAACCAATGCCGCCGGAACTCAACAACCCGGATTTCTTCACAGACCTGAAATGTTCTTCGGTGCTGGTGTCGGTGGCCGCCTGGATAACGATGTCCTCGCCGGCAAACAATCCCGTGCCGCTGGTGCTGACGACATTGCTCCCGAACACGGTGAGGTCCCGGCCGGCCATCACCGTGGCGGTCTCACCCGACAAGGTCGTCCCCAGGGCGCTCGTCTGCTCCAGCGTGTCGCGGGTGATGGTGGTCGTGCTGGAAAACATGCTTGATTTCGTGACCTTGTGGGCATCGTCGGCATACACGTACCCCTCGCCGGCGCTCAGGGTGACATCCCGGCCGGCCATGGCCACCACCGCGCCCTGATCAGAGGTGACGGTGGCCGCCTTCAGGGTCAGGTCGTTGCCCGCATGCATGTACAGGTCGCCCCGGGTCTGCACGACGGTGCCGAGGTCGGTGTGGCTGGCCTCCCGGTGGAAGTTGTCCGCGTCCCAGACAACAGTCGCATTCGCTGCCTCCCGCACCGTGGCCAACTGGAGGTCGCGGCCGGCATGCAGCGTGGTGGCACCGGTGCCGGCATGGCTCACCACAGCCCCGCTCAGGGTGAGGTCCCGCCCGGCCGCCGCGGTCAGGTTGCCGCTGCCGCCGGTTACGTACAATCCGGCAACCCGGTCGATGTTGGTGCGGCTGCCCTGGCTGCTTTCCTGGGTCCGGGTGGTGGTCATCAGGGTGAGATCCCGGCCAGCCAGGACGGTCAGGCTGTTTTCGGCCGCAACGGTCCCGCCCAGGTTGTCCAGATCCATCCGGGCCTGGATGCCTACATCGTTTCCCATGATCCGGCCGCCCAGGTTGCGGACGTTGTCCGCGGTCAGGGCCACGATGTCGCGGCCCGCGATGGTGCCGGAGTTGGTGAGATCGCCCTCGAGCCTGAGATCGATGCTGTCTCCCGCGATCAGCGCGCCCGATGCCTGCAAGTCCCCCGCCTGCACCCGCACGTACACCTGCGGCACCAACACCTCGGTGGTGGTCCCGTCCGGCAGGACCACGGTTTCCGCCACCAGCCACACGATATCGCTGGTCAGTTGCGCCATCTGCTCCGCGGTCAGCGCCACGCCGGGGCGCAGGCCGTACGCTTCGGCAAAGGTGGCGCCGTTGTCCATCAGCGCCCGGTATTGCTCCTCGTCGCCGGCATACCCGTCCAGAAACCGGCGGCCGGTCAGCTGCGCTATCTGGTCGCGGATCAGTTTCTGTTCGTAGAAGCCGTCGCCCAGCCGTTTCTGGGTGAGAGCCGGGTCCGTGGCCAGGGCATCGAGCAGATAATCGGAACTGAGCCATTGGCGGTAATCGGCGAAACGGGGATCGGTCTCCACCAGATAGGAACTGCCGGGGTTCGACCGGACCACGAACAGGCTGTTGTTCGGCACCCTGGTGTCGATGCCGCCCGTGGCAACCACGCCGTTGCCGGTGAGGGCCGCCACCTGCACGACGGGGGTGACGATCCGGCCACCGGCAACGGCGTGGTTGACCGGACCGGAACCGCCGGGCGTTTGCGCGACCGTGTCCGTGACCAGCCCGCCAATGCCGGTGCCGGTGCCGCCGGGCGCGGTGTTCTGCCGGTAGGCCATGGCATCGAGCGTGATCGTCTGCACGACAGGCGCCGGATCATAGCTCCGCCATCCCCCGTTTTCGCCGTTCTCCGGGATGTCGGTATTGCCGTGGTCGCTGTCCAGCGAATAGTAGCCGACCACGCCGCTGGCGCTGATAACCCGCTCGCCCGTTGCCTCGTTGTTGGTCAGCGAGCCGATCGTACCGCCGATGGCGCCGCCGGCGATGATCCGGCTTTTGTCGTTCAGCACGTCGCCGGCATCGAAAACCATGGCTCCTCCGGCCAGGATCTGGGCGGGATCGGACTCGGTTACCCTGGTCTCGGTGATCGTCTCGGTGATTTTGTAGCGGTAGAAATTATAGGCCGTGCCTTCCGGCGTATCGACGCAGTGATACGGATGGCAGATACGGTGCACCGCCTCTGGCGAACGATAATGGCTGCCGGATCCCAACGGCTGGAACTCCTCCACGTATTGGCTGGAAACCTGCACGTCCTCGGTGCCGAAATGCTCGTTGGTATTGTCGAGCCGTTCTGCGCCGATCGCCAGGTTCCCCAAGGCCTCGATGGTGGCGCTGGCATTGGTCAGAACAGCGGCCCGGCCGGTGGCCCGGCGGTCGGCATCGAGGCCGCCGCCGATGGCCATGTCGCCGACGCTGAACAGCAGGGCGTGTTCGCGGTTCTCGATGACGGCCGCGCCGATGTCGAGCCGCTCCCGGGCGGCGATGACCGGCGCTGTCCCGTTTTCAGGCCCATTGTACAAAGTGGTGGCGCCGATGGCCAGAAAGTCCCCGTACATGCGGCCGGTGCCGAGATTGTTCAGGGTCGAGGCGATCAGCCAGGTCTCCGTGCCGTCGATCAGGCCGCGATTGGTCAGGCTGCCGGCCGTCTCCAGGTCGGTCCGCATGGCGGCCAGACTGCCGTCCGCCTGGTTGTCGATGCCGGCGGCCCGCACGGTCAGGGTTTGCCCCGCCGACATCGCCGATCGGTTGGTCAGCGTGCCGGCGGTGACAAGGCGGGCGCTGCCGTTTGCCTGCAACTGGCCGGTGTGCAGGTAGTTATCCGTAAGCGCGATCTCAAGGTCGCCCCTGCTGAACAGGTTGCCGTCGCCGCCCAGCGTTGCGCTGTCGATGCGCAGCAGTTGGCCGCCGATCAGGGTGCCGCCGCTGTTGACGATCGCAAGGGTCCGCACCGCCGCCAAATCGCGCAGGGAGGCGATCAGGCCCGCACTGACCAGACCGACCGTATTGTCGAGAGCGGTGCCGATGGTGAGCGTGGCGTCGCGGTCGGCGCGGATGGCACCGTAGCGGTTGTTCAGCGTGGACGCGGTCACCCGGACATCCTTGCCTTCGAGTCCCCGGTCCGTGCCCTGGGTATCGGCGTTGACAAGACTGCGGGCAGCCACGCTCAGGGTCTGGCCGGAACGCACCAGGCCGGCGGTGTTGTTCAACTCTCCGCCAAGGGTGAGGTCGACCTCGCCCATGACCTGAATCTGGCCTCCTCGATTGTCCAGGCCGGTGCCGCTCAGGGTTAGCGCGCCGCTGCCGACGATCGTGCCGCTGCCGGTATTGGCGATATGCGCGGCAACGATGTCGATACCGCCGCCAGCGCCGATGAAACCGGCGGCATTGTCGACATCGCCGGTGAACAGGTTGATGTCGGCCTGGCCGACGATGCCGCCGGTCGCACCGGAATGGGTGTTGCGCAAGTTCCGGCCGTGGGTGTCGATGGTCAACTGCCCCTTGGCCTGGAGCAAACCGGCCTCGTTGATCAGGGTGCCGCTGTCGAGGATGAATGCGCCGGTGTCGCTGCCGCCGGTGGCGATCGCCAGGCCGCGGGTGTTGTCGAAGGCGCGGCCCTGGCTGTCGAGATGCAGGCTGCTGCCGAAAAGCACCCCGTCCACGTTCGTCAGGCCCAAAGAGGCAAGGCTGAACGCTCCCGCTGCCTCGATGCGGCCGCCGCTGTTGTCCAGACTGCCGGTCAGGGCGGCCAGATCCACACCGCTTTGGCCTGAACCGATGGTGCCGCTGCGGTTGTCGATCGTGCCGGCACCGAGGTCGACTTGGCCGTTGGCAGCTAGCAACCCCTGAATGTTCCGGAAATCCTCCCCCACCCTGACGCGAAGGCCCTGATTGGCGGAGATCGTGCCGCCGCTGTTGTCCAGACTGCCGGCCAGGGCGGCCAGATCCACCCCGCCTTGGCCTGAACCGATGGTGCCGCTGCGGTTGTCGATCGTGCCGGCACCGAGGTCGATCCGGCCGTTGGCAGCCAGTGAACCCTGAATGTTCCGGAAATCCTCCCCCACCCTGACGCGAAGGTCCTGATTGGCGGAGATCGTGCCGCCGCTGTTGTCCAGGGCGCCGGTCAGGGCGAGGTCGAAGCTGCCGGCGCCGACCTGGACCAGTTCGCCCATGACATTGGAGAGGTCGTCGGCGCCCAGACTCATCCAGGTGGCCGAAACCACGGCCCTGTCGGTGCGCAGGGTCTGGCCGGCACTCGCGATCAGCCGGTTGCCGGCGGCAACGCTGGCATCGCTGAGATCGAGATCACCGGCGGCAGCGCTGAGCCCGATATTTTCGCTGCTGGTCCGGCTGCCGGCGAGATCCAGGCTGCGGCCGCTCACGGTCAACTCGCCGCCGGCCAGGTTCCTGCCCTGGGCGGTCACCTGCCGCGTGGCCCGGACCGTCAAGTCCCCGCTTGCCCCCAGATTGCCGTCGTCCTGCACGCCGGCTGCCAATACCGAGTCCGTGGTGGAGGTGATGGCGCTGGCCGCGCCGGTGGCTGCCAGCGAGGTATTCTTTTGGGCGGCGACCACGCCGCTGTTGACGATGTCGCCGCGAGTGCTCAGGACTGCATCGCCCTGGGTGAAGACGGTGCCGCTGTTGGCGATGCCGGCGGCGCTGTCGACCCTCACCCCGGCAGTGCCGGTAATCCGGCCGCTGTTCTCCAGCCGGCCGTCGGCAGTAACCACGATTTCGCCCGCGCCGGCACCGATCTCGCCGCTGTTGCGCACCCCCACGCCCGCCTCGGTGCCGACCAGGGTGATCTTGCCGGCATACATGCCGCCGAGTTGGGCCGTATCGATGGCCAAGGCCGGAGCGGGTCCGTTGCCCGCGATCGGCGTTGCCATGATGTGCTCGGCATCCACCTGGTTGGCGCCCGCCGTCACCTTGAGTTCCCTGGCCCAGAGACCGGCGTTGACCTCGACGGCGCGCGCAATCAGATCGGTATAATCGGCGGTGCTGGTATCGAACCCCCTGCCCTCGACCGTGATCCGGCCGCCCCGGACCTGGTAACCGGCTAGGTTGCCGTTGTCGACCACGGGCGAACCAGTGGTGAGGGTGGCGCGGGACGCATTGATGAACCCGCCGCCGTCCACCTTGATACCGGCCGGATTGGCGATCACCACTTCGGCGCGCTGCCCGGCGACCTCGACGAAGCCGTCCAGCCGGCTGGGGTCGCTGCTGTTGATCTCGTTGAGGATGATCTTCGCGCTTCCCGCGGCCAGCCACGGGTTGCCCTCCACCCACCCGCCGAGCTGGGTCTGGGTACTGGTCCGGCTGTTGTTGAGAATGGCCCCCTGTTCTTCGACATCGAACCGGGAATAGGTATTGCGCGAGACTCCGGCCTTGCTCGGGGTCTGGATGTTGACCAACGGCACGTTGTTCGGGGCCGCCAGCACGGTGGGGCGCTGGTTGCCGGGTGCCGCCGGATCGGCCACGATCCGGGCCTGGGCCACGGAACAGCAGCCCAGCGCCAGCATGGTCCCGACGGCCGCGCGCACAACCGGCATCAGAGCGGCCCACGCGCCATGCCGGCTGGATACGGACCGCGCCCTGGTTTTCCTGGCGTTGCCGCCGGCCTTGCCCCGGCCTGGTACGATCTCAGCCACGACCATCAGCAGGCCGCGCTGTCTGTTGAAGATGATCCGATAGCAGTGCCTGTTCATATCAACGCTCCTCCACCGCTTGTCTTGTCACTGTTGCCTTCGCGGCTCCTTGCCGCGATCCGATGCAGCACCTTCCATGGGCTGCACGGCCTTGACACTGTCCGATTCACGATAAAACCACTTCAAAAGGTCCAACTCAGGCTGAAGCCGGTCACCCAATCGGCGGTCGTGAAGCCCTCCGGTTTGGCCAGCGGCCCGCCGAGAAAAATATCGTAGGCAAGGCCCCCAAACCCACCGCGCAGACCGAGGACTGCACCGGTCAACCGCTTGCCCGCCAGGATGTCGCTGCCGGGTCCGCCCACCTCGCCGTGGTCGAGCCCGACGTACAGTTCCTGCCCGGTCGTGCCGATGCCCCAGCCGAGATCGTTGCGCACCAGCCAGCCCCGTTCGGCCAGCAGGCTATACTCGCCGTCAAACCCGCGCACGGTATAGCGGCCGCCGATGGCGAAACGGTCCTGGGGCACCAGTGGCGTGCCGTGCCATTGCCCTCGCGCTTCGCCCAGGTAGCGGAACCGTTGCGATCCAAGCGTGAACGGCAGCATCAACTGTGCCGCCGCCGTCAGTATTTCCGGCCGGGAGGTGCCTTCGCCGAATGGTTCCTCCGGGGCGGGCAAGGCATCCAGGGCGCCGGTGCCCCGTTTGTAGCCGAGGTGCAGCTCGAAGACGCCGCTATCAATGAATTGACGATAGTTCGCCCCCATCTCCCACCCGGCCATGCGCCGGCGCTGGACTTCGATCTCGGTGTCGTCGATGAAGTTCTTCGACGAGCGCGTCCAGCCGCCCAGTGAAACCGTGGCCTTGCGGACATCGTCGCGGTACACGAGGCGCGAGAGTTCGAGGCTGCCGTTGTCGCTCTCGCCGCTGTACAGGTAGGTCTGGCTGGCGCCCGCAACCGACTGATGATAGTCGTTCCGGCTGGCGGTCAGGCCGAGCAGCCAGTATCCCAGCGGCACTGAGTAGTGGGCAACGCCGCCCTCGGTACCCCGTTCTCCGGAATCGCCGTTGCCGATGTCGTGGTTGAGGCTCACGTACGCCATATCGTTGAGGGTCAGGAAATGGTCCCAGGAAAAGGTGGCCGTGCCCTGATACTTTCCTGTGGCCTTGGTGCCGGAATCGTCGGCAGAGAGCGTGATTCTGATGGGAAATCGTTGCTTCCAGGCAATGATCAGGTCGCTGTCGCCGGGACCGGCGCCCTCTCCTTCGGCCGGCGCGATGCGGATGTCGGCGTCGGCCGTGGGGAGCCGTTTGAAATTTTCCAGGGCCTGCTCGATATCGCGCAGGTTAAGCAGGTCGCCGGGACCGGCGGGCAGTGCGTTCCACAGCGTGGCCCGCGATTCGGTGCCCTCGGCACAACGGATGGCGCGGATGCGGCCGGGGATGAGGGTGAGCCGGAGCGTGCCTGTGGACAGATCCTGGGGTTCGGCCAAGATCCGGGTCGTCACGAAGCCACGGGTGATAATCGCGTTCTGGATGCGCCGCATCACCAGGTTGATGCCGTCGGTTCCCAGACAGCGATGCAGGGCCGGATCGCTGGCGCCATCGTCGGTCCGGTCCGCGAAGGCAAGGGTCCACTGGAAGCGTTCGGCATATTCGCCGGTCAGCAGGATGCGGTCGATCCGGAAACAGGGCGATTCTTCATTGGGCAGCCGTCCGCTCGCAGCGGAGAGCGACGGCTGCAAGCGGACATCGGGCGTCTGTTCCTGTTGTCGGCGTAAAACCTGCTCGCGCTCCTGCTGGCGCAGCAACTCCTGGCTGGCTCGATCCAGCGGTTCGGCCGCAAACGCCCAGGAAGAGGCAAAACAACCCGACAGCAGGACAAACACAACCATCCTTTGCCAGGGCAAGCACAAAGCCGGGCTTCTCTTAACCCGGCGGCAACCGGCCCTGCTGCTTTCCATGACCATTTCCTTGTCACCGACCGACCCGGCAGCCGGAATGCTCCATGCGGAAGAGGACCCATCGAACACTCCCCACGCAGGTGCTTTTTGCCTCGCAGTCAGCGGTGGAAATGAACGCCAATGACAACGACTGTAGCTGATTTCAATTTTGAAATCAATCGCAAGAACACTTTTTCTCCATGCAAAAACAGCGAGTTATCCCGGAGGCATTGCAATCATTGGCTTGTTGGGCAGGAAAAAAATGCGCGCGCCACCGGAAACGTGTCGCAAAAAGAGCAAAGGAAATCAGATGCAGAAAAGGGGGTGCAACCGGCACTGCCGGCACCCTCTTTTGCGATTACTGGTGCCGGACAAGATGAACTTTTCGGCCGTGCCTGAAGAGTTCGTCGCTAGGACAGATTGGGCAGCAAAGATTCCTGCCGGATGAGAAGAGACCGACGTCCGAAGATCATCGGCAAAAAGAAACGCCACTCCCGGAGGCGGGAATGGCGCATGGAAAAGACGGCCCTTTTGCCGGCCGATTGAAGGTGGTCTTTTAAAGGGTCCTGGAATAATCTGCCAGCGTGGTTACTGGCCGCAGTCGGCTTCGCCGCCTTGCAGCTTCTCCAGGCCGTGGCCCAGAGCCGGCAGCACTGCCTCCAGATTTTCTGCCGCTGCCCGGCGGCTGCCGGGCAGGTTGAGGATCAGACAGCCGCCGCGAATGCCGGCAATGCCGCGCGACCAGACCGCCTGCACCGTTTTCCGGAGGCTGGCCATGCGCATGGCCTCGGCCAGTCCCGGCACCTCACGCTCGATCACCGCCATGGTGGCCTCCGGGGTCCGGTCGCTGGGCGCCACGCCGGTGCCGCCGGTGGTGACGATTAGATCGAGCCCGAGGTCATCCGTCCAAATTTTCAGAGTCTCTTCGATCAGCTCCTGCCGGTCGGGCAGGAGCTGATATTCCGCCACCTCATACCCCGCCGCAAGCAGCATTTCCCGGATGCGGGGGCCACTGGTGTCCTCGCGCTCGCCGCGCGCCCCCTTGTCGCTCAGGGTCAGGACGCCGCAGCGGTAGGTTCGGGGAGAGGCGCCCACTATTCCTCCGCCTGCTCCTTGAACTCGGCGATGATCTTTTCGGCGATCTGGGCCGGCACCTCCTCGTAGTGGGAGAATTTGGTCAGGAAGGTGCCGCGGCCGCCGGTCATCGAGGTGAGGTCAAGGGCGTAGAGCAGGATTTCGGCCTGGGGCACATGGGCATTGATGATCTCGTACTTGTCCGTCGAGTCCATGCCGAGCACCCGGCCGCGCCGGCTGTTGAGATCGCCCATGACATCGCCGACGAAATCCTTGGGCACCCGCACCTCCACCTCCATGATCGGCTCCAGCAGCACCGGGTTGGCCTGGACCACGCCCTTCTTGAAGGCCAGCGATCCCGCCACCTTGAACGCCATTTCCGAGGAGTCGACGGTGTGGTAGGAGCCGTCGATCAGGCTGACCTTGAGGTCGACGAAGGGATAGCCGGCGATGACGCCCCGCTCCATGGCCTCGAGGATGCCCTTCTCCACCGCCGGGCGGTACTGCTGGGGAATGACGCCGCCGACGATCTTGTCCAGGAATTGGAAATGCTCGCCGCGGGGCAGCGGCTCCATCTCGATGGTGCAGTCGCCGAACTGGCCCCGGCCGCCGGATTGCTTCTTGTGCTTGCCCTGGACCGTAACCTTGCCTTTCAGGGTCTCGCGGTAGGGGATGCGCGGCGGCCGCAGTTCCATTTCAACGCCGAATTTGCGCTTGATCTTCTCGCCGACCACTTCGAGGTG
Source organism: Desulfobulbus elongatus DSM 2908 (assembly GCF_000621145.1). Lineage (GTDB taxonomy): Bacteria > Desulfobacterota > Desulfobulbia > Desulfobulbales > Desulfobulbaceae > Desulfobulbus > Desulfobulbus elongatus. Next base: position 10,701 of record NZ_JHZB01000039.1, read on the forward strand.
CACCTGGCCGACGCCGGCAATGAGCGTTTCGTGGGTCTGCTGCTCGCGGGTGAGTTTCAGGGTCAGGTCCTCGTCGAGCAGGCGGGTGATGGAGGAGAAGAGCTTCTCCTCGTCCCCTTTCTTGGCGCTGACCGCATAGGAAATCACCGTGGGCAGCGGCTCGACCATGGGGTAGATGATTTGGTTGGCCTCCTCGCAGAGGGTGTCGCCGGTGGTGGTTTCCTTGAGTTTGGCCACTGCCACCACCATGCCGGGCACGGCCTGCTCCACCGGTTTCTGCTCCTTGCCGGCCATGATGTAGAGCTGGCCGAACCGCTCGGAGGTGGCCTTGGAGGCGTTGTAGAAGCTGTCGCCCTTGAGGGTGCCGGAGAAGACGCGGAAAATGGTCAGGCGGCCGGCGAACGGATCGGCCATGGTCTTGAACACCAAGGCCGAAAACGGCGCATCGGCGGTACCGGGGCGCTCGACGGCATCCTTGGTCTTGGGGTTGGTGCCGACCCGCGCGGGCCGCCGATCGGGCGAGGGCAGCAGATTGACGATGGTATCGAGCACCACGCCGGAGCCCTTGTTGATCAGCGCGGCGCAGGCGCAGACCGGGGCGATTTTGGCCTCCATGATGGCCCTGGCCAGCCCGGTTTGCAGTTCCTCGTCGCTCAGGGTGCCTTCCTCGAGGAATTTTTCGATCAGCTCGTCGTCGGTTTCGGCGACGCTCTCCATCAGGGCCTCGCGCCGGCCGGCCACCTCGTCGGCCAAATCCGCCGGCACCGGCCCGGCCTCGGCCCTGCCGTCGACAAACAGCAGGGCCTTGTTGGCCAGGATGTCGACCACGCCTTTGAACTGGTCCTCGGCGCCGATGGGCAGGTAGAGCACCACCGGATTGAGGCCGGTGGCCTCCTTGATGCCGTCCACCGTCTTCTGGAAATTGGCGCGCTCCCGGTCCATTTTGGTGACGCAGATCAGGCAGGGCAGGCTGTGTTCCTTGATCAGGTCGACGAATTTCTCGGTCTGCGGCCGCACGCCCATGACCGCGCCCACGGTGAGGATAGCGCTGTCGGCTACCTGGGCGGCGAAGCGGGTCTCGTTGAAAAAGTTGTCGTCACCGGGGGTGTCGATGAGGTACACATCGTTTTTCTGCCAGCTCAACTGGTTGAAGGCCGCACCGATGGAGATCTTGCGCTTGGTCTCTTCCGGCTCGAAATCCATGGAAGAGGTGCCGTCATCCACCTTGCCCAGCCGCTTCAGGGAACCGGCGGTAAACAGAAGGGCCTCGGCAAGAGAGGATTTACCGCTGTTGCCATGGCCGAGAAAAACCACATTCCTGATGTGCTGTACGTCCTGCATGGAGTCCTCCAGTGAGTGCAACGGTTGTATCGGCGTTCACGGTGAACAGGGCCGTTCGCACCCTGCCGTGCGAACGGCATTTCGAGTTCCGAAACGCAATGGATATGGCTGACACGGATTGTCGCCGGCTGACGTTCGCGGGGCTGGCATCGTGCCGCCCGAAAACCGAAGAAAAGCCCTCGCGCTTTCGCGGCAGGAGTGGTAACCATCGACTCCGCACAAACGAGCCCTTGTTATATTCGTATTAAGATTGCAAAGTCAAGCGATAACCTGCTGAAACACTGAACAAACGATGACCATCGAACCAGCAGCGCAACCAGCCGAATCCACCGGAAAAATCGCCCGTTCCGCCGGCGCGGTTTCCGTTGCCATGATGTGCAGCCGGGTGCTCGGCCTCATCCGCGAGCAGGTCTTCGCCGGCCTGTTCGGCGCCGGCTTTGCCATCGACGCCTTTGTCGTCGCCTTCCGCATCCCCAACCTGCTGCGCGATCTCTTTGCCGAAGGGGCGCTCTCCGCCGCCTTTGTCACCGTGTTCACCGACTACAGCACCAACCGGGGCGCCGAGGCCACCTGGCGCCTGGCGAGCAATGTCCTCGTCTTTTTCACCCTGTTGATCAGCGCCCTCACCCTGGCCGGCATCTACTGGGCCGAGCCGGTCGTCAACCTGCTCGCCCCGGATTTCGGGCTGATCGCCGGCAAGACCGAGCTGACCGTCCAGCTCACCCAAATCATGATGCCCTTTCTGCTCTTTGTCTCGCTGGCGGCGGTGGTGATGGGCATTCTCAATACCAAGGGCCGGTTTTTCGTGCCGGCGATGTCGTCCACCTTCTTCAACCTCGGCTCGATTGTCGGCGGCCTGTTCCTGGCCTGGCTCTTCCCTCGCTTCGGCCAGCCGGCCATCGCCGGCATGGCCTGGGGCACCCTGATCGGCGGCCTGCTCCAACTGCTGATGCAGGTGCCGACCCTGTTCAAGGTCGGCTTCCGGTTCCGCTTCGCCTGCAACCCGCTCGATCCGGGGCTACGGCGCATCCTCCTGCTCATGCTGCCGGCCACCATCGGCCTGTCGGCCACCCAGATCAACATCTTCGTCAACACCAACTTCGCCGCCTCCTGCGCCGAGGGCTCGGTCTCCTGGCTCAACTACGCCTTCCGCCTGGTGCAGCTGCCCATCGGCGTCTTCGGCGTGGCCCTGTCGATCGCGGTGATGCCGGTTCTGGCCAAACAGGCGGCGCAGAAGGACCTGGCCAGCCTCAAGCAGACCTTCACCTCCTCGCTGGTGCTGGTCTTCGCCCTGGCTGTTCCCGCCACCGCCGGTCTGGTGCTGCTCGCCCAGCCGATCATCCGCCTGATTTTCGAGCACGGCGCCTTCACCGCCGCCGATACCATCCAGACCGCCGACGCCCTCACCTACTACGCCATCGGCCTCTTCGCCTATTCGGCCATCAAGGTGATGGTGCCGGTGTTCTACGCCATCAACACCACCCGCTATCCCGTGATCGGCAGCTTCCTCGGCGTGGCGGCCAACATCGGCACCATCGTCCTGGTGATCGACGCACTCCAGCACCGGGGCATCGCGCTGTCCACCTCCTGCGCCATGATCCTCAACTTTCTCTTTCTGGGCGTGGTGCTCTACCGGAAACTGGAGGGCTATCCGTTGGGGTATCTCTTGCGGGGCGTGGCGAAAATCGTGGCGGCCACCGGTTTGATGTGCGCCGGCATCTGGGGACTGGGGCGCCTGCTCGCCCCCTGGCTGCAGGGCGCGGTGCCGGCGCAGCTCGGGGCGCTGGCTGTACTGATCGGGGTGGCGGTGGCGATTTACGCGGTGAGCCTGCAAGCGCTGCGCCTGCCGGAGTTCACCCTGCTGACCGGCAAGCTGGCTCAGCGTTTGCGCAGATCGTAGAGGAGCTGTATCTGGGCGAGCAGGCTGACCACGGCGGTGTCGACGTGGAGGATGCGGCTGCCCATGGCAAAGCCGTAGAAGCCGCAAGCGAGGAACCGGCCGAGTTCGTAGTCGGACCAGCCGCCCTCGGGACCGACCGCGAGCAGAAGCCGCTGCCCCGGCCGGCCGGACAGCGGCAGCCCGGCCACGGTGCCGTCCACTCCGGGATGGGCGATCAACCCCTGACCTTCGAGGCCGGGCAGGACGTCCTCGACAAAGGGCTTGAACTGCGGGTGGATGCAAACCTCGGGCAGCCAGGTGTCCATAGCCTGTTCCATGCCCTCCAGAAGCAGGCTGCGGATCTTGTCCGGGGCCAGCACCGGGCTGTGGAAAAAGGATTTCTCCACCCGGCGCGAGCGGATGAGATGAAAGCGCCGCACGCCCAGCACCGTGGCCTGCTTGAGGATGCGCTGGAGCATGATCGGCCGGGGCAGGGCCAGGATCAGTTCGAGGTGCAGGTCGCGGTCCGGCTCCCGCATAAGTTCCACGGCCAGGCGCACCGTTTCCTCTTCGATGGCCGTTACCCGGCCACGGCCCATCTGGCCGCCGATCACCCCCACCCGCACCGCGTCGCCCACCGCCACCTTGAGCACCCGCAGCAGATGTTCGGCCCGGCGGCCAGCAAGGCGCACGCCGCCGCCATCGAGTTCGGCGGGATCGAGCAGCAGCAGGTTCACGGGTTCCCTCTCACAACCGCAGCACCTTGTCCTCGAACTGCAGGGTGGCGAAATAGTCCTCGGGCCGCTCCTCGCGGCGGATGAGCCGCACCATGCCGTCCTGGGCGAGGAGCAGTTCCTGGGGCCGGAGCTTGCCGTTGTAGTTGAACCCCATGGCATGACCGTGGGCGCCGGAATCCTGGATGACGAGGATGTCGCCGTCGACGATGGGAGGCAGTTGCCGCTGCACGGCGAACTTGTCGTTGTTCTCGCACAGCGAGCCGACCACGTCGACCACCTCGGTGCCGGCGCTGCCGTCCTTGCCCAGCACCTCGATATGGTGATAGGCGCCGTAGAGGGCGGGCCGCATCAGGGCCGACATGCAGGCGTCGACGCCGACGTAGGTGCGGTAAATCTCCTTGCGGTTGATGGCGCGGGTCACCAGCACCCCGTGCGGGCCGGTCATGTAGCGGCCACTCTCCATGAACAGGGCCGGGCAGTAGCCGTTGCGGTCCTTGAAATCGACGAACAGGGCGGTGATCTCCTCGCCCATGGCCTGGATGTTCAGGGGATCGATATCCGGCAGGTAGGGAATGCCCAGCCCGCCGCCGATATTGATGAATTCGAAGTCGATGCCGAGCGCCGCATGGATGGTTTCCACCAGTTCCAGCAGCATGGCCGCGGTCTGCACCATGTAGCTGTAGTGGAGTTCGTTGGAGGCCAGCATGGTGTGCAGGCCGAACCGTTTCGCGCCCCTGGCCTGCGCCCGGCGGTAGGCCTCGACGATCTGCTCGTGGCTGACCCCGTACTTGGCCTCCTCCGGCTTGCCGATGATGTCGTTGCCCGTGCGGCGGTTGCCGGGATTGTAGCGGAAGCAGATCAGCTCCGGCATCTGCGGCACCTTGTCGATCAGGCTGATGTCGTCCAGGTTGAGGATGCAGCCACCCTCGGCCGCCGCGGCGGCGAAATCGGCCGGGCTGGTGTTGTTGGAGGTGAACATGATGTCGTCGCCGCTGGTCCCCAGGCGCCGGGCCAGCGTCAGCTCGGTGGCCGAGCTGCAGTCGAAGCCGAAGCCCATGTCCCGCATCAGGGCCATAACCGAGGGGTTGGGCAGGGCCTTGACCGCGTAATACTCGCGAAACACGGGGATATCGGCAAAGGCCTCCGTGAGCCGGCGGCCGGTTTCGCGAATGCCAGCCTCGTCGTAGATGTGGAAAGGGGTGCCGTACTGGGCGACGATGGCCGAAAGATGGGGAAAGAGACGGTCTTTGAAGGTTTGGGACATCGGCATGGGAATGGACCTCGTGTGCGTCAGGCGCGGATGGGGATGCGCGCGGTTTCCTTGTAGGTGTGCAGGACGGTCGTGGTTCTGGTGGATGCGACCTCCGCGATGACAGCGATTTTTTCCCGGATGAGGGCCGCCAGCTCGGTGGTGTCGGCCACCCGCACCTTGACCAGATAGCAGTCGTCGCCGGCCACGTAGTGCACCTCCTGCACCTCGGGGATGGCGGCCAGCGCTTCGCCGGTTTCCGGACGGTCGCCCACGGAGCGGGAGCGGATCTCGATGAAGGCGATCTGGCGGCGGTTGAACCGGGCCGGGTTGAGCCGCACCTCGTAGCCGTCGATGATCCCCTGGCGCTCCATCTTGCGGATGCGCTCCAGGACCGCCGAAGGCGCCATTGCCACCTGCCGGGCCACATCGATATTGGGAACGCGGGCCTTTTCCTGCAATATCTTCAGTATGTTCAAGCTGATGTCATCAAGCATCAACAGGGGCCTCCGCTCAGAAAAAAAGAAAAAGTCACCTTAAAAAGACGGTACCGGAAAAGCACCGCCCTCTTCAAGAACAAAATTCACGAAAAACGGCAACAAGCAAAACATTTTTCCACGAGAAAGCCACTGGCAGCGGCATTGTTCTCATACAATGCCGAATCGACGAACGGCCGGGAACGAGCCGGCGGAGAAAACCGGGCGGTCGCGCTTCTCCTTGGACAGTAAGGCGGAATGCTGGTATCACAACAGGGAAACAATATTGTCCATAGTCGTCCGAGGACTCGACCATCCATGCTGCTGCTCTATCCCCTGTTCACCACCGCCCTGGCGCTCGCCCTGCTGCCGGTTCTCGCGCTCCTTGCCTGCCGGAAAAAATACCGTGGCCGGATCGGCAAACGGCTGGGGTGGGGCCTGGCCGCGCAGGTGGCACAACTGCCTCCATCCAGCGGCCCGACCATCTGGCTGCATGCCCTCTCGGTGGGCGAGGTCACCTCGGCCGTGCCCCTGGCGCGCGGCCTGCGGCAGGCTTATCCCCAGGCACGGCTCCTCTTTTCCGTCACCACCGGGGCCGGGGACCAGGTGGCCCGCAAACTGGTGGCGCCGTATGTCGATCTCGTCATCGCCGCGCCGGTGGACCTGGGCTGGGTGGTGCCGTATTTCCTCCGTGTGCTCAAGCCCGATCTCTTTCTTCTGGTGGAAACCGATTTCTGGTGGCATTGGCTGCGCCGCCTCCGCCACGAACGGATTCCCGCCGTCCTGGTCAATGGCCGGATCTCGGCCGCCTCCCTGGCCCGCTACCGGCGGCTTGCCCGTTTCTTCCTGCCGATGTTCCGATCTTTCTCCCTGCTTTCCATGCAGACCGCCGCCGATGCCGCCCACATGGTCGCCCTGGGCGTGAAGCCGGACAAGGTGGTCACCCTGGGCAACCTCAAGTTCGACACCAGCCTGTTGAGCGGCGAGGCGACCAACCAGGAAGCGCTCGCCATTCAAAAGGAACGGTACGGCTTTGCCGTGGCCCCGCCGCTGTGGGTCTGCGGGTCGACCCATCGCGGCGAGGAGACCATCGTCTTCGAGGCGTACCGGCGACTGCGCGCGGAGATCGCCGATCTCCAGCTCGTGCTGGCCCCGCGCAACATCGAACGGGCCGGAGAGATCATCGAACTGGCCGAGCAGCACGGCCTGTCCTGCCGCCGCCGGAGCACCGACCGCCAGGACACCGGGCCCCTGCTCATCCTCGATACCATCGGCGAGCTGGCCGGCTGCTACGCCATGGCCGACCTGGCCTTTGTCGGCGGCAGCCTGGTGGCCGCCGGCGGTCACAATCCCATCGAGCCGGCCGCCGTCGCCGTTCCCGTTCTTTTCGGTCCGCACATGGAGGATTTCGCCGAGATTGCCGCGGAACTGATTCGCTACGGCGGCGCCAGCCAGGTCGACTCGGGCGAGGAGTTGCAAGCCGTGCTCCGGGACCTCCTCACCGACAGAAACCGGCGACGCTCGATGGCCGAGGCGGCGCGGGCCTGTGTTCTGGCCAACCGGGGCGTGGTCCGCCGACACCTGGAGGCCATCACCGCCCTGCTGCCGGGGGTACCTTCGCCCCCATGACTTCCGTGGACGGGCTGGTCCGCCGCTGCACCGACAACCTGCTGGTCAGTGTCACCGTCTGTTTCCTTGCCGGTGCCAGCACCGCGGCGTGCCTGCCCCCATGGCCAGCCGATCTGGAACCGCCCCCTGTCCTGGCGGCTGCCCTGTTCGTGCTACCCCTCCTTGCCTTCGTCCTCATCCGCCGGCTGCGGCCACTTGCCGCCCTGCCCCTCTTCTTCCTGACCGGCCTGCTCCATACCCATGGAGCATTGCAGCCCGTTGCCGACCCGCATCATGTCGCCACCCTCATCACCGCACCGACCAAGGTCACCCTGATCGGCCGGATGCTGACCATGGCCGAAGACAACGGCGAACGGACCCGGTGGGACCTGGACAGCGAAGCCCTGCTGCGGCACGATTCCGCCGGACCCGGCGAGTTCCGCCCGGTCCGGGGCAAGGTGCGGCTTTCCGTTCCCGGCGCCATCGACCCGCACTTCGTTCCGGGCACAAAAATCATGGTCATGGCCACCCTGGACCGCATCCGCAATTATCAGACGCCCGGTGCCTTCGATTATCGGTTGCAGATGGCCGCACAACACATTTTCTGCTCGGGCTGGGTTCATTCACCCCGCGAGATCCTGCCGGTGGCGGAACCGCTGCGGTCCGGCTGGCGCGATCTGCTGTTTGTGCCCGAACAGATCCGGCAAAAGGCCGCCGGGTTTCTCGCCGCCCGCTTCGACCGCGACGTCGCCGGGCTTTTTCAGGCCCTGCTCGTCGGTTCCACGGTCAATGTCGCGCCGCACCTGGTCGAGGCCTTCAAGGACAACGGCACCTTTCATGTGCTCTCGATCTCCGGACTCCACCTCAGCCTGCTCGGGGTCTTCTGCGTGGCAATGTTCACCTGGCTGCTCAAGCGGAGCACCTGGCTGCTGCTCCACATCCACGTGCCCACCCTGGCGCTGGTGCTGACCGCGCCGGTGCTGCTCTTCTACACCTTCATCGCCGGGTTCAACGTCCCGGCCGTCCGCTCGCTGGCCACGGCGCTTTTGGTGCTGTTCGCCGTGGTGGTCCGGCGGCAGCGGACCCTGATCCACCTGATCGCCGCCGCGGCCCTCATCGTGCTCGCCCTCACGCCACTGGCCCTCTTCACTCCGTCCTTCCAGCTCTCCTTTGCCGCAGTCCTGGCCATCAACCTGATCTATCCCCGCCTGCCCCTGTTCCTGCCGCCGGAGGCAACGCCGTCGAGGTTTCCCCCATGGCTCATGCGGGCGTTTCGCGTCCTCCAGTCGATGCTTTACGTGTCGCTGGCCGCCACCGCCGGCACCCTGCCGATCCTGCTCTACCACTTCAACCGCTTTTCCCTGATCGGCCCGGTCATGAACCTGCTGATCGAGCCGCTGCTCTGCCTGTGGGCCCTGCCCTGCGGCCTCCTGGCCCTGCCCATGATCCCGCTCTTTCCGGACCTGGCACAGCTGTTGTTCCAGATCGGCCGAGCCGGCATCGAACTGACGATCTGGCTGGCCGAGGCCGTTGCCGGCTTTCCCTACGCCTCGCTCTGGACCATCACCCCCACCCCGACGGAAATCGCCCTCTATTTTCTCGTGCTCTTTCTGCTGCTCCATCCCCGGAGGACAGGCCCACGGCTTGCCCTGGCCCTGGGCCTGGCGCTCCTGCTGACCGGTTCGTTCACCCGTTCCCTGTGGCTGCGCGAAAACAAACCCGAGGTGACGGTCAGCTTTCTCGATGTCGGCCAGGGCAGCTCCGCTCTGGTGCGTCTGCCCGACGGCACCACCATGCTGATCGACGGCGGCGGCACTCAAAGCACGCGGTTCGATCCCGGTCAAAGCCTGATCGGTCCCTTTCTCTGGCGGCAGCGGATCTGGCGGCTCGACGACCTGGTCATTTCTCATCCCCATCAGGACCACTACAACGGCCTGCCCTTTGTCGCCGCCCGGTTCCGGCCGCAACGGGTATTCGTCAACGGTGATGGGGGAGAGGAACCGTCCTACGAACAACTGCTCCGGACGGTCCGTTCGCAGGGCGGTGTCGTGCGGGTTGCCAGGGCGGGTGAGGTGCTCCGGCAGGAGCGGGACCTGAAGGTCGTCTGTCTCGGCATGAACGATCTGCTGGACCGGACGAGTTCCTGGTCGACCAATGACCGCAGCCTGGTGGTGCGGCTTCAGTACGGGGCGCGCAGCTTCCTTTTTCCGGGCGACATCGGCAGCGCCAGCGAAAACAGGCTGATCTGGGCAGCGGCATCTGTCCAGTCCGACGTGCTGCTGGCCCCGCACCACGGCAGCCGCACCTCGTCCGGCGAGCCCTTCCTGGAGGCGGTCGCTCCGGCGGTGATCGTCGTTTCCGCCGGCCAGCGGCGGCAGAACGTCCTACCCGCGCCGGAACACCTCGCAACGTGGCGGCAGAAAAAAATCCCGGTCCTGATCACCGGGCAGACGGGCACCATAACCGCCCGCACCGACGGGCAGGACATGCAGATCAGCACCTATGCGGGAGAAAGCCTTCGGTTTGACGGGGAGAACGGGACGGTTGCGTTCGGCAGGTGAGGCTTGAAGGGACGGAACCGATGGGGTATGGTGCCGGATTGCAGCAAAAATGACGGCAATCCGGAGGAAGAACGACGATGATGGTGTTCGGTAAAAAATGTCCGGCCTGCGGTGGCGGCAACCTGATCGCGCGTCCGCCGAACTCCCGGCTCGCCGCCCTGCCCACAGCCCGGTCGTACGCCTGCGCCGATTGCCATCAGCAGATCGTCCTGCTCTTTCCCTGCGCCATCGGCGTGGAGCAACGACATTTTCCCCGCCGGCGGCTGCCGTCGTTTTTTCTGATCCGCATCCCGGCCACGAACCAGTACGCCCGTATCAGGAACATCAGCGAGGGCGGCCTCTGTTTCGACCTGCACCGCCAGGCCCCACCCCTCCCCCGCCGCTTTTTCCGGCTAGACCTCTACAACTGCAACGACGGTTCCTCCCTGGAACTGCTCCCGGCCGAAATCGTCGCCACCGCCGAGCAGTCCCTGGAGACCAACGGCTTCACCACCACCATCCGCAACAACTGCGCTCGCTTCATCAACCTCAGTCAGGCGCAACGCAAGGTCCTGGCTGGCTGCCTGGGCCGGTACGGCAGCGAGCCGGCCCGATCGGCTGCTGCGGTCAGATCTCGGTGAAATCCGACGGTTGATGGCGCAGGAATTTCAGGAACCGCGCCTTTTCGTAGCTGTTGCTGTAGGCGTCCTCCGGGCTGATCTTCTTCTTTTCCAAAAGTTCGAAGATCGCGTCGTCCAGGGTCTGCATGCCGAATTTCTTGCCGGTCTGCATGATCGAGGGAATCTGGTAGGTCTTGCCCTCGCGGATCAGGTTGCGGACCGCCGCCGTGCAGATGAGAATCTCCAAGGCCGCCACCCGTCCCTTGACATCGATCCGCTTGAACAGCGTTTGCGCGACCACGGCGCGCAGGGCGTCGGCCAGCGTGGACCGGACCTGCCCCTGCTGGTTGGCGGGAAAAATTTCCACCACGCGGTCCACCGTTTTCATGGCGTTGATGGTGTGGAGGGTACCGAACACGAGGTGACCGGTCATGGCCGCCTCCATGGCCAGGGCAATGGTCTCCAGGTCGCGCATTTCGCCGACCAGAATGATGTCTGGGTCCTCGCGGAGGGCGCCGCGCAGGGCGGCGGCGAAACTGCGGGTGTGCGTGCCCACCTCCCGGTGGTTGACGACGCAGTTCTGGCTTTTATGGACGAACTCGATGGGGTCCTCGACGGTGAGGATGTGATCCTTCCTGGTCCGGTTGCACTCGTCGAGGATCGCGGCAAGGGTGGTCGATTTACCCGAACCGGTCGGACCGGTGACCAGCACCAGCCCCTTGGGCAGGGAGGCCAGCCGCGACACCACCTTGGGCAGGCCGAGCTGTTCGCAGGTCATGATTTCGCTGGGAATCTCGCGGAAGACCGCGCCGATTCCGTATTTCTGCTGAAAGAAATTGCAGCGGTAGCGGGCCAGTCCCGGAATCTCGTAGCCGAAATCGAGATCCCCGCTCTCCTCGAAAATCTTGATCTTGTCTTCCGGACAGATCTCGTAGAGCATGCTCTTCAGGGCCTCGTTGTCGAGGACCTTGAATTTCACCCGCTCCATGTCGCCACGGATGCGCAGAACCGGCTGCTGTCCGGCCATCAAATGGAGATCGGACGCGCCTTCGTCATTCATCAGCTTGAAAAAAGCGTCTATCTGGGCCATGTGTGCTGCTCCTCATGCAATGGTTGCTGAACCGGCAAAATCGTTCTGTGTGCAGGGTAGCAGAAAGGTCCGGCAATGTTGAAGCAATTCATGCGCCTTGTGCAACTTTTCTTTCGGGGAGATGCGAATGGGGCCGGAACCCGCTGACCGATTTCAGCAAGCCGCCAGTTCGGCGAGCGCGGCCCGGGCGCGTTGTGCCTGGGACGGGGTACAGGCCTTTGCGGCCATGGCCTGGTTGAAACACCGGGCCGCCCGCCTCGGTTTCCTGCTCAGCAGATGGAGACGACCAGCGAGCAGCAAGCCCTCGACATGGCTGCGCTGCAATTGCAGGCATTGCCTGACCGCGGCTGCCGCACCGGCCTGATCGTCCGCATGCAGCAGGGCGCGGCCCAGCCGGTACCAGTGATCCGGATTGAAATTGTCCAGGGCCAAGGCTTTGCGACAGAGTGTCAGGCCGACATCGTTCCCCTCGCCCTGCTCCACGTACAGCAATCCCAGAGTGCTGAGCGATACGCTGTCCTGGGGAAAAAGCTGCAAAGCCCGCTGGCAGGCCCTGACCGCTTCCTCGCCCCGCCCGTTTTCCAGGTATGCCTGGCCCTGCAAGCGAAATAAAAGAAACTCGCCGTCGCTGTCGGGCCACTCTCGCCACCGCTCGAATACCGCCAGGGCCTTCGCATGGTCGCCCAACTCGGCATAGAGCTTGCCCAACGGCAGAAGCAACTCCTGCGGCGCGGTGGCTGTCCGGTCCAGAACCCGATACGCCCGCTCGAAGCATTCCAGCGCCTTTTCCCGCCGCCCCAGGGTCTGCTGCACATGGCCGAGATTGACCAGGGCCATGTAGTTGGCCGGCTCCTTGGCCAACACCTCCTGGAAGCAGGCCGCGGCCTGCCGTTCCTGGCCGCATTCCACCAGCGCCACTCCCAGACTGTTGATCAGGTTCGTGTCGCCGGGCTGCAACCGGAGCCCCCGGCGGTATTCGCGGATGGCGGCCCGATAGTCGCCTTCCTCGAAGAAGAAGTCGCCGCTGACATTCAAGCTGACATGGTCGAAAACCGTCGTGGTTCCCGACCCGAGGAAGGATCCGTGCATGAGGGCCTTGAGGCAGTTGCCCGGTATGTCGCTTTTGGTGAAATCCAGACAGGGCCAGGACGCGATGCCGATGGCCACGGCCTGCTCATCGCCGCAACATTCGCGGACCTGCGCCCGAATGGCGGCAACCGCTCGCTCGATGCCTGCCGCATCGGCGTCCGGCAGGATGCACAAGGAATGATGTTCCTCCTCGCCGAGAAAATGACCACCCACGGAAGAAAGCACCGTCGGCCACTCAAGGGACACGTCTGCCGGTCCTGTTGCCGGCTGCCGGGCAATCATCACGTGGGTGAACCGGGACAGGCCCCGCCAGTGCCGCTGCATCCGGGCCAGCAGCTCGGCCTGTTTGAGCTGGAAGGGATGGGGGAACCGTTCGTCGATGGCATCGATATCGCACAATCCGAAAGGACCGCGCCTTTCGGCCAGGCTCAGGGCGCGCCAGAGCCGGTCCAGCATGCTGGCGGCCGGCTGGCAGCCGTCGCCGTCCACCTGGGCAAAGCCGATCTGCACCCGGCTCAGCCCTTCCCGCTTCAGCTGATGCTGGAGATAGTGGGTGGTTTTCATGGCCTGCTCCCGGCTTTCCGCCGGCATCAACACCCCGAACACGCCGTAGCCGAACGAAAAACAGGGTGTTCGGGTCAGGGCCTGCAACAGGTCGGCGATCTCCCGCAACTTCTGGATGTTGCCTGCCGCTGTCCGCCGGTAGAAAGCCGTGTTCAGGAGAAGGAAAAAGACCGGTCCGTCACCAGCGGTTTCTTCCAGAAACGCCATGGCCGCGCGCCGGTTGTACAGATCGGCCTCCGGATCGATGTAGCCCCACCGCACCAGCTCAAGCTCCGGCAGCAGAGTGGCGCGCAGCTCCCGCAGCCACCGGGCCGACATCTTGCGCAGCAGCGCGGGATCAACGTCGCCGATCACCACGGCCGCGCGCTCGCCGGAGGGCAGTTCCAGCGGCAGGACCAATTGATCGCCCAGCATGCCGGGGTCGCGGAGCGCGGTCGTTTCCGGCAGGGGAGCGGAAGCCGGTCTGATTGCCGCGGCTCCATCCAGGGGATGCAGCGAACCATCGGCGGCAAAAACGGCAAACGTGACGGTGGCGGGCACGGGCAAAAGCCGTTGCGCTTCTTCGGCCATGGGCCGGTGCAGGAGAGACAGATCACCCAGAGAGAGCATGCTGGTTCTTATTGGCAGAGAAATATGATGAAAAATTGGAGGAATCAGCCCCGGTCTTCGGATGCGCTTTCTTTGTCGATGACCAGGGTGGTTTGCAGGCTGGCGAGCAAGGCCTCGATCTCGTCGGCGGCGATGGTCCGCAGGTCGAACAACAGCCGGTCCGATTCCACCCGGCCGATCACCGGAATGGCAGCCTGACGCAGCCGGTTCTCCAGCAGACTGATCTTCATGGCCACAGGTGCCACGGCGACGGCCCAACTGGCCAGATTCTGCTCCGGCATGGCACCACCGCCGACCTGGGACCAGGTTGGCTGAACGGTAAAGACGGCATGGTCCACCAGCAGGGCGCGGCATCGCTCGCACAGATCCCGCGCCCGTTCCGCCAGCACCTCCGCCGGCAGGGCGATCAGGGCCAAGGTGGGAATCTGCCGCAGCGCCTGCGATTCGTCAAGGTACAGCCTGAGCACCGATTCCAGCGCAGCCAGGGTCAGCTTGTCGATACGTAGGGCCCTGTTCAGCGGGTTGCTTTTTATCCGATCGATATAGTGTTTCCTGCCGACCAGGATGCCCGCCTGCGGGCCGCCCAGCAGCTTGTCGCCGCTGAAGGTCACCACATCCATGCCGCTGGCCACCGCGTCCTGGACCGTTGGTTCCTTGGTCAGCCCGAATCGGCTCAGATCGATCAGGCATCCCGAGCCGAGGTCTTCCATGACCGGGATTCCGTGGTCTTTTCCAAGCCGAACCAGGGCGGCATTGCTCACCTCGCTGGTGAACCCGATGATCCGGTAATTGCTGCAATGCACCCGGAGCAGCAGCCCCGTATCGCCGGTCAGCGCCTGCTGATAGTCGCGCAGGTGGGTGCGGTTGGTGGTGCCGACCTCGACCAGGCGGGCGCCGCTGCGGCGCATGATATCGGGGATGCGGAAAGAGCCGCCGATTTCCACCAACTGGCCGCGGGAAACGATCACTTCCCTAGCGCTGGCCAGGGTTTCCAGAGCAAGCAGGACTGCAGCCGCGTTATTGTTGACCACGAGTGCCGCTTCAGCACCGGTCAGCTCGCACAGCAGCCCCTCGACATGGTGATAGCGGGAGCCGCGCTTGCCCGTCTCCAGATCCAGTTCGAGGTTGGCATAGCTTCTGCCGACGGACTCGAGCATATCCATGGCCGCGGCAGGCAGGAGCGAGCGGCCCAGATTGGTATGGACAATCACCCCGGTGCCGTTGATGACGCGGCGCATGCGGGGACGGTGATACTGCCGCACAAAGTCCGTCATCTCGCCAAGCAACCGCTGCCGGTCGGCCAGAAGTGTCCCGGCCTCGCCATCGGCCAGGATCGATTCCCGCAGGGTTGCCAGATAGCGCCGGACACAGAATTTGAGACGCTGCAAGGGGATATCGTCCAGGGAACCTGCCGCAACGAGCCAATCGATGCAGTCGTTCACGCTGGGTATCTCTCTGAGGATGGAATGATGTTGTCGATCCATGCAAATATCGGCTGTGCCCCTCGCACAATGAGACTGAGACGCATCCACCCGCATCGGCCTGCGGTGTGCAGGCATCCTACGACAAAGCCCCGCCAGAAAGCAAACAAAAAAAGAAATGAATTCGAACCGTTGAAAACGGCACTGTTGCAAAGACGACAAAATCGAAAAAAGGCGTTGACATTCACCAGGGGTTCCTGTATTTTCGCCCACCGTTGCCTCAAGGGATGCAAGGCGCAGCACGGGCGGATCGGAAGAAACGCCAGAAAGTTGTTGACCATCATTCTTCAAGGTGTTAAGATGAGTGTCTCGCCGCTGGAGCGAGAAATGCTTGGCAAAAGTTAGGTTTACGCCTGATGGGCCAGGGTGTTTGATCTTTGAAAACTGAACAGTAAACGAGCGGGCCAAGATTTATTTGGTTTTGAATTGGAACAAGTCCAATCGATTGTGATTGGTCAGGATATTGAACTGGAGAGTTTGATCCTGGCTCAGAACGAACGCTGGCGGCGTGCTTAACACATGCAAGTCGAACGCGAACGGGACTTCGGTCCCAAGTAGAGTGGCGCACGGGTGAGTAACGCGTAGATAACCTGTCTTCATGTCTGGAATAATACGCCGAAAGGGGTACTAATACCGGATATTCTTGTTTTTCATAAGGTTGACAAGAAAAGGTGGCCTCTGCATATGCTACTGCATGAAGAGGGGTCTGCGTACCATTAGCTAGTAGGTGGGGTAAGGGCCTACCTAGGCAACGATGGTTAGCGGGTCTGAGAGGATGATCCGCCACACTGGCACTGGAACACGGGCCAGACTCCTACGGGAGGCAGCAGTGAGGAATATTGCGCAATGGGGGCAACCCTGACGCAGCGACGCCGCGTGAGTGAGGAAGGCCTTCGGGTCGTAAAGCTCTGTCAAGAGGAAAGAAGTGCATAGCGGTTAATACCCGTTGTGTTTGACGGTACCTCTAAAGGAAGCACCGGCTAACTCCGTGCCAGCAGCCGCGGTAATACGGAGGGTGCAAGCGTTGTTCGGAATCACTGGGCGTAAAGGGCGCGTAGGCGGTTTGATAAGTCAGATGTGAAAGCCCATGGCTTAACTGTGGAAGTGCATTTGAAACTGTCAGACTTGAGTACCAGAGGGGAAAGTGGAATTCCCGGTGTAGAGGTGAAATTCGTAGATATCGGGAGGAATACCGGTGGCGAAGGCGACTTTCTGGCTGGATACTGACGCTGAGGCGCGAAAGCGTGGGGAGCAAACAGGATTAGATACCCTGGTAGTCCACGCCGTAAACGATGTCAACTAGATGTAGGGGGTGTTGATCCCCTCTGTGTCGCAGCTAACGCATTAAGTTGACCGCCTGGGGAGTACGGTCGCAAGATTAAAACTCAAAGGAATTGACGGGGGCCCGCACAAGCGGTGGAGTATGTGGTTTAATTCGATGCAACGCGAAGAACCTTACCTGGTCTTGACATCCCGGGAATCCTTAGGAAACTAGGGAGTGCCTTCATTCGAAGGAGCCTGGAGACAGGTGCTGCATGGCTGTCGTCAGCTCGTGTCGTGAGATGTTGGGTTAAGTCCCGCAACGAGCGCAACCCTTGCCTTTAGTTGCCATCAGTTCGGCTGGGCACTCTAAAGGGACTGCCGGTGTCAAACCGGAGGAAGGTGGGGATGACGTCAAGTCCTCATGGCCTTTATGACCAGGGCTACACACGTACTACAATGGCCGATACAAAGGGCAGCGACACTGCGAAGTGGAGCCAATCCCATAAATTCGGTCTCAGTCCGGATTGGAGTCTGCAACTCGACTCCATGAAGTTGGAATCGCTAGTAATCGCGGATCAGCATGCCGCGGTGAATACGTTCCCGGGCCTTGTACACACCGCCCGTCACACCACGGGAGTCGGTTGTACCAGAAGCAGTTGAGCTAACCGCAAGGGGGCAGGCTGCCAAGGTATGGCTGGTAACTGGGGTGAAGTCGTAACAAGGTAGCCCTAGGGGAACCTGGGGCTGGATCACCTCCTTTATAAGGAAAGATACAGGGGTTTTCCTGTATGGGATCAACCCCGCTCGTTACTGTTTGGTTTTGAGAGATCAAGGGCATGGGCCTATAGCTCAGCTTGGTTAGAGCGCACGCCTGATAAGCGTGAGGTCGGTGGTTCAAGTCCACCTAGGCCCACCAGGCATGCCGGCCAAGTGGAGACTGGGGGTGTAGCTCAGCTGGGAGAGCGCCTGCCTTGCACGCAGGAGGTCATCGGTTCGATCCCGTTCACCTCCACCAGAATTTGAAGGAGTAAGGTTGGATGTCGAGCGTTGCTGGACATCTGACTTTAAACTTTCAGAGTTTTTTGATCTTTGACAATTGAATAGCAGGGTATCTAAATCGTAGAACCGATGCTGGTGCAAGTGGGCCGTCAGGTCTCCGCACGGAAGGCGTCGGTGTACTACAAACAAGCGTTTAGAGCTAACTTTGTTTAAAAAAGACTTATGGTTAAGCTACTAAGGGCTGACGGCGGATGCCTTGGCACTAGGAGGCGATGAAGGACGTGGCAAGCTGCGATAAGCTTCGGTGAGCTGCTAACAGGCTTTGACCCGGAGATTTCCGAATGGGGCAACCCGGCAGAATTCAAACTCTGTCATTCGTTACTGAATACATAGGTGACGAAAGCGAACGAGGGGAAGTGAAACATCTCAGTACCCTCAGGAGAAGAAATCAATTGAGATTCCGCAAGTAGTGGCGAGCGAACGCGGAGGAGCCCAAACCCATAGGCTTGCTTATGGGGGTTGTGGGGCCCCGACATGGGATTGAGGAGAGATAGTCAAACGGTATGGAAAGGCCGGCCAGAGACGGTGATAGCCCGGTAGGCGAAATCTCGAATCACCCTAGGGTGTCCCCGAGTACCACGAGACACGTGAAACCTTGTGGGAATCCGGGAGGACCATCTTCCAAGGCTAAATACTCCCTAGTGACCGATAGTGAACCAGTACCGTGAGGGAAAGGTGAAAAGAACCCCGGGAGGGGAGTGAAATAGAAACTGAAACCGTCAGCTTACAAGCAGTTGGAGCATCCATGTGATGTGACAGCGTGCCTTTTGCATAATGAGTCAACGACTTACCCTACGCAGCAAGGTTAAGCCGATAGGTGGAGCCGTAGCGAAAGCGAGTCTTAACAGGGCGTCAAGTTGCGTGGGGTAGACCCGAAGCCGGGTGATCTATCCATGTCCAGGGTGAAGTCTCGGTAACACGAGATGGAGGCCCGAACCATTGTAGGTTGAAAACTGCTTGGATGAGGTGTGGATAGGAGTGAAAGGCTAATCAAACTCGGTGATAGCTGGTTTTCTCCGAAATATATTTAGGTATAGCCTCGCATGGTGACTGACGGAGGTAAAGCACTGTTTGGGCTAGGGGTCCCACCGGATTACCAAACCCATACAAACTCTGAATGCCGTCAAGTTCAAATGCGGGAGTCAGACTGTGGGAGATAAGTTCCATGGTCGAGAGGGTAAGAGCCCAGACCGTCAGCTAAGGTCCCTAAACTGCACTAAGTGGAAAAGGAGGTGAAATTGCTGAGACAACCAGGAGGTTGGCTTAGAAGCAGCAATCCTTTAAAGATAGCGTAATAGCTCACTGGTCTAGTGAATTTGCGCCGAAAATGTAACGGGGCTGAAGTGCAGTACCGAAGCTACGGATCGAGCAATCGATGGTAGGAGAACATTGTGTAGGCCTGAGAAGGTGCATCGTGAGGTGTGCTGGAGGTATCACAAGAGCTTATGTTGACACGAGTAGCGAAAATGAAGGTGAAAAACCTTCACGCCGAAAGTCTAAGGTTTCCTGAAGTCAAGTTAATCTGCTCAGGGTTAGTCGGCCCCTAAGGCGAGGCTGAAAAGCGTAGTCGATGGGAAACGGGTTAATATTCCCGTACCGCTGGTGTGGGCATTGGATAAGGGGGGACGGAGAAGGATAGGCCATCCGGGTATTGGTTGTCCCGGTTTAAGCGTGTAGGCGGAGGACTTAGGCAAA
>NZ_JHZB01000040.1 GCF_000621145.1 Desulfobulbus elongatus DSM 2908
CATTCATGGTTCAACCGGTTTCGCAAATTGATACCACGATACGAGAAGACAGATCTCTCGTACATTGCACTCAACACATTGGCAGCCGCCATGATTGTCCTGAACAAGGTCATAGTTATTTATAGATAATCACTAACTCCAGGCGGAGTCGGTGTCGTCGTGCATGTGCTTGACGTCGTAGCCCAGCGCACCGTAGAAACTGGCCCCCGCCCCCCGGAGGAAGGGATAGCTCACGGCGGCGCCGGTGGCGTCCGCCCGTCCTCTGGCCCCAAGGAAGCTCAATTCCTTGCCCACGGAATAATCGGCATGGAAATGTCTGATTTCGGCTTTGATCCCGTCATACCCGAGGGGGATGCCGTAGCCGACGGCATACGTGTTGACACCCTGGCCGGTGGTTGAGCCGCCGAGGTTGATCGTGTCGCCGTTGCCGCTGAAATTGTTCACGAGCATCTGCGAGCCGTACTCTCACCGACCGGTATAGTGGTTGCCCCAGTTGTCGGTGTAGAGCTGGACTCCCGCCTTGGTGTCGTCGGCGATTTCCAGGAAAAGGTCGCCGGCGCCCGCCTCTTCCCCTTTTTTCAGGCGGGCGTTGATGTCGGCACCGCTCAGGTCGCTGATGAGGCGAAGTGCCCGCATCAGCGCATCGTTGGTCACGATCATGCCGGGCTTCACGGCGAACAGCATGGCCTCGATCCGATAGCTGCCGATATGGCTGTGATTCCGGATTTCAATCTTTCCGTACCTGCCGGGCAGGACAACGATCTCGACGACGCCGTCTTCGCTTTTCTTCGCCGAGATACGGGCTGAAGCGGCCAGGTAGCCTTTTTGCTGCATATATTTGCCAAGTTCGTCCGCCAACTCGTCCAGCCGGCCTGGGGTCAGCTCCCGGCCGATCTCGCCGTTCACCAGCCGCAACAGGTCATTTTCCGGCAGGGGCGGTTCGCCGCCGAGACGAAAACCCTTGACCAGGATCGCGCGCCGGCCGGCCTCCGCCGGTTTTTCCGGTTGTCGCTCCTCGACATCGAGCACGGTTTCCCCCCCTTCCTGCTCCGCCAGCGGCTTCGCCCCTTCCATGACCGTGCCGCTGTTGGGAGGAGCGGCGGAGGCAGAGGGCATGAATGGCGGTATCAGGAGCAAGGCGAGAACGGCGAGACGCGTTGTGCCGTCGGGGCGCCAAGGGAGGCTCATGCACGCATCCTTTTTTTGCGCGTCTCCCTTGAAAGGATCCGTTGCTTCATCGACGGAAATGAACAGAAAAAAAACGCCTTACGGCGGATTGGATCGGGCAGGACCACACCATTTCCTCAAAATCATTCGGCCATGCTTGCCGCACGAGCCCATCGGCGTGAAATATATCAAGAACGATCTGAATGAATTGTATATGAAAGAACGGATGATTCAATGTGTTATCTGAATAAAAAAATGCAGGGCAGGAAGGGGGGGGCGGGATGGATGAAAATGGCCGATCCCATTTCCTGGATTCAGATCGGTCTTGTTTTTCAGACGCGACGAATGATCGAGGCAGGGATGGCGGTCAGGTGTTCTTCGGGCGGCAAGGGCCGATGCCGTGCAGGTTGAGCAACTGGTAGAGCCGGGCGCGGGAGAGGCCGGAGATCCGGCCCATGGCGCCGATGTCGCCGTTGGTCGCGGTGACGAGCTGCCGCAGATACTCGAACTCCTGCCGGGCCTTGAACGTTTTCCAGGAGGGAAGGGGGAAGCCGGCCTGGGCGACGGCATGGTTCCGGGCGACGGCCGGTTCGCTCCTGATGTGCTCCAGGGTCTTGTTCACCCGGATATGATCGGGGAGATGAAAGGCGAAGAGGGTGGGGTGATGAAAGCCGTTGGCGAACACCTGTTCCATGGTCTGCTGCAGCTCGCGGACGTTTCCCGGCCACTGGTAGGCCATCAGGTGATCAAAGAGTTCGTCGGCGATGCCCTTGGAACCGACGTGCGCCCGGTCGCACAGGCGGGCGAGGAAATGCCGGACCAGAACGCGGATGTCCTCCTTTCTTTCCCGCAGAGGCGGCAGGTGCAGGGTGAGGGAACGGAGCCGGTAGAGCAGGTCCGTCCGAAACCGCCCCTGGTGCACATAGCAGTCAAGATCGCGGTTGGTGGCGGCCACCACCCTGAAGTCGCTGTGATCCTCCAGAGCCGCCCCGACCGGACGGAAGCGGCGTTCCTGGAGAACCCGCAGAAATGTCTTCTGGATGCGTTCCGGCAATTCGCCGACCTCGTCGAGAAACAGGGTGCCGCCGTCCGCCATCTTGATCAACCCCGCCGCCGCCCGGTCGGCACCGGTGAAGGCGCCCCGGACATGGCCGAACAGGGTGCTTTCGATCAGCGTTTCGGGCAGGGAGGCACAATCGACAACCACAAACGGCTGCGCGGAACGGCTGGAATTGTCATGGACGGCCCGGGCGAACACCTCCTTGCCGGTTCCGGTTTCGCCGGTGATGAGGACATTGGCCTCGCTCGCCGCCGCCCGGGCGAGGATATCCAGGCACTGGGTCATGGCGGCGCTTTTGCCGATGATGGCATCGCGCTTGAGCGCAACCGGCATCTTGCTGATTTTTTGTTTTTCCTCCCTGTACTGCAACGCCCTGGTCAGCGGCAGCAGGAGGTCGCGCAGAACAAGTGGTTTTTCCAGGTAGCTCCAAGCTCCTGACTGGATGGCATGCCTGGCGCCGTTGGGGTCGCCCGAACCGGTCATGATGATGATTTCCGGGCGCGAAGGGACGGAGGCAAAGAGGGGAAAAACCTCGAGTCCGTTGCCGTCGGGCATCTGCACGTCGAGAAAGATGACGTCAAAGGCGTCGTTGCGCGCTTTCTCGACACCAAGCGACAGGGTCGTGGCCGAGGTCGCCCGGTGGCCGGCCCGTTCGAAATACCTCATCAGCATTTCGGCCAGCATGGTATCGTCGTCAACTACAAGGATATGGGCCACAATTGGAAATGATTCGCGTTCATTGTCGTGGATTGCATGGCGCGCGCCGGCGAACCCTGCCGGTCACACGGGAGGGGGAGCGTCGCATCGAGACGGAGTATCAGAAAAATTATCCTATCACAACGGAAACATACCCTGCCAGGAAATTATGGAGCCCGCGCATGCGTGCCACCCCGAACATCCCGGGCACGAAGGTGCCGTCCCGGTGCGGTTTGATGGTTGAAGGTGCAGAGGAGGGCACGTTGTGCCGAACTTTTCCGGTCGACGCCTGTATTGGTCTGAAAAGACAGGGAACCAATTTCTCTCTCGGCAAGTAAAACGATTGACAGGTGGGGCCTGTCGCGTTATTGGTTCAACCAATTGAAAAAAAGGGAGCCTTGACGCCGGTGATCTCGAAAGAGGAAAAAAAATACACCTACACCGTACTGATCGAGCGGATCAGCGCAATGATCCGTACCGGTGAACTGGTGCCCGGCAACAGGCTGCCGCCCGAGCGCAAGTTGGCGGAAATGTTCGGGGTGTCCCGCAACAGTCTGCGCCAGGCCTTTCAGGCCCTGGCGGAGCGGGGCATCATCGAGAGCAGGCAGGGGGACGGCACCTACCTGCTGACGGCCATCGAGACGCCCCTGACCAGTGACGCCATCGCCGACGCCATCAGCGAACAGAGCGGTTTGTTGCATGAAATCGTCGAATTCCGCCGGATCGTCGAGCCGCAACTGACCGCCCTGGCGGCCCGGCGGATTACGCCGGAGGCCCTCGACCGGTTGAAAATAGTGGTCTGCGACCAGCAGCGGGCGTTGACGGCGGGGCGCGACGCCGACGGATTCGATGCCGAATTTCATCAGCTCTTGGCCGAAAGCGCCGGCAATCGGGTGCTCAGCAAGGTCATGGCCACCATTCAGTCGATCGTGAACGAAAGCCGGTCGATCTGGCTGCAAAGCAGCGAACGCCGTCTCGCCTCGGTGGAAGGGCATCTGCGGATCATCGACGCCCTGGAGGCGCGGGACACCGAAACAGCCCGCCTGGCCATGCGGGACCATATCGCCGAGATCGAACAGCACATCTTCGGCGAACAACAGCAGGAACCGGAATGAAGAACCGGGCGGCGCGATCCGTCCGGAGAGAAAAAACAAGCACCTCCGGGTGAGTGAAGGGGAACCGTATGTCTGTGGAAATTATCGTGATGTATCTGGTCGTGGGCTTGATCGCCGGAGTGTTGGCCGGCCTTTTGGGCGTCGGCGGCGGGGTGGTGATCGTGCCGATGCTGGTGTTCTGTTTTGTCAAGCAGGGTATTCAGCCCGACCAGATCATGCATCTGGCCCTGGGCACCTCGCTCGCCAGCATCATGTTCACCTCGATTTCCAGCTTCATGTCCCACCACAAGCGGGGAGCGGTGGAATGGTCCATTGTCAGGCGGATCGTCCCCGGCATCCTGCTCGGCACCTTCGCGGGGACATTTGTCGCCTCCCGCTTGTCCACCGGTTTCCTGAAAGGCTTCTTTTGCCTGTTTCTGTACGCGGTCGCCACCCAGATGCTGCTCAACAGGAAACCCAAGGCCTCGCGCGACCTGCCCGAAACGGCCGGCATGTTCGGCATGGGGTCGACCATCGGCGTGATTTCCGCCCTGGTCGGTATCGGCGGCGGTTCGCTTTCAGTCCCCTTCATGATCTGGTGCAACGTTCCGGCCCACCGGGCCATCGGCACCTCGGCGGCCATCGGTTTTCCCATCGCCATCGCCGGTGCGGTCGGCTACATCGTCAACAACCTGGGCGGCGTCGGCCTGCCGGCCTACAGCGTCGGCTACGTGTATCTGCCCGCCCTGGTCGGCATCGTCTGCGCCAGCATGCTGACGGCACCCTTCGGCGTGAGGCTGGCCCATGCCCTGCCGGTGGACAAGCTCAAACGCATCTTCGCCCTCTTTCTTTATGCGGTGGCCACCAGAATGGCCTGGGGATTGCTGTTCTGAGATACCGCCCCCCTCGACAACGGGAGGGCGGTATGCCGGCGGTCGGACAGTGCCGGTGGTGAGTCTGCGGGAACGGCGGCGGTGGCGCGCCGGTGTCTGATCATTGCGCACCCGTCATTGGCGTTGGCCAGGGACGCCCTGAGCCTGTTCCTCCTGCGGCTTCCGCCACTTCCGGCCCTGCTGCTGTTGTTGCTGACCCTCCTGGCGCTGTCGGAAATCCTGCCGCTGTTGGCTGGCTTCCTGCTGACGGCGTTGCATTTCCTGCTGCTGCGCCCGTTGCTGGTCTTCCCGGCGTTGTCGGAAATCCTGCTGCTGCCGCTGCTGGCTGGCCTCCTGCTGACGGCGTTGCATTTCCTGCTGCTGCGCCCGTTGCTGACCCTCCTGGCGCTGTCGGAAATCCTGCCGCTGTTGGCTGGCCTCCTGTTGACGGCGTTGCATTTCCTGCTGCTGTTGTTGCTGGTCTTCCCGGCGTTGTCGGAAATCCTGCTGCTGCCACTGTTGGCTGGCCTCCTGCTGACGGCGTTGCATTTCCTGCTGCTGTGCCCGTTGCTGGTCTTCCTGGCGTTGCCGGATGACCTCCTGGGCACGTGGCTGGTCGGGCTGTCGGGAAAACGGGCCGGGTCTTTGTCCGGGCTGCATTTCCAGGGGCGACCTGGTCCGCTGTTCGCTTCCCTGGGCGGTCGGGCCACGACTGGCCGGGGCCATCGCCTCCCGATCCTTGAGGGTGGGTTGCCGGTTGGAAAACGGCTGCGATGCCGCGGGTGAGGGGACGGCTGCTTCAGTCCGTTGCATCATCCGGTCGCGCGCATCCTTGGCGGCACGCATCCGCCGGAACTCATCCGAGCCGCCGGCCGGCCGGGCTTGGATTCCCTCGCCGCCGCCGCGCGACCCGGCCGCCTGTTCGGTGCCGAACATGAGCTGCCGCTGCCGTTCCTTGGGTTTCATTTCCCTTGTGCCGAACGAAACAGCCTCACTCGGTCGAGTCATTTTGTTGGCATCCACCAATTTGCTGCTCACCACGGGGGTCCGGGCGGCTGTCGCCGTTGGCCTCGTCCCCATGGGAATCCTGTCGAGATCCTGCCGGATCTGTTGCCGATCGATGCGGCCGGCATTCCGGATGAACCGCTGATTGTCGTTGATCCGGCCGAGAACGGCGGCATGCGGTTTGCGTTCGACCTTGGCGTCGTTGAAGGCAAACCGGCGCCTGTCGGTATCGTAGGTGCGGATGACGGTGTTGTCGATCACCGTGACCGGTTTGTACTTGCTGACGAGGTCCCCCCTGCCGATTCGCTGGACATAGGGCGTGTAGCGGCTGCCGCGGTACAGATGATCCCGCGAAATGACGACCGCGCGGTCGAGGTAGCGGTACCGGTTGATATTGAGATTGACCACCGCGGCCTGGTTGACCACCACCACGCGCCGACCCCACGGCCGGTGGCAGTAATAGTCCTCGTCCGGCGCCAGGGGGATCCAGCCGACCGAGGGCCCGCTGTGAATCCAGCCGACCCTGCCCGGATACCAGTTGAAACCGAGGGAAAAGCCGGGGGTGTCGCGGACGACCCGCGCCACCGGCGGCAACCAGTACCATCTCCTGAACGAGTCGACCCAGACCCACGACCCGTAATGATGGGTGACATAGCCGAACGGCTCGGCCGGAATCCAGCAGTTGTCGCCGTAATAGACCGTCCAGCGGCCCGCGGTGAACGGCCGCCATCCCGGATCGACCGTGGTCGGCAGCCACATGGAACGGTAATCGCCTTCGTAATAGACGCGCTCCCAGCGGCCGTTCTCTTCCAGGGCATAGGCTTCGTCTTGGAGGGGAGCGGGCAGATATTCGGCCCCCTGCCGGTGGGCGCGCAACCGCGTGGCCCAGAGACTGTCGCGCTGGCCGTTCCAGTCGTCCCAGGCCGCATCGACCGTGCTGTTGCCGCGGGCGGTATCGCGCCCGTCGGCGATCAGCGAGGCCTCGCCCTCCCGGACCTCGTACCGGGTTCCCGTGGCCCCGTGGACGAAATCGACACTGCCGCGCACGGGGATCACCTCCAGGGAATCGTCGCCGACATAGAGGTCGAACACCGCGCCTTCCGGCGCCACCACGTACCCGAACGGGGTGGTCACCTTGATGACGACATCCCGGTTGTTGTTGTACATCCGGACCAGGCCGGAGGCCACGTCCACGGTGGTGGCCTCGGGATCGAGGGAAATCATCTGAATCTGGGTGTTGCCGCCGATCCTGATCCAGGTCTTGTTCGGCAGGATGCATTCCGCCCTGGTGCCGTCCCCCGCGTAGAGGGCGTCCTCGAGGCCGAAAGGGGCGTCCTGGACCGTCGCCACCCAGTCCTCGTCCTCGGCGACATAGCGCAGGAGTTTGCCTTCGACGTGGGCGATTCGGCCGACAAGAATGCCGTCCTGCCCGTCGTCGGCCGCGGCCCTGGTATCTGCAGACAGCGGAGCCAGAAAGAGGAACAGCATGAAGATGAACAGACGTCCGGTCGTGGGCATGGTCGTATCCTCGGTGACGGTACCGCGATGCGCGTGGGGCTATCCGGTCGGTGGGCAGTACCAGAGTAGGCAGTACTGTAAAGATTTGTGCCGGGGAACGCAATGGGCGGCGATGCGGCGCCCGGCAAAAAGGTTGGATGCCTCCGGTTCAGCCGGTGGCGTCATCGGCAAAAGGGGTGACGCTGCTGAAATCCGGGGTGTAGCATTCGGCGCTGTCGGCATCCTGCAACCAACCGTTGCTGAAGCCGAGCCGGTCCAGCTCGGCGACCACCCGGTCGTATTCCCCGGGCAGAAGACGCCGGTTGAACGGGGGAAGATCGGCCACGGCGGCCGTGGGCCGGTACTGGGCCATCAGCGACACGGTGAGGCGTGGCGAAAGCTCGCGCGCCAGAAACCGGAGCACATGCAGGCTGTTCGTCACCGCGCCGGGCAGGACCAGATGGCGGACGATCAGGCCGCGCACCGCCAGGCCGTCGTCGTCGAGATGGAGCACGTTGCCTTTCTGGCGGTACATTTCCGCAAGGGCGGCCGTGGCGACCTCCGGATAATCGGCGGCTCCGGACAGTGTGCGTGCCAGCCCGGGATCGCTGTACTTGCAATCCGGCAGGTAGACATCCACCCACTCCTCCAGAGCCCTTAAAGTCGATACCGAATCGTAGCCGTTGCTGTTGTAGACGACGGTCGGCCGAAAGCCACGCCGGTGCCCAGAATGGCGGCAATGGCGTCCGCCGCCTGCGCCGGCGTTCCGGCGGTCCCGGAGATGACCTGCTCGTTTGCGGAAATCTGATGGTTCTGGCAGAAACGGCAGCGCAGGTTGCAGTGGCCGAAAAACACGTTGCAGATACCCAGCGGACCGCTGATTGCCGGCTCCTCGCCCCGGTGCGGGGTGATGGCGGCGATGTTCAGTCCGGCATCGGTCCGGCAGAAACCGGTGCCGCCGGCTGTGCGGTCGACGCCGCATTGCCGGCGGCACAGATTGCAGGAGCGCAGGGAGAAGGAGCGGACGGATGCTGGCACGAGGACGGATGACATGATCTATGACTGCACGTGGAACTGAGGCGGGCGCATGGTTGCGGTACAACTGCGGCCACTGTACCGCAGCATCCGCAAAAAGCACATCTTCCTTTTTCACCGGCCGGAACTGAGCGGCAATCGACAAAACAACAAAAGCCGTTCGCCCTGTGCGGGGCCAACGGCTTTTGTTGTTTGCAACACGCCGATCTTATTTTGTTTTCAGCTTTATCCAGTACTGCTCGTAGAGCTTGAGCGTGGATTCGTCCAGGCTGTCGAGGAACTCGCCCCGGGCCGTGTCTTGGGCGGACGGATTGACGATGGGATTGGCGCGCATGGCTTCGGGCAGGAACTCCGAAACCCCGGCGATGGGCGAGGAATAGCCCATGGATTCGCTGATGGCCGCCGAGACCTTGGGTTGCAGGATGTAATCGATAAACCGGTAGGCGGATTCTATGTTGGCCGCGCCGCGGGGAATGCAGAAGCTGTCCACCCAGAGGCTGAACCCCTCCGGCGGGTACACGTACCGAATCGCCCTGTTCTCGTTGTTGGCGGTGTAGGCCTCGCCGTTCCACACCAGGCCCACGGCCACCTCGCCGGACAGAAGCGCCTGCTTGGGTGAATCGGAATCGAACACCCGCACGAGCGGCATCAGGGTGCGCAGTTTCTCGTAAGCCTGGCGCAGATGTTCCGGGTCCTTCTCGTTGATGGAATAGCCGAGCGTTTTCAGGCCGATGCCCATCACCTCGCGGGGATCGTTGGGCAAGAGCAGCCGGCCTTTCAGCTCCGGTTTCCACAGATCCGCCGTTTTCTGCACGGTTTCGGCCGGCAACAGCGAGGTGTTGACCGCCAGGGCGGTCGATCCCCACATGTAGGGCACGGAATAGGCGTTGCCGGGATCAAAGGACTGGTTGACGAATTTTGGATCGACCTTGGCGAAATTGCTTATTTTCTTGGTGTCGAGCGGCAGCAGCATGCCCTGGCGCCGCATCAGGCCGACATAATCGGAGGAGGGCACCACCAGATCGTAGCCCTTGCCCACCAGCTTGAGCTTGGCATACATCGCCTCGTTGCTGTCGTAGGTGGAGATGTTGACGGTGATCCCGGTTTCCCTGGTGAAGTCGGCCAGGACCTGCTCCGGGATGTACTCCGACCAGATGTAGAGATTGAGCACCTTGTCCGCCGCGTTTCCCGAGGAAACAGCGGCCATGACCGCGAACAGCGCCAGTCGGAAGCCACGCAGGATCGTTTTCATTTTTTCTCCTTGAGCAGATGTTTTGAAAGGACGAGCGCCGTGACCGTGACGGCCATCATCACCACGCACAGGGCGTTGACATCGGGCTTGATGCCGAGGCGGACCATGGAATAGATGCGCAGCGGCAGCACCTCGAAATCGGGACCGGTGGTGAAGAAGCTGATGATCACGTCGTCGAGCGAGAGGGTGAAGCTCAGCAGCCAGCCCCCGGCCACCGCCGGCGAGGCCAGGGGCAGGACGATATGGCGGAACACCTGGTATTCGCCCGCGCCCAGGTCCCTGGCCGCATCGACGAGATCGTCCGGAAAGCCGACGAACCGGGAAAAGACGGTGGTCGCCACGAAGGGCACGCACAGCACGGTGTGGGCGAGCAGAAGGGTGGAGAAACCGAGCGGCAGGGACAGGGCGAGAAACAGCAGCAGCAGGGACAGGGCGATGACGATGTCCGGCGACATCATCATCACGAACAGGGTGCCGAACAGGGTGCGGCGGCCGGGGAACCGGTAGCGGTGGAGGACAAAGGCGGCGACGGTGCCCAGCAGGGTGGCCAGGGTGGCCGAGGCGGCGGCGATGAGCAGCGAGTTGAACGCCGTGGTCATCAACCCGCTGTTCTGCCAGAGCCTGACATACCAGTCCAGGGTGAAGCCCTTCCAGGCCAGCGAATATTTGGAGCTGTTGAAGGAAAAGACGGCCACCACCACCAGCGGCAAATACAAAAACGCATACACGCAGCCGGCATAGCCCCGGTGCAGCCAGCGGCTCATGGCAGCATCTCCTTGCCCGACCGGCGCCGCGCCAGGTGGTGCAGGACCAGCAGCAGTCCCATGGCCACCGTCATGGTGACGCTGGCCGCCGAACCCGTGGGGATGTCGCGGAAGACCAGGAACTGGTCGCGGATATAGTTGCCCACGAGCATGGTGCGGGCGCCGCCGAGGATGTCGGCGATGTAGAACATGCCGAGAGCGGGCAGGAAAACCAGCATGGTGCCGGCGATGATGCCGGGCATGGTGAGCGGAACGGTGATGTGCAGAAAATTCCGGACCCGGCCGGCGCCCAAATCCCGGCCCGCCTCCAGCAGTTGCGGGTCGACGGTCTTCAGGGCGGCGTAGAGCGGCAGGATCATGAACGGCAGCAGGGTGTACACCAGGCCGATGAACACGGCCACGGGCGTGTACATCAGGCGGAGCGGCTCGGCGATGAGGCCGGCATGCAGCAGCAGGCTGTTGACGACGCCGTCGGCCTTGAGCAGCATGACCAGGGCATAGGTGCGGATCAGGGAATTGGTCCAGAAGGGGATCATCACCAGGAGCAGGAGCAGCGGTTGTATTCTGGCCGGCGCGTGCGCCAGGATGGCGGCGAAGGGATAGCCGACCAGCAGGCAGAGCAGGGCGGCGACCGCGGCCAGCGCCACGGAATCCGCGGCCATGGTAAAGACCGTGGGCGACAGCAGGTGGAGATAGTTGCTTAAGGTAAGGCCGGGCCGGACCAGGGTGTCGGTGCCGCGCTCGAAGAAGCTGGCCCCGACCAGCATGAGGTAGGGAACAAGGGCCAGAAGCGCCATCCAGGCCCAGGTGGCGCCGATCAGCAACCGGCGGAAGAGGGTATTATTCTTCATGGGGCAACACCACTTCCCAACCCTCGTGCCAGCCGAGCGTCACCCTGTCTCCCGGTGTGCAGGAGAGCGTGTCGCTGTCCTCGTCGAAGAATTCGGTCACCTGGATGCGGGTACCGTTTTCCAGGCTCACCTCGACATCGTAGGTAGCGCCGTGATAGAAAATGCGCCGGACCGTGCCCTTGAGCCCGGCGTGGCGGATGGTGCCGGGCAGTTCGCGGGCCGGCGTGGCGGCGTCCTCCACCGCCAGGCGGAAATCCTCGGGCCTGAGCAGGATGTGCACCGGTTGGGCGAGGGACAGCGGCCGGTCGCTACGGAGTTGCACGGTCACGCCCTCGACCAGGGCCGTGTAGAGGTTCGGCCCGATTTTTTCGCGGATCACGCCGGCCAGCACGTTGATGTCGCCGACGAAACGGGCCACATAGAGGTTGACCGGCTCCTCGTAAATCTCCCGGGGCGATCCGATCTGTTCGATTCGGCCCTGCTGCATGACCACCACCCGGTCGGACATGGCAAAGGCTTCGTCCTGATCGTGGGTGACCAGGATGAAGGTGATGCCCAGGGTACGCTGTAACTGCTTCAGTTCCTTCTGCATCTGCTTGCGCAGCCGGTGGTCGAGGGCGGAAAGGGGTTCGTCGAGCAGCAGGACCCGGGGCTTGTTGACGATGGCCCGGGCAATGGCCACCCGCTGCTGCTGGCCGCCGGAAAGCTCGGCCGGCCGTCGTGCGGCCATGCCGTGGAGTTGCACCAGATCGAGCGCTCCGTTCACGGCGGCGGCGATTTCGTCCCTGGGCCTGTTCGCCATGCGCAGGCCGAAGGCCACGTTGTCGAACACGGTCATGTGGGGAAACAGGGCATAGTTCTGGAACACCGTGTTCACCGCCCTGCGCTCCGGCGGCACCCCGTCCGTGTCCCGACCGTCGATCAGCACGCTCCCCTTGGTGCAGCGCTCGAAGCCGCCGATCAGGCGGAGCAGCGTGGTTTTGCCGCAGCCCGAGGGGCCGAGCAGGGAGAGAAATTCACCGTCGGCCACGGTCAGCGAAATATCGACCAGGGCAGGGTGCCCGTTATACTGTTTCGTCACCCCCGCAAGGGTGACCACCGCCTTGTTCAACCTGGATACCTTGTTCGAAAAAAGAAATGAAGCCGGCTACAAACGACCGGCACTGCGCGCTGATATCGTCGGCAACGGCAGCCCCTGTCGCCGCTGCCCGTTATCTACAATGAATCGGGCGGAAGCGGCAATTGCAAAGACGATGGCCGCGCTTTTTTTAGGGATAACGGTGGGGAGGCGAGCGATCCAGGGAGAGACGGACAGGCGGCATCCGGCATCGGTCCGGCCGTCAAACCGGTGCCGGATGCGTGTTGGCAGGGCACGTCAGCGGCGGTCGCGCAGGCAGCAGATCAGGGTCTTGTAGACCAGCTTGGCGGCCAGCAGGTGGGCATGCAGGCCGTTTTTCTGGGGGACCAGGCCGGTGACGTCGAACCCGATGACCGTTTTCTCCCGGACCACCATCCGGATCAGATTGTTGAGGGTGTACCAGTCGAGGCCACCCGGCTCGGGCTTGGCCACGGCGGGCATGCACGCCGGATCGAGGACATCGAGATGAACGGCCAGGTACACCGTCTCGCTGAGCACATCAATGGCGTCGGCAGCGGCGTTGAGGCCGTTGTTGTAGATGTCGCGGGCGAACACCAGATTGTCGATATGAATCCTGCTCTTTTCGGCCTTGGCCATGCTGCGGATGCCGACATGGGACACCATGCATTTTTCCCCGACCCGCGTCATGACATCGGGTTCGTCCGGCGTGATCGGATCGATGAGATGGGGGTGGGCGGCCAGGTGCAGGACGCTGAGGTTGTTGTCCTGCGCCAGGGCCGCGCGGACCAGGCCCTCGGTGATCAGGTGGCTGCCGCCGATGGCGGCGACCAGTTTGCCTTTCTTGAAATGGGGGCTGCTCTGGTTGGCGATCTCGTCCGGAACCTCCTGCTGGTTCGCCGGGCAGAGCAGGGGCTCCAGGGTATGCAGCCCCAGTTCGTTGAGATCGGTATTGGTCTCGACATCGTAGGCGGACAGCATCTGCGAGGCCTGGAGAACCGCCTCCGGTCCCTTGTCCATGCCGGGGGTGCGGCCGGTGCCGCCGTACGGGATAGGCAGGATGATCGCCTTGGCCTGGTTGTAGGGAAGCTTTTTTGCCGGCAGATTGAGAAAGTTCATTCGTCAGCACCTCACAAGCAAAAATTTATGTGAACGACAGGGGCCGGCTTTGTTGGAATGCGGCTGCCGCGATCAATCGTATTCCCCGTCATACCGGTCGTCAGATTCGTCGATATCGGCGTCGATATCGTCATCCAGCAGCTTGAGGCGAAGAGGTTCGAGCGAACGAATCATGAATTCGGCCTCGCAATCGTTGCAGTAGACAATGTCTTCTTCCTCGCAAAAACCGTCCACGATGATGTCGCCGCCGCAGATCGAACACTCCTCGATCTGGACATCTTCCTCATCATGCTCTCTGTCAGCCATGGGTGCCCCTAAAAGTTGGGTTTGTGCCGCCGGGCGGGCGGCCTGTTGATCCCGCTCACCCGCCGCCACGGTCCGGGAACCGTTTCGTCCGCGGCGGGCATGCCGTGTTGCACGCAGATGGAAATATACCACATCCGCTCTGTCAACAAAAAATTGGTAATCAATAATAATATCTGTAAAATGGCTCCTGTTCTCCCCGTGCACCGATGCGGGAAACTGCACGAAATCGGGGGTGCGGCGTCCTCGGCAATTTGCTTGCTTTTTGCAGGGAGACCCGGTATGCGGAAACAGACCATTGCGCCGCGCATACCGGACCTTTTCCCCGATCCAGCCACCCGGCGCCCACCGAGACACCACCACCAACGAGGTGCGAGATGCTTGTTGTCGCCTTTAATGGAAGTGCCCGCAAAAACGGCAATACCGCGATGATGATCGGCTATCTGTTCGAGACGCTCAAACAGGAGGGCATCACCACGGAGATGGTGCAGTTGTCCGGCGAGCATCCCCACGGCTGCATCGCCTGCTACCAGTGCTTCAAAAACAAGAATGGCCGCTGCATCGTGGAGAGCGATTGCATCAACGGCTGTATCGAGAAGATGGCGGCGGCCGATGCCATCGTCATTGCCTCGCCCACCTATATCGCCGACATTTCCACCGAAACCAAGGCCCTGATCGATCGGGCCGGCATGACTTCGCGGGCCAACGGCGACATGTTCAAGCGCAAGCTGGGCGCGGCCATCGTCACCCAGCGCCGGGCCGGCGGCGTGCATGCCTTTGACTCGATCAACCATTTCTTCACCATCAGCCAGATGATCGTCGTCGGTTCGTCGTACTGGAACATCGGTTTCGGACGGGAGAAGGGCGAGGTGGCCGAGGACAGTGAAGGGGTGGCCACCATGCGCGATCTGGGCAGAAACATGGCCTGGCTGTTGCGAAAGATTCATGGCTGAGGCCGGACGGCAAACGGACGCGCCGCGTTTGCCCCGCCGCGGGATTGGCCGGGCAACTTCTTGATTTGTTAAAAATTAATTTGACCGACGTTCGAGAACGCCCTATAACAGTACAATACCAATCGAGCGGGCGGGCACGGGCAACACCGGTTGTCCTGACTGGGGATTTCAGCGCCGGGAGAAGGCGATGCTGGTCATTTGCGAAGAGTGTTCCAAGAAGTACAACATCGATGAATCCAAAATGAAAGGGGAGCGGGCTCGTTTTACCTGCCAGGAATGCGGTCACATCATTGTGGTGGAGAAGCAGGCGGGCGGCCCGGCCGCTGCGCCCGATGCGGCCGCCCCCCAGTGAGCCAGGCCGGACTGTTCGAGCGGAAAGCCCGACCGCAGCCATTTGCAGCACGTTGTTTACGTTATGCTTTTACCGCGTGAAAAACCCTACCTGGGTGGCTTGAACAGCTACTATCTGCACCTGGAACGATTCATCGAACACCTGCAGGGTGAAATCGGCTCGGGCGGCCTGCACTGCCTGTCCCCCAGCCTGGAAATGATGATCTACTTCAATGAATACGAGGTGATCAGCAATCTGCTCCAGGAAAAGGACCAGCCGGCCGCCTTTGTTTCCTCCCACGAAATCGCCCGCAGCGCTTTTTACAGTTCCATGTATGGGGTCAACGTCTTTCAGCTCGATGCCCATGCCATCTTCTTCTGGGCGCAGATGCCGACGTTTCAGCGGGCCAAGGCCTCGTTGAAATCAACGGAAATTCCCTTGCCCGATCTCATTTTCCGCCTCAGGCAGAAACAATTCTCCGGTTTCATCGATGTGCAATTGGTGAAAAAAAACGATGGCGGCACCCTGTTCTTCAACGAAGGCGACCGGGTCGGCGGATCGTACTCCTGGGGCAAGGGGGGGATGAGCACCTCCGACGAAGACTACAATGCCCTGCTCAGCCGGATCCAGCTGAACGAAGGGATTTTTACGTTCGGCACCTTCCTCAAGGACTGAGCGGCGATACCTCGCTACATCCATCGGCCCGCCCGTCCACCTCTCCATCTTTCCCTGCAACCGTCTCCTCCCAGCCCTTGCCGGCCAACTGGCCGCAGGCCGCGGCAATGTCCTCCCCCCTGCTTTGGCGGATGAAAACCGTGTAGCCACGGTCGCGCAGGATGCGCTGGAAGCGGAGGATCCGATCCTGGCCGGGGCTTTTGTAGGCGGGGTTGCCGGCGGGGTTGACCGCCAGCAGATTGATTTTGCAGGGCACGCCCCGTAAAAGATCGGCCAGTTGCCCGGCATCGGCATCGCTGTCGTTGATGCCTTCAAGCAGGGTGTATTCGAACATGATCCGTTTGCGCCGCTTCTGGCGGTAGGTGCGGCAGGCCTCGATCAGTTGGGCCAAGGGGTAGCGTTTGTTGATCGGCATCAGCCGACCCCGGACCGCATCGTTGGCCGCGTGCAGGGAGACGGCCAGGTTGACGTCGGTGAGGTCGCCCAGTTGCTGCATCTGCGGCACCAGGCCGCAGGTGGACACGGTGATGCGGCGGTTGGAGAAATCGAGGCCGCGCTGCTCGGTGAGGATGGCGATGGCGTCGAGGAGGTGGGCGAGGTTGGCCAATGGCTCGCCCATGCCCATGAAGACGAGGTTGGTGAGCGGCGCCCTGTCATGGGCAAGCGCCCAGTCCCGCACCGCGCAGACTTGGTTGATGATTTCGGCCGTGGTCAGGTTGCGGATGAAGCCCATGGTGCCGGTCAGGCAGAAGTCGCATCCCATGGCGCATCCCACCTGCGAGGAGACGCAGAGGGTGGTGCGGTCCTCCTCGGGGATGAGCACCGATTCGATCAGCTGCCCGTCCTCCAGGCGAAAGGCGAATTTGACCGCGCCGTCGCGGGAACACTCCACCTGGGCGTCGTCAAATCGGCTCATGGTCGCCGTCTCGGCGAGGATGGCCCGGAACTCCTTGGCCAGGTCGGTCATCTGGGCAAAATCGGTGATGCCGGGTTTATATATCCAGGCCAGGAGCTGACGGCCCCGGAACGCAGGCTGCCCCAGGGATTCGACAAAGCCGACCAGTTGCTCCTGGGTAAGATTCTTCAGATCAGTTTTCGGTTGCGGCGTATTCATCCTGTCGATGAAGTGTTATATATATATTTGTTTTATTGAATATTTTACACTTCAATCACAGTGCCCGGCACGGTTCCGGCTTCAGTGGCAGGACACCGGCCAGGGCCTGATCGATGGTGGCCAGCATGGCCTCCCGGTCCTTGGGCAAACGGCCGCTTAAGGAAAAATAGTTCGAGGCATGGTTGGCGTGAAACTGGGTGCGGAACGGTTCCAGCTCCGCCAGCAGGCAGCGCAGTTCCTCAAACAAGCCGGCGGGATCGGGCAGGAAAAAGCGGCCGGCGCGCATCTGCCGGTACAAAGGGGTGTTGGCCAAGAGCATCAGGGTGAGGACCGCGATCTGGTGCGGCTGCATGCGGCTGAGTACGCGGGCGGTGGCCCGGGCATGGTCGAGGGAGCACTCCGCGCCGGCAATGCCGAGCAGGCAGGTGACTGACAGAAACATACCTGCGGCACGCACGCGCCAGCCGGCATCGATCATCCGGCCGCTGTCCACACCCTTGGCAATGGCCCGCAGCGTCGGATCGTGACCGGTCTCGAGCCCCATGTACAGCCTGCTTAATCCCAACGCTTTGTATTCATTGAGTTCTTCGTCGGTTCTCGCCAGGATGTTCTGGCAGGTGGCATAGGAACTCACCCGGCGAATCCAAGGCAGTGTGCGCCGGATATGTTGCAGCAGGGCGACCATCTGCGCATGGGGCAGGGCCAGGGCATCACCGTCGGCGAGGAACAGGGTGGTATGACGCCGGCACCAGGTGGCGGCAAAATCGAGATCCGCCTCGATCTGCGACCAGGGTTTGATCCGGAAGGGTTTGGCGCCATAGGCGCCGCAGAAGGTGCAGCGGTTATGGGAGCAGCCGGTGGTCACCTGGAGGATCAGGGAAAAGGCCTCGCTGGGCGGCCGGATGATGTCTCCTTGATAATCCACGGGCAGCAGGGACAGCCCGGTCCGCGACAATCGGCCGCGAACCGGGCTGAGATGCGATCAGCCGTTTTTCTTGGCGAAATCGGCCATGAAGCTCACCAGCTTCTCCACGCCCTCCTTGGGAAAGGCGTTGTAGATCGAGGCGCGGCAGCCGCCCACCGAGCGATGCCCTTTGAGGCCGTCAAGACCGACGGCGGTGGCCTCGCGGACGAACTGGGCCTCCAGCTCCGGGGTGGGCAGGTTGAAGGTGACGTTCATCAGCGAACGGGATTCCTTCTCGGCGTGGCCGCGATACAGATCGATGCTGTCGATGGCCTCGTAGAGCAGCGCCGCCTTGTCGCGGTTGATCTTTTCGATGGCGGCGACGCCTCCCATCTGCTTGAGCCAGTGCATCACCCGGCCGACGCAATAGATGGCGAAGCAGGGCGGGGTGTTGAACATGGAATCCTTGTCGGCATGGGTTTTATATTTGAGCATGGTCGGCACCGTGTCGTCGACCCGGTCGAGGAGGTCCTCACGGATGATCACCACGGTGACCCCGGCAGGGCCCATGTTTTTCTGGGCTCCGGCGAAGATCAGCCCGAATTTGGAGACATCCACCGGCCGCGACAGGATATCCGAGGACATGTCGGCGATCAGCATGGCCTCCTTGGTCGGCATGGCCGGAAACTGGGTGCCGTAGATAGTGTTGTTGGTCACGAAATAGAGGTACTGGCTGTCGGCCGCAACAGTGTATTCGTCGTCGCGCGGCACCCGCTTGTAGGTGATCTCCTCGCTGGAATAGGCCACCTCCACCTGGCCGAACAACTTGGCCTCCTTGATCGCTTTTTTGGCCCATACGCCGGTGTTGAGGTAGGTGGCCTTCTGACCGCTGTGCAGCAGGTTCATCGGCACCATGAAAAACTGCGTCGAGGCGCCGCCCTGGAGAAAGAGCACCTTGTAGTTGTTCGGAATGCCCATCAGCTCCCGGATCAAGGCCTCGGTCTCCTCGGCCACGGCCATGAAGGCCTTGGAACGGTGGCTGAGTTCGATCAGGCCGATGCCCGAGTTCCTGAAATTGACGACATCGGCCGCCGCTTCCTTCAGAACGGCAGGGGGCAGGGTAGCGGGACCGGGGCTGAAATTGAAAATTCGTTCGGGCATGGTTCTTCTTCTCCTTGGCACAGAAGGGGTGATGGGAAACACAAAGTTATCGGCGGAGCTGCCGCAGGGCTTCATAGAGAACGATACCCGCGGCCATCGCCAGATTGAGGCTGCGGATATGGGGATTGCTCATGGGGATTGTCAAACAGCGGTCACTATACAGTGCGAGAATGTCTTCCGGCAAGCCTTTTGTCTCCTTGCCGAAGATCAGCATGTCGCCGGCTTCGAACCGGGCCTCGGCATAGGATCGATCCGTTTTGGTGGTGAGAAAATAGAGCTGCCGTTCGTCCTGGTCCCGGAGAAAGGCATCGAAACTGGCCCAGTGGTTGATGCGGACATGGGGCCAGTAATCGAGCCCGGCCCGCCGGAGGTGCTTGTCGTCGACGGCGAACCCCAGGGGATGGACCAGGTCGAGGACGGTGTCGGTGGCGCCGCACAGACGGGCGATGGAGCCGGTGTTGGGCGGTATTTCGGGTTCAACCAGAACGATATGCAGAGCGGGCGCGGCCATGGCGAATTCATCAGGCACGGAAACGGGAAAAGTGGCCCCGTATGTACTGAAAATGGATAGATGTTGCAAATTTAAAAATACGTTTTACATTCTTTGCTCCGTTTTTGTTGATGGTGTGACGCATCCCTTCCCGCAGCCGACGGGAACGGTCCTCGGCGGGAAAACAGGCATCATGCGGGTGTTTTCCGGCGAACTTGCGGTTGCGCCCTTCATGCTTTCGACACCGTATCCCTTTTCTATGCGGATGGAACCATGGCACTGATCGTTCAAAAATTTGGCGGGACCTCGGTGGGCTCCACGGACAAAATCAGGGCCGTGGCCCAACGGGTATTGAAAAACCACCTCCAGGGCAACCGCATGGTGGTGGTGCTGTCGGCCATGTCCGGCGAAACCGATCGCCTGAGCAACCTGGCCCTGGCCATGCAGCATATCCCCGATCAGCGGGAGATGGACATGCTGCTCGCCACCGGCGAACAGGTAACCGTGGCCCTGTTCGCCATGGCCGTCAAGGATCTGGGGCATAGCGCCGTTTCCCTGCTGGGGGACCAGGTCGCCATCCGCACCGACAGCATGCACACCAAGGCCCGGATCCGGTCCATCGACCCGGCCCTGATCAATAGCCATCTCGACCAGGGGAAGATCGTGGTCATCGCCGGTTTTCAGGGGGTGACCGAGGACGGCGACATCACCACCCTCGGCCGGGGCGGCTCCGACACCACCGCCGTGGCCCTGGCCGCCGCCATGCGGGCCGATGCCTGCGAAATCTTCACCGATGTCGAAGGGGTCTACACCACCGACCCCAATATCTGCCCGCAGGCGCGGAAAATCGATTACATCAGTTACGACGAAATGCTGGAACTGGCCAGCCTGGGGGCCAAGGTCCTGGATATCCGGTCAGTGGGGCTGGCGAAGCGATTCCGCGTGCCGGTGCAAGTCCGTTCCACTTTTTCAGAAAATATTGGCACCTGGGTCGTCGAGGAGGAAAAGATCATGGAGTCCATGCTGGTTTCCGGCATCACCTACAGCAAGAACGAAGCTCGAATCACCATTAAACAAGTTCCGGACCAGCCTGGAATCGCGGCAAAAATATTTCTTCCCATCTCCGATGCCGGCATCCTGGTCGACATGATCATCCAGAACACCACCGACGGACGGTTGACCGACATGACCTTCACCGTGCTGCGGCGCGATTACGATCGGGCCATGGACATCCTGAAGAAGGTGGCCGAGGCAATCGGCGCCCAGAACGTGACCGGCGACGAATCCATCGCCAAGGTCTCGATCGTCGGGGTCGGCATGCGCAACCATCCGGGAGTCGCCTCGACCATGTTCCAGATCCTCGCCAAGGAGGGGATCAACATGATGATGGTCTCCACCTCCGAAATCAAGGTTTCCTGCGTTATCGCCGAAAAGTACACGGAACTGGCGGTCCGGGCCCTGCACGACGCTTTCGCCCTGGACAAAGAAAACCTGCCGGCGGAAGAAACAGAATAACGAGCAGAAATTATGGCCAGAGTCATCGAGTTGTACGATACCACCCTGCGGGATGGAACCCAGGCCGAGAATTTCAACCTCTCGGTCGACGATAAAATCAAGATCTGCCGGCAACTGGACCGGATCGGCATCGATTTTATCGAAGGTGGCTGGCCGGGCTCCAACCCCCTGGCCGTCGACTTCTTCAAGC
The DNA here is from genome assembly GCF_000621145.1 of Desulfobulbus elongatus DSM 2908. Classification (GTDB taxonomy): domain Bacteria; phylum Desulfobacterota; class Desulfobulbia; order Desulfobulbales; family Desulfobulbaceae; genus Desulfobulbus; species Desulfobulbus elongatus. The sequence goes on from NZ_JHZB01000040.1 coordinate 21,145, forward strand.
GAATGCGGGACGTGGAACTCAAGCAGGCCAAGCTGGCCGCCTTCGGTTCGACCCGTCATTTCCACAAGAAACCGGAAAACGATGCCAACCTCCAAGCCCTGCTTGCGGCCGGGACACCGGCGGTGACCATTTTTGGCAAAAGCTGGGATATCCATGTTATTGATGCCTTACGGATCGAACTTGAAGACAATCTGGAACTCATTGAGGACTCGCTCGCCTATCTGCGGCCCCGGGTGCAGCACCTGCTGTACGATGCCGAACATTTTTTCGACGGGTTCAAGAACAACCGCGAGTATTGTCTGGCCACTCTGGGGCGGGCAATCGCCGGCGGCGCCGAAACCCTCGTCCTCTGCGACACCAACGGCGGTACCCTGCCGCACGAGATCCCGGCAATCATGGAGCGGGTGCACCGCTACTGCGCCGAACAGGGCAGCCAGGTGCGCATCGGCATCCATGCCCACAACGACTCCGAAACCGGTGTGGCCAACGCCCTGATGAGCGTCCACATGGGGGCCACCCAGGTGCAGGGCACGATCAACGGCTTCGGCGAGCGTTGCGGCAATGCCAACCTGACCTCGATCATCCCGGCCCTGATCTTCAAAATGGGCCTGGAATGCAAGGTGGGCAAGCGCATCGATCAACTCTACACCACCGCCCGAATGGTCAGCGAACTGGCCAACCTGCCGCATAACCGTTATCAGCCGTATGTGGGCGAATCGGCCTTTGCCCACAAGGGCGGCGTCCATGTCAGCGCCGTGCAGCGCAACCCCATGACCTACGAGCACATCGCTCCGGAAAAAGTCGGCAATACGCGCAGGGTGCTCATCTCCGACCAGTCGGGCAGGGCCAATGTCCTGATGAAGGCCCAGAAGTACGGGCTCAACATCGACGAGAATGGCCCGGCGATGGCGGCCATCATCGGCGAACTGAAAGACCTGGAAAATCAAGGGTATCAGTACGAAGCGGCCGAGGCCAGCTTCGAATTGCTGATGCGCCGGGCCATGGGATTGCAGCGGGACTTTTTCCAACTGGAAGCCTTTCGGGTCTTGCATCACAACCACGACAAGGACAAGCAGCCGATCACCGAGGCCACCATCCGCCTCTATGTCAGGGGCAGCGAGGTCCACACCGCCTCCATGGGCGAGGGCCCGGTCAATGCCCTGGACCGGGCCCTGCGCAAGGCCCTCACCCGATTTTACCCCAGCCTTGAGGACATGGAACTCGCCGACTACAAGGTCCGGGTATTGACCGGCGAACACGGCACAGGCGCCAAGGTCCGGGTGCTGGTGGAGAGCAGGGACCTGGAGGACAGCTGGGGCACGGTCGGCGTGTCGGTGAACATCATCGAGGCGAGTTGGCAGGCCCTGGTGGACAGCATCAACTACAAGCTGATGAAGGATGAAAAGCATCGGGACTGAAAGCGGACCTGCTCAGGGCGGTGCGAACGGCAAGGACAAGCAGACGCTTGTCCTTTTTCTTTTGGCGGGCTGTATCCTCGGCCTCCCGTTCCTGCACCGGCAGGAGCCGCCGGCGCAGGCGGTCTACGCCATCGAGCGCAATGCCGACACAACGCGGTGGCAGGTGGTCAGCGCTGCCCGCGATGCAGCGTGGTCACGGCAATCGGATGAAGGTCTGGTTCATCCATTTTCTCGGCAATCAGGCGTATCCATACTTTTTTCCGATATATATGAAAAAGATTTTCTGCCAGCCGAACTTGCCCTGTTTTTTCATCGCCCCCTGCCCCTGAACACAAGCCGCCTTGAGGATCTGACCATGCTGCCCGGTATCGGTCCGCGCCGCGCCGCCATGCTGATAGCCGAGCGGGAGAGGAAAGGGCGATTGCAAGGACCGGAGGATCTGCTGGCCGTGCCTGGAATCGGGCCGGTTACCCTCCGGCGCCTCCTCCCGCTGGTCAGCTTCGAATGACATCGACGTTCAGCCCCATCACCGCGCCGGTTCTCGTCCTGGTCGGTCCCACCGCCATCGGCAAGACAGCCCTGTCGCTCCACATCGCGGAGCAACACCAATGCGAAATCGTCTCCATGGACTCGATGCAGGTCTACCGGTACATGGATATCGGCACCGCCAAGGCAAGCAGGGAGGAACGGCGCCGGGTCACGCATCATCTGATCGACATCGCCGATCCGGACGAACAATACGACGCCGCCCGGTTCGTCCGCGATGCCATCAATGCCATCGCGGATATTCATTCGCGCGACCGCATCCCACTGATTACCGGTGGAACCGGACTCTATCTTTCATCATTAATCAATGGGATATTCGATATAATTAAAGTTTCGGATTATATTCGTACGCATCTCCGGCACCGGCTGGAACAGGAGGGGAGGGCGGTGCTACATCGGGAACTGATGGCCGTGGACAGGGCGAGCGGCGAACGCATCCATTGCAACGACACCCAACGACTCCTGCGGGGACTGGAGATCTATCATGCCACTGGCATTCCCTGGTCGGAACATGTGCGCCGCCAGCGTCAGACCGGAACGGCTCCGTGTTTTTCCCGATTGCTTCTCCTGGGACTGACCTGCGGACGCGAACTGCTTTACGATCGCATCAAACAACGTTCAATCGGCATGATGAGCGATGCATTTATTCAAGAAGTTGAATGGTTGCTGGCTCATGGCTACGGAGCCGACCTGCCGGCGATGCAGGCCATCGGCTATCGGCACATGCTCGCTTTTCTCGCCGGTGCCTGTGACCGGGAAACCGCCACCTCGACCCTGATCCGCGATACCAGGCGCTACGCCAAACGCCAGATGACCTGGTTCAGGAACCAGCAGCAGGTGGCATGGCACCAGATCGGCCGGCCCGAGCCCGTCCTTGCGGCCATTGACCGCTTCATTCGGGCCCGGAATACGGACGTACCCGCCGTATGACCTCTTCCGGGCAGAAGTACACGATGGCGTGTAGCGGCAGCTCCCGGGAAAAGGCGTTCGGTATTACCATCGCCAAAGAATTCGGCCTTCCGTTCCACGTGGGCGAAATTCTTTTTTCGCGCAGTATCGACACCCTGGAGAAGGCCGAGGCCTTTCTGTATCCACAGTTGGCCATGCTGCCGTCACCGGACGGGATGCAGGGCATGGCGCAGGCCGTTGCCTGCATTTGCGCGGCCTGCGACAGCGGCCAACCGATCTTCATCCACGGCGATTACGATGTCGACGGCATCAGCGCCACCGCCCTTTTGGTTTCTTTTTTCAGAGAGCTGGACAAACAGACTTTTTTTTATATCCCCAACCGGCTGCAGGAGAGCTACGGGTTGTCGACCGGCTCGATCGATCGGCTGGTGGCGCAGTGTCCGAACCGGGGCGGTGTGCTGATCACCGTTGACTGCGGCATTTCCGCGGTCGAGGAGGTCGCCTATGCGCGGCAACGCGGCCTCAGCGTCGTGGTGACCGATCACCACGAACCGCGCGGGGCCTTACCGGAGGCCGATGCGCTTCTCGATCCGAAGCAACCCGGATGCGGTTTTCCATGCGATGCGCTGGCCGGAGTCGGTGTGGCCTTCTATCTGCTCATGGCCCTGCGCAAGGCCATGAGTATCCGCCTGAACCTGAAACAGTATCTCGACCTGGTGGCCTTGGGAACGGTCGCCGATGTGGTCCCTCTGACCGGCGCCAACCGCATCCTTGTTCGAGCCGGACTTGAAGTATTGTCCGCAACGAATCGTCCTGGCGTTCTTTCTCTCCGATCAACCAGTGGGCTGGACAGGCGTGACATCCTCTCGGAGGATATTGCCTTCAAGTTGGCCCCCCGCATCAATGCGGCAGGGAGGCTCGGCCGTCCGGAAACGGGAGTTGCGGTGCTGCTGGCGCGCGACATGGCACAGGCGCGTCTCATGGCGGACGAACTGGAGCGCATGAACACTGCCAGGAAAGAGCTGGAGTCGAAAGAACTGGAGAAGGCCGAGGCGTCATGCTGTGAGCAGATACGGGCAGGGAAGGGCGGGCTGACCGTGTATCGTCCGGATTGCCATGCCGGGGTGCTGGGGATTCTCGCCTCACGGCTGGTCGATCAGCATCAACGACCGGCCATTGTCTGTGCCGACGACGGCAAGGACGCATCGGGAGAAACCATCAAGGGTTCGGGGCGCTCGGTCAAAGGAATCAACCTCTTCCAGGTGCTTGCACGGTGCGACCACGTTATCGAGCAATTCGGCGGACATGCCATGGCTGTCGGTTTGACGCTCAAACGCCGGAATCTACTGGAGTTTGCCCAGATATTTAATCGTCAAATCGACCACTTGAAAGACAAACTTCAAAATGAACGACATATTATGGTCGATTGCAGATTGCGCGACGCCTCCATGCTGACGCCTGAACTGGCACGCGCAGTACAGTGGCTGCAACCCTTTGGCGAAGGCAATCCAGAACCGGTCTTTTTGCTTGCCGGCCAGCAGTTGATCGCGCCGAAAAAAAAGAACGGCCATCTGATGTTCCGCCTTCGAGGAAAAGGGCAGGTGTTTGCCGGCATTGGTTTCCACCTGGGCCATCCCCACCTCGATCTGGCCAGGCCGGCCGATGTGATGTTTCAGTTGAAACGCTCCTGGTTCAGGGGGATAGAGCAGAGTCGCATCCATGCCCTTATGCTCACATCCTCTTGATATCAAAACACAAATAAAATTTAACATAATATATATTATGCGACATTAAATTTATGGCCGTTAACCGTTTGCCATGCAACTTCACCATGCTGCAATTCTGCAGGCACTTTCTCATCCGCAGAATGCTACAAACCGTAGCACCATCGATTTCTTCTTGTTCATCCCCTTGATATGACCGCGAAGCGTAGACCGGTCTCATGACAGTCTCTGATGATCGGATTCGGATTGACGCCGCGATTCCGCCGTCTCTTCCCAGTCGAACCTGGGTACGTTGCGTGTGCTCACAGTGGAGAATTCGCTTTTCTTTCCTGCGGTTCAGCGCTGGCGCGGATGATCGCCCTTCCCTCTTTCGAACTCGGTCTTGTCAGGGATAGTACGTTGGCCCGCATAAAAAATATTTTCATTCTGAAAACAGGATGATACGGGCTTGCAGTTTCGTTGTAGATGTGCTATTTCACGCACATAGATGATTTATGATCATCGACGGCAAGCTGAAGCGCAATGCGTTTTCTTGTTTAGATTTTTGAAATAATTAAGAATTTCCAAAACATCACCTCCGGCTCTTTTTTGTTCTGCTGTTTATTCGCATGGTTACGGAAAAGTTTCCAGTGATCGTGCGGTAACCGGGAAAGCGCTGGAGCGTTTGTCCGAAGCATTGTTGGTCCGTTCGTTTTAACCCTTACGGTACGGAGGCCACGGATGATGCGCTTTTCGGTGAGATGGACGGCGATACGACTGGTAGCAGTGTTGGTGCTCCTGCTGATCGGAGCGGTGTTCTTTGCGCCGATGCCGGCGTGGACGACATCATGCACGCAAACAGGAACGGCCATCGTCTGCATAGGGACAACTACCAGCACCACCATCGGTAGCGGTCCCTCCACCCCATCCGGCACCACCGTCACCATCAATAGCGGTGCAACCCTCAACGGCGGCAACGCCAACGCGATCAGCCTCGCCAACAACGCCACCATCACCGTCAACGGGACCGTTACCAATACCGCATCCAGCACCGGTGGATTGTGGAACGCCGGTCGAAATACCATCGAATTCGATTCTGACGGCACGCTCTTCGTCGCGATAGGAGCATCGGTCCGTTCTCTGGGCACCTCGACCAACGCCGAAGCGGTCAACCTGATCGGCAGGAACAACATCATCACCAGCTACGGCCTGATTTCCGGGCTCAACTCGGCGGCCATCTGGTTCGAGGACCACACCCTCGGCACCAACACCATTGACAACTACGGCACCATCCAGAGAGGCAGCGGTTCCGGCAGCGTCATCGCCAATGTCATCGGCAACCAGTCCTACAGCGATGTGCATTTCACCAACCACTCCGGCGCCATTGTGTACGGCAGCCTGTCCTTTGCCGGCGGCAACGATATCCTGACCCTGTATCCCGGTTCGGTCATCACCGGCGGCTTCAACGGCGGCGGCGGCACCAATACGCTGACCCTTACCGGCCAGCAGGGGACCAGCGACACCCTGCCCGGCAACATCAGCAATTTCCAGACCCTGACCAAAACCGGGGCGGGAACCTGGACGCTGTCCGGCACGGTGGGCACCAACAGCGGCACACCGCTGGCCGTTCTGGTGCAGCAGGGCACGCTGGCGCTCACCGGGAACAACAGTTCATTCAACGGGTCGGTGGTGGTCGATCCCGCGGGTATCCTCCAGGCGCGCGCCCAGAGCCTGCCGCCTAGCGTCACCGACAACGGTCTGGTGCATTTCGTCCAGACCGACAACGGCACCTATGCGGGCGTCATCAGCGGGTCGGGCTCGGTGCTGAAAACCGATGCCGGCGTGCTCACCCTGTCCGGGGCCAATACCTACGCGGGCGGCACCACCATCCAGGGCGGCACCATCGCCATCAACGCCGACAACCGCCTGGGCGCAGCCTCTGGCCCCATCGTCCTGGACGGCGGCACCCTGGAACTGACGGGCAGCTTCAATCTCTCCGCATCGCGGGCCATCACCGTCACTGCAAATGATGGCACGATCCAGACTGATGCAAGCGTGACCAGCACGGTCAGTCAAGGGATTACCGGAGCTGGCGAACTGACCAAGGCTGGAACAGGTACTTTGGTCCTGAGCGGCGCGAATACTTACGCCGACGGCACGGTCATCGACGGCGGCATCCTGCAATTGGGCAATGGCGGGACGACCGGCAGCATCGTCGGCAACGTAGAAAACAACGGCACGCTGATCTTCAACCGCTCCAACGAATACCAATTCGACGGCGCCATTTCGGGAACCGGTCAGGTCTTCCAGTCCGGCCCTGGGGTGACCATCCTCACCGGCAACAACAGCTACACCGGCTCAACCACGGTCTCGAACGGCTGGCTCTTCATCGACGGTGACCAGAGCGCCGCGACCGGAGAGACCGCAGTGGCCAGCGGCGCACGGCTGAGCGGCGACGGGACGGTCGGCGGCGACGTGACCATCGCCAACGGCGCGACGCTTGGCCCCGGAGCCGTGCCGCAAACTCCCGGCATCCTGACCATCAACGGCGACCTCGTCCTGAACTCCACCTCGGAACTGCTCTACAACGTGGTCCAGGCCAACGTGGCCGGCGGATCGCTCAACGACCTGACAGTGGTCAACGGCGACCTCACCCTCGACGGGGTCATCAACATCGCGAACCAAGGCCAGACCTTCGGACCCGGCGTCTACCGAATCATCAACTATACGGGCGCCCTCACCAACAACGTCCTGGAGGTCGGCAACCTGGTCAACGCCCCGGCCTCGCCGCAAGACCCGCAGACCGTAGTCAGGCCGCTGACCGAATTCTTCGTCCAGACTTCGATCCCGAACCAGGTCAACCTGGTCAACCCTGCTGGGTTGCGGCTCAACTACTGGGACAGTCCGCTCGACAATGCCGACGGCATCATTACCGGCGGCGACGGTGTCTGGGCCGCTACCGCTCCGCCGTCAGGCAACGATAACTGGACCGACGCGACCGCCTTACCGGCCGTGCCCTGGAACCAAGAGGCCTTCGCTATCTTCATGGGAGCACACGGTACGGTGACGGTGGATAACGAGCCGGGCGGCGCGTCCTGACCCCGGTCAGGGTCAACGGCATGCAGTTCGCGGTCGACGGATATGTTATCGACGGCGATGCGCTGACGCTGGTGCCCGACATCTCGGCCGGCGCCTTTTCCACAATCCGTGTCGGCGACGGCACGTCGGCCGGCTCGGCGATGACGGCGACCATCTCCACGGAACTGACCGGCACTTCCCGCCTGGTGAAAGACGACCTCGGCACACTTGTCCTAGAAGGCGCCAACACTTACACCAATGGCACAGGCATCGTTGGCGGCACGCTGCAGATTTCCAGCGACCAGAATCTCGGCGCAGCCTCCGGCATTCTAGCCATTGCCAACGGTTCCACGCTGAGAACGACCGCCAGCTTCGCCACCAACCGCCTGATCGGTCTCGACAAAACCGGCTCTGGTGTCGCCAGCGGAACGATAGAGACGGCGGTCGGAACAACGCTCACGGCCAACGGCGTTGTCGTCGGGCCGGGCTCCCTGGTCAAGGCCGGTGACGGAACCCTCGTCCTGACCAACACCAACACCTATGCCGGCGGCACCACCATCGGTGCCGGCACGCTACAGGTGGGCAACGGCGGTACGAGCGGCAGCATCGTCGGCGACGTGGTCGATAACGGAACCCTTGCCTTCAGCCGCTCCGACCAGGTCATCTTCGCCGGAACCATCTCGGGGTCGGGCGCGTTGCAGCAGATCGGCACGGGCACGACCATCCTGACCAGTAACAACACCTACACCGGCGACACCACCATCACGCAGGGCACACTGCAACTCGGCAACGGCGGCGCCAGCGGCAGCATCGTCAGCAGCAACGTCGTTGACAACGGCACGCTGGCGTTCAACCGTTCGGACGACGTCACGTTCAACGGCCTGATCAGCGGCACGGGCAACGTCGTGCACGACGGCGCGGGCATCACCCGCCTGACCGCGGACAACACCTACACCGGCAGCACCGCGATCAACAACGGCTGGCTCTATATCAACGGCGACCAGAGCGCCGCGACCGGGGATCTCACCACGGCCAGCGGCACCCGCCTGGGCGGAGACGGAATCGTCGGCGGCAACGTCGACATCGCAAGCGGCGCTACGCTTGGCCCCGGTTCCCAACCGCAAACCCCCGCCACCCTGACCATCAACGGCGATCTCGCTCTTAATCAGGACTCCATCCTGTTCTACAACATGATCGAGGCCAATGTCGCCGGTGGGGCGCTCAATGACCTTGTCGAGGTTGATGGTGACCTGGTTTTGGACGGGGTGATCAATATCGTGGACGAAGGCCAGACCTTGGGCCCTGGTGTCTATCGGATCTTCAATTATAGTGGAGACCTACTTTCCAACAGTGGGGATACGGACGGACTGAGAATCGGCAACTATGTGACTGCTCCGACGTCACCTCAGGACACGCCGGTCGTAGGGGCTCCCCTGACCGGTTTCTTCGTCCAAACCTCAATCCCCAATCAGGTCAACCTGGTCAATACCGCCGGACTCACTCTTACCTATTGGGACGGCGACCTGCCAACCTCCTCCCCGAATCCTTCTGACAGGGACAACGGCCAGATCGGAGGCGGCGATGGCGTTTGGCGCAACCTGGGATCAGACGATGACTGGACTGGCTCTGACGGCACGATCAACGCGCCCTGGACAGACGCCGCCTTCGCCATCTTCACGGCCGCCTCGGGCACGGTGACAGTTGATAACAGTCAGGGGAATGTCACGGCCACCGGCATGCAATTCGCCAGTGACGGTTACGAGATCATCGGCGACGCAATCACGCTGGTTCCTGATTACAACAGAGGTGGTGTCTCCTATATCCGCGTCGGCGACGGCACCCCGGCCGGGGCGACAATAACGGCAACCATCGAAGCTGAATTGACCGGCCAAGGCGGTGGAGCGGCCCTGATCAAGCAAGATCTCGGGACCCTCATCCTTAGCGGCGACAATAGCAGCTACACCGGCGGCATATTCGTCGCCGGCGGCACCTTGCAGGTTTCGGCGGACAACAATCTCGGGGGCGCAAGCGCCCCAGTGTTCATTTCCAATGACTCGACCCTGCGCACAACCAGCAGCTTTGCAACCGACCGCTTGATTTTTCTCGACAACTCCGACGGTGGGGCGAGTGGAGGCAACAGCAACGGCGTCATAGAAACTCAGGGCAGCGGCACCGTCTTTACGGTCAACAGCACAATTGTGACACCTTCAGGGCAAGTAGCATCCCTGATCAAGACCGGTTCGGGTACGCTGATCCTGACTGCCGACATCCTCGATACCCAATATTACAGTAGTTATTCTGGCGGCACCACCGTGAAGGATGGCATTCTGCAACTGGGCGATCCCACCGTGAACAGCGGCACTACCGGCTCCATTCTCGGCGACGTGACCGTGGAAGCCGGTGGCGCACTGGCCTTTAACCGCTCGAACACCTACACCTTCGCTGGGATCGTCTCGGGGGACGGCGACTTGCTTCAGGCGGGATCAGGCACCACGATCCTGACCAATGCCAATACCTACACCGGCGACACCACCATCACCAACGGCATCCTGCAACTGGGCGACGGCGGCACCAGCGGCAGCGTCGACAGCGATCTGGTGACCGTGACCTCCCCCGGCGCTTTGGCTTTCAATCGCAGCGACAGTGTGGTCTTCGACGCCATGGTGACGGGCACTGGTCAACTGCGCCAGATCGGTACCGGCACCACGATCCTGACCAATACCAACGATTACACCGGCGGCACCAGCATCACCCTGGGTACCCTGCAGATCGGCGACGGCGGCACCAGCGGCAGCATTACCGGCGACGTGAGCACGACCGCCGACGGCACGCTGGCCTTTAGTGATTATCCACAAATAATTTGCTCGCAATTTTCCCACCTCCAGCTAATATCCGTTGAAACCAAGCAACGGGGGGAGAAATGGCACGCATCAAAACCTGGGAAATTTCGGATGCATTCTGGGCGATCGTTGAACCGTTGATCCCCACAGATCTGCGAGAAGCCGGAAAAGAATATACTCGTAAGCCGGGCGGCGGCCGAAAGCCGAAGTATTCGAACCGACTCTTTTTCTCCGCAATAGTGTACGTCCTGAGGACAGGAATCATCTGGAACGCCTTGCCGCGTGAGAAATTTGAAGGCGTCAGTTCTGCTATGGTTCAT
>NZ_JHZB01000041.1 GCF_000621145.1 Desulfobulbus elongatus DSM 2908
AAAAAAAGCCGGGTTGCCCTGTTCTGTTTTCAGGCAACCCGGCTGTCTGCATGAGACCCGTGGCTTTCCGGCCCCGCCTCGCGGCGGGTGTGGCTTTATCCGAGAGAAGTTTTCCCTGCCGCCCACAAAAAAAATCCCCGGACGGCGCACACACCGATCCGGGGATATCCCTTTTTTATCCTCGTCTCCTGACACCCTCCCTTTGCCACGGGACGGCACATGCATCTCCAGGCAGGTCTTCTGACTTCCGGATCACCCTACTGGCTGCGTCTTCCCAACCTTACGGTCAGTGACATCCTTGCAGCGTTCGTCCCCGGATACAGCGGCGGGCCCGTCCCCGATTCACACGGGGTTCCCTTTTAAGCTGGTGGCACCTGGTTATGGTATCAATGGGCAGTGCTTACTCTGAATGACGGGTCGCCGCCCGCAATAATATGCGAAATAATGTAATTTTCTTGCGAAGTTGCGCATAATGCCCGGTTCATTCAGGCAGGTATTCACTGAGAACGGGCATCATGTCGCCGGCAAACGCCGTCAACCGCACCCTTGCGTCCTCAATGCGCTCATCGGGGTAGACCGGTGTGATCAGACGCACCAGAGCCCCATCGGTCCGTTGCCGGGTCAATGCATCCCAGAAGTTGTAGAACTTGAGGGCATAGGTGCTGGTCACGATCCGATCGCGCTGGGGGAACCAATAATAGACGAGCTGACGGTTTTCCCCCTTGCTCATCACGGCGCTGTTGACCGGAAGCGAGTTTCGCCTGCCTGCAACGACGGGCAGGTTGCTCACTCCTGATTTCTCGAATTTCCAGCCGCTCCCGGGCAGGCAGGTCTCAGGAGAATGGATCGATTCACCCTTGGTCTGTGACTGGTAATAGGCGACATACAGACTGACCGTTTTGCCGTCCGGCCCTCGATAATCGATGGTCGTGTAATCACTCAGGTCAAGGCGGTCGATGATATCCTGGTCCAGATGACCCCGCACTCCCTGCCACTGCCCGACATGAACAGGGAATTGGGCAAAGGGTTTGGCCGGAGGCGTTTTTTCCCGGAAATCGATGACCTGCACGGCCACCAGGGTGGATGCCAACAAAATCAGGGCGACGACAGACTGGTGCGGCCGGAGAAAGCTCCCGATTCCTCCACCGGCAGCCACCTGGCTTGCCGTTGCCGGCAGCCGCGCCGGCGCCTCTTCCGAACCCCCGCTGGACGATCCTGCGGCAAACAGGCCCCAGGTGCGCATCGGCCGGAATCCGGAGAGCAACCACATCTCGAACAGCAGGACGCCGAGCCCGGCAACGAAAACAAAGATGCCGGCAAAGTCGTGAAAAAAGCCTTCGGCAACCGCCGGCCCCCAGAATTTGTATAAAATACCGGTAACTGCAATGCGCACGGCATTGATGACCAGGGTGATCGGCACTGCGGACAACACCAGCACGATTTCTTTCCACAGGCGTTCCCTGTAAAGATATGCGAGCAGAATCGCCATGATGACGAGGGTGAACAGATATCTCAGGCCGCTGCAGGCATCCACCACCTGCAACTGGGTAAAGCCGAGATCGATGATGTTGCCTTCCCGGTAGGCCGACATGCCGTACAGGTGCAACAGTCGAATACCCAGCTCCGAGGAGATCAATTTGAGCTGAAAGGTTATCCTGTCGTGGAGAAAGTGCGGCGGCGGATACATCGCCACGGTAAACGCTAGGGCAAAAAACAGGACTTTCAGTTTTTGCCAGCCGAGGTGCAACCAACACAGGCCGATGACGATCAGGGTGAAAGAGAGATACTGACTGAAAAACTCCCCTGCGAGTTCCCCGATCCAGTACAGGAGCAGACCAGGTATCAGCACCAGCAGGCCCATCCAGGAGGGATTGGCGGGCGTGACCCTCAGGATCGGTCGCTTTTCCCAGACCAGGTAGAGGATGATCAGCGGAACGAACCAACCGTGCGAATAATCCTCCCGGCTCCAGTCCTTGAGCACAAGCCAGTTGAAGCTCGAAGAGTAGAGAGCGGCCAGAAGCGGAGCGAACAGCAGGATTTTTGCCCAACCACCCGCAAAATTGAGAGCATGCGCTTGCAAAGCGTTCACCTTTTCAGCCATTCAAAGCTATAGAAGTCCCGTTTTTCCCATCAGGGTCCGACAGGCGCAATACCGGCGGCAGCAACCATCCCAGAGTCCCGATACATTCGTCCCTTTTTCAGATATGCGCATTCTGTTCCCGCACGAATGGCTCATAGAGAAGAAACCACAGTATTTTTGGATACTCTTGTATGAGCCACCACCAATCGCTCCGGTCCGATCCCCCTGGTTGCCCCTCCTGATCGGTTGCGGCGGCGACACAGACGATGCGGTACCGTTCTTTATCGAAAACCCGGTCCGCAATGAGCCGTATGCGGCGCATGTGGTAAGGTGAACTGACCAGGATGGCCGAATGCAGTTGCAGCCGGTCCATGGCACACTTCGCCAGCATCAGTTCCTTATGGGTGTTTTCCATCAGCGACCAGCTTCTGGCCATGCGCCGCGGATGCGGCCAGCATTCCCCCTTGAGGTCATGCGACTGCATCTGTTCGATTCCCTGTTGTCCCATTGCCAACAGGCTGTATTGCGCCGGCACCATCAACAGTGGCGCCAGCCCTCGTGCAAGCAGGCCGACAGCGGCATCGCGGCGGATGCGATCGTCCGGTCCCGTGAACTGCACCACGACCTCCGCCGTGACAGGTGTCTCGGAGATCTCCAAAAAAGAACGTCCCTGCACAACAGCTCCCCACAGGCAGAAAAAGATACAACAGAACGCTAGGAACGATCGCATCCAGCTCCTCTGGATCCGCCCATGACGCGGGCGATCCGCATGGACAGCCACTGTTTGAGCACCAACAGGGCAAAGAGCGGCAGGACCTTTTGCCGTTTGATCCTCTTGGGTTCCTTGACCAGCCGATACAGCCATTCCAGGTTGTGGCGGCACCAGAACTCCGGCGCCCGCTGCACGTTGCCGCCGATGGTATCGAGCGTGCCGCCGATGCCCTGGACCACGCGGACCGTAGACAGCGCACCCTTATGGGCGGCAAACCATTTCTCCTGGCGTGGAGAACCCAGGGCAAGGAAGAGAATCGCTGCCTGCGAGTTGTTGATCCGTTCGATCAACCACGGCATCTCCTCCGGGGACACATAGCCGTTGGCCCGCCCGGCGATGCGCAATCCGGGATAGCGCTCCAGCAGCAACGCCACCGAACGGCCGTTCACCTCCTCCCTGGCGCCGTAGACAAAGATTGCATGCCCCTCGGCCTCGGCCAGACGGCAGATATCGAAGATGAACTCCGATCCGGGCAGCCGCTGCAGCCGTACGCCGTGCAGTAATCTGGCCGCGAGCACCACACCGATACCGTCAGGCAGCAGCAGATCGGCTTCCCGGTAGCACTGATACAAGGTCGCATCAGTGGGCACGGAAAAATTCTTCTCCGGGTTGGCGGCAAAAATGGCATGGGGCCGATCGCCATGGGCAAGGAAGCCGCGCACCCTATGCAGCGCCTCTTCGCGGCTGACCGGATCGACCCAAATGTCGAGGATGGGTAAACGGTCATTCATAGCACACTCGCATACTGGTGAAGCCTCTCCCTGTTCGGCTCGCCCTGGAAAAAGAGCGCGGTGGTGAAGCTGACCGCATCAGGGGCGCCGTTTTTGGTGCACTGGAGTACACCGCTTTTCTGTCTGATCCCATAGGCAGGGGAATACCAGCCAAGGAGGGGCGACTCCTGGCCGAACACATAGTGCAGGTTCTCGTCCCCGAGCAGGCCGATGGCGAACCATGCCTCGTCCCTGTGTACATGCCACCATCCCTCCTGTTCAGTGATCGTGGACTCGGGATGCAGATGAAAGTTGAGTTCAAAGGCATGCACGCCGCTGCCGCTGAACAGATCCTTGACCAGCAGCAGTCCTTCGTCCATCCACAGCAGGCGCCGTCGGTGCTCGACCGGCTGCGGCAACCGGGTATAGCCATTGTGCCTGGCCTCCAGATACATGCCTCTTGCTGTCCTGCGGCAACTAACGAGTTGCGCCGAATAGGGCTTGTCCCAGATGAATCCCGTGACCTGCACCGCTTGGTCGAGGCCGTCGATGGTGACGGTGTTGTGCGCTCGCGTGCCCTTGAAATACCGCCGCCAACCGGGAGCCCCGTTGTAGCGGTAGGTGCCGCAATCGACCAGCATCTGCTTTCCCTTGACCGACAAAGTCAGGGCAAGGGCATCGGCATGGCCGTGGTTGTACAGGGGGGGCATACCCAGCGGGCCATGATCGAAGCTCAGAAAAAGGCCCTCCTGGCCCCGCAGGAGTGTCAAGCCGCTGGCGGCAAGGGTTTGTGTTTGCCGCCACGGTTCCGGGGTTCCGGGCAGAACAGTCTGCTCACTGCGGGGTACTTCGCGTCTTGGGTGGATCCCCGGTGCAACGGCATAGCCATCGTCGCTGTCACCGAAGGCACACCCTGTTGTGCCGTCGACAACACAGGCCTGCCAGAAAGCCTCTCCCCGCCGCAACCTTTCCAGCCAATGATCGCAGGGTATGTCCGTGTTGCAGGACAGGAAGCCAAGCGCCAGCCAATAGAGATCAAGAACAAAGCGGTGGTATGCCAACGACTGTTCCGCGGGACCTCCATCGGCCAGGATCTGATGCCCGATTTCCTGGTTGAGCAAGGCTATGCCCCGATCCAGCCAGTATTTCCCCTCGGGCAGTTGCCGAAACACGATCCCGCCGACCACCAGGCCCACGGCTTCACAGACGGTATGATTGCCCAGGGAGGAGAAAAGCGCCAACCGGTGCGCGATCCACCAGCCATGACCATAGATCGCATCGAGCAGAATTTGGGTCTCGTCATCGCTTAAGGCCTCACAGGTTGCCAGGGCATAGGCAAAGACCGGCAGCCGCAGCCCGCATTCCATGGCCGAAGAGCAGGATGGCCCCAACAGGAAAGGATTGGCTCCTATCCAGCGCAGCACCGCCTGCCGCGCATACTCCTTCAGGAAGTACCCCCGGGGATGTCCGTCCGCGACAAGGAGCAAGGTGCTGACATGCTGCAACCGGGCCGGTTCCCAGACGGCGCGGATATCCGGTTCGGCGAGGTCGTGGGGAATATCGCCGTTCCACCGGTGGCGATAGTGTTCGATAAACAGCTCCACCTCCCTTTGATCCGCATACAAGCAATACGTTGCTCCGGAAAGCAGTCGCTCGATACTCGCCTCGTCGACCGCGCACACCATCTCCGGCACCCTGAGAGGACTTGAGAGCCGATACGAGACAGGGGCGGCAACGGACAGGCGCCCTGCCCCCCTCTGGATGCGGTATTTGAGCCACTGATTCTCAACGAGCCGGCGGCCCCGATAGAGGAGTTCGGCGAACGATGCCCGCCTGATCCGCTGTATCAGCGTCCGGTTTGCGGTCATGCGGCCACGGGTTTCCAGGGAGGAGCGGATCGGCGGTTGTGGGCGCGTGGCTCTGTTGGTGCGACTGTCCGCTGTTGGTTCAATCCCGTCACGTCCTTTCGGGTATGGCAAAAAATTCCGGCTGAACGACAGACATCATAGGGATCGGCAATCTGTGCAGGCCTTGAAAGTACGTATGCGTTCATTCCACTGTGCAGAATGTCTTCATCATTCTCCCCACGCCGATCAATGACGTAAGAAGACCGGCGCGCCCGTCCGCAGGGATTCGAGCACGGCGAATGTCGCCAGGGATGTGCTGTACAAATCGTCAAAGGCGATCAGAGGCGCGCCACCAGTCTTCACCCTTTCAATGAAACACCGGACCGCCGTTTTCTGTCCCTTGTTCTGGCTCACGAGTTTATTGTCCATTTTCCTGCCTCCGGTGTGCACGGACAGTAGCCTGAAGTCGTCAAGCACTGCGGCGCTCCCTCCCCCAAAGACCTCGATGCGCTCCTTGGGCAGATTTTTGTCGCCATTGGCAAAATAATTGATGGTGCCGATGGAACCGTTTTCGTAGGCGAGGCTGATGCAAATCGTGTCGTGAAGATGCTCGGGCGTTCGCAAGGAGACCGCATAGACGGATAGCGGAAGCGAACCGGTGAGAAAGTTGCACAGATCGATAAAATGACAGACCTCACCGACAATCCTGCCGCCACCCAATTCCGCATCCTGGATCCACGAATCCGCGGGGATGAGCCCGGCGTTGACGCGGCAGTTGACAGCGAGAGGTCCGTTGCCCGCTATCTGTTTCAATGCGGTTGCCAGCGGCGAAAAACGCCTGTTGTAGCCGACCAGCAGTTGCGGCCGGCTGCCCGCCTCGGTCAGCGCGGCATAGCAGGTATAAATATCCTGCAGCTCTTGGGGGGTGCGGCAAAGGGGCTTTTCCACAAAGACATGCTTGCCCGCCTGCAGGGCGCGCAGCACATAGCCGCCGTGGCTGTCATGCCGGGTGGCGATAAATACGGTATTGATCGTAGCGTCGCCAAGAATGTCGCCCTCGCTTCCGGCACAGAACGCAAAGCCGAAGCGTTCCGCCGTGGAACGGGAACCGGCACTGGTCGCGGTCAGAATCCCCGTCAGTTGGACATCGTTGCCAACCGGCACATTGGGGAGAAGATGGCTTTGCGCGTAGGATCCGGCCCCGATAAATCCGATCGCAACGGCGGCCGTTCCGGTGTGCGACCTGATTGGCAAACGCCGGCGGACATGCTGCCTCGATGTGTCGTATTGCAACAGGATGCCGATGAACGGTTCCGACCTGTTCATGACCAGATCGTAGGCCGACCGGGCATTGTCAAGGCCAAAGGTGTGGGTGGCAAGATAGCTGACATCGATGCGCCTGGAATACAGCAGTTCCTGAAAGGCCTGCATGTTCCGGTTTTCGGTCCAGCGAACATAGGCCGGCGGATAGTCCCGCCCCTTTTCCTCATACTCCGGATCATAACGGCCGGGCCCGTAGGAGCAGGACATGCGGACCTGCAACTCCTTTTTGTAGAAATGCGGTTCCCGATTGAAGCCGGTCGGTATGTCGCCGACCACGACAATGGTGCCCCTCTTGCGGCAGCAGGCGCCGGCGAAATTGATGGGGTCCAGCGACTGGGTCGCGGCGGTGATGATAACCGCATCGCAGCCCAGGCCACGGGTAAAATCATGGATGGCCGACTGGATACCGGGCGCGTTGCGCTGCAGCCCGAGATCCAGGGCATGGTGAACGGCCAGGTCGACCATGGCCGGATCGATATCGACGCCAATGGTCCTGATGCCGGACGCCTTCAGCAACAGGGCGGTCAGTTGCCCCAGCAGGCCGAGTCCGACGACAAGGCAGGTTTCACCAAGCCGCAGGTCGGCCTGACGCACGCCCTGCATGGCGATAGCGCCAAGGGTGTTGAAGGCAGCCTGGCGCATGTCGGCATCCGGATGGAGCTTGACGCACAAGTTGACCGGCACGCAGACGACCTCGGCATGACAGGCGGACAGGCCACCGCAGGCCACTAAATCGCCCACGCAAAAGCCCGCCACATCGGGAGCGACGTCGAGCACCTCGCCGCAGCAGGAGTACCCGAGGGGTGAATAGGCATCGAGCTTTTTCATGACGGCCCGATACGTCTGGGTGAGGCCCTGGGTTTTCAGGGTGTCGATGACCTGTTTCACCTGCTGTGGTCGGGAGCGCGCTTTCTCCACAAGGCTGGAACGCGCCGCCTTCACGGTACTCCCTTCGGTTCCGGCACTGACCAGGGAAAAGTGGTTTTTTACCAGGATGCTGCCGGAGGTAAGTTGCGGCAACGGCGCGTCAAGAACCTGCATGACGCCGTCTTTCAGTTTTTGCGTGAGTTGTTGCATACAATATCTTCAATACGTTCTGCGAAAATCAGCCAGCTGCTTACCGGCCAAAATATTCACGGGTATCCAATTCCTGCTCCACGAGCCGTGCCTTGCCGATAGGGGTCTTTTCCACCTGATCGGAAAAAAGAAATCGTATTGTCATCCTATCGCCGATCAGGTCCAGCATCCTGGCCTGCATCTCCCGGAAGGAATCCTCACAAAACTCCACGCCTTTCACCAAGATCACATCAAGTTTTCCAGGATGCTTTTGATGAAGTCTTATGGATTCCACCCCTCCAAATACTGCATAATGCTGGCCGAAAATGAGACTGGTAGCACTGATTAGGGAACCATGAGCGTCTACAATGAACTCCTGCTGCCTGCCGACTACCTCATCGACAAGCAGATAATGGCGGCCACAGCGACAGGTCTGATTTGCAGCCGGCACGGCGTAATCACCGGTACGGTAGCGTATGAGCGGCATAACCGGATTATTGAAACCAGTCGCAACGATCTCGAACAGTTCTTGCCCGCGCTCATCGGTAACCCCAGACGCAATAAGCTCGGTGTAACCGTACTGGGGGTAGAAATGGAGGGTGTCCGAGTACTCGCACGCGCCTCCCAGGGCAAGATACTCGCTATGGCCATACCAATGGTATACCCGGCAGCCGAAGACAGATTCGATTTTCTCCCGCTGGTAGGGGAAGGTCTTTTCCAAGCCGCAAAATATCGCTTGTGGCTGAAACGAAAGCCTCCTGTCTTTTGATTCCATCAGGGCGGCAAGTTGATACATGGTCGAAGGATAACCATGGAGAAATCGGGGCCGCAGTTGATTGATGGCATTGACATAATCACCGACCGTCTGCGCGGTCAGATTAAAAGATGAGGCAAAATGGATATTGAATAAGCGATCGTGATAAAGAAATCGCCCTTTCGGGGGAGTACGGCCACGCAGATTAAAAATAGAATCACCAAAGCGATAGCCCACTCTGCTCCACTGATCGAAAATAAAAGCTTTTTCCACCTGACGCGTAACATAACGGTCCATATAAAAAACAAACGGTGTACCCGTTGAACCACCTGATGTCGCCTTCAGCCGTCTATAAGAAGGTCCGGTATAAAAACTAGCAAAATGCTCCCGGATGACCTGCTTGTCGATAAAAGGAAAACAGTGCAAGGCTTCCTGCGGATCAAGTGTTTCCAGCTTGGACCACCCTTTGGATAAAGCGGTATAGATAGGGATATGAAGCAGTGCATGGCGCATAGCCGCCAGAAGAAGGCTGAGTTGCAAATCGGCTAATCTCTCCCTTGGCAGGAACTCTGTCTTCCGCAGCAACTGTCTTGTTCGCAGGTAAGGATAACCAAGCAGCAGTCCGCGCATCATTTGACAACACCTTCACCAATCGTGTTTGAAGCTGGCAAGTCCAAGCGCAAAAGAAAATATTCTAAGGCCTTACGTGTGTTCCAGTAATAAGCGTTTAGGGAATAGTGCTGTTCATAAAGCTCTTTTCCTGCTTTTCCCATGGATTTTCGAAGTTCGGTATCACGAACCAGGTGTAAGACTCGCTCGGCCAGTGTTTCTATATCATTGGGTTTAACAATGAACCCGTTCAGACCGTCGCAGACAGCATCTTGAATTGCGCCGATCGGCGAGGAGATTATAGGTATGCCATGTTGCATAGCCTCAATAATAACAAGAGGAAATACATCTTTCTCCGTTGGATAAACAAAAATGTCCGTGTCTTCCAAAAGTTGATTTTTTTCCTGGCCATAAACCGGGCCTGGTATTGAGACACAGTCTTCCAATTTCTCTTTATGTATAAATTGCTTTAACTCATTTAGATATGCTTCGGACCTATGCCCTCCTGCCAAGGTAAAATGAACGAATGAGGATTGTTCTCGGACACGTTTGGCCATTTCTAGAAACCGTAATGGTCCTTTTGTCGGTATCAGGTTAGACAAGAAAGATATTTTAATTATCTCATTGCACTTATTGCTGTCATCTGCAGGAGAAAACTCACTGTGCGGGATGCCATTCGGCAACACATAAAGATTTTCATCTGAAATACAGTGATTAATATCTTGTTTAAGCCGATCTCCAAGAACAAACCCTCCAAACGCCCCTTTCAAAGCTATACGAACGATATCACGCACAAGAAGATATCTGCTTGTTTCATACCTTCTGTACCCTTTACCATGTAAATAGAGTATGTAGGGGATTTTGTTTTTTCTTAGAAGTTTAAGTAAAAGACAGTCAACCAAAAGAGAGCTAATCCCTACGGAGAGAAAATATACACTCAAGTACGGCCGCTGCTTCTTTATTGCTGCATCGACTTGCCGGCAAAGGGCTGGGATCTTAAAAACTTTTTTTAAAGAAGCCTTGCCAACCTCTGAAATGCTTTGCGAAAAGGACTTTTCTACGATCTTATAGTTAAAACCGTTAACAACAAGGGCTTCCAAGAATCGCTCGGTCATTATATTGGAGCCGTGCACTGGTGGAGGCAGCTGACCGATTATCAGAATATACGGCTGCATATATCCTCGTTATAAACCGACAAACTTGCTGAAAATCGTAGAAAGCTCAGCGCCTACCTCTACAGTACCCCATCGTGCAACCGTTGCTGATATGGTTACCGGTTGCGGAGCTTGCACGGATATATCAGCTAGGGCAGTGGCAATGGATTCAGGGGTGACTTGGTCAAGCAGAATACCGTTCTCACCATTTCTCACCAATTCAGGAATACCACCTACCGTTGCGGCTATCACTGGAGTACCACAAGCCAATGATTCTAGTACAACCATCGGCACCCCCTCCATCCGGGAAGGAAGCACCAGCACATCGGCTGCATTGTAGTAGCCCGGCAAGCGGTCGTGCGGAACCTTGCCGAGAAAGGACACTACGTCGGCGAGACCGCAGGTGTCCCTCAACTGTACCAGAGCAGGGAGACAAGTTCCGTCACCGGCAATCAACAAGCGTACCCTGCACTTCTCCCTTATCTTCCTCCTGAACTCAGCCACTCCTTTAATGAGTCGATCCACTTGTTTGATTTCTTCAAGCCGTCCGACAAAAAGGATGACGAGTTCATCGTCACAACAGCCAGTTGCCCCGCGCATGATTGCGCGGCTTTCAGGATCGGGCCGGAACCTGCCACGATCGACTGCATTCATGATTAAATTTACCTTGTTGCCTGCCCCGTTTTCGACCACTTGGTCTTGGCACAATCGGTCAATGGCAATTATCCAGTCTGCCCGACGATAGATTGTTCTATGTATCTGGTCGAATAGTTGCTCCAATGACCGGTTTCGAGCCCAAGAGTACTTTGCCGACGTTACCGGGTTGCCGGAACCGTGTTGGTGAAAAACAACTGGGAGCCTGTCGTCACCAAACAAGAATGGAAGTGCGCATTCTGGAGAATGGACATACAGGAGACTGACACCGCTTTTCAATATTCGCCGCCGGCTAGAAAGGTACCCCTGTAAGGACCGAAGTCGTAAAGGGTAGCGTGACGGGAAGAGGTGCGCATAAGTGGCTACAAATTCAACATTGTCACAGAGGAGTTGTGGAGTCCACAGTGGAGTTCCGTTCACTCCTGCACCAAAGATGACGATTGGATAATTGATTGCAGAAAGAGCATTCTGGATAAATCCGCTAGCACCACCAAACGGCAATCTCTTTATGAAGTCGGTTGGACAGATAACCCCTATTGCACCTGGCATAATTATACCAAATCCTCCAGTAACCTCTCGTAACAAGTTACCATTTTATCAACGGCAAATCTTTCATTGACAATTTTCCTCGAAAGATCCCCCATGGATTCAGCCCGATTATTTTTTAGAAGCTTAGCCAGACTCTCAGCAAGTGCATCGACATTTTTCATTGGAAAAAGTAATCCATTTTGACCATTGAGCACCTGCTCGGGCATTCCTCCTGTTGCCGGGGCAACAATAGCCTTGCCCATGGCCATGGCTTCAAGTATGGCGATTGAAAAGGTCTCTGTCGAAGAGCACAACGCAAAGATATCCGATATGACCACAAATGGTCTCACATCCTGTTGAAATCCAACAAGGATAACAGCATTGTCCATCATTTTATACGTGATATGTTGTTCAATTTCTTTTCGTTCCGGACCGTCGCCAACTATAAGGATTTTTAATTGAAACCCTTGTTTGCGCAGTAATGATCCTGCGTCTATAAGATCAATGTGCCGTTTCACTTTGCTAAGAGAGGCACAGATGCATATAACCGATTCTTCTTCCAGGATGCCAAGGAAAGCCCGCAGGAGGTTGCGCTCTTCTGTGGTCATTTGAAAATCGAAAAATTGTGTATCAATGCCGTTATATATGTATGAGTTGATCTTTGTATTGACGCGGTATTGGCTCGTCCAGTAGTCCATTTGATTTCGGCAAACAAAGATCACATGTTCACTGCGGTTGAGCAGGGGCCTGTAAATCAGCCTAACGAGTATGTCGTTGTATCGATCAGGCATGACGGTCGAATGCATCACCACCACTACTTTACAACGTAGCCCGCATAAAGGACGGAGTAGATGAACATACAATACCGGATAGAGATTAACACAGACCACAATGTCAGGTTTCGTGTTCTGAACTATGGTCTTCAACCGCATCAATGCACCCGGATCGAACCGCATTCGCTTGTTCAGGCAGTAAAGACCGGTTAAACGATCTTCTCGCAGCAAAGGCTTCAGCGTTTCGTTCCGTACAAAATAAGCAAGCGACACGGCAAAGCGGTTCCGGTCCATCCTGTTGACCAGATCAATCGTCTGTCGTTCCGCCCCGCCGGGGCCAAGGGAGCTGATGAGGAACAGGATCTTTTTAGGCGCCACGGACAAGGCTCCCAAAAACATGAAGGTATTGTTCTGCCACACCGGAAGCGTGGTTCTTTTGGAAATACACACGAATTTTCTCGGCATCCGGTGGCGCGTCCAAGACAGACCTGACCACTTCGGGTAACGATTGATCGCCGATGACGACACACCCTAGACTGTTGTTCCGGATCACATCGTCCGGGTCTACAAAGGAAACAACAGGGATGCCTCTCCGCCATGCCTGAAGGAAAGTGTTGGGAAACCCTTCGTGCTCCGAGGTGTTGACGAACAACTTGCTTTGATCAAAATACCGTTCCGTGACCTCCAGCGGCTGGAATCCGAGAAATTCGAGATTCGGCAGCGCGGCGCACTGCTCGGATACGGATTGAAAGAGTTCCGGGTTTGAGCCATCACGGCCGCCGATCATCACAAACCTTTCCTGGGGCAGGGCTTGGGCGAGTTGGATGAACAACATCGGGCGCTTCAAACTTCTGATCGTCGAGACCCACAAAATGACACGTCTCTCGGATTCTGGCAGGATTCTCGCCTCGCCATCATGAAAATTGCGAATGACGATGCCATCACGTCCGAAATTGGCCCGTAGCAGTGCCTGCTGCTTGGCCGATTGCACAACGATCGCATCCGCGCGCCTGATGCCAAACCGATACAGGAGTTTGTCGCGCTGGGTGGGTATAATATGGTGATCGGGCAAGAAATCAGTGTCACTGGCCCCAGCAAACACAAACTTTTTTCGATATATGCGACAAAAAAGTGTCAATACTCCGGGCAGAAAACCTGCAGCCCGGCAATAGCAGACATCGGCATCGGCCTTAATCAATGCCTTCCAGATTTCGGTCAACCGGGGATGAAAAAACCGTATTCCCGGCAGTCCGGCAGAGGGCGCGAAGGATTTTATAAAGGTTAGACCGCCACGATGGAGAAAATCGGGCTGCCCCACATCATGGGAAATGAAGGAAACCTGGGCGCCTTTTGCGCTGAGAGCCTCCCCGATCAGTTTCTGCTGCAATTCAGAGCCGCCGATCTGCCCTGTGTATGTCCCATGGAAAAAAAGCGGATACACACCAAGGGCAACAAAGCAGACTTTCATATTCTTGTGCCTATTGCCTTACTGCCAACAGACAGAGACTATCGTTTTGAAAGAGAACCGGAAAAACGGTTTCCAGTGACAATGCCTCCGCTTCCCGCAACCTGTCTTTCTGCAAAAGAATAAACGAGACGCCGGCATCTGCCACAAACCTCCGGACAGATTGCGGATCAGAGTTGTTCTTGCCAAGAAACAGCCCGTTGAATTCCATCGCCCGGCTCATTTGATGAGCGGTGCGCAGGCAGGTAAATCCATCGCGCCCCACAAGGGTTTATTGTTGACTTGCCACAACCGGTAGATCAACACTCCTGTGGCATAGAACAGCAGCAGGCCGATGGAAACCATGCTAATAAGCTGCATAAATGGGTCTCGTTGGCTGACAAGATTGAACCATTCCGTAAATCGCCATTAAAAACGCTAAAACAGTAGAACTGGCAAATTCCGAGCTGAAGAGTCCATTATTGTGAAAAACCGCATTCCCCATCGTCGCAATAACCGAGAGTTTAACGCCAAGCGCTATTGTCGCCAGGGACTGCTTCTCAGAAAAAGGAGCCATATCGCTCCTCAGCATGACAGCGATTCGCCACAACAGAATCGCCAAGATCATCCAGCCCCATATCCCTGTTTTAAGGCCTACGTTGACATAATGGTTATGGGAAGCTAGGGCACTCTCAACTTGCCGTTGAGAGGGTGTGTCCATTTTTTCCGCATAGACCTCGTGCGCATATTCAGATTGAGTGGCGCCGGTCAAGGGATGCTTCAGCACCGCTCTTATCCCATGGAGCTGCCATTTAATCCGATCAACCACTTCGTCGGAGGTGGTCTTTTTCATCCGATCGCTCAAGCTTCCCGATCTATAGGAGGCTTCCTGCAGGTGCACTACATTTTGGGATCGGGAAACAAAGACATGCTGGATGAGCAATACGGCAATAACGCACAGCACGAGCGATGGGAGCAATAAAAAACGATTCTTTTGCCGCCAAAAGACAAGGCCAAAGACAACGATATTCATCAACAGGGCCGATCTTTCCGCATTCAAGAGAAGTCCGATACTGCAAACCAGCAAACAACCCATCCAAAAGAATCGTTTTTCGGCGAGGAAAAGGGTGAAACACAGGATGGGTACGGCTGCCATCATGTAGCCGAATACATGGGGGACACAGTAAAGACCGGTCAGCTGGCTGCCCTTGCCAATAAAAATAGTCTCAGCAGTTGATGACGAGGCCGTGAACCACTGTCGTATGGAGATGAAAGGTTCGCCGATAAAATAAACCAGCAGGCCAAAAACAACAGAAAAAGTGGCCAATACAACAAAAAATTTAATAGCTGAAACAATATTCTGTTCATTGCTGCAGAAGGTAGCGATTCCAATTATCATAAAAATAGATTTTATCTGCGGGATAAAACCAATACCATGATCACCTTGCAATAAATTAATAATAAATTCCAAACTGTAAAACAGAAAGAATAATATTATTATTAAAAAGCTACCCTTCAACTGAACCAATGTTCTCACGAAAAATATCAGGATAAATCCGAGTAGCAAAAATAGAAAATTTTCAGGAGCAAATCCAAATGTATTGATTACAGGAAAGGATATGAACTTGAAAAACAATATAGCCAGTATGAGCAAGAAGGGGATAATTTGCCGATCTGCATGTTGCGGAGGATATGAACTCTTCATTCTTATATGATTATTTCATTAACTGTTTGATTGGATCAAATTATATATAAATCTAACGACGAAGAAGAAATATAATTCTTGCCAAACTAGATTTTCTGTCACAATCGCTTATTCCGTATTTCCATAATATAATTGCTGAAATACAACAGAAAACAATAACTGAAGAAAAAAATGATATAAAATCATGTGGAGCAAAATAAACATTAATTATGTAAGAAGATAATATCAAAATAGCTGGAAAAACTAGCATCTTTGCAGGAAATTTGAAGACGGTAGTTTTTACTTTACCTAATTTTTTGTTAATCAATTTGCAGCAATATAAAAAAAGTCCAAATTGTCCTATAAATACCGATAGAGCCATGCCAATTTCTCCCGCATAGCAGGTCAGCATACCCCCCGAGCAAAGTGTGAAGAGTCCACAGGAAAAGAAGGCGATAGATTTTTCCTTAAAAACAAGAAGATTATCTAAAAGCAACGAATCTGATATCAATAAGACTTTCACTAAGGCGATCAACACCATGGTGAGGTTCACCCAATCTCCGGAGTAAAAACCATCGCCAATCCAAAGACCAAGGAATGCTTTATTGAAACCAACAACTCCCGTGCCAATAACTGTCATAACAACAACGGTAATGGCAAACATTTCCTGCCGTATTTGTATAACACGATGCCAATCCTTCTTGCCGCAAAGCTCTCCAATTCCGGCAGAAGCCGAGGAAAGCACCTGTGAAACGGGTGCAACAACCATCCTTAACACCGCACCTGTCGCGGCATATACGCCTGCCGCGGCCGGCCCCAAGACCATGCCGATTATGAGCAGATCGCTGACATTCAAAAATGCATCGGCAATGCTTGAGATAAAAAACCATCCGCTCGATTTGGTAAAATTCAGAAACTCAGGTTTAGATGGACGGGCCACGCCAAACCAAGGCACATATTTATGGGCCACGAAAAATCTTATTCCTCCGTTCAACAGCACACCCACCACAGCGGCACAGGCAATCCCGACCAATCCCCAGCCAGCTGTAATTGCCAGAACGCTCAAGGCGCCACTGGCCAGTACTGTGCCGGCGTTTAACCCCATTGCCTTGTATTCCAGATTGACTCCCGCCAAAACACTGCCGGGAAGTCCCAAGAGTTTGTCCAGAGCAATCCGCAACACGGCAATGGCCATGGTGATCTGTACCGCCAAGGTATATTCGGGGGTAACCTTGATAAACGATGGAGCCGCCCAAGAAAGACATGCCCCCGCAACAAGAAGAAGGGGGAGCATTACAAGGGAAATCGACAATGCTGCGCCAACCAGACGTTTTTTTTCTTGATAATCGTCACTGTGCTGACGGACGGAAAGAAAGACGCGAAGCGTTCCCATGGGTCGCAAATCGCTCCTTGCAATATACTGAACAGCTTGCTCGATCATCTGCAAGGCGCCATACAGTTCTGCGCCCAGCCCCCGAATGACGATTGGAGTGACCACAAAACCAACCACAATTTGGGCGCCCTGGCGCAATAGATTGCTCGCAAAGGTCAATCCAGCTTTTTTCGTCAAGTTGTTGGAGGCCGATTTTTTGGATGAACTCATTTATCGATAGTGAAAAAAATATATCGTTCTGTTTACATTATCTATATGATTACTTAGTATTTTTTAAAAATTATAAAATGATAATTTCCTCACTTTCCATATTGTTTATTGAATTGCATTTCTTTAACGAAAGAATCTTTATAATATATGGATATCATGTTTTTTCTTTTTTTTAATACTATATATTGTCATCACCTCATACCGAGACAGGGCACGATTAAATATCATGATATCGTCAAGATATCCATAAAATTGATATTGACTGGTTCCTCCATGGTTTCCTATGTATAAATCAGAATCGCCTGACTTGTTATTATGACCTTTTGCCGATGGATGATCAGGACCATTTGATAACATATTGTCAATATAGATTGTTATATCTGGAACTAAACTGTCAAATATGGCGACAACATGATGCCATTGATTATCGCGATAGCTAATGTCATCCGCTGAATATCGGTAAAAATCATTTCCATTGGTTTCCAACAAAATCCTTCCGTCCTGATGTAACAATAAAGCAAAGTTAGTCAGCCCCTTGGAAACTATAGTGCCTAACACCTTTGAAGCGGGCGCTTTGAACCATGCGGAAATACTTAGACTGTCCGTTCCCATTTGCAGTGATTTGTCATTTTGCACTCTGATAGACGCAGCATCCCCTGAAAATTTTGCAACCAAGCCTCTCTCGGGATCCTTGATCAAAGACACCCCATTAATCATGACGCCGTCATTTTTTCCGGTTGCATCCCTGACATCGCCCTCAAATTTCCAGTAGGCGACGTAATCATGGGGAAAGAGAATGATCTTATACTTCAAAACGTTGTTGTCGCAGTAATAGGCATGGAATTCATCGCCCTGGTAGCCGCTTTTCCCTAAAATATCCTCGCATGCAGGGTAGGTTCCACAGGAAGAATCGGTTCCCCTGCATTTCTGAACCCCCACAATGTGTGCCGTCGCGTTGATCGAATCGGCAACCCCTCTGTAATACGCCTTGAATTTCGCCCTGTCCACTTCCTTGATCTTGGCCACGCAGTTGTCAGGCACTTGACGTGCAGGATCGACAAGAAGAGAAGCAAGTTCGGGGACTATCCCATCAAGCCAGGTGCTGTACAAATGCCCCGTGATCCGATTCGTTCTTACCTGCTCCATGTTGCCGGTCCAAACGAGGTCGGTCGTTCCCTTCACCTCGACCCAACTGGTGGGCCAAACCCGGAATCCCTTGTTCAGGAATTTTCCGACTGAGGGAAACTCCTCTTTTATGGCATCGTAGCCATACTGTTTATTCGCTTCATATCTCCAGTCGGCGATAATGATGTCTTTTGGTATCAAGTCGATGGCGGCAGCCGTATTCCTGCCATAGGTATTCCGAGCCGACTTCGGCGCTCCGTTCCATTGTTCATCGAGCATGTCACCCCACATGATGACTTCCATCGCCGGATTTTTTGTCTTGATGTGGTTAAAAGCGTTGGTGATGGCCATTGCGAAGATCTGCGCCGAGGATTTTCCTGTGGCCAGTTCCGGTTGTTTGTACCAGTACCTCAGCTCGTCGCTCCCGATGTGAAATCCCTCCGGGCTGACACCGTTCACCGTGAATGCCTGAATGAGTTCATCTATCATTTTAAAAACGAGAATCTCTCCTTCCTTAACAAAAGGGTTTCGTGTCGCCGACGACTTGGTTTCCCGCCAGCATGTTACCGCTGGTGGGGCATTTTCTGTGTTAGATGTATGTGAGCGAATGGACTTATATGTTTTCTGCTTATATTGGACATAATCGAGCTTGTTTTCGTAGAGGGCGCCTTGCCGCCATTCGCCCACCGGTAGCATGTATTCGGGATATACTTCCGAAAAGACGTTGCCTACTGAATGGGTTAGAATTTGCAGGGCAACAATGACATTCATTCCATTGTCTCTCGCAATTTTTGCCATCTGGCGCGTTTCCGACGCAGTAAACCCACGATTTGGCGGGTAAGAGTACTTGTCCAGCCGTGGATCGCATGTGAAATGGAACGCCTTGTAGTTCATGTCGAAAACGACTGTGTTGATCCCCTTGCTTTTCAACACCTTGACCAAGCCTTTAAAGTCTTTGATGAATGCATCATGGGAATTATTTGTATTTGCCATCGGTGAAAGCATTATTCCTTTCCATGGAATCCCTGCCTCTAACGCAGCTGGCACTAAAAATAGTGAAAAGCACAAAATAACGACATTACTTAACAGTTGATATTTTCTATTATTCAAGGCTATCCGATGCAAAAAAATGAAAGATAGATGGAAAATTATGTCAGTCACCTGTTCTTGGTGAGCACGTGCATCACTCCAACAAACTCGGCAAGCATGTGAACCGAGTCATCAAAAGGAAGCAGCAGATCAACAAGACCTTATCCTCTGCAATTACCTGGGCGTATCGTTGCCTGAACAAGAGCGATTACCAAACTGTCTCTGTCATAAGTGACGAAAAGTGTTCCCGGCAAATCCTCTGGTATCATCGGCAGGGGAACTTTCAGCGGAGCGGGCGCCTCGTCAGTCCAGCATGACTTCCTTTGCATCCAGCAGTACCTGCTGGATGGATGCAACCACCCTGTCAGCCGTGTGACCATCCCAGAGAAGCGGTTTCCTGCTCCGGCGCTCCTTGGAGGCGGTCGCCTTGGCTATGTGTTGCAACAGCGTTTCGACGGTACAGAGGCGGTTGGTGCCTTCGCTCACCGTAATGGGCCGTTCGGTGTTTTCGCGCAGAGTCAGGCAGGGAATGCCCAGATAGGTGGTTTCCTCCTGCACGCCTCCGGAATCGGTAATAACCAGGCGGCTGTCGAAAACCAGACTCATGAACTGCAGATAGGGAAGCGGTTCGCTGAGAAAAAGGTTCGGGATTTGGGCGAGAACCTGCCAATATCCGTTTTGTTCAAGTTGTTTCCGGGTCCGGGGGTGCACCGGAAAAACCAGGGGAAAGGTTTGGGTGATCTTCTCCAGAGCCGTACAGATCGCCCTCAACTGTGCCGGCTCATCGACGTTGGCAGGACGATGCAGGGTGACCAAACCATAGGTTCCCTGTTCCAGACCATACTGCTTCGCCATCCTTATCTTTTCAATTTTCGGCCGCATCATTTCCAACGAATCGATCATGATGTTGCCAACCCGTTCGATTTTCTCGCGTGACACACCCTCCCAAAGCAGGTTCTCATTGCCGTCGGCCGATGGCGTCCAAAGAATGTCAGCCAAGGTATCGGTGGCGATCCGGTTGATTTCCTCAGGCATGGACCGGTCAAAAGAACGCAGCCCGGCCTCCAGATGTGCGACTAAGGGGCGTATCGCTCGGTTTACGTTCCCGGGGAGAGGGAAGCGTCGGCCACCACCGGAAGGCCGGTCCGCGTACCTGATTTTCACAGTGGCAAGGGTACAGGCCAGAGTTGAGTTGACATCCCCGACTACAACCACCAAGTCCGGCCGGGTTTCATTGAGCAACCGCTCATAGGCGATCATGACCTTGCCGGTCTGCTCGGCATGGGTGCCGCTACCGATGCCGAGGTGATAATGGGGGACAGGCAGTAGCAAATCCCTGAAAAAGGCGTCGGACATGTTGGTGTCATAATGCTGCCCTGTATGGACAATCACCGGATTAGCCCACGGCTCTCTGCTCAAGGCGTGATAGAGCGGCGCGATTTTCATGAAATTAGGTCGGGCCGCGGCAATCAGATGGATCGTTTTCTTCGGAGACATCGTTCACCGTGTCTCTGAAGGATAAGGGGACGACGGCATCGTCGACTTGTTCAGCACCACGCCCAGAAGTTTGTCGTCAGGAATCAGGTTCCTGGCCTGCAGGATATCGCGCATCTGTGTTCGTTCCGATTCCACCACGAGAAGGACGCAGTCCACCAGCGGCAGAAAGGCCAAGGTATCGGCCATGGTGAGCAGTGGGGGGGAATCGAAAAACACGTATCTGTCCCGATAGCGGGCTTTCATTTCCTCGACCAGGGCCTGCATCTGCGGCGAACCGATCACTTCGGCGGAATGCGCCATCGGTTTCCCTCCAGAGATCAGGGTGAGCTTTTCGATTCCGGGCCACAGGATGATCTGATTGAGCGGAATGTTATCGACAAAATGATCCGCCAACCCTTTTTGGCCCTCGATCCCCAGATATCTGCCGATAGTGGGGTTGCGCAGATCGCCATCCACCAACACAATAGTCTGCTGATATTCGCGAGCCATGGCAAACGCCAAGTTGATGGCGACCACGGTTTTTCCTTCTTTGGGGCGGGCACTGGTGATAAGGACAGTCCGCCATCCTTTGTCGCGGGTCAGCTGCAACAGGCGGGTACGCAGAATTTTTATACTGTCCTCAGCGGGACCCATTTGATCGCGGATCAGGCAATGATGTTTTTCAGCCTTATGATAATTGATCGTTACCTTGGCTGATTCGCTGTACGTCGGTGGTGTCCATATTTTCCCCGACGATCCGATGGAAGGAACCTGTGCTTCTGTCTGCACGGTTGCAGCAGTGTGTGATTGGCTCATTGACGTATTCTCGGTTACAATTCTGGTAAGTTCCCTGGGCGTGTTTCCTTAAATCCACACTTAAAAACGGGCCGCCCAGCGCATGACCTTGGCCCAAAGCACGTCGAAATCCATAACAAAAAAATGAACCAGGGCCGCGGTAACACACAGCAGCACAACAAATGCAAGAGCGACAATGAGCCACCGTTTCTGCCGGCGTATCCACTCCTCAGCTGTAATAATGCGAGGAACGGTCGCCAGCACCGGCGCCTTGACCAGGGCTGCAAGGACAGCGGCATCTTTCACCGACTGATCGGTCAGTTCGCGCACTGAAGCGACCCCGACCCCGACCCCGACGGCCAACACTGCACCAATGAGCGAGATGGCCAGCCGATTGGGCTTCGTGGGTTTCTCCGGCAGACGGGCCGGCTCAATCAGGGTAAACCGCTCCCCCTTCTGATCCCGCTCCAGTTCCTGCGCCACCTTGGCTTCCTGATACTTGGTGGTCAGATCGTTATACTTGCCCTGCAGGGCATTGCGATGACTGACCAGAGCGAGGTAATCCCCCTCGACCTTTGGGGTTTCTTCAATTCGTTTGCGATACGCCTCGGCACGTTGCTCCACAGTCTCAATCTGCTTTTTGACCATCTGCATATCGGCTCGAGTACTGGCAAGCTGGGAGTTGAGCGTGATGTAGGCGGGATTATCGGGTTGATTCCCTCCGACAGGGCGCAAAGATGACGAAGAAAGAGGGCGCTGTTCTATTTCCGCAATTTGCGCCTCGAGAATGGCGATATCGGGATACTTGTCCGTATACCGTTCCCTCAGGCCCGCGAGTTGCAACCGCAAATCTTTCAGGGCTTCCGCGTCCCTGTTCTGTCCGGCCAGGTTTTCCATCCGGGATGGAACGCCGGCTATCTGCGCGGTAAGCAATCCCTCCCGTTCCTTCAACGTCCGAAGTTCTCCATTGAGCTGCTCGATCGCGCGCTCAATGGCATCCAGGCCCTGTTTGTTCACCTGGAACAGTTCGGGGAGTTCATTGATATGTTCCTTTTTGAATGCGGCGACCTCTTGTTCGGCCACGGCCAGCTCTGCTTTGATGCGTTGAACTTCCGAAGCGAGGAATGCAGAGGTTTCGCTCACTCGTTGCTGTCGAACCTGCAGGTTCTGTTCAAGAAAAAGCGAAGTGAGCGTATCGGCGACCCGCAGGACCGCCTGGGGTTGTTTTCCCTCATAGCTGACGGTAAAGGCGGTGGCCACCGTGGCCGGCCTGCCGGTGCGCCGGTCGAACACATCGGCGCTCAATAACTTCACCTGAATGTCATCACGCATTTTTTCGACGATCTCTTCCGGCGTCCACTTGTCCTTCAATTCGGGATACAGGTTCTGCTGCTTGATGATCTCGAACAACTGGCTGAAACTGAGCACCCGTTGCTTGATATTCTGCACCCGCTGTTCGGCGTAGGTGTTGACGGTGGTCATGACGAACTCGGTGGGGATGTGCTGCTCTTCGATCAGGATGGTCGAATACGACTCATAAATCGACGGCAACAGGAAGGCGGTGGCGGCGGTGATCAACAGAACCGTAAGCGACGAGAGCACAAGGCTCCATTTACGGCGTTTCACTATTGCCCAATAATCGCCCGGGGTCAGCGGCGCGTTATGCATACAAAAAGACTCCGTTGGCATGCAGGGGGGCCCGTTGCCCCTGTTCATTGTCGAGGTGTTTTCTCCGGACATAATCCGTTCCCGAAGGTACAAGTCCTATTCAACAACAGGATATTTGAGGGCAAGTCGCACCCAAAACCGATTACGGTCAGCCTCGGTTCCGTCCTCATCGTCCTGGCTCAGTGTATGGAGATACTGACCGCTCAGCGAAACATAGCGATTAAAGTCATAGGTCAGATCAATCCCCAGATTGACGGTCGTTTCATCGACGTTGTAGCGTTGGTCCAACCCCTCACGATAATTCAAAAAATAACTGGAAAAACCGCGAACCCTGCACTCTTCGTTCAATCTGCGCACAACGTCGAGACCGATCTGAGTTCGTTCCGTCAGGGTTCCTCTGCCACTGGCGGGTTGCATATCATAGGAAAAGTCGAGGTTGACAGTGGTCGCTTCCCCCTGGTAGGCGATCTGGAAATGGGCGATCTGCCCCCACTCTTCCTCGGAACGCTCGATGGTCACCAGTCGGTAATATGGAGGGACCCTCAACCATTGCACGCCCCATTCGTCATATTTTTCCTGGCTCTTCCGTACTCCGGCATCAATATTGAGGCTGATCTCCTCAGAAAGGCGAAAACCGCCTCCCAGTACCGCCGAAGTGCTGTTTTGTCTTGAATAGTCAGTTTGATAGAACATAACTCCACCCGAACCGTACACGTATGCTTCCGGCAGCCAATCAACCTCCCTGGTCAGGGTCAGAGAAACAGTATTGAACTCGGAGTCAGGGTCATCATTGGAATAATCGTCACGAGCAAAGCCATAGGACAAGGATGCCCCGCTTTTCTCGGACAAGGCATATTGTATCTCCCCCCCAAGGTTCCGGCGTTTC
This sequence comes from Desulfobulbus elongatus DSM 2908, assembly GCF_000621145.1. Lineage (GTDB taxonomy): Bacteria > Desulfobacterota > Desulfobulbia > Desulfobulbales > Desulfobulbaceae > Desulfobulbus > Desulfobulbus elongatus. Next base: position 24,031 of record NZ_JHZB01000041.1, read on the forward strand.
CGCTCCGTGGTGTCCAAGAGCAACCCGGAGGTTTCCAACTCGCTGTCGGCGCTGTGATCCAGTCTGTAGCCCGCACTGAGGTCGATCGAGGAGAGTTCGTTGATGGCATAGCCAAACCGTCCTTTATAGCTCTGGCCGACATTGTCCAATTCGTCGTATTCGGCATAGCGGGATATGTCCTGGCGTATCGTCACCGCTGTTCTGCTTCTTTCAGTTTGGTAGGCCAGTTCCATCGCCGGGGAAATCGTGGTGATGAAATCGGAGAGCTTTGTTTCATCCGCCGCCTTGTCGCTCGCCAGAAATATATTGCTGTCGTACACCTGCAACACATCCGTCAGAACGGTGTAGCTGAAATCACCCGCAACGGCCGGTGGGTTCTGCAGCATGAGGCCCAGACAGAGCAGCGCCCCCTCCCACCCTGGCTTGTTCCGATGCTTCAAGGCTCAACCTCAACAGATGGCAGATGGCGGCGGCATTTTCTTCGATGGGCGATGCACCGGTATTTCCCCCTTTCCGTTCAAGGGACGACGACGACATCACCACGCCGCAGCCGGATATTCTGCTCCATATGCACCCCCTTCAGCACTGCATCGTAATCAAAATCGAGAAAGACGGTCTTCCCCCCCTCCTCGCGATGCACCCGGATGTTGTCGGTGTCCGCAAACCGGTTCGGTCCTCCGGCCATGGCCAACGCCTGCAGGATGTTGACATCGGTGGCCACTGGAAAACGACCGGGACTCTGGACTTTGCCGACGATATAAATGATCATGCTGTTGGCCTGAACGACACTGATATCCAGCACGGGATCAGTCATGTAGCGTTTGATCTTTCCAGCTACCTCTGTTTCCAGTTGTGCCACGGTTTTTCCTGCAGCAGTGACCAGTCCCGACAACGGCAAAGAAACCGTGCCGTCCGGCAAGACCACCATCTGGCGGCTCAGGGCCGTATCTTTCCATACGGACAGTTGCAAAACATCGCCCACCCCGATGACATAGGTAGAAGGCACCGCCGTTTTCACTGCGTCCTCCCGAGCCAGCGCCTTCCCTCCCTCATCGGCGACCGTGGCTGGCTCCGCTCCGTGCGCTGGTGCCATTGTCAACCAGAACAGGAGCGCCAGCCAGCCAACTGACTTTTTCCATCGCATCAGGCTACCTCCATCCATCAGAAATCTGATCGTCCAACAGTCCACGGATCCGGACAGATGTGCCACCTGCCCGCTCCCGCAACAACTGTCAGTTCTTTTGACCTGCAATCAGGGCATTCAGCTTCTCAGCTGCTGCCCGGTCTGTGAAGTCATCATCCCTCAGAGCCGTGTCCAGTTTTTCCCGGGCCTCCTCGACCCGGCCACTGGCATGCAGAACCACCGCCGCATGGTAATTCATCTCCGCACTGTCATGGTTCTTTTCAAGCGCCTCCTCCAGGGCCACCAGAGCTTGCTCCAATTCTCCCCTCCGGTAGTGGACCCAACCGAGGGTGTCGAGAATGGTCGCGTCTTCCGGTCGCAGCCTGTTAGCCTTCATGGCCAGGGTCAGCGCCTCGTCCAATTCCTTGGCATCTGAGTGCCTCTCGCTCAGGAGAAAGGCCAGGTTGTTGGCGGCCGGCCAAAAATCGGGTTGCCGTGCCAGCAACTGCCGGTACATGTCGATGGCCTTGACATGGTCGCCGTTTTTCTCGTAGAGCAGGGCCAGGGAAGAGTAGGTACGGATATTCGCCGGATCCGCCTTCTTCAGGGTTTCAAGCTCCCTGATCGCTTCGCCCTGCTTTCCCTGGCTCATGTACAGCTGGGCCAGAACGTTGTATGGTGTCTGCCAGACGGGCTCGATTTCAATGGCCTTGCGCAACTGCGCCTCTGCCGCGGCGTACTGTTTTTTCTGTGCCAGCAGCTGTCCGAGGATGGCATATCCGAACGCCCGGTCCGGCCGCCGCCTGACCTCGTTCCGGCACAACTCCTCCGCCGCGTCGATGCGGTTGTCTTTCTGCAGCACCTGAACCAGCGACGTCAGCAGGATCGGCACATCGGGGTTCACACCATGCCCCTGGCGAAGGATCTTTTCGGCGGCCGCCCACTGTTGCTGCTGGGCATGCAGCCGGCCCAACCGTATGTACCCGACAGGATTCCGGGCATCGACCCGCACAAGCCGCTTGTACTCCATCTCCGCCCGCGCGAAATCCTTGGTATAAAAGAGCAGGTCGCCGAGCTGCACCTGGGTCCGCAGATCGTCCGGCGTCTTCTGCAGAATCCTGCGAAGATTGTTCTCCGCACCGGCATAATCCTTATTCCGGGTCCGCAGCATGGCCATAGCCTGCAGAATTTCCGGCGCATCCGGATTGACCTCAAGGGCTTTGCCGAGCGTATCCATGGCCAGTTCGGGCTGTTTCTCAATCAGGTGAACACGGGCCAGTATCAGGTAGGCAGGCATAAGATCCGGTTTCTCGCTTATGACCATCCGGAACTCGGGAACCGCCTCGGATGCCTTTCCTTCGGCAATCAGTATCTGGCCAAGAAGGAAGCGCCCCTCGATGTTCTTGGGGCTGACATGCAGGACCTGTTCGATCTCGCTTCGTGCCGCCGGAACATCGTGCAGCAGCAGATGCAAACGGGCGATGGTCAACCGGGTGGTGACGATATCGGGATGCTCGGAATCCTTGCTGAGGGTCAGACATTCCTTGAGAACAGCCAGGGCCTTATCGGTTTCCATCTTCTTCACCAGGACGTCGTTGAGGGCAAAACGCAGCTTAAAACTGCCCGGGATCCCGGCAATACCCCTGTCAAGCAGGGTTTCGGCTTCCTGTAGTTCGTTTTTGCCAACCAAAAATCCGGCGGCTTGCAAAAGCGCCTCCTCATTGCCGGCCTGACTATCAACCTGTGCGCGGACGATTGTTTTTGCCCGGTCAACCTGGTGAAACGCCCAGTAGAGATCTGCCAGTTGATACGGCAGCATCCTGTTGTCCGGCTGCAGCTTGATGGCGGTCTGCAACTGCATCGCAGCCGCATCCAGATCCTTGCGTCCGGCTTCCACCCGGGCCAGCAGCAACCGCAACGAAACAGCCTCAGGATTGGCTCCGATTCCTTCAAGAAGGATCTGCCGGCCCTTTTCCACATCTTTTGTCTGGAAATAACACATTGCCAATACGCTGAAGGCCTGGGGGACTTTCAGTTCCGTCGACACCGTTTTTTCGAGCAAGGCGATGGCCTCGGCAGGCTTTTTATCAAGGAGCAGTGCCGAGGCTTTGAGCACTTTCGCTTCGACATGTCCGCCATCTCTCGCGAGTACGAGATCGGCCTTTTCAATGGCCTTGTCAGCCTGCCGCCCCCCCAGCAACAATCGGCCGAGTTCGAGCTGCGCCTCCATGTTTTCCGGGGCGTACTTGGTGGCATTGGACAATGCCTGGTAAGCTCCTTTAAAGTTTTTGAGCTTCAGTTCGGTTTTGCCCAGCAGAAGATATCCCTGACCGAACTTCGGATCAATTTGCAGGGCATTTTTCACATCAAGCCTGGCTGCGACATAATCGCCAGCCTCGTAATGCGCCTGCCCCTGCGCCATGAATTTGGCTCGTTTCGCTTCCCCGCCACTGCACGAAACAAGGCCGGCGATGGCCAACAGCAGGAACAGTCCTCTGATCAATTTCCAGGCACGCATCGAAAATTCCCCAATATCTGTCTTCATCCCACCGTTCCCTGAAGTGCTCCCCGAAGCAGCAGAACCGCAAGGGCCGGCATAAGAGCGATTCCCAACCTGTTCGTCACTCCACGCAACTCACCAATCAGCAATTCGACGGAGAAAAAAAAGACGATCAAAAACGTAGTCCAGACGCCTAGCTGCAATCCCTCGATCACCGGATCCGGCAAATTGGGAACAACCAGGACGATGAGGACAATCAAGAAATCAGTCGGTGTCAGCCGAAAACCTTTCTGTCGCCGGGTCAGCTTCAGCACGGCTATCGCCGCAAAGGCCATCAAGCCGTAAAGGCCGCTATACAATCCAAAAGAAAAAGAGGTGATCCAGGGAGCGATTCCCTGCTGACAGTGCAGAAAAATCAGAGGGCACAGCACATAAACCGCTACCCGGATAACAGGCGCAGTCCATGGGGTTTTCCAGAGGAGAACCATTGTCATGGCGCATAATAAAATTCCGCCGGCGATGCCTGTTATGGGCGCAATGGAACCCGGCAGAAAAACTGTCCCCAGGAACAAGAGCGGCAATCCATACTCCAACGTGCCTTGCGCCAACCGAAGCACAAGCAGTCTTTCCTTAAAGACTTTTCTCAGTCTCGTCTTGATCTGAATATCGATAAATCCCAGGCGCCGGAAGCGGAAGCCGGTGCCGTGAAGGACATAAATCGGCATCGGTATCAGGAAAATGGCGGCAAAACAATAAACGAGAATCAGCCATTCGGAAGAAAACCTGAGCAGGTAGGCAGAAACCACGAAAAATGCCTGGATGGCATAGACGACCAGAACCGCTTCAGTGTGATAAAGACCCATGCGGATGAGTTTATGATGAAAATGGTTTTTATCCGCCAGGAACGGAGAGTTGCCGCGGCGAATGCGTTCAAACATCACCACGGCTGTGTCCAGGACCGGAAAACAGAACAGGAGCATCGGAATCAGGGGACTGAGCGCATTGGTTCCCTGGGTCAGAGCGAGGGTCAGGACAATACCGAGAAATCCCAACAGCTGACTTCCCGTATCTCCCATGAAAATCGAGGCAGGGAAGGTATTGAACCGCAAGAAGCCAAAAATGGCCCCGACTACGGCTATTGCGAACAATGAAATGAAGGGGACGTCGCAGCGGTAGGCGAGCAGAGTGAGATAAAGAAACACCTGTGCCATCATTCCGCCGGCCAGGCCATCAAGCCCATCAGCTAAATTGACGGCATTGGTGACGGCCAAAATGACGAGCAGGGTCAGGGGAATGGCGATCCAGTTGAACGACAGGATCGCATCAGGCAATGCGCCAAACGAGGAAATTGACAATTTTCCATAAAAAATCACCACCATGGCAGCAGCGATCTGGCCGGTGAATTTGGTTTTGTATCCCAAACCGACACTGTCGTCGATCACCGCGAACAGGATGATGATGGCTGCACCGGCCAGTACAACGAAGGCGAAGTGACTGAGGTGGTTGTGCAAGAAAATCGGTGGCAGCACACCGATTGCCATGGCCAATCCACCAACCCGGGGAACGGGGGATGCATGGATTTTTCTCTCACCAGGCGGATCCAGCATTTGCAGCCTGGAGGCCATGCAGGCCAACAGGGGAATCAATCCCATAGTGCTGAACATGGAGAGCAGCAGGGTGGAGAAATGAGCCATCGTCACAATCCTTGTGGCAACGGAACCAGCTTGACCTGCCTTGAGAATTCTGCAAAAAAAATCCCGGATCGATCATGTTCTCGACCCGGGATAGCCCATTTTTATCCGCAGATTCCTTGCTCAAGCACGATACCGTCCACGTATTCGTCCTTTATCTGTCTCAGGCAGGTCTTCTGACTTTCGGATTATCCTACTGACCGCGCCTTCCCGACCTTGTTGGTCAGTGGCATCATGCAGCGTTCGTCCCCGAATACAGCGGCGGGCCCGTCCCCGATTCACACGGGGTTCCCTTTTAAGCAAATCCGATATTATTTTTCCAATCGGATGCACCTAAGACGGGCGTTATCATGATTGAAACAGGCACGAAATGTCAACAATAAAAAAATATTTTTTTACAAGAATTCGAATGATATTTTTTATCCATGGATAATTAATCATTTATTGAAAAATCATAAATAATTTCAATATATTTTATTCAAAATGAAGGTATATTTTCCAATACAATCAAATATCAGTGCTAATTTTTAGCAAAAAAATCATAATATTGAGCAAAATTATTCAAGCAATTGTTTTTATCAATTGTTTTAATATAACATTTTAACCGAATACTTTTTCTTGAACATGGAGCAACATACTGTCTTTTATTGGAAAAATAAAAATGCAGGATGGTGCAGCTACTCCACAAAGTATTTCGCAACAACCCAAGGTCATCGCAAAAAGTGGTTGAAAAAACACCATCTTCAACCGTTTGAATCCATTCTTTTAGCCTCATCATGCTCAATCCGGACAATGCCCGTATCGGGATCATCGGGCTTGGCTATGTCGGCCTGCCTTTGGCTGTGGAATTCAGCAAAAAATACCCGACAATCGGCTTTGACCTGAAAGCCCGCCGTGTGGACGAATTACGCCGCCATATCGATGCAACCCGCGAGGTGACCCCTGAGGAACTGCGGCAGGCCGGAAGCTTGCAGTACAGCTGCGATATCAACGAGCTGCTCGATTGCACCGTCTTCATTGTCGCTGTCCCCACTCCCATCGACCGTAACAAACAGCCGGATTTTACGCCTCTGGTCAAGGCATCGGCAGCTGTGGCCACGATATTGAAAAAGGATGATGTGGTGGTTTATGAATCCACTGTCTACCCAGGAGCGACAGAAGAGGTCTGCGTGCCGATTCTGGAACGGGATTCGGGTTTAAAATTCAACCAGGATTTTTTTGTCGGCTACAGTCCGGAACGAATCAATCCCGGCGACCACCAGCATCGGCTACCCACCATCGTCAAGATCACCTCCGGCTCCACCCCCTGGGTGGCAAATTTTGTCGACACCCTCTACGGCCAAGTGATCACCGCCGGGACCTTCAAGGCCAGCTCCATCCGCGTGGCCGAAGCCGCCAAAGTCATTGAAAACACCCAGCGCGACGTCAATATCGCCCTGATCAACGAACTAGCTCTGATTTTCAATCGGTTGGGAATTGATACCCAGGAAGTGCTCCAGGCCGCCGGCACCAAATGGAACTTCCTCCCTTTTCGTCCCGGTCTGGTCGGCGGGCACTGCATCGGCGTCGACCCCTACTATCTCACCCATAAGGCCCAGGAAATGGGCTACCATCCGGAAATGATCCTTGCCGGCCGCCGGCTCAACGACAACATGGGGCGCTATATCGCATCGGAAACGGTCAAGCTGATGCTTAAACGACGCATTCATGTGGCCGACGCCCATCTCCTCATCCTCGGCCTGACCTTCAAGGAGAACTGCCCGGACCTGCGCAATACCCGGGTGATCGATATTATCGAGGAACTCGCCACCTTTGGCGCCAAAATCGAGATCTACGATCCCTGGGTGAACCGTGACGAAGCCAGCCAATTGTATGGTGTGACCGTGATCGAACAGCTGCCGCGACAACGCTACGATGCCGTGATCCTGGCCGTGGCCCATCGGGAGTTCACCCAGTTCACCGCTGAAGAACTGCGAGCTCTGTGCCGGGACAATGCCGTGATCTATGACGTCAAACATGTCTTACCCAAAAAAATTGTGGCCGGCTCACTCTGACGCCTGCACCACGAAAGACGTCCACCCGCCCAAGCGACGATGGACCTCGTATCTGCCCAAAAACGAAGTCATGAAAGAGCGGCTTCTCCCCGCACGGCAGCGGAATACAGGTATTTGATCCGTCGATCTTCGAGTGGCAAATTTTCCACTGAGACCGGCTTGCCCGAATTTGCAGAGCCACTTCTACCTTATTGACACATACACGGATGAACAGTATATATGTTTATACGTTGTATATACCCTTCAAATGAGGTGGCGACATGCAGTTAGTGGTTAAGAAATGGGGGAACTCTCTCGGAGTGAGAATCCCAAAAAGTATTGCCGAAGCCGGAAGGCTCAAGGTCGATCAGGAAATCAGCATTGAGGCTGTTGATGGCAAGATTG
>NZ_JHZB01000042.1 GCF_000621145.1 Desulfobulbus elongatus DSM 2908
ACCTTCCAGGTAGCCGATGAACAGCATCCGAAAATAGACTCCGGGCGGAATGGAGGGCCTTCCCTTGCTGGCAAAACACGGGGCGCAGAGCTCTTCCGCCCAAGAGTCGAAACCATCCTTGGCGAGAAGATCGTTGAGCCGGGAGTAAAAGGGATGCCCTTGGCCCTTGGGAAGCTGATGCTGGTTGACCCACATTGTCTGTTGCTTGGGTTTGCGTCTACCAATCGCCATACGGTAATAACTCCTTGTTGTGAAATGATAAAATCAATTTACCGCACATGGGGATTGGGGCAATAGGTTTTACAGGGTTACGGGGTTTTTCAACGGGCTGATAAACAAACAGTAGAATGGATGCTGATTCCAGGTATTTTTTAATGAGGATATCCGTATGACGAATACAGAGACAATGACCACCGAGGTGGTGGTGGTCGGTTCGGGCCCGGGCGGGGCGGCGGTGGCCAGGAAACTGAGTGCAGCCGGCAGGCGGGTGCTCATCCTGGAGTGGGGGGACGACAACCCACCGGAACCGGGACTGTTTCCCAACCCAACCCGCTATTTCGGCGGCCTGCGCCTGATGAAGCACAGCATCATGAAAACTTCCTCTGCGCCGGTCATGAAAATGGTGCGGGGGCTGACCACCGGCGGCAGCACCATGATGTACGCCGGTGTCTGCGAGGAGGCGCCTCCGGAAAAATTCGCGGCGCATGGCATCGACCTTGACGACGAGATCCGGGCCATCAAAAAAGATATCGTCATCAGGCCGCTGGCGGACGAACAACTGGGGGAAAAGGCGAGGATGCTCGCGCAGTCGGCCCGGCAGCTCGGATTGCCCTGGAAGAACTGCGACCGGTTCTTCCTCGATCCGGCCAAGTTCCGCCAAGGCTCTTTGTTCATGGGCGACCGGACCGGCGCGCGCTGGGATGCCCGCCGCTGGGTGCTCGATGCGGTCGGCCATGGCGCCACTCTGCTGAATGGAACCCGTTGCGAGAAGGTGCTGATCGAACAGAACCGGGCCATCGGGGTGCAGGCCGTGGACAGGAACAAGGGCGCCCTGCGGATTCAGGCCGACACCGTCGTTCTCGCGGCGGGCGGCATCGGCTCGCCGCAGATCCTGAGAAACTCGGGACTGGCCGAGGCCGGCCAGTCCCTGTGCAACGACCCCTATCTGATCGCCTTCGGCTATGTCGGCAAGGACAGGCGGCTGTCCGGCCGGGGCGAGTCCAACCGGCAGGCAGGGGTGCTGCTCGACGGCGGCGTGACCTTGGCCGACGCCACGGTGCCGGGCATGGTGTACATGCAGATGCTGAAAGAGCAGGGCATCCGGGGCCGGATGTTCGCCGGCCGGCAGGCCTTGTCGCTCCTGGTCGAGATCGCCGACGACAGCGACGGCTCGCTCGATGCCGAAGGCGGCATTTGCAAGCACCTGACCGCGCGCGACCTCGAAAAACTCGAATACGGCAAGCGCGTGGCCCGTGACATCCTGCAACATGCCGGGGCGCGCGACATCTGGTTTTCCCGGATCGCGGCGGTCCATCCGGCCGGAACCTGCCGGATCGGCGAGATTGTCGATGCCGATCTGAAGACGCGGTTCGACAATGTCTATGTGGCCGATGCCAGCGTGCTGCCCGAATCCCTGGCCGTGCCGCCGGTGCTGACCATTCTCGCCCTGGGTGGACGGCTGGCCGGCCATCTTCTGCGGACCGGGCAAGGCTGAGGGGCGAGATGAAACGACAACCGAGGGTGTTGGTCTGCGGCACGAACTACGGCCGTTTTTATCTTTCCGCCTTTGTGCAGCGGTCGTGCGATATGGAACTCGCCGGCATCCTGGCGGCGGGCAGCGCCCGTTCGCGGACCCTGGCGAACGAACTCGGCGTGCCCCTGTACACGGAAACCGGACAACTGCCCGCAGATATCGACATGGCCTGCGTGGCCGTCAAATCGACCCTGCTGGGCGGCAACGGTACTCGGATCGCCATGGAACTGTTGCGCCGGGGGATCCATGTCGTGCAGGAGCATCCGCTCCATCCCGCGGATCTGCGGGAATGCCTGCAACTGTCGCGCCGGCTGGGGGTGCAGTACCATGTCAACAGCCACTTCGCCCATATCCGGGCGGTGCAGACCTTCATCGATTATGTGCGGCAGAGCGGCAGGCACGAGCGGCCGCTGTTCATCGACATCACCACCGCGCTGCCGTACTCGGCCCTGGACATCGTGGGCCAGGCCCTGGGCGGTTTCGAGCCGTTCGCCCTGAACGGGCCGCCCGCCTGGGAACCGTCCGCTGTCGCGGCCCTGCGGATCGGATGCGTGCCGTTCAAAAGTATCGAGGGCGTGCTCGCCGGCATTCCGGCGTACCTCAGAATACAGCAGTATTTCGATCCGGACGATGCGGTGCACAACTACCTCGTCATGCACCGCATCTGCATCGGTTCGGAAAGCGGCAACGTGTCCCTGCTCAGTCCCTTCGGTCCCGTGATCTGGGCCCAGGGATATCCCCGGTCGAGCCGGCAAGCGCCGGATTCCGGGGAAGGGGCGCCGGACACGATCATGTCCCGTCATTTTCACGCCGGCCGCCGAGCCGGTCGTCAGCCGACGACGGTACAATTTACGCCGGGGGATGCGCCGTCGTATGCCGACATCTTCGCCACGCACTGGCCGGAAGGCATCCTGGCCGCGCTCGCCGTGCTGAGGCACGCTGCCGATTCCGGGGAGACGCCCGTGTTTCAGAGCGAGCCCTACCTGTTGCAGCTCGCCGGCCTGTGGGTGGACGTAATGCGGCAGTGCGGCAAGGCGCAGCATGTCCGCCGGAAAGAAGAGGTCCACGCCGAACCGGACCCGGTCCGCTACAGGGAGCACCGTCTCTCTTCGGACATCGGCGACCGCACGAGGAGCCTGGTATGCGAATGAACGATTACAACGGCACGTCCTGGATATTTCCGCCGTCGCCCGGCGCAGACCCTGATTTCAGGCTGTTCTGCTTTCCCTATGCGGGGGGAGGCGCATCGATCTTCCGGCAGTGGCAGGAGAAGATGCCGCCCGGTGTGCAGGTCTGCGGCGTGCAGCTGCCCGGACGGGAAAACAGGATCACCGAGGCCCCCTGCACCGATCTTCTGCTGCTTGTGGAGCGTATATTTGCCGGATTGCGGCCTCTCATGGACCGGCCCTTTGCCTTCTTCGGCCACAGCCTGGGCGCCAAGCTCGCCTTTGAACTGGCCCGTCTCCTGCGGAAAAGGAGTCAGCCGCAACCTCGGCATCTCTTCATCGCCGGCAGCCGCGCTCCGCATCTGCGGGAACCGCGGCCGCTCCATCATCTGCCGGAACACCTTTTCATCGAGGAATTGCGGCGCTATGCGGCCACGCCCGATGTACTCCTGGAGAACAGGGAGCTGATGGCCTTTTATCTGCCCCTTCTCCGGGCGGACTTCACCGTGGACGAAACCTATGTCCATAGTGCGGGCACACCGTTGCAATGTCCGCTCACCGTGTACGGCGGTTTGGACGACAGAGAAGTGGCGCCGGGGGAACTCGAGGCCTGGCAACAGCACAGCACCGGTGCTTTTTGCTGCCGCATGTTCGCGGGTAATCACTTTTTCATCAAAAGCGCGCAGGATCTCGTGCTCGAAGAGCTGCATCGCGACATTTCCGGCCTGCTGCGACGGTCGGAAACGTGCCGATAATTGCCCGCATCTCCGGGACCAGGCCGTATCGGGGCGGGCGGGAAGCAGGCGCACCGGTGGAGACCATCTGCTTCCGCCGCCTGGAACGGGAACAGCTGCTGTCCCCCGAAACGGACGTTTTGGGCGGCAATGCCGTTCATGTCTACCTGTTCTTGTGCGACGTTCCCCGCTCCTTCCTGGAACAAGCGAGCCTCGGGCTCTCGGCTGACGAACGGCTGAAGGCGGCTGGGTTGCATCTTTTGCAGGACCGGTGCTGTTTTCTCCTCGGCAGGGTGGTGCTGCGACGATTGCTGGCGCACCATCTGGGCATCCGGCCCGACGAGGTGCGGTTTTCCCGCAACGCCTGGGGCAAACCGCTGCTGGCCGGGACACGGGACGGGCACGGGCTGTCGTTCAACGTGTCCCATGCCCGTTGGTTGGCCTGCATAGCGCTGACCCGGGGCCGCAGGGTCGGGGTTGACGTGGAATATATCCGCGACGTTCCGGAGTACGAGGAGATTGTGCACTCGTTTTTCACCGCCAGGGAATACGATGCCATGCAGCAACGCGTCGCTGCCGAGCGGCAAACCTTCTTTTTTTCGCTCTGGAGTCGGAAAGAAGCCTTTGTCAAGGCCACGGGCGAGGGGTTGAGCCGCCCGCTCGATTCGTTTGAACTGCCGCCCGTGGATGTGCTGTCTCCGTTCGATCCGCATCACGACATGCAGGTGCAACCGTCCCGCATGCCAGGATGGACGATGGTTTCTTTTGTCCCGGCGCCCGGATGTGTCGGCGCCCTGGCTGTCGCCGAAGCACACCCTTGACCTTGAAGATCGAGAAAACGGGTCAGGGATCCTGCGTGGCGCCGGTTTGGCAATCGGATTCCGGCGGCACCCTGCCGAACAGGGTGGTCAGGTCGGACAGCCAGGCGGCGACGTCCTTGTTGACGAACCGTTCGGCGCACCGCCATTGCCAGTTGCCGGCGAGCACGCCGGGGGTGTTCAGCCGGCAGTCATTGCCGAAGCCGAGCACGTCCTGCATCGGCAGGATGGCGAGATTGGCGGGCGAGGCCAGGGCAAGGTGGATCAATTCCTGGTGGAAGGAACCGGCATGATCGTCGCTGCGGTTGGCGAACCGTTTGGCCCTTCGCTTGCTTTCCCGGGTCACGTCGGGATTGAGGAACCAGCCGACGGCCGTGTCGTTGTCGTGGGTCCCCGTGTACACCACGCTGTTTTTCTCCGTGTTGTAGGGAAGATAACTGTTGCGGGGATCGCCGTCGAAGGCAAAGAGCAGCACCTTCATTCCCGGATAGCCAAGCGTGTCCCGTAAGGTGGCCACATCCGGAGTGATCAGGCCGAGATCCTCGGCAATGATCGACATCCCGCCCAGCCGCCGGTCCATCTCCTCGAAAAAGGGCTGCCCCGGTCCCGGCAGCCAGCGGCCGTTCAGGGCCGTCTCTTCCTCGGCCGGGACGGCCCAATAGGCTGCAAACCCGCGAAAATGATCGATGCGGAGCGTATCAGTCAGCATGAAATTGAGCCGCAGGCGCTGCTCCCACCAATCCCAGAGCCGGTCCCGAATCAGGTCGTCCCCGGTCGTCCAGCGATACAGCGGATTGCCCCACCGCTGCCCGGTGGCGCTGAAGTAATCGGGTGGCACCCCGGCAACATCGGTCGGCAGACCGGTTTCGCGGTCGAGCTGAAAGATGTCCTGGTTGGCCCACGCATCGGCACTGTCCAGCGCCACGTAAATGGGCAGATCGCCGATGAGCCGAATGCCCTGCCGGCGGGCGTGGTCGCGAAGGTGTTGCCACTGGCCGAAAAACAGGTATTGCTCGAACACGACGGCATCGACCTGCTCCCGCATCGCACGTCGAGCCGCGGCGAGGGCCGTGGGGCGCCGGTGCCGGATCTCCTCCGGCCAGCCGTACCACGGCTTCCCCTGGTGGCGCTGTTTGAGGGCGACGAACAGCGCATAATCGAGACACCAGGGATGGGTTGCGGCAAACGTCTCCAGAATGTCGGGCCAGTCGGAACGAAGCTGGAACCGCTGCCAGGCCAGGGCGAGGATGCCCGCTTTGTGGCGGGCGACCAGGTGATAGTCGACGCTGTATTCGGAACAATCCGGCGGCAGAATCTCCCGCCTCCGCACCAAACCTTGTTCCACCAGGAGGTCGGGGTTGATTAAAAGGGGGGAGCCGGCAAAGGCGGACGGGCTCATGTAGGGGGAATTGCCGAACAAGGGGCTGGTGGGGCCAAGGGGCAGGATCTGCCAGCAGCTTTGGCCGGCCGCTTTGAGGAAATCGATGAACCGCAGGGCGGCATGGCCCAGATCGCCGATGCCGTGGGGGCCCGGAAGCGAGAAAATCGGCAGCAGAATTCCGCTTGACCTTTGTCTGAGGATGTTTACCACTGTACAATTATTCATACCCTGATTTTCCCGTCCATGGCGCAAGGGCGGTCGCATTGTTTGGCGCCCGTTCAATAACGAGGTGATGTCTCTGCTTTTTTCGCATGAAAAACACTCTCCCGTTGCATTTTTCCCCTGAAAGAGTATTCTATAAAATTCTTTTTGTCTTTAAAACCTTTGTGTCCACGCACAAATAGAAAGGAGAAGGCAGGTGCTCTCTGGTATAAAAAATGACCTTCTTGAGGCCGGCAAAGACGAAGGCTGTATCACCTTTCAACATCTCAACGAGCTTCTCCCCGAGCAGATAAAGGATCCGGGGGCCATCGAAGAACTGTTCGATTTTCTGGGCGAAAACAATATCGAGATTGTCACCCAGGAAGAATCGGGCAAGCGCAAGACCCTTTCCGGCGAAGAGTGGACCGGGAAGAAAAGCGGCGAGGAAGAAACGGTTTCCGACAGCCTGCCCGACAGCGAAGAACACGAATCCGAGGAAACCACCACCACCTACCTGCGGGAAATGGGGCAGTTCGACCTGCTGACCCCGGAAGAGGAAGCAAAGTATTCCAAAACGATCCGGGAAGGTTTCGATGCCATCATCGATGCCATCCGGCAGGACCAGTCCGGCGTGTCCGAGATCAAGATGCTGGTCGACCGCATCGACCTCTGGCAGCGCCGCGATCCGACGCTCAAGCCAAAGAAACAACAGCTCAACTACATGCGTCACTGCGTCAGCATCGCCAACCGGAACTATCCGGACAGGCGCGAGTTGTTCGAGCTGAGCACCAAGATCGAGGCCTATAACCGCTCGATCGAATTCGCCAAGGATTCGATGATCCGGGCCAACCTCCGCCTGGTGGTCTCCATTGCCAAGCGGTACATGCATCAGGGCCTGACCCTGGCCGACCTGATCCAGGAAGGCAATCTCGGTCTGATGCGGGCGGTGTTCCGCTTTGACTACAAAAAAGGCAACAAATTCTCCACCTACGCCTCCTGGTGGATTCGGCAAGCCATCACCAGGGCCATCCTCGACAAGACCCGCACCATCCGCCTGCCGGTGCATTTCCTGGAGTTGCGGAGCCAGTTTTTCAAGGCCTTTTATTCACTGCTCAAGGAACTGGGCCGCGAGCCGACCCCGGTTGAGATCTCCAAGATGACCGACTTGCCCATGGACAAGATCCTGGCCATCCTCGAGGCCTCCCGCGAGCCCATTTCCCTGGAGACCCCAGTGGGCGACGACGATTCGACCCTGGGCGATTTTCTCGAGAACCAGGAATCGGAGTCGCCCTACGATGCGGTCCAGAACCGGGAACTGGCCCATCGGGTGACCGAGGTGCTGTCGACCCTGACCGACCGCGAGGAAAAGATCATCCGCCTGCGGTTCGGCATCGGCGAAAAGGCGGAGTACACCCTGGAGGAGATCGGCAAGCGGTTCAACGTTTCCCGCGAGCGGATCCGGCAGATCGAGAAAAAGGCCCTCAACCGGTTGCGGCATTCCAGCCGCCGGGAAAAACTCCGTTTCTTCCTCGATTAGTTTTTTTGACTGTTGCTATCAACCCGAGCCCCTTATTTTAAGGGGCTTCTTTTTTTGCCCCGAGGCCCGCGCACGTGATGGACGCATATATCGAACAGGCCGGTTTAGGCCAGATTCTGGCCAAGGTCAGAAACGGCGAACGGTTGACGCTTGCCGACGGACAAACGCTCTACCGGCATCCCAATATTCTCGCCCTGGGCTACCTGGCCAACATCGTCCGGGAACGGCTGAACGACAATCTGGCTTTTTTTATCTATAATCAGCACGTCAACTATTCGAACATCTGCACCAATTTGTGCAAGTTCTGCGCCTTCGGCAAGGAAAAGGGCCACACCCTGTCCTATGAGATGACCGTGGCCGAGGTACAGGACAAGGTCAGGCAGCGGCTCGACGAGCCGATCACCGAAGTCCATATTGTCGGCGGCCTGCATCCCGACCTGCCATTTTCCTACTATATTGACATGTTGCGCGGGGTGAAAGAGGTGCGGCCGGATGTGCACATTCAGGCCTTCACCTGCGTCGAAATCCATCATCTCGCCCAGATGGCGCGGCTGTCCGTCGAAGAGACCCTACGCCAACTGGTCGATGCCGGTCTCGACTCGATGCCCGGCGGCGGTGCCGAGGTGTTCAGCCCGCGCATCCGCCAGGCGACCTGCGAACGGAAACTTTCCGGCGAGGGCTGGCTCGAGGTGGCCAAAACCGCGCACCGCTTGGGCCTGAAAACCAACGCCACCATGCTCTATGGCCACATCGAGACCGTTGACGAACGGCTCGAACATTTCGATGCCCTGCGGCGCGCACAAGACGAGACCGGCGGCTTCCTGGCCTTCATCCCCCTGGCCTTTCACCCCAAGAACACCAACATGGCGGAGCATGCCTCCACCACCGGTATCGACGATCTCAAAAACATCGCTGTTAGCCGGTTGATGCTCGACAATTTTCCCCACATCAAGGCCTACTGGGTGATGACCGGCCCCAAGCTGGCCCAGGTGGCCCTGGCCTTCGGCGCCGACGACATGGACGGCACGGTCAAGGAGGAGGTGATCACTCACATGGCCGGCGCGGAAACCGAGCAGGCGCTCGGCCACAAGACGCTGATCCGCCTGATCAAGGAGGCGGGCCGGCAGCCGGTGCAGCGCGACACCCTCTACAATGTCCTTGCCACCTACTGACGGTATGCTGCCGGCGATCATTGCAAAAATCGAGGCAGGCCAGCGGATTGACGGCAAGGAGTTCCTCTGCCTCGCGGAAAAGGCCAGCCTGAACCAACTGGGATTTCTGGCCCATGGCGTGCGCATGCGGCTGCATCCGGAACCGATGGTCACCTATGTGATCGACCGCAACATCAACTACACCGACATCTGCATCTCCGCCTGCAAGTTCTGCGCGTTTTTCAAGGCGCCGGAAGAGGATGGCGGCGGAGTGCTGACCAAAGCGGAACTGGCGCAGAAAATCGCCGAAACCCAGGCGCTGGGCGGCACCCAGATATTGCTTCAGGGCGGCCTTCACCCCGATCTGCCCCTGGATTTTTACGAGGACATGCTCCGGTTCATGAAGGCGACCGGCATCCATATCCACGGTTTCTCGCCGCCGGAAATCGTCCATTTCGCCAAGCTCTCCGGCCAGTCGATCGCCACGGTCATCCAGCGTCTGATGGCCGCCGGCCTCGATTCCATCCCCGGCGGCGGTGCCGAGATCCTCAGCAACCGGGTGCGGCGCGAGCTGGCCCCGAACAAGTGCGATGCCGATCAATGGATCGAGGTGATGGTCACGGCCCACGCCCTCGGCCTGCGCACCACCGCCACCATGATGTTCGGCCACATCGAAACCATGGCGGAACGGCTCGAACATCTGCAGCGGGTGCGCGACCTCCAGGATAAGACCGGCGGCTTCACCGCCTTCATCCCCTGGCCGTTCCAGCCCGACCATACCCCGCTGGCCGCGGCGCGCACCATCGACAAGACCACGGCGGTCAGCTATCTGCGCATGCTGGCCCTAAGCCGGATTTTTCTGGACAATGTTCGCAACATCCAGGCCTCCTGGGTGACTCAGGGGCCGAAGATCGCCCAGTTATCGCTCTTTTTCGGCGCCAACGACTTCGGCTCGACCATGATCGAGGAAAACGTGGTGGCCGCCGCCGGCGTCCATTTCCGCCTGTCGGAAGAGGAGATCAGGCGATTGGTCACCGACGCCGGTTTCAGGCCGCAGCAGCGGCTGATGGATTATACCCCGGTCTGATGGATAGAGATTCAATCCGCATCCACAGCGCTGCCTGGATCGTCCCAGTCGGAAGCGCTGCCATCAAAAACGGCGCGGTGGTCGTGGCCGGCGGCACCATCCTCGCGGTGGGCGAGCTCCCCCGCGTGCAACAGCAGTACCCCCAGGTGCCGGTCACCGAACATGGCCAGGCGGTGCTGACCCCGGCGCTGGTCAACGCGCACATCCATCTCGAACTCTCGCATCTGACCGCCCTGGCCGACGCGCCCCTCGACACCACCTTCACCGGCTGGATCAGCCGTCTGCTCCTGCTCCGCGACCGCCTCGGCGCGACCGGGGAAGAGGCCGAGCAAGCTGCCCGCCGCACCGCCGAACAACAGTATCGCACCGGGGTGGGCGTGCTGGCCGATATCGGCAATACCGCCATGGGCCGCACCCTGAGCGCCACCTTCCCCGGCCGCCTGTTGCCGTTCGTGGAATATCTCGGCCTGGCCGAACGCACCCTGGCCAAAAACGAACAGCGGTTGGCGCGGGAGGACGATTCTGCCTTCTGTTCCGGTCATGCCCCGTATTCCACCCATCCCCGCCTGCTGCGCCGGCTGAAGGAGCGGGCCAGGGCGCTGGGCCATATCTTTCCCATCCACACCGCCGAGCCGGCCGCCGAGGGCGAAATGATCCGGGAAGGAAAGGGCGAGATGGTGGAGTTCATCCGCCAGCGCGGTTTCTGGGACAACTCCTTCGTGCCCCGCGGCAGCGGCGGCACGATCCACTACTTCCGCGATCTCGATCTGCTCGACAGCCGCACCCTCTGCATCCACGCCATCCATGTCTCTGCCGAGGAGATCCGCATGATGGCCGGGGAGGGCGTCAAGGTCTGCCTGTGTCCCGGCAGCAACCAATTCCTGCGCACCGGCACGGCACCGGTGCGCGCCTATCTCGATCATGGTATGCTGCCGGCCCTGGGCACGGACAGCCTGGCCAGCAACCCACAGCTTTCGCTGTGGCGGGAAATGCGGCTTCTGGCCGAGGCGCAGCCAACGGTCGCGGCGGCCGAAATCTTTCGCATGGCCACTTTGGGCGGGGCTGCGGCCTTGGGCATGGAGAATCGCCTGGGAACACTGGCCGCCGGCAAGGAAGCGGATCTGCTGGCTGTGCCGCTGCCCATGGAGATGAAAAACGACGAACAGGTCTACCGGTTCCTGGTGGAAGACGGCGGCCGGACCGAACCGGAACGCATCAAGAATTAAGGGAAGTCTGGCAAGATGGCGCGCATTGGCATGGTGAACTACATAAACGTTGCCCCTATCTACGAGATGTGGAAGGAACGCGTTCTGCCCGCCGACTGGCAGGTGGTCGAGGGGCAGCCGAGCCGGTTGAACATCCTTTTGGCCGAAGACCAAATCGACATGGGCTTCGTCTCCTCCTACGCCTATGCCGCCCGGCCCGAGCGCTACCAGATCCTGGCCGACCTGTCGATCAGCGCCACCGGGCCGGTGGGCTCGGTGTTCCTGTTTTCCCGGATCGAACCCGAGGCCCTGGACAACAAACTGATCCGCCTGACCGGCCAGTCCGACACCTCCATCCGCCTGGTGAAAATCATCCTGGAGGAGTTCTACCGGGTCCGCCCCCGGTACGAGGTCGGCACGGTCTGCGGCGACGGCGTGCGGCTGGATGGGGTCAGCGCCGTGCTGGCCATCGGCGACGATGCCCTGCGGCTGCGGGTTGAAGGGAGCTATCCGGTTCAACTGGATCTCGGCGAGGTCTGGCATCGTACCACCGGTCTGCCCTTCGTGTTTTCGGTGTGCGCGGTGCGCGAGCCCTTCCTGGCCGCAGAGCCGGAAAACGCCAGGGCCATCCGCCGGACTCTGGTCGAATGCCGGCAGCAGGGCGCCCTGCGCATGGCCGAGATCTGCGACCGGGTCGCCCGGCGCATCCCCATGGACTGCGAGGCCTGTTCGGCCTATCTCATGGGCATCGAGCACGATCTCTCGCCGGTGAAATGCACGGCCCTGGAGCGGTTTTTTCAATATCTGATCGATCGGGGCGAGGCGCCGCCCGCGGCCCTGCCCCTGAAAATATTTCAATAAACCGGGTCGAGACCGATTGGTCTGACCGATAAGACGTGCATGAACGACATCCAATCCCCTGAGGCCAAGAAGAAATTCGTTCGCGAAAAATTTTCTTCGATCAGCGGGCGGTACGATCTCCTCAATTCGCTGCTCTCCCTCCAGATCGACCGGTACTGGCGCTGGCGGACCACACGGCTGCTGCGCGAATTTCCCGACGGCTGGGTGCTCGACCTCTGCGCCGGCACTTTGCCGCTCTCCTTGGAGTTGACCCGCCAGGCCAGGGCCAGGAAGGTGCTGGCCGTCGATTTCTGCGAGGACATGCTGCGGGCCGGGGCCACGGCGCTACCGGCCGACAACCGCCGGGACCGCATCGTTCCGGTCTGCGGCGACGGCGAGGTCATTCCAGCACCGACCAGCGCCTTCTGGGGTTGCACCGTGGCCTTCGGCGTGCGCAACCTGTCGCGCACCCTGCAGGGCCTGCGCGAGATGCACCGCGTGCTGCGGCCTGGTGGCAAGCTGCTCATTCTTGAATTTTCCCGGCCGACCAACCCGATCATCAAGCCGATCTACACCTTCTATCTGAACAAGGTGCTGCCGGCCATCGCCGGCCGGATCTCGGGGGACAAGGAGGCGTATCAGTACCTGGCCTCCTCGATCGCCGCCTTCTACGAGCCGGCAGAACTGCTGGCCATGATGCGCAAGGCCGGTTTCGCCACCGCAAGCCGGTTGCCGCTGACCTTCGGCATCGTTTCCATCTACATCGGCATCAAGGAGTAAGCATGGCGGAGCCTCGACGCATTCTTCTGGGCATCACCGGCGCCACCGGCATGCTCTATGTGCCGGCCCTGCTCGATTTGCTGGCGGACCAACAGATCGAGGTCCACGGCATCGCCTCCGAGGCGGGGCGCAAGGTGCTGGCCTTCGAGCTGGGCCTAATCCCGGAGCAACTGCCCCAGGTGAGCTGCTGGTTTGCTGCCGACGATTTCTTCGCCCCGCCGGCCTCCGGCTCCGCCCGCTACGACGCCATGGTGGTGCTGCCGTGCAGCATGGGCAGCCTGGCGGCCATTGCCAACGGCTACTGCGGCAACCTGCTCCACCGCAGCGCCGACGTCACCCTCAAGGAGCGGCGGCCCTTGCTGCTGGCTGTCCGGGAAACCCCGCTCAACCGCACCCATCTGCGCAACATGCTGGCCGCCCACGAGGCGGGTGCGATCATCTGCCCGCCCATGCCGTCGTTCTACCACCATCCGCGCACCACCGACGATCTGGCCCGCCACTTTGCCGCTCGCCTCTGCGACCTCTTGGGCGTTCCCGTGGCGGACGGCGCCATCGACCGCTGGCAGGAGGGATGAATATGTGGGGGAAGCTGAAAACGCTGTTGGAGATGATCAAGTTCGAACACACGGTGTTCGCCATGCCCTTTGCCCTGATGGGCGCCTTTCTCGCCGCGCGGGGGCTGCCCTCGTTGCGGGTGTTTTTCTGGGTGGTGCTGGCCATGGTCGGCGCCCGCACCTGCGCCATGGGCTTCAACCGCATCGCCGACCGCCGCTTCGACGCCGCCAATCCTCGCACCGCCGACCGCGCCCTGCCGGCCGGTCAGGTCAGCCTGTTCGAATCCTGGCTGATGGTGGTCGCGGCGGGCCTGCTCTTCTTTTTCGCCTGTTTCATGCTCAACACCCTGGCCCTGCAAATAGCGCCGGTGGCGCTCGGCCTGACGCTCTTTTACTCGCTCACCAAGCGGTTCACCTGGCTCTGCCACGTGGTGCTCGGCCTGGCGCTGGCCTTCTCGCCCCTAGGCGGCTGGGTGGCGGTCTCCGCCAGTTTCCAGGGGTATCCGTGGGTGCTGTCCCTGGGTGTACTGTTCTGGGTGGCCGGTTTCGACTGCGTCTATGCCTGCCTGGACGCCGATTTCGACCGCAAGGCCGGCCTGTTTTCCATGCCCGCCATCTTCGGCCGCCGCAACGGGTTTCGCATCGCCGTGGCCTTCCACGTGCTGGCCTTTGCCCTATTCACCCTGACCGGCATGCAGATGGGGCTCAATTACTGGTATTACGGCGGCATCGCGGTCACCGGCTTCGCCCTGTTCTACCAGCACCTGATCGTCAACCCCAGGGATCTTTCCCGCATCCAGCAGTCGTTTTTTTCCATGAACGGTCTGATCGCCCTGACCCTCCTCATTGCCACCTGCATCGCCCTGGCAACCGGTGACTGACATGCACCTTACCATCGTTTGTCTGCTGATGCTTTCCTTGAGCTGGGGTGGGGCGGCCGGCATCGCCGCCGGAGCCGAGGTCGTCGAGACCCGGTCCGACCAGGTCGATCCGGCGGTGCTCGCCGTCATCTTCTCCGGCTCGGAAACCCTGCATTATGCGGTCAGTTGGAGCGGCGGCGTCAAGATCGGCGATATCTACATGACGATCCAGAAGGAAAAGGACAGGGACGACGCCTATGTCATCGCGGCGAAGGTCAAGGATTACGGGCCGCTGGAGGTGTTCTATCCGGTGGATGACCGGTTCGCCAGCTACGTTTCCGGCCCGATGAAGCTGCCCTATCGCTACGAGGTCCACCAAAAGGAGGGCTTCGGCAGGGAAATCACCCGGCTCACCCGCTATGACCAGGCCAAACGGATGGTGTGGTATCGGAAAAACAAGGAGGCGGAACAGCAGCTCGAGATTGCCGGCTCAGTGTACAACGAGTTCGCCTCGTTTATCATCACCAGGGCCCTGGCCCTGAAGGAATCGGAACCCATCGTGGTGCCGACCTTTGCCGACAGAAAGCGGCACGAGGTCCAGGTGGCGCTGATCAAGCGGGAAGAACGCCAGACCGCGTTCGGCAGGAAGCCGACCCTGGTGGTCCAACCGAGGATGCAGTTCAAGGGGTTGTACGAGAAAAGCGGCGGCACCACGCTCTGGCTCACCGATGACCGCTGCCGGGTGCCGGTGGAGATTCACTCCAAGATCGTGATCGGCTCGCTGGTGGCGGAATTGGTCGACTACTCCAATTCCGCCTGTCCCGAGCTGGTCGCAGTGGAGAAACGTTGACAACGAGGAGTAACCGGGCGTCCGGCGCGATCATCAGCCGAGCTTGACCTCGATTTTCCTGGGCTGGGCCGGAACCGCCTTGGGCAGGCGCACGGTGAGGACGCCGTCGGCGAGCGTGGCGGCGATCTTCTCCTGATCGATGACCTCGGCCACGGTAAAGCGCCGGAGGTAATGCCCGACTTCGTACTCCTCGAGGACAAGCCGGCCGGGTTGCCCATGGGGAGCCCGATGCCCCTGGATGGTGAGGATGTTGTCCTCCAGGGACAGGTCGACGCCGTCCACGGTCACTCCCGGCATATCGGCGACCACTGTCACCTCCCGCTCGGTTTCGTAGATGTCGACGTGAGGGGCGAAATAGGTCTCGGTTTTGGTCGTTTCGTCGCCGGGTTGCGCCGCTTTCTTTTCCTGCACCTTTAATTCCTGTTCGCTCATGGCAGCCTCCTCTATTCGGCGGTGACGTGAATCTGGCGGGGGGTGACGGCGGAGGCCTTCATCAGGGTGATAATGAGAATGCCGTCCGCCAGCCGGGCTGCGACGTGCTCCGCGTCCACCTTGACCGGCAGGGCGATGGCCCGGCTGAAGCTGCCCGACTCGATTTCGCGGCGATGGTAGGAGACCCCGGCCTCGCTTTGCCGCCGGTCGCGCTTGCCCTGGAGGGTGAGGGTTTCCCCCTCGATGGACAGGTCGAGGTCCGCTGCCTTGACGCCGGGCAGTTCGGCGGTGACGATCAGCCGGTCAGCCTCCTCGTACATGTTGAGCGCAGGATAGACGTTGGCCCGGGGCCCCTTGCCTTTTTCGGCGTAGGACCGGGATAATTCGTCGAGTCCCTGACGGATGCGCTCGAATTCGGCCCAGGGGTTGCGGAATGTCGGCCGGTCGATGAAACGGACAAATGGCATGGGGCACCTCCTCGTTGGTGTTGTGGTTGGCGCGGTTCAGAAGAAATTGTAAGGTGCCGCCACGGCTTGTCAAGAGGAGGCCGGCGGAGCGAAAGACGGTTGCGTTTTGGGCCGCGAATGACCACAGTAGCGGCAGCGATCGTCAGGTTTATCAATCAAGCGAAGGAGCGAAACAATGAGCAAGGCTGTGATGGCCACCGAATGTCCGGACCTGCACCTGCTGCACCGGGGCAAGGTGCGCGACATGTACGAGATTCCCGGCCACCCCGACAAGCTGCTGATGGTGGCCACCGACCGGATTTCCGCCTACGACGTGGTCATGGCCGATCCCATCCCCGGCAAGGGCAGGATGCTGACCGAGATTTCCCTGTTCTGGTTCGGGCTGCTGGCCGACATCGTGCCCAACCACCTGATCAGCGCCGACATCGACCAGTTTCCCGCGATCTGCCACCCGTACCGCGATCAGTTGGAGGGACGCTCCATGCTGGTCAAGCGGACCAGGGTGGTGCCGATCGAATGCATAGTCCGGGGGTATCTGAGCGGCTCGTTCTGGAGCGCATACAAGAAGGGGACGACCGTGTGCGGTTTCGCCCTGCCTGCGGGGATGCGCGAGTCCGCCCCCTTTCCCCGGCCGCTGTTCACCCCCTCCACCAAGGCCGAGCAGGGGCTGCACGACGAGAATATTTCCATCGAGCGCATGCGGGAGTTGGTGGGCGCGGACCTGACCGAAAAGATGGCGGCCGCGAGCCTCGAACTCTACCGGCGCGCCGCCGAGTATGCCCGTACCAAGGGCATCATCATCGCGGACACCAAATTCGAGATGGGTCTGGACGGCGACACCCTTATTCTGGTCGACGAGGTGTTGACGCCGGATTCCTCGCGGTTTTGGCCCCTTGATCAGTACGAGCCCGGCAGGGGCCAGCCGAGCTTCGACAAGCAGTTTCTGCGGGACTATCTTTCCAGCCTCGACTGGAACAAACAACCGCCGCCGCCGCCGGTGCCGGTGGACATCCTGGAAAAGACCCGCAGCCGCTACCAGGAGGCTCAGGAGCGGCTGACCCGCTGATTTTTTTCTTTTTTCCTCTATTCCAAAGATGACCCGCCCTGTTCCGATTCGCCGCTGGCAGCGGAACAGGGCGGTTTCGCTACCACCCGCATCTCGACGCCGCAACAGACTACCCGGTCCCCCGGATAGAGCTTACGCCGTTTTCTCGATTCCACCGCACCGTTAACCGTCGCCAGCCCCTGGCTGATCAGATACCTCGCCTCGCCGCCGCTGGCGGCCAGATTCTCCCGCTTGAGCAGCTTGTCCAGTTCGATGTAGTCGGTGTCGATCACCGCCGACTGCACGGTTGTATTCGAATCGTTGGGCAGCATGGCAGGTTTTGCAGAGGCAGCAGGGGAGGGAAATGGCGCTTTTCGTCAGAGCGCCCGGAGAAATTCGGGCCGCAGCGACAGGTTGCCGGCCAGGGCCCGGTCGATCAGCTCCAGGGTCGCCTCCTTGTCGTCCGGGAGCTTTGCCCGCACCGGCAGGTAGTTGGAGGCATGGTTGGCGTGGAACAGGCCGTTTTTCAGATGGGTCGCGGCGATCATCGCACGCAGTTCGCGCAAAATGGACAAGGGGCCGGGAACCACAAAACGGCCGGCCTGGACATCGGCATATAGTTTGGTCTCCGGCTCGATCATCAGGCTGAGGGCGCCGACATATTCCGGATCGATGGCACTCAGCACCCGGCCGGTTGCCTCGGCATGGATCAGGGAGCGCTCGGCGCCGGCCACGCCCAAAAGGACGGTCACGGACAATTTGATACCGGCGGCCCTGGCCTTGCCCGCCATGGCAATCATGTCGGCGGCGGTCGCCCCTTTGTTGATGGCCGCCAGGGTCTGGTCGTCGCCGCTCTCCAGCCCCATGTAGGCGATGCCCAGTCCGAGGCGCCGCAACTCCTCCAGGTCTGCCACGGTTTTTGTCTTGAGACTTTTGCAGTTGGCATAGATGCCGACCCGGCTGACCCGCGGCAGGATCGCCTGGATCCGCTCGAGAATGGCCCGCAAGCGGGCCTGGGGCAGAATCAGGGCGTCGCCGTCGCAGAGAAAGAGCCGCCGGGCATGGGGAAAATGGCGGGCCGCGTAGTCGATGTCGGCAAAAACAATCTCCTCGGAGGTGATGGTGAATCGCTGCCCTTTGTACATGCCGCAGAAGGTGCATTTGTTGTGGGAGCAGCCGGTGGTGACCTGCAACAGAATGCTGTCCGCCTCGCTTGGCGGCCGATAGACAGTGCCCTGGTAGTACATGGCAATTGTATCGTTTTAGTTGGCAGCGCGTTACGAAAGAGGCGGCAACCGGTCGACCAGGGCGGCCATGTCGCGGCGAATGGCCTGATACCGCTCCCGGCTCAGACCGGCCCCCAAGCCCACGGTTTCCGCCATGGCCGCGGTGAGGAAATCGCCGGGACCATGCGCATCGGCATTGACCGCCAACAAAGCGCCGGTCCGTTCCGCCATCCGGGCCACATGGCCGTTGGTCAGGCTGTGCCCCTTGCGGCCGGACAGTTCCAGCAGGATATGGTTGCGGGCGGCCAGCACCGCTTCTTCCTCGGTGATGAAGCCCGGATGCGCCAAGATGTCGACGCCCGCCTCCAGTGCGGCCCGGTTGGTGCCGGTCAGGACCGGTTCCACCGGGGTTTCGCCGTGCACCACCACAATCTGGGCACCCAGGGCCCGTGCCTGGGCCGTCAGGGGACCGATAAGGGCAGGGGGAACGTGGGTCAGCTCGACACCGACAATCAACCGGGTCGTGGTGACCGGGTTCAAATCCTTCGCCGCTTTGAGCAGGGCTGGAATCAGGATATGGATGTTGGAGGAATCGGCGTGATCGGTGATGGCGATGGCCGCGTACCCGAGGACCTCGACCCGGCGGACATGCTCCGCCGGAACCAGGGCACCGTCACTGAAAAAAGTATGAGAATGAAGATCGATCATGCTCTTTCACCAAAATGAACGCAATTGTTCATGTCAATTCTCGATTTGGCCCTTCAAGGAATGCTTGCCGGCATGGCTGATGCACACCAGGGCGAGTTCGCCGGGCCGTAGGTTCACCGTGGCCTCGGGGCAATGCACGATATGGTTGCTCGGCGTGCGACCCTTGAGGCCGGCACTGCTCGTCGCCTCAACCATTATTTCAACTGTTTCTCCTATGTATTCGCAGTTTCGTTCAAAACATATCTGATCCTGCCGTTCCTGAAACAGGGCGAGCCGTCTGCTTTTCTCCTCTTCCGGAACCTTGTCGCCGAACTCGGCCGAGCGGGTGTGGGGCCGGTCCGAATACTTGAAAGAAAAGGAGCCGTGGTAGCGCACACGGTTCAGCAGGTCCATGGTCGCCTGAAAATCGGCTTCGGTCTCGCCGGGAAAACCGACGATGATGTCGGTGGCCAGCGCGATGTCGGACCGGTAGCGCCTGAGCCGCTCCACCTTGTCCAGATAGTCCTGGGCGGTGTATTTCCGGTTCATCCGCCGCAGCACCGCATTGGAACCTGACTGGACCGGCAGGTGAAAATGGGGACAGAGGTTGTCGATCTCGGCGAAACAACGCATCAGTTCCTCGGTGAGATCCTTGGGATGGGAGGTGGTGAAGCGCAGCCGCTGCACGCCCTCGATTGCGGCCACTGCCCGCAGCAGGCGCGGAAAATCGATCTGTTCCTCGGCAACGCGGTTGGTGGTGCCGTAGGAATTGACGTTCTGGCCCAAAAGGGTGATTTCCCGCACGCCCTGGTCGACCAGAATGGCCACCTCTTCGAGGATGTCGGCCATGGGCCGGCTGATCTCACGCCCCCTGGTGCCGGGCACCACGCAGTAGCTGCAGAAATTGTCGCAGCCCTGCATGATGGTGACAAAGCGTTTGAATCCCTGAGGGGAAGGGGAAGGGGAGACGCCGGCCAGGAGCTTCTGAAAGGGCGGGATGGTGAAGGAAGCCTCCATGTTGGTGGCGATCTCCTTGCTGGTCACCCCCTGGTGCAGCCGGTCCAGCATCTCCGGCAAGCGGTAGATCTGCTGCGTGCCCACGATCAGGTCGACATGGGGCATCCGCTCGCGGATCTGCTCGCCCTCCTGCTGGGCGACGCAGCCGGTCACCCCGAGGAGCAGATGCGGATTTCTCAGTTTTTCCGGCCGTAGCGAGCCCAGCAGAGAAAAGACCTTCTGTTCGGCCTTTTCCCTGATGCTGCACGTGTTGATCAGGATGACATCCGCCCCCTCGGGCTCGGCCGTGGGCACGTACCCTTCCTGGGCCAGCAGCTGCTCGATGATCTCCGAGTCCCGCTCGTTCATCTGGCAGCCAAAGGTTTTGATGTACAGACTTTTGCTCATGAAATTGCGATCGGCTCCCTGCATGGGGAGAAAAACGGGCTCAGTTGCTCGGCCAGGGCCGCAAGCAGTCGCATGGTCGCCGCCATGTGGCAGTCAAGCGTCTGGATGCGCACCAGGCCCCGGTCGGCCGAAAGGGTGGAGAGGGTGGCCAGCCCGTCGTATCCTTCGAGGATGAAGCGGAGCCAGCTGATCTTTTCCGGCCGGATCAGCAGGAACCATTCAACGACAACGGGCAGGGGCGGAGTTGCGGCCATAACGAAAAAAACGGTTACACGCTTAAGGAAGCGTCGATATCTTCAATGCTATCCTTGTATTTCTCCAGAACCGGTTCCACGTGTTCGCGGAGAAATTCGGTGGTCTGCATGGATGCGCGGCCGGTGAACTGCTGATAGTTGCCGACCAGGCTATCGAGTTCGGCCCGGTCAAAGGGGACGCGCTCGTCCGCGGCCAGCAGCTCCAGCAGATTGTTCGATTCGCCCCTGTTTTTGACGGCCAGCCCGGCGGCCACGGAATGCTCGCGAATCACCTCATGCATCTCCTGCCGACTTTTGCCGCGTTCGACGCAGGCCATCAGGATTTTTTCCGTGGCCATGAAGGGCAACTCTTCACGCAAATGCCTTTCTATTTGTTTCGGATAGACGACCATATCGTTGGTGATATTGATGTAAAGCTTTAGAATGGCGTCGGTGAGGAGAAAGGCCTGGGCCAGGTCCATGCGCCGGATGGCGGAGTCGTCCAGGGTGCGTTCAAACCACTGGTTGGCCGCCGTGGCGGCAAAATTGGCCGGCAGCCCCATGAGTTTGCGGGCCAGGCCGGTCATGCGCTCGGACCGCATCGGATTGCGCTTGTACGCCATGGCCGAACTGCCGACCTGCTTGCTTTCAAAAGGCTCTTCCTGAACCTTGAGATTGGACAGCAGGCGCAGGTCCACGGCGAACTTGTGCACCGAGGCACCGATACCGGCCAGGGTTTCCGCGGTTTTCATGTCCAGCTTGCGGGGATAGGTCTGGCCGGTCACCGGGAAGGCCTCGTCGAAACCGATTTTTTGGGAGACGCGGCGATCCAGTTCGCGCACCTTTTCGTGGTCGCCATTGAACAGCTCGATAAAGGTGGCCTGGGTACCGACCGTTCCCTTGGCGCCCCGCGCCCTGATCTGGGTCTCCAACTGCTCGATATAGCTGAGGTCCATCAGGACATCCTGAATATACAACGTGTTGCGCTTGCCGACCGTAGTCGGTTGCGCCGGCTGGTAATGGGTGTAGCCCAGGGTCGCCAGATCCTTGTGCGCGGCGCAAAAAGCGGCGAGATTGGCAATAACTTTCAATAATGCTTTTTTGATCAGGCGCAAGGCCCGTTTCTGGATGAGCAGGTCGGTGTTGCAGACCACGAACTGCGAGGTTGCGCCGAGATGGATGATCGGCTCGGCCAGCGGACACTGCTGGCCGTAGGCATAGACATGCGCCATGACGTCGTGCCGGATCTCGCGTTCCTTGGCGGCCGCCACCTCAAAGTTGATGTTGTCGACGTTGGCTTTGAGTTCGGCGACCATCTCGGCGGTGACCGCGGCAAGCCCGAGTTCGTGCTGCGCTTCGGCCAGGGCGACCCAGCATTTGCGCCAGTGGGTGAATTTGTAGCGCTCGGAAAACAGTTCCTGCATCGCCCGGCTGGTGTAACGGGAAACCAGCGGCTCCTGGTAAATATCACGATTCATAAACGCTCACTTTGGTTGAACTGGAAGAAAAGAAGAGGTCTTTCATTTAGCCTGTTTCAGGCATCAGTTCAATGCATTGCTGGGAAAATCGCGGACGGCTTCTGCGCGTCGCCTTCCTTGCGTCGCCTTGTCTGTCTGATCGGGCTCTTGCAGAGCGCAGACGACACCATCTGGAGGATAATTCAAAGTTTGAATGTAATTACAAAGCGTAAGCCATCGCTCTTTATGGATAACTCCTTCATGTGTCGAAGCTACCATTTGATGAGCAAGCCGATATTGCCGCCTAAACTTCGGTTGTCATCACCATCCACACTCGTTGCATAATGCAAGGCTGCATAGGCACTGACATTTGCCGAGAGCCGTGTGGAGACGCCTGCACCGACTTCGAGCGAGGTACTTTCCATCTGCGTCTCCAGCGACCCGTCATTGAACTTGCTGGTATAGCTCGACGAGAAATTATGCCAGAGGTTGATGTCGACGAACGGCTGCACTGGCACTTCGTTCATGGTTGTATCGGACTCCAGGCGCAAGCCCAGTCGTCCCATCCAGGTATCGGCAGCTCCGTAGGCTATGCTGGCAAACCGATCATGCGTATCGTCGAGATCGACACGCTGCCATACAAGTTGTGCCTGAGGTTCAAGCGTCCAGCTTCCGCTGAGCGCAAAGGGGTAACCGGTTTCGAGAGACAACAGAACCGAGTTGCCGGAAATATCTGCGCCAGCACCGTAGCTGGAGTCTGCCTCACCGTCGAACCAGTTGAGCATTCCTACGGTGTCAATATACCAACCGGTAGAGCCGACATGCGTCCAGTAGGCGCCGATACCGTCTCCGTCCAGCTTGAGATCGCCAGCGTTGAGATGATTTCCGGCGAGTATGTTCCCGGTTATGTCGCCGCGGGCTTCCATGTGGGTGTAGAACAGGCCGAGACGTTCCTGGCTACCGTCGCCGTTCTCCCTGCCTAGGAGGTCAAATCCCGTTTGCAGGCCCCAGATGTGTCCGTCGAACTCCGGCGCCAACTGAAAACCGTGGCCGACAATGCTCGAAGACCGCTCCTGGTCGGCTGACTGGCCGAAGCCCCGTCCCCAGGCTCCGGGCACAACTCCATAGCTGTTCAACAAAGACTGATCGCCTTGCCGCGCATGGAACTTATCGAGGGCGGCGATACCCATCCGGTGGGCGATAGCCGGCGCGATCGTGTAGCCCGGGATTTCCGGCCGGACCAGTGGCGTCTCGGTGGGTGGCGCCGTAGGTTCCGGTGCTGGAGGTTCCGTCGGAGCAGGTGGTAATGGCTCTGGCGACGGTGCTGGCGTCACAGGCGGGAGCGGCGATGGTGGTACGGGAATGGGCAGGATCGTAGGTGGAGCGATCGTGGACGGCGGTGGTGCCGGTGCCAACGGCGGTGGTGGCGCCGGTAACGTCACAGCCGGCTGTGGATCGGGCGCCGGTATAGGTGGAGGCGGTGGAGTCGGCGGAATGACCGGCACTGTCGGCATTATACCGGTAAGTACGCTTGAGCGGAGATACCAGTCGTTATCCCCCGCGTCGGCACCAACGCCGCCCCGAAAGAGCGCGTATTCGTATATGCCGGCAGCAACGCGTGAACTCAGCGAAAAAGAACCCACATCGGTGGTGGCGCCGCCCGCCAGGTCTGCATCAACAACCCTGATGCCATTCCCCGTCGTCATGGCACCGGGACCATTGATGTTGGTTACATTGATCAGGGTACTGCCTGCTGCGCGCGCACCATTGCCCCGGATGACCAACTGGTCCGAAGGCGAACTGTCGTCCCCCAGATACGTTTGCAGGTTCAGGTTCCCATTCACGCCGATATAGTTGCCGACGACCGTGAAGCGGTCGGTCATCGTCTGCTGGCTGTTGGTGAGGTCGATAATGCCGGCATTGTAGACATTGACGAGCTGACCGGAGACGGCCGGCGCAACCGTGTGCGTACCGTTGCCGGCAGACACGGCACTCGTCGAGTCGATTGAGAGGGTGCCGGTCCCGGTTCCGGAATCCCCCATCGTCAGCGTGCTGTAGTTTGAGAAGATCATCTGCGAATTATCGCTGAGTTCGATCAACTCCCAGTTGACGAAGCGATAGACGTCGTCACCGATGGTATGGTGCCAGACCATGGTGTCGTTCCCCGTACCGCCGCTGATCCGCTCCCCGGTGAGAAGATTGGACTGGGTGAGGCTGTAGAAATCGGCACGATCGTCGCCCGCGCCCAGATCGACGCCGGCTGTAATGGTGCCGCCCGCCCAGTAGAACCGGTCTGCTCCGTCGCCGGCCTGAAGATCCGACGACAGGGTGCCGTTGAGCACTGCCGCCCAGTCGTCGCCGCTACCGAGATTGACCGGGCTCGATACCAGGCCATTTTCTATGTAAAGAATGTCGTTGCCAGCGCCCAGATCGACGTTGCCGAGCAGGGTGCCGGGGCCGGTGCGGCCAAGGTTGACATACCAGTCATCGCCGTCTCCCAGCGACACTGAGCCGTTGATCTGACCTTCGTTATTGACCTGATCCTTGGAAGTGCCAGTGGCGGTAATACCGTTAATGATACCGGTGGGTCGGTTCTGGATGGTGTTCGTGCTGTCGGACGTGAAGTGCATGCCGCCGTTGAACGTCCCCGAGTTGTCGATGACATTGCGTGGAGCGATAAGCTCGACCGAATTGAACTGCCCGCCCGCCCGGTTGATGACATTGTTCCGGTCTGTGGCCGTGAGCTGCAGGCTCGTGTTGAATGTGCCGCTGTTGTCGACGGTGTTATTCGCGCCCGCCATCGTCACGCCAGCGACTGAGCGCCCCGGATTGACGAGCAGTGCATTTGTGCCGCTACTGGTTGCATTGATGTTGGTCGACCCAAAAATTCCGTTCTGGACGAAGGTGAAATTTCCGCCGCCAGTGATGTTGATATCGCCGTTGATATTGCCGTTGTTGGTGACGAAGGAATCCGGAATGCCTGTGATCGTGATGCCACTAGTGAACATGTCAAACACGTCCACAGTGACAGATGGCCCCGGAGGCGGGGGGATGGAAAGTGCGCTCGAACTGCCGGTGCAGGTTACCGTGTTGCCATTGATGGTACAGCTCGCCAGTACGAGGGATCTGCTCAGACAAAGAAGTGCCGCCGATGCGATTGATTGAAGCAGCAAATGGAGCAGGACCCGGCGGCTTCGTTGTGCGGATTGCACGAAACCGTGCATGATGGGAACCGCCATTGATGGAACACTTTCAGACCGGAGACGTTCACGTACCGGTGCACAGTCCTGTCTTTTCCCATTGGAACATGGCCGACGTCTCATTACGAACCTCCTTGTCCATTAAGAATGTATCGGAGCTATTTGGCAAGGGAGGCGGTGCGGTCGAAGGCGCCGCCGAATCCCTTGAGAGATATGGAGAAGATCGTTTCCTTGCCGCCATCCGCCTTGGCCTGGATCTTGAGCGCGGTACCGCTACGCATCGACGCCAGCATCTTGGCGTCAATGTTGGTGGTGATGACGCAACCCGCCGGCAAGACAGGTGCGGAACGGCATCTGCTGTTTCTGCGCGGTCTCATCGACCTGCATGGTTGCCCCGGCGGCGAGATCGAGGCCGAAAGGCAAAAACAGGGTGGCGGTACTGGTCGGAGTAGCGGGGAGCAGCTCCATGGCGATGATGCGCTGACCCGATTTGCCGTCGTGCTGTTCTTGCGACAGGGTGCAGATCTTGCGTGCCGCTTCGCCCTGGCCCGCCACGATGCAGTTGACCACCCAATCGCCATGGACCTCGCGCAGCGAAGTGGCGCCGCCGGGCAGGGCGGGTTCCTGTGCGGACGCAGTCGCACTCCACAGGCCGACGACGGCGGCGAACAGGGCGAAAGAACGGTGGAATATCCTGGTAGTCATGCACATTTTTCCTGGAGATTGTCTCATTGTCTAGAATTTGATTTTGAGTCCGAGTTGCCCGCCGAAGGCGTGGTCGTCGCCATCGAACCGGTTTTGGAAGAGGAGATTGCCGTACAGGGAGATATTGTCCGTGATTTCGGCATCGATGCCGGTATCGATCACATATCCGGCGCCTTGCGTATCCGTCTGGAAGGGGATGTAGCCGTCCGCAGACGAAAACCGTGTTTCAGGCCGTCCCAGGAATTCGTTGACCAAGCTCGCCCTGACCCAGACGGTGGCGGCTTTGCGCTGTTTGTCCGCAGAAGGCGCGGCCGGGGCCGGTTTCCAGCTCCGCGACAGGCGCACGCCCAACCGGCCCACCAGGCTGTCGACGTCGCTGAAACGGACCACCGAACCGACATCACGGGTATCGTCCAGATCGATGGTCTGGTAAGTCACCTGCGCCTGCGGTTCCACAACGACGGTATTGGCACAATGGAACGGATAGCCGGCTTCCAGGGAGGCACCCAGGCCGAAGCCGTCGGTGGTCATCTCCGGCAAGCGGCCCTCTGTCTTGATGTCGTACCAGGTGCCTTGGACAACGGTGTCTACATACCAGCCGCTCGCGCCGAAATGGGTCCAATAGCCGCCGATGGTCCAGCCGTCCAGCTTGTCGGTGCCGGCAGGGGTGCGGTCGAAATGATCGACATCGGCTTCGCTGTGGCCGTAGGCGAGATAGAGGCCGGTGCTGTCGAAGCTGCCGTCGGCGTGTTCGTTACGGACGAGATCCGTGCCGACCTGCACGGCATTGAAGGTGTAATCGTAGTCCGGCCCCGCGTCGTCGTAGATGCCGTGCGTGTCGCCGTCCCTGGAACCGTTCAGGCGGACGATCCGGCCCCAGGCCAGATGGGCGGGATCGTTCGTTTCCCGGTTTGAGCCGGTCCCCTGGAACGACCTGAGTCCGCCCATGCGCTGATCCAGGGTGTCCAGCAGCACATTGTCGTAGGCGAGCGCCAAGGACGGGATGGCGGTGTAAAGCGAGGTCTCGGGCCGGTAGTGGGGTGGTGGCGTTGGCCCCGGAGGATTCTGGCATTCCGGCAGGGTCGGCGCCAGAGAGCAGTCCAGCACCGAACGCAGGAACCAGTTGTCCGGAGATCCGCCCGAGCTGCCGCCGCGGTACAGGGAATATTCGTACGGTCCGGCCACCACCGGTCCGGCCAGGGCAAAGGCGGTGGTCGTGGTGGTGGCGCCGTTGATGGCCTCCACCAGCAGGATACCGTCGCCGGTGGTGCGGGCCCCCGGTCCACCGATGTTGTTGACCAGAACGCCGGTATCGTCGCCCACGCCGCCGTCGATCACCAGCCTGTCAGAGGGAGAGGTGTCGCTGCCGAGATAGGTGTTGAACACCATCGTGCCGCCGAAACCGGTGTAGTCGCCGCGCACGGTGAGCACCGTGCCGGGCGCGCCGTTCAACAGCACCGTGCCGGCATTGGTCAGCTCCGGAATAGTCTGATCGAAGCCGTCCAGATCCAGGGTGGCACCCGGAGCGACGGTCACCTCGGAATTGGGACTGAAGGTGTTGGTCGCGCCCGCCTGGAGGGTGCCGGCAGACACCGTGGTGGGGCCCTCGTAGGTGTTGGTCGCGGTCAGCACCGTGGTGCCGCTGCCGATCTGCTCGACCGCGCCGGTGCCGAAAATGGCGCTGCCGAACACAAATTCGTCGGAACGGTTGAAGGCCAGGATGCTGTTGTTCCAGACCCTGCTGGCGAGATTGCCGGAACTGCCGCCGTCGCCCAGCTGCAAAGTCCCCTGGGAAATCGTGGTCAACCCGGTGTAGATGTTCTCGCCGGTCAGGATCAGGGTGCCGTCCCCGGTTTTGGTCAGGGGACCATCGCCTGAAATCACGCCGCTGTTGGTGAAGCTGGTGCCGGCCACGGTCTCGAAGATGCCGCCCACGCCGTCGAGCAGGGTGTCGCGCGCACTAACCATGGTGGCGGTGGTGCGCAAGGTGCCGTTGTTCATGCTGAGCATGGTGCCGGCCAGACCCAGGTTGGTGTCGCGGGAAATTTCCAGCACCCCGCCGGTGATGGCGGTGCCGCCGGTGTAGGTGTTGTCGCCGGTCAGCACCAGGGTGCCGATGTCGGTTTTGGTGAGCGTGATATCACCCCTCAGTATGGAACGGATGATCGCGGTATAGCCGCTGCCCAGGCTGCTGCCGTCGCCGACCCGGATGATGGAGCGGCCCGGTGTCGCTGCGGAAGTCACCAGGGTGATCGGATCGCCCTGGATGACATAGCCGTTGCTGGCGAACTGCATGCCCGCAGCGCGTACCTCGCCGGCTATACCCTCGTCCACGATGACCGTACCGGGCGTGGCCGAGAAAATGGCGAAGGCCTCGCTGGCCCAGGGGGCGTTGGGAACGCCGAACTGATCGGTCCAATTTTTGTTGTCAAAGGTACCCTGGGTGGCATGCCAGACGCCATTGCCGCCATTGACGCCATTGTTGTTATGAAGGTTCGCATCGCCGCCGTCCCAAAAATTGAGTTCGAGCCCGGCCGTATAGGCCAGGTTGACCTGATTGGCTATTGAAGTCTGGACGAAATAGTCAGCGGCATTGGTGCCGGCAGGAATGGCGCCGATGGCCAGGGTATTGTTGGTCAAGCCGCCGTCATAGCTGATGACGCGATAGATGCCCACATCAAAACTGCCGCCCTCGCTGAGGCTGACATTGATGGTACCGGCCAGGGTCAGGTCGCCGTGCACCACGGTAAGATCGTTCAGCGGCCCGCCCGGCACATTGGCCTCGCCGAAGCTGTAATCCAGCACAGCGCCGTTTTGAAGCGTCAGGTCCTGGTTGATGGTCAGGGTGCCGGGAAAGTCGCCCACATCGCCGGGTGACAGTGTGCCGCCGCTTGCCACGGTGACGCTGCCGCCAATGATGCCGGTATTGACGCCATCTCCAGCGCCGCCAAGCGTGGCGCCGCTGTTAACTGTGGTCAGGCCGGTGGCCAAGGTGTTGTTGCCGTTCACATAAAGCCTTCCCGCTTTGACATCGGTGGGGCCGCTGTAGCTGTTGACGCCGAACAGCACGGTCTCGCCCGTCCCGTTCTGTTCCACGCCGCCCGTCCCGGAGATACTGCCGATGATCGGCAGCAGGTCGCTGCGGTCGAAGACCAGAGTGCCCTCATTGACGATGTCGCCAAATACGTTGCCGCCGGTGCCGCCGTCGCCCAGCTGCAGAGCGCCCTGGTCGATGAAGGTGCCGCCGCTGTAGGTGTTGTTGGCAGTGAGGATGGTGGTGCCGGTGCCGATCTGGCGCAGCGCACCGGTGCCGGTGATCTGGCCGGGCAGTATTACCGTGTCGCTGTGATCAATGGCCAGAATGGCATTGTTGACCACATCGCTGACGATGCTGCCGGTGGTTATGCCGCTGTCGCTGCTATCGCCCAGTTGCAGCACGCCGGAGGAGATGGTGGTGCGGCCGGTGTAGGTGCTGTCGCCGGTGAGGATGGTCGTGCCCGTGCCGATCTGGTTGACCTGGCCGTCGCCACTAATGATGCCGGCAAAGGTGGAGGTGTCCGAGCGGTTAAGTGATTATCCATAAATAACCATGACCTTGTTCAGGACAATCATGGCGGCTGCCAATGTGTTGAGTGCAATGTACGAGAGATCTGTCTTCTCGTATCGTGGTATCAATTTGCGAAACCGGTTGAACCATGAATGTGCTAACTCAACGACCCAGCGCCGTGCCTTGAACGAAGGATCTCTTTCGATCAATTTTTTCTCTTCGCCTCGTGGGCGGATGTGGGGGATGAAGCCATTGGAGAGTACAGTATCCTCCTTGCCCACATATGCTGCATCAAGGCAGAGATTTTGCGGAGTATCCTTTTCTTTTGGCGCCACCACTCTGTTTTTCAGCAA
>NZ_JHZB01000043.1 GCF_000621145.1 Desulfobulbus elongatus DSM 2908
GGCTCAATACCGTGATCCAAGAGTTGATCTATCTGGCCGCCAGACTGATCAGCACCGGCAGACGTTTCAGGCTGCGGTTCAGCCGTCACTGCCCGGCTTTTCCGGCCTTCGCGGCGGTGTATAACCGATTGCTGTCCGCGCATTAAGCGTAGGCGCACACCCCAATCGATGCAATCAGGGGAGAAGTGCGCTCATTGATCGCAAATTTACTGAAATTTTCAAGGAACAAGACGCCAATGTCGCCGTAGCGTGCGGGGTATGCCAACTTGGGGAGAAGTCACTCCCTGAAAAACGACTTAACAGAACCATGAAAGGGAAATCCGGCCATGGCTGTCACTGATTCAGGATAAAAAACAAGGTGACACCATTTTTCCCATCCGCAATCTTTGCGGTAATAATAGAGTACGCCGCCCAGATGAGAGCACCGACAAAAGCCAAGCCATAGCTCAAGGGATTATCCTTGATATTTTCCATCATCATCAGAAAATCCAACCCATGGTCTCCGCTTAAGACGAAGCAAATACCAAACATTGAAATAAGTACGCCTGGAAAAATCAGAACAGTTACTTTTTGATTGTTGAACAGGATTGCGGCAATCATTGTAAATGTAGGCCACAGATAGTTAACCATTCCGACTTCGATAGCTTGTCGTCCGTTGTTCGCGTATCCAATGGATAACGATAAACACAACTCATACGAAACGAACAGAACGCTCCCTAATATGAGATAATTACGGGGAAATTCCTTGAGTTTGGTGAGTCCGACAGTCAAGAACAGGAGAACTGATGCGACCGTATAGATCATCGCCGCACCGCCTATCGGCCCGAGGTTCTCGCTGACGCTCCGTATCAGGCCAACGATAGAACTCCAGAGCAGAATTGCAATCAGCCCAACCAGGGTTGCCTTGTTCTTGTTCCCGGTGCCAGCCAATTGTGCCATTTTCTTCTTTGATATTAATCGATTAAACGTGCCTGGCGTTATGTCTTGCCAACGCCGGCAGATTGGTCGGGACGCATGTCGGTTCGGCGGTTCGCTTCCCGGATCGTCAAGCTGAAGCGAGACAGCCGTGCCCTCGGGCACGGTTACGCAGTCATGCGCCGCCGAGAAACGGGACGCTCAGGACAGGTCTTTGAGGTCCTGGCGGGATTCGATGGCCTTGGCCAGGGTGTGCTCGTCGGCGTACTTGATGTCCATGCCCATGGGAATGCCGCAGGCCAGGCGGCTGAGGCGGACGTGGCTGTCCTTGAGCATTTCGGCGAGATATGAGGCGGTCGCCTCGCCCGGCACGGTCGAGCTGGTGGCGATCAGGACCTCGTCGACCTCGCCGGAGGCAACCCGCTGCCACAGTTCGCGCATTTTCAACTCCGCCGGACCGATACCGTCCATGGGGGCGATCACCCCGTGGAGGATGTGGTAGACACCGCGGAAGGCGCCGGTTTTCTCGATGGCGATCTGATCGCCGGGCTCCTCGACCACGCACACCAGGCGGGGGTTGCGGCCGGGATTGCCGCAAATGGCGCAGGGATCGGTTTCGGAGAAGGTGAAGCAGCGGTGGCAGAGGTGGATGGTTTCGTGCAGGGTCATTAGGTCGTCCGCCAGAGTCCTGGCTTCGGCCATCGGTCGGCGCAGGATGTACAGGGCGAGGCGGGTGGCGGACTTGCGGCCGATACCGGGCAGTTTGGCCAGGTCGCCGATCAGGCGCTCCAGAGCCGGGGGGATGACCTGCATGTTAGAACAGTCCCGGAATGTTGAGGCCGCCGGTCAAGCGCGCCATTTCCGATTTGCCCAGTTCTTTGGCCTTGTTGAGGCCGTCGTTGACGGCCGCGACCACCAGGTCCTGGAGCATGTCGATGTTTTCCGGCTGCGCCAGGGCCTGTTCGATGGCGATGCCGAGCAGTTCGCCCTGGCCGTTGAGCGTGGCCACGACCATGCCGGCACCGGCGGAACCGGAAACCCGGCGGTCGCCGAGATCGTTCTGTATCGCAGCCAGTTTTTCCTGAAATTGCTGCGCCTGTTTCATCAATTCATTCATGTTCATGGCAAAAGCCTCGATACAAGTTGAGCCGCCGTGGCGGGTGATCGGCATTTCGCGCGTCAGTCGTCGATGCCGTTGTGCTCCTCGTCGCTGAGCTGCCGGGCCGGCGGCGGGGCGACGGTGGCCCGGTAACGCTGACCAACGCGGATTTCGGCGATCTGGCCGGTGAAGACATCCAGCGCGGTCAACACCAGGGGATCGTTGGCCAGGGCCCGACGCTCCTGAAGAGGCGCCAGGCCGTTGGCCGGATCGACGGCGCAGGCATCGGAGCCGGGGACTTCAAAACGGATCCGCATGTTTTCCTGGAAAAAATCGAGGACGAATTCGGTCAGGTCGTTGACGGTGTTGCGCTGTTTCAGCAAAGTGCAGTCAGTGCTGTCGGCAAACCGGATGATCAGTTCCTCGCCCCGATGATCCACGGAATCGGCCATTTGCAGGGAAGCGGCGACCCAGGGTTGCCTCTCCCGCACATACTTGAGGAAGGCGTTCCAGTGCTGGCGGATGCGCCTTTTCGTCGACGCCGGAGGGGAGGAGGCCGGGCTCGCGCTGTCCGGCCTGGCCGCCGGTGCGGGAGATGGTGGCGGTGCAGCAGGGGATGTCGCCGAAACCGTCGGCTCGGGGAGTGTGGTTTCCGCTGTCTGATGCGGATTTTCGCCAGGGAGAGACGATGCGGGCCGAACCTGCTGCGGCGGCGATGGCGCTTTGATTGTGCCGGCGGCCGGTGGTGGCGCCTGTGGTTCGGTTCGGGAAGGGATGGCCGCTGCCGAAGGGACCGGTGTGGGGGCGCCTCCGGTTCTCTGTCCATGGGAGGGAGCAGGGGAGGAGACGGCCGTCGTCGCGGTTTCGTCGAATGTTCCGTCCAGCATCCGGTCCAGGCGGGCGATCAGGTCGGCGACCGGGACGACGTCCCGGAACTGGACGGCGCGGATACAGGCCAGTTCCAGGGCCAGCCTCGGCTGCTGGGAAAAGGCCGCCTTTTCCAGGCCGCCGAGGAGCAGATCGAACAAAGCGGTCAGTGTCTCCAGGGAATGCGCCGCCGCGGTGCGCAGCAACTCGGTCAGTTCTTCCTCGCTGACCGCAAGGATCTGGCCGGGATTCCGGCTGACCTTGCAGACCACCAGGGCGCGGAACCAGGCCAGGAGGTCGTTGCTGAACCGCCGGCTGTCCGAACCGTAGGCATACATTGCGTCGATCAGGGAATAGACCGTGCCCAGATCGCCGTTTAAGAGGGCGGTGGCCACGTCGGCAACCAGTTGGTGGCCCACCAGGCCGAGCACCTCGACCACCTCCGAGGCGCGAACGTCCTGGCCGCAATAGGAGAAGATCTGGTCGAGCAGACTGAGCCCGTCCCGGACACTGCCACCTGCTTCGCGCACGATCATCTCCACCGCCTCCGGTTCCATCCGCACACCTTCCTGCTCAGCCAGGCGCAGGAGATGCGTGGCCAGTTCCCGGTGGCCGACCCGCTTGAGTTCGTACCGCTGGCACCTCGACAGGATGGTCACCGGCACCTTGTGCAACTCGGTGGTGGCGAACATGAAATAGACGTGGGCGGGCGGCTCCTCCAAGGTCTTCAACAGGGCGTTGAAGGCCTCGGTGGTCAGCATGTGCACCTCGTCGATGATGATGATCTTGAAGCGCGAGTTGGTGGGCATGAAGCGGATTTTTTCCTTCAACTCGCGGATTTCCTGGATACCGCGATTGGAGGCGCCGTCCACTTCCTGCAGATCGATGCTGGCCCCCTCGGTGATCTCGCGGCAGGACCGGCAGGCATTGCACGGTTCGATTGCCGGCCCCTGTTCGCAGTTCAGGGCCTTGGCCATGATCCTCGCCAGGGTGGTTTTGCCGGTGCCGCGGACACCGCTGAAAATCAGGGCGTGGGG
Organism: Desulfobulbus elongatus DSM 2908; assembly: GCF_000621145.1. Classification (GTDB taxonomy): domain Bacteria; phylum Desulfobacterota; class Desulfobulbia; order Desulfobulbales; family Desulfobulbaceae; genus Desulfobulbus; species Desulfobulbus elongatus. The sequence goes on from NZ_JHZB01000043.1 coordinate 3,919, forward strand.
GACGCGGTTCTGGGCGAGGGCATTTTGCAGGGTACGGACCACCGGTTTCTGGCCCACGACCTCGGCGAAGGTTTGCGGGCGTGATTTTCTGGCGAGGACAAGGTACGACACGGCGGATACCGGCGGTCAGGAGTCGGAGGCTATGAGCATGGATCGCCGGTTCTTCGAACAGGCAACCGGCGGACTCATCGCAGAAAAAAGATAGCCGGGCACCCCCGGGCACATAAGGAGGGTCACTACCGCTGCTTCCTTCCGGACCTGACGGGGTTTGTGGTTCCTTATTGCCCAGGACCCGGCTATCACACTGATGAGCATGTGGATGCGCGAAGAAAACGGTCACATCGACGGATGAAGGCTGGGGATGAACGGCGTGGCCGCCCATGCTTCCGGCAATCGGCCGCATCTTCGGTGTGCCGTTTATACTCTCCCTCGTGGTGAGCGTCAAGCGGTTTTATGACGGCCGGTCCGCACGGCGGCAAACCGGGCGGAGCGCGGTTCCGGCCCCATGGGCGTGGATGGGGGTGCAGTGCGCTGGAGTGGAAAAAAAGCCTTCCCGACCGGAAAACCGATGGGGAAGGCCCGAAAGAGCGAGCGGAATGTGCGAGCCGGCCTTTTTAGAGAAGCAGATCTTTGCCGAGGATGGCGACCAGTTCGTCGGCCGCCCGGGTGGGCGCCATTTTGCCCTCCTCGACCCGTTTTTTGATGTTGGGGAGCAGCTTCTGAATTTCGGCATGCTGGTAAAACCAGCGCTCCAGTCCTTCGTTGACCAGGAACCACATCCAGCTCATGGCCTGATCCTGGCGTTTTTTCTCCAATTCACCGGAGGCGGTCATGATTTTTTTATGACTGTTGACCGTGGTCCAGACATCCATCAGGCCTTTTTCCTCAAGGGCGCTGCAGGTCATGACCGGCGGAGCCCAGTTGGGCGAGGAGGGCGTGACCAGATGGAGCGCGGTTTCGTATTGTTTTTTCGCCAGCTTGGCGCGGTTGATATTGTCGCCGTCGGCCTTGTTGACCACAATGGCGTCGGCCACTTCCAGGACGCCCTTCTTGATTCCCTGGAGCTCGTCGCCAGCGCCGGCGATCTGGAGCACGAGGAAGAAATCGACCATCGAGGCGACGGTGGTTTCCGACTGCCCCACGCCGACGGTCTCGACGATGATGACGTCAAAGCCGGCCGCCTCGCAGACCAGCATGGTTTCGCGGGTTTTCCGGGCAACGCCGCCGAGGCTGCCGCCAGATGGGGAAGGGCGGATGAAGGCCATGTCGTTGACCGCGAGCCGTTCCATGCGCGTCTTGTCGCCGAGAATGGAGCCGCCGCTACGGGTGGAACTGGGATCGATGGCCAGAACAGCTACCTTGTGGCCAAGGGTGGTCAGCGTGGTGCCGAAACTCTCGATGAAGGTGCTCTTGCCGGCACCCGGTACGCCGGTGATCCCCAGACGCACCGCCTTGCCCGTATAGGGAAGCAGTTCATTGATGACATGTTTGGCAATTTCCTGATGCGAGGGAAGAATGCTTTCGACCAGGGTGATGGTCCGGGCGAGCATCAGGCGATTGTTGTCCAGGACGCCTTGGATGTAGTAACTGGGATCTTTATGCATATCTGACCGTTGGTAGGGGTTTCGTCATGCGAACATGCAAACGGACGGATTGTCGTCCGTCCGTTTGCCATCGTGCCAATATGCGGAACTGTTTAATACTGCTTATTTACAATATTTCTCCTCCAGCATGTCCATGACCTTGCCGGCGGACTCGGTGATCGGGGTTCCCGGACCGTAGATGCCCTTGCAACCGGCGTCATAGAGGAATTGATAGTCGCTCGGCGGGATAACGCCACCGGCGACCACCATGATTTCGGCCGCACCCTTCTCCTTCAGTTTCTGAATGAGTTCGGGAACAAGGGTCTTGTGACCGGCGGCCAGCGAGGAGGCGCCGACGATGTGGACGTCGTTCTCGATGGCCATCTTGGCGGCTTCGTCCGGCGTCTGGAACATCGGGCTGATGTCGACGTCGAATCCGAGGTCGGCATAGGAGGAGGCAACGACCTTGATGCCGCGGTCATGACCATCCTGGCCCATCTTGGTGACGAGGATACGCGGCCGACGGCCGGTCTTGGCCAAAAAGTCGTTGGTCCGCTTGCGCAGCCCCTCGATGATCTGGGCGGAATCGCTGCTGGCCTCGCTGTACTCCGAGGAGTAGGCGCCGGATACACACTGGGTGGTGGCTACGAAACGGCCGAATACTTTTTCCATGGCGTCAGAAATTTCTCCAACGGTTGCTCTGGCTTTGGCGGCCTCGATGGCGACCTCGAGGAGGTTGCCATTGCCGCCGGCGGCCTTGGCGATGGCCTCGAGGCATGCCTGGCACTTGGCGTTGTCGCGGGTCTTCTTGATGTGGTTGATACGGTCGATCTGCTCGAGACGGACAGAATCCGGAACCTCGAGGATTTCGAAATCGAGCTTCTCGTCTTTGAGCCGGTACTTGTTGACGCCGACGATGACATCCTTGCCCTGATCGATGCGGGCCTGACGGCGGGCGGCGGACTCCTCGATGCGCAGTTTCGGCATGCCGGAGGCGATGGCCTTGGCCATGCCGCCCATCTCTTCGATCTCGTTGATGATCTTCTCGGCGCCTTCCACGATCTTGCTGGTCAGCCACTCGATATAGTAGGAACCGCCCAACGGATCGGCCACCCGGCAGATCTGCGATTCTTCCTGGATGATGATCTGGGTGTTGCGGGCGATACGGGCGGAGAACTCGGTGGGCAGACACACTGCCTCGTCAAACGAGTTGGTGTGCAGCGACTGGGTGCCGCCGAGGGCTGCCGCCATGGCCTCGATGGTGGTGCGGATGACGTTGTTGTACGGATCCTGCTCGGTGAGCGACCAACCGGAGGTCTGGACGTGGGTCCGCAGCATGGAGGACTGCGGCTTTTTCGGATTGAACTGCTGCATCAGCTTGTGCCACAGGAAGCGGGCGGCACGCAGCATGGCGATTTCCATGAAGAAGTTCATGCCCACGCCGAAGAAGAAGGACAGGCGCGGGGCAAAGGTGTCGACATCCATGCCGGCCTTGATGGCGGCGCGCACGTACTCGACGCCGTCGGCCAGGGTGAAGGCGCACTGGAGCACGGAGTCGGCACCGGCTTCCATGATGTGGTAGCCGCTGATGGAGATGGTGTTGTACTTCGGCATGTTCTTGGAGCAAAATGCCATGATGTCGGAGATGATCCGCATCGAGGGCTCCGGCGGATAGATGTAGGTGTTCCGGGTCAGGTACTCCTTGAGGATGTCGTTCTGGATGGTACCGGTGAGCTCTTCCTGCTTGACGCCGGATTCCTCGGCGGCACCGATCCACATGGCCAGAATCGGGATAACCGCGCCGTTCATGGTCATGGAAACGGACATCTGATCCAGCGGGATGCCGTCGAAGAGAATTTTCATGTCCTCGATGGAGTCGATGGCCACACCGGCCTTGCCGATATCACCGGCAACGCGGGGGTTGTCCGAGTCGTAGCCGCGGTGGGTGGAAAGGCTGAATGCGACCGACAGGCCCTTCTGACCGGCGGCCAGGTTTTTGCGATAGAACTCGTTGGAGGCCTTGGCGGTGGAGAAGCCGGCGTACTGACGGATGGTCCAGGGGCGGCCGGCATACATGGTGGCCATCGGCCCACGGGTATAGGGAGCCATGCCGGGGAAGCTGCCCATGGTGGGCAGGCCCTTGATGTCGTCCTCGCCGTAGACCGGTTTGACGGTGATACCTTCGGGGGACTTCCAATTCAGCGTGTCAGGGGATTTCCCCTTCATCTGCTTGGTCGCCAATTCAACCCATTGCTCATATCCAGTTGCCATGTCGTTTACTCCTTGTTGTTATCCTTAGGGATTATTCCCACGTAAAAAAAGAAACCGGAACGGCAATATCCGGCCCTCGTTGGAGCCGGATCTGCCGTCGCCAGAATCGATCAGCCGTCCCTGTTTTCGTTGCCGCGAAAACAGGGAGACTCATTGCTCAATTGCGCTCGGAAATCTCGACGAGCACGCCGCCGGTGGCCTTGGGATGGAGAAAGGCGATCTTGGCGCCGCCCGCGCCCATGCGCGGGGTCTTGTCGATCAAGGCCACACCTTTTTCTTGCAGTTCCTTCAAGGCCTCCTCGATGTTCTCCACCCGGAAGGCCACATGCTGGAAACCTCCCTTGCCGCCATTCTTCTCGATGAATTTGGCAATCGGGCCATCCGGAGACGTGGAAACCAGCAGTTCGACCTCGCTGTCGCCGACGGGCAGGAAAGCGGTGGTGACCTTCTGTTCCTCGACGGTCTCAGAGCCCTCCAGCTTGAGCCCCATGACGTCGGACCAGAATTTCTTTCCCTCTTCCAGGTTGGGGACCGCGATGCCAAGATGATCGATTTTGAGAATTTTCATGCTATCAGCTCCTTTGTGTCAGTGTTTGATCGGATACGAAAAAGAATTCACGTTGATGTCGCTTTCGAAAAACGCTCCGAAACAGGATGTGCTCAATGTGCGCATGCCCGTCAAGGTCACTCGACGGGCATCATCTGTTTCCTTAAGTGTTGATTGCCTGGCTGAGTCTGTATTGCCGGGATGCGGTACAAGATACTGCTAAAAATGTCAAAAATGAATTCCTCTCCTGCACAGAAAAAAAGAAAACAGGGGGGGCAGTGCCGCCGGGAAGCGGCACTGCCGAATATGGTCCTGATTATTTGGCGACGCGTTTGACGAAGGCACCGTTCGGATCGACCACTTCGCGGATCAGACGAACTTCTTCAGTCGTCGGAGGTGCGAATTGCGTGACATCCGGGGCGACCAGCAGTTCAAAGCCGGTGTTGGCCTGAATGGATTCAACCGTTTCGCCGGGAAAGGTATGCAGAATCCGCATTCTCTTCGTCTTTTCCTCGAAGTCGAAAATACCCCTGGTGGTGATCACCCGATACGGGCCCTTGCCCTGCATGCCGGCTTTCTGGCGGGCGCCGGGGGTCCCATCGAGATGCCCGGGGCTGGTCACGTAGGACAGCTTTTCGTTGAACTTCTTCTTGTCGTGCGGGACGATGAGGATGGTCCGATCACAGGAGGCGGCCATATCGCTGGCTCCGCCGGACCCGGGCAGACGGACTTTCGGCTTGCTGTAGCTTTCCGGAAAGTCACCCATCATGGTCGAGTTGAGGTTGCCGTACATATCCACCTCGGCGCCGCCGATGAAACCGAAATCGGCAAAGCCGCGCTGGGTCAGCTCGAAGGCGCCGTTCAGGCCCTTCACGTAGGAAGCGCCGGTGAAGGTCTTGGAGTCGCCGACCGAGATGGGCAGGCCACGCTTGAGGGGCGGCCCGACAGCGCCGGCTTCGAAGACCGGGATCAGTCCCGGTGCGTGGGTGAGGATTGCCAGGAGCGAGGCCACCATGGGGAGGCCGGTCCCGACAAAGACGATTTTATTGTCTTCGAGAATTTTTGCACCCGCCACGACAATGATTTCTTGGGCGGTATAATCCGTTGATACTGTCATGATGACTCCTTATCGCAAAGGTTCCGTATGATTCCGATTCAATGACGCGCACCGTGTTACGCCAGTCGCTCGCAGTTATAGTTTTCCGCAAGTTGGTCGGCCAGCAGTTTCTTGGTCGGGAACTTCTCGATGTAATCCTCGAAGCTCTCCACGCCGAAGATATTTTCGTCATACCAGGCCTTCAGTGCATCGGCGGAACCGCCCTTGACCATCGGAGCGATGAGCGCGAGGAAGCCACGGATGGCGTCGCCATTGAAATAATAATGCCGACGGCACGCACCCGGATAGGCGCCAAACGGCACGTGGACGACAGCGTCGACAGCCGGGAACGGAATCATGACATCTTTCGGATTGCTGGTAATCAATTCGTGGGAAACGAGTTGCTCGCAGGTGACGATGGTGTGGGCGGACGCCATGGCGATTTCGGCACAGGTGGCGTCGGTGCCGCGGATAATGCAGTTGCCGTACATGTCGGCTGCCTGCACATGGATCAAACCCACATTGGGATTGCTGGCGGGCAACAGGGCGATGGGCCGTCCGGTGAAGGGGCAGTCGATGATCTTGGTGCGGCTGGTATTTTTGATATCACCGCCCAACGGACTGCGGGTGGGAATGAAAGGCAGCCCCATGGCGCCGGCCTTGAAGCGGGCGGACATGTTGTAGTTGCTCCAATCCTCGAATTCGATCATGCCACGCTCGGCCAGATAGCGCCATGTCGGCGACAGACCAAACGCTTCATGTGCCCAGTAGGCCAGTTCGATCCGCTTGATCGAGCAGTGATCGGGCCGAACGAGCATGGCGCCGCCCAGCAGTTCCGGGGCCATACCTGCTGATTGAAAGGAGAGAGTGAGGTCCTTGAATCCCTGCCGGATCATTTCATGGCAGATGGCGACTGGTTGACGGATATCGACGAAGCCGCCGATACCGACGTTATCGCCGGGTTTGACGAAACGGGAGACGGCCTCCTTGAGGGTCATCCGTTTGTCTTTCTTCGACTTGTCTTTGTTGACAAGCGCTTCCCTTGCTTCGTCGGGTGATAGACCTGTCCAGAACATTTTTGCGTTCGTTTCCAATGTGCACCTCTTTCCTGTCTTAAGCGTTTGTGTTGCCCGAATGCCACTTAAGGGCACCCGGTTCCCCCTATACAAAAAAAAGACCGGAAAAGAACAGGGGCTAACAGCTGCTCTTTTGCCGGTCTTTTTTTTGGCTCGCTTGGTGACGATACATTGCCGTTGCGTTGGATGATCTTTCTGCCATAGTTGAGCCATTTTCCTCAGTCGGTTCCCGCGAAGAACTGCCGCAGGGAAACCAAAGTAATACCGCAAGGGATGAACGATTTCTTGTATCGTTATTTTTCCGGAAAAACTTTCAACTCTCTCTGCCTTTGCTGCAACCTCTTTTCTTTCGCCCCGCCACGATACCGTGGTGCGGGGGCCGACAATTTGAACAGAATTTTTCCGAAAAAAACCACGGTACGGATTCAAACGGAAAAGGAATGACCGATGGAAAACCTCATAGCGTAAAATCTAGCTTCTACTATTGGAGAATGGACTTTTTGTCAACAGCAAAAAATAATGGCGGTGGAGACGGCAGAAACGGGTGCAATGGAGAGTGCGATAGAATAGCGAGTTAACAGAACCCATTGAGAGTATTGATTTGTTGGGTGGACCGGAGCGCTTTGCGAACGCCCGAATCGAGTTGGTCGTTCTTGCTGGGCGAGGGCGGCTGAATCGCCTCCGAATATCCTGCCGATGCGCTCTCCCGCTCCGATAATCAAGCATTTCGCATTGGCATGAGCGGAAAAATGTGGTAGTCGTTTTTTTGAGACAGATACCGGGTGGGACAGGCGATTTTTTCGGGAGTCCGAACTGCAATGGAATCGGCCAGAATAAAAATTTCTGATATCCTGAACATAGAAAATTCGTATATCACTCTGTTGGCCCGTTTCAGGAACGGGGTGAACGCCTACGGCATCGTTTACATGCCTCCGGGCAGCAACAAGCCCGTCCAGTTGTTCTCCTCCGAATTCGCTTTCCTCTATACGGCCCTGGTTGCGGATTTTCGTATCGGTTTCACCACGGGAGCCATCGTGGGATTGGCCAGGGAACGAACGCCCGCCGACCTGTGGCGGAGCGACACCCTTGAAAGAGGCGTGCGGGATCAAAACAGTATTTACCGGGGAATATTGAGAATAATCGACGAGGAAGACGGGATTCCGGTCTTCATTCCCTCGATTTCGATCGTCGGCAACATTGCTCCTGCCCTGGCCTATTTCCACCGCGGCAATCCCCTGGAGATCCAACGGACCCTGGATCGGTACAACAGTATCCAGAAAAGCATCGTGGCAAAAATAGTGGAGGGCAAACCACGTCCCTCCGGCGATGTGCCACGCCCCTTCGATCTGACCGGGGAAAGCCTCAAGACAATCAACCGCACCAAATCGATCGCCAGGGCACTCGACGCCTTGACGCCCTCTCCTGGAGCGGAAGGGCACAAATCCTCCGGTGTGCCTGTGCCACCCCCCTGCCGCTGAGCGGCGCCACCGAAGCCATCCGGCCGCGTCCGTGACGGAGCGCCCCGTTCTCCTGTATGCCCGGCCATGATTTATCCCGTGCCGCCCGCGCGTTCGAATGCGGCTGGTGCTTGATTTCAGGTGACAACGATCCCGGTCGATGCTTATATGCACAGGAGCCGGTTGTGGTACGATGTGGTGGTTTCGGACCGGTTCGGCCTGGTGTCGGGGAAGGAGGTGAGCAATGTCCGGACATGCCAGCAAGATCTACCTCGTCACCGGCGGCGCCCAGGGCATCGGCCGGGCTATCGTTGAATATCTGCTGCAGCGCGATGCCCTGCTGGTGATCGCCGATCACGATGTCCAGGCCGGAGAGGAACTGGCGGCCGCGCTCGACCGGCCTGAGCGGGTTCTGTTCGTGCCCACCGATGTCGGCTGCGAGGAGTCGGTCCGCGATTGCGTCCGGCAGGCGCTGGCCCGCTTCGGCGGCCTCGACGGGCTGGTCAACAACGCCGGCATTGCCCAGCCCGCGCGCATACCGGTCACTGAGTTGCACCTGGACGACTGGGAACGCATCCTTCGGGTCAATCTCACCGGGGCCATGCTCATGGCCAAACACGCCGCGCCCCATTTGCGGCTGCGCCACGGCGCCATAATCAATATCGCCTCCACCCGCGCCCTGCAATCTGAACCCGATACCGAAGCCTACAGCGCCTCCAAGGGCGGCCTGGTGTCCCTGACCCATGCCCTGGCCGCGAGCTTTGCCCCCCGCATCCGGGTCAACGCCGTCCTGCCCGGCTGGATCGATGTCAGCGCCTTGCGGAAACAGGGCGAGCGGTTCGACGCCGGTTTGCGGCCGGAGGATCACAACCAGCATTCCGTGGGCCGGGTCGGTCTTCCCGGCGACGTGGCCGCGCTGGTGGCCTTTCTGTTGTCCGGGGAGGCCGGATTCATCACCGGCCAGGCGTTTGTGGTCGACGGCGGTATGACCAGAAAGATGATCTATGTGGATTAGGAGGGCAGCATGATGACGCCCGGCCGTCTGGTGTTCGCGATCCTGCTGGCGTGTCTGCTCGTTGGCCACGGCGCTGTGGCGAGGGCTGACGATAAGAAGGCGCAGGGAGAGGAGCGGCTCGAAGCCCTGGTCAACCAGGCGGTGACCGGCAATCCCGAGATGCTGGCCTCGGAGGAGCAGTGGCGGATGAGCGTGGCGCGGGCGCGTCAGGCCGGGGTGCTCGAGGACCCGATGCTGATGTTGCGCATTCAGAACGCCCTGATCCGCGATCCGCTCGATTTCGGCCGGGACGCAATGACCGCCAAGGTGATCGGCATCAGCCAGAAATTACCTTTTTTCGGCAAGCGCGACCTGATGCGGGAGGAGGCCGGGCTTGCGGCCGAGGCCGAACGCTGGGCCGTGGAGGAACGCCGGCTGGAGCTGCGGCGGATGGTCAAGGAGACCTGGTACCAGATCTACCTGGTCGACCGATCGCTGGAAACGGTGCGCGAATCGGCCGTTCTGCTGGACGACCTCGTCCGGCAGGCCGAATCGATGTACGCCGTGGGCAGGGCCGGCCAGCAGGAGGTCTTTCAGGCCCAGTTGGAGCGCTCGAAGATGGAGGAAATGCGCATTGGCCTGGAGCAAAAACGAAGGTCCCTGACCGCCACCCTCAACACCCTGGCGTTCCGGCCGCCAGACACCGCCATCCCGCCGATTGCCCGCATCGCCCTGCGGCCGCCATTGCTTGCGGCCGCCGACCTGGAACGTCTGGCCCTGGATCGGCGACCGGCGCTGAAGGCCCTGCAGGCCCGGATCGACAAGGGCCGGGCAGGCGAACAACTGGCGCAGAAGGAATCCTCTCCCGATTTCACCGTCTCCCTGGAGTACATGCAGCGCGAGCCGGTTGCGGACATGCGGGGCGATGACATGTACGCAGCGCAGCTTTCCTTCAATCTGCCCATTCAGCAGGACTGGCGCCAGGCCAAGGTTGCCGAGATGCAGGCGGCGCGGCGGATGGCCATCCAGGAACTTGCGGCCCTGCAGAACCAGATCAGAAGGGCGATCAGCGACGGCCTGGCCCAACTGGAGCGCAGCCGCAAGCTGGCCCTTCTCTACGAACAGGGGATGCTGGCCCAGGCCGGCGGCGCGGCCGAGGCGGCCATGGCCGGCTATCGCACCGACACGGCCACCTTTGCCGAGGTGCTCGCCGGCCGCATGAACCTGTTCAACGCCGAACGGGAATACCATGGCGCCGTGGCCGAACACCAGATGCAGCTGGCGGTGCTCGAAAACGTGGTCGGCGCGCCCCTGCCGCTGGCCCGCTGACAGGATGCGGTGCGGCGCCTTGCCTGATTTTCCGGAGGAGACAGAGAAGCATCGATGAGAGCGAAAACAGCGGGACAAACGATCGCCGCCTTCGCCGTCCTGGTCCTGGCCCTGGGCGGCGGCTACCTGCTCGGCCTCCGCCACCATGACCACGATGGCGCCGCGGTCTCCGCAACCGGCGGCGAGACGGCTAAGGTGCAATACACCTGCTCCATGCATCCGTTCATCATCCGCGATGCTCCCGGTGCCTGCCCGATCTGCGGCATGGCCCTGACGCCGATGAAAGCCGGGACAGGCGCCGCTGCCGGGGCGGAAGCCGTTCCGGGTGCCATCAGCATCGATCCGATCACCCTGCAGAACATGGGGGTGCGGACCGAGCCGGCGGTCAGGCGCAGCCTGGAGCGGACCATCCATACCGTGGGCCTGGTCGCGGTGGCCGATGATCGGCAGTTCGCGGTCACCACCAAGATCGAGGGCTGGGTGGAGCGCCTCCATGTCAACCAGCAGGGGCAGCCGGTCAAAAAAGGGCAGCCGCTTTTGGAGATCTACAGCCCCGAGCTGGTGGCCGCCCAGCAGGAATACCTCCTGGCCGTGGCGAACAGAAAGCGGCTTGCGGCCAGCCCCTATGCCGAGATCGCCGCCAGCGCCGAACGGCTGGTGGAGGCGGCCCGTACCCGGCTGCGCTACTGGGATATCGGCCCGGAACAGCTCCGCGCCCTGGAACGGACCGGCGAGGTGCGCAAGACCCTGACCCTGTTCAGCGGGCACAGCGGCGTTGTCACCAAAAAGAACGTCCTGGCCGGGGCGCGGATCATGGCCGGCGAGGAACTGCTGCAAATAGCCGACCTGTCGACGGTGTGGATTCTGGCCGACATCTACGAGTACGAAATGCCGTGGGTCAGGGTCGGGCAGGCGGTGCAGGTGGCCGTGCCCTATGGCGGTGCCACCGTGGCCGGCACCATCGCCTACCTTTACCCCACCCTGGAGAGCGAGACCCGGACGGTCAAGGCACGGATCGAGGTGGCCAACCCCGACCTGGCCTTAAAGCCGGCCATGTTCGTCCAGGTCGGCATCGCCGCCGGCACCAGCGGCGAGACCTTGGCGGTGCCGGCCAGCGCCCTGCTCAATTCCGGCCGGGAGCAGACGGTGTTCGTGGCCCTGGGCCAGGGGCGGTTCGCCCCGCGCCCGGTGACCAGCGGCCTGCGGGACGACAGCGGCCTCATCCAAATACTCTCCGGCCTGGACGAGGGCGATGTTGTGGTCGTTTCGGCCCAGTTCATGCTCGATTCGGAGAGCCGCCTGCGCGAGGCCCTGGACAAGATGCTCGGGCCGCAGCCGGGGAATGCCGGCTCCCGTACCGACCAGAGGCCGGCGGGCCAGCCGGCCGCGTCCGATCCCAAGGCTCTGGACGACCTGTTCAAATGAGCAGCGGCATGCCATCTCCGCCGGCCGCGACCGCCATCATGCCCGCCAGAAGCCGCCATGCTTGAAACCGTCATCGCCTGGTCCATCCGCAACAAGTTCCTGGTGCTCCTCGCCACCCTGTTCGTGACGGTTTCCGGCATCTACTCCCTGCGGCAAACCCCGCTGGACGCCATCCCCGACCTCTCCGACGTCCAGGTGATCGTCTTCACCGAATATCCGGGCCAGGCGCCGCAGGTGGTGGAGGATCAGGTGACCTATCCCCTCACCACCCGCATGCTCTCGGTGCCGGGCGCCAAGGCGGTGCGCGGCTACTCCTTTTTCGGCTCCTCCTTTGTCTACATCATCTTCGAGGACGGCACCGACCTCTACTGGGCTCGGTCGCGAGTGCTCGAATATCTCAACACCAGTTCGGCCACCCTGCCCAAGGGGGTGACCCCGACCCTGGGACCCGACGCCACCGGCGTGGGCTGGATTTTTCAATACACCGTGGAGAGTGATCGCCACAATCTCCAGGAGTTGCGCTCGATCCAGGACTGGTATCTGCGCTACGAACTGACCTCGGTCGAGGGCGTGGCCGAGGTGGCCAGCCTGGGCGGCTTTGTCAAGCAGTACCAGGTGGCGGTCGACCCCAACAAGCTGGCCGCCTACCGGATTCCGATCACCGAGGTGATGATGGCCATCCAGCGGGCCAACCTCGATGTCGGCGGCGGCGCCATCGAGTCGGGCGAGACCGAGTTCGTGGTCCGCAGCCGGGGATATATTCGCGGTCTCGAGGATCTGGCCAGCATCGTGGTGAGGGCCACCGGCGAGGGCACGCCGGTTCTGGTCCGCGATCTGGCCGAGGTGCGGCTCGGGCCGGAGATGCGGCGCGGGGTGGTCGAGTCGGACGGTCAGGGCGAAACGGTGGGCGGCATCGTGGTCATGCGCTTTGGCGACAATGCCCTGGCCACCATCGAGCGGGTCAAGGCCAAGCTGGCAAGCCTCAAGGCCGGCCTGCCCGAAGGGGTGACCATCAAAACCGTGTACGACCGCTCCGGCCTGATCGAGCGGGCCGTGGCCACCCTCAAGGAAAAACTGCTGGAGGAGTCCATCGTCGTCGCCCTGGTGACCCTGCTGTTCCTCGGCCACCTGCCCAGCGCCCTGGTGGCGGTCTGCACCCTGCCGGTGGCCATCCTGCTGGCCTTCGTCATCATGCACGCCCAGGGCATCAACGCCAACATCATGAGCCTGGGCGGCATCGCCATCGCCATCGGCGCCATGATCGACGCGGCCATCATCATGATCGAGAACGCCCACAAACACCTGGAGCGCGACCGCGGCCGCAAGCCCCACTGGCGGATCATCTCAGATGCCGCCGCCGAGGTCGGGCCGACGCTCTTTTATTCGCTCTTGGTGATCACCGTCTCCTTTGCCCCGGTCTTCACCCTCACCGAGCAGAGCGGCCGGATGTTCAAGCCGCTGGCCTTCACCAAGACCTATGCCATGGGCGCGGCGGCCCTGCTGTCGATCACCCTGGTGCCGGTGCTGATGGGCTGGTTCATCCGCGGCCGGATCAGGGCCGAGCACGATAACCCGCTCAACCGCCTGCTCATCCGCCTCTACCATCCCCTGGTCGACCTGGTGCTCAAACGGCGCGCGCTCACCCTGGCGCTCGCCCTGGCGGCCATGGTGTCCATCGCCTGGCCGCTGACCAGGATGGGCTCCGAGTTCATGCCGCCGCTCTACGAGGGCGACCTCCTCTACATGCCCACCACCTTTCCCGGCCTGTCGGTGACGAAAGCAAAGGAAATCCTCCAGCAGACCGACCGGATCATCCGCCGGTTCCCGGAGGTAGAGCACGTGTTCGGCAAGGTCGGCCGGGCCGAGACCGCCACCGACCCTGCGCCGATGATGATGCTCGAAACCACCATCATGCTCAAGCCGGAGAGCGAGTGGCGGCGGGTGCCGGTCACGCGCTTCTATTCGTCCTGGCCCGATGGGTTTGAATGGCTGAAACGGCCGCTGCGGCTGCTCTGGCCGGACGAACGCCCCCTGACCGTGGACCAGTTGATCGAGCGGCTCAATAGCGCCATCATGTTCCCCGGCCTGACCAATGCCTGGACCATGCCGATCAAGACCCGGATCGACATGCTCGCCACCGGCATCAAGACGCCGGTGGGCATCAAGGTCATGGGCGACGACCTGGCGACGCTCGCCCGGATCGGCGAGGAGATCGAGGGCGTGGTCCGCACCCTGCCGGGCACCCTGAGCGCCATTGCCGACCGGGCCGTGGGCGGCAACTATCTCGACATCGTCATCGACCGGATTGAGGCGGCCCGCTACGGCATCAATGTCGGCGTCATCCAGGAGATCATCCAGACCGCGGTGGGCGGCATGGCCATTGCCGAGACGATCGAGGGGCTGGAGCGCTACACAGTCAGTGTCCGCTACGACCGCGATTTTCGCTCCGACCCCGACGCCCTGCTGCGGGTACTGGTGCCCGGTCCGGGCGGCCGGCAGATTCCGCTGGCCCAGTTGGCCCGCCTCTCCATCAGCCACGGGCCGGATGCGATCAAGAGCGAGAACGGCCGCCGCACCGCCTGGGTCTACATCGACATCCAGGGCATCGACGTGGGCACCTACGTGGCCAATGCCCGCAAGGCGGTGGAGGCGCGCATCGAGCTGCCGCCCGGCACCAGCATCGTCTGGTCCGGCCAGTTCGAATACATGGAAAAGGCGCGGGCCCGGCTGCTGGTGATCATCCCGCTGACCATCCTGATCATTTTCGTCATCATCTACCTGAGCACCAAAAGTCTCATCAAGACCGGCATCGTCTTTCTGGCCGTGCCCTTTTCCCTGGTGGGCGCCTTCTGGCTGCTCTACCTGCTCGACTACCACCTGTCCATCGCCGTGTGGGTGGGGATCATCGCCCTGGCCGGGCTGGACGCGGAAACCGGGGTGGTGATGCTCCTTTACCTCGATCTGGCCCACAAGCTGTGGGGCGAGCAGGGGCGGATGCGCACCCGGGGCGACCTGGTCCAGGCCATCCATTTCGGCGCGGTCAAGCGCATCCGGCCGAAGATCATGACCATCGCCGTGATCATCGCCGGTCTGCTGCCGATCATGTGGAGCCACGGCGCCGGCGCCGACGTGATGAAGCGGATCGCCGCGCCCATGGTCGGCGGGGTGGTCACCTCGGGGATCATGGAACTGCTGGTCTACCCGGTGATTTTCTATTTCTGGCGCGGTCGGCGGCTGGATCCGAGCCCTGCGGCCACCTCCGACGCCCCCATCAACGAAGAAGCAACCATCAACCCTCCTCGCAGCGAGGAGTCCTTTCAGGAGAACCCATTATGAAGCGTTTCGCACCGATTCTTGTCTTTTCTGCCCTGCTCACCCTTGCTGGTTTCGCCGGTGCGCAGTCGTCCGCCGACCACAGCCAGCATGCGGCGTCGCCTGCGCATGGCCAGACGATGACGCCGAAATCGATCATGCTCGGCGAGCAGACGGTTGCGGGGGTGACGGCCATGGCCCATCTCAACGATGTCGGCGCCGTGATGGCCCAAATGGGCAAAAAGGAAAACTACCACTTCATGGTCATGTTCAGCGATGCCGCCACCAAGGCGGCCATCGAGCAGGGCACGGTGGCGATGAAGATCGTCGATCCTCAAACCGGCCAGGCCGGCGCGCCGGTTGAATTGATGGGCATGGGCAACCATTTCGGGGCCGATGTCGCCCTGAACGGGCACGGCGAGTACCGCTTTCAGGTGGGCACGAGATTGGCGGACGGGGGCACGCGCCAGTTCCAGTTCACCTACAAGGTGCCGTGACGACAGAAACCGGTTTGGGGTTCAGCCCGGCGGACGGGTTCTGCGCACGCCCCTGGCGGGCTCGGCGGCGAGCGGATTATCGGGCCAGAAGTGTTTGGGATACCGGCCCCTGAGTTCCTTTTTCACCTCGGCATAACCGCGCTGCCAGAAGCCGGCCAGATCGGCGGTGACCTGGATGGGGCGGCGGGCCGGACTGAGCAGATGGAGCAGCAGCGGCACCCTGCCGTTGCAGATGGTCGGCGTCTTGGCCAGGCCGAAGAGTTCCTGGAGACGGACCGCGAGGATGGGCGGGCCGTCGATTTGGTAGTCGATGCGGATTCTGGAGCCGCTGGGCACGGTGCAGGTGACGGGCGCGTTCCGTTGCAGCCGCTGCTGTTGTTTCCAGTCGAGCAGCCGGGTCAGGATCGCGGCCAGATCGAGCCGGTCCAGATGGCGGGCCGTGCTCATGCCGCCGAGATACGGTGCGAGCCAGGCCAAATCGGCCATCAGGGCCTCGTCGCTCAGGTCGGGCCAGGCCACCTCCGGCTGCCAGGTGCGCAGGCAGAGGATGCGGGTCTGGCTCTGGCGGGCTTCCCGGTTCCAGGGCAGCGCGGCGAGTCCCATCTGGCGGATGCCGGCGAGCAGGGCCGCCCGCACCGCTTCCGGGTCGGCATCTGCCAGCGGCTGCTCCGCCACCACGATCTCGCCCAGCGCCTCCCGCCGCACCGCCAGCACCCTGGCCTGGGCCTCGTCCCACCCCACCTGTTCCCGCATGGTCAGGAGATGGCCGTGATCCTGCCGCACTGTGTCGATATCCACCACTTCGGCCATAAAAATACGGCCTTCGCCCTGGCCGGCGTCCAGATGGGGGATGACCAGGTATTCGCCGGCCGCGAGCGGATCGTCCGGAGCCAGCGCGGCGCCCCGGCCAGACGCCAGGAGATAGCGTCCCCATTGGCCGGGCCGCCGGCGGGCGATCCGGTCGGGATAGGCGGCCGCCAGCAGGGAACCGATGGCATCGCTTGCGAAAGCTCCGGATGCGCTGCCCACAAGCCGCCGCCATTGGCGGGCAGCCTGGTCGATCCGGCGGCAGGAAGAGGGATCGCCGCCGTCGCGCAGGGCCGCCGCATTCCCGCCCTGCCGCCACGAATCGAGCAGCCGCAGCCGGGTTTCCAGGCTGGCGCCTCCGGCCGCCTCGCGGCGCAGGGGATCGCGTTCGGACAGGAGGGCGGCCAGATCGCAGGCCAGGGCGGTTTGGCCGCCCTCTTGGCCGACGAGCAGGAGATGGCCGAGGCGGGGATGGACCGGCAGGCTGGCCAGTTGCCGGCCAACGGCGGTAATGCGGCCGGCCGCGTCAAGCGCCCCCAGGGACCTGAGCAAGTCCTGCGCCTGCCGGAAGGGGCCTGGGCGGGGCGGGTCGAGCCAGCGCAGTTCCTCGGGTGCGGCCACGCCCCAGGCCGCCAGTTCCAGGGCCAGGCCGGCGAGATCGACATTGAGGATTTCCGGCGGATGAAAAGGCGGCAGGCTGTGGTGCATGGCCCTGGTCCACAGCCGCAGGCAATACCCCGGACCGAGACGGCCCGCCCGGCCGGCGCGCTGGTCTGCGGCCGCCTTGGCAACCCGGACCGTGGTCAGCCGGCTCAGGCCGCACCCTGGATCAAAGGCGGGCAGCCGCGACCAGCCGCAATCGACCACGCAGCGCACGCCTTCGATGGTCAGGCTGGTTTCGGCGATCGAGGTGGCCAGGATGATCCGCCGCCGGCCATCGGCATCGGGCATGATCGCCCGGTCCTGATCCTGGCGGGACAGGTCGCCGTACAGCGGAGCGAGCACCAGACCGGCACAGTCCGGGCTGTCGGCGAGCAGGTCGCGGGTTTCCCGGATCTCGCCCGTGCCGGGAAAAAAGGCGAGGATGTCGCCGGACTGCTCCCGCAACACCCGCCGGATGCCGGCCGCCGCGATTGCCGCGATCCGGCCCCGCGGCTCCCGGTCGAGGTAATCGATGTGGGTCGGGTAGGGCCGGCCCTCGCCGGTCAGCACCGGCGCGTCGCCCAGCAGTCGGGCCAGCGGCGCGGTGTCGAGGGTGGCCGACATCACCAGCAGGCGCAGATCCTCCCTGAGCTGGCAGAGATCCAGGCACAGGGCCAGGGCCAGATCGGCGTGCATGGACCGTTCATGGAATTCGTCGAAAATGATCAGGCCGGTGTCGTCCAGGCTGGCGTCGCTTTGCAGCCGCCGGGTAAGGATGCCCTCGGTGAGCACCTCGATCCGGGTTGCCGGGCCGATCAATCGCTCGAAGCGGATCTGGTAGCCCACGGTCCGGCCCACCGGCTTTTCCAGGAGCGTGGCCATGCGGGCTGCCGCTGCCCTGGCGGCCAGCCGCCGTGGCTCCAGGAGGAGGATTTTCTTGCCCGCCAGCCACGGTTCGGCGAGCAGGGCCAGGGGGACGACGGTGGTCTTGCCCGAGCCGGGCGGCGCGGCCAGGACCGCGTGGCCTGAGGCCAGCGCCGTTTTCAGCGCCGGCAGGAGCGGCTCGATGGGCAGGGATGGAAGAGGCGGATGCGGCACGGCAAGCGATCAGGGCAGAAAAAAGGGGTTAGCAGGGAAGGGCCGCGCCGGCCGCGTTCTTTTTATATCGGCAAGCGGCAAAAAAGGGTAGGGTGCGGCTGTCCTGCGGTGGACCTTTGTCCGGCCTCACCGTTCCACACCCTTTGCCTGAGGTCCGGCATGTCCAGAAACGAGGATTCGAATTCGAAGTATTCCGCCGAGAGGTTGCGCCAGGAGTTCGATACGGCCTGTGTCGCCCACGGCGAAGGGCGCCTGCGCGAGGCCCGGCGGCGCTATCGGCTCCTGCTCCGCTTCCTGCCGGAATCAGCCCTGATCCAGTACAATCTCGGCCTGGTCTATTTCGATCTCGGCGACTATGCCCTGGCGCTGCGTGCCTTCTCCACCGCCGATGCGCTGGCGCCGCCGGACGTGGACACCCTGTTCAACCTGGCGCTGTGCCAGAAACGGACCGGCGACCCGGCGGCGGCCATCGCCACCTACCGGCGGATTCTCGTCCTGGAGCCGGATCATGCCGATTGCCTGTACAACCTTGGCGGCTGCTACCGCGACCAACACGACGACCGCCAGGCCGTGGCCTGCTACCAACAGGTGCTCGCCATCCATCCCGCCTACCTGCCGGCGGCCAACAATCTCGCCTACCTGCATCACTGCGCCGGTGAGATCGGCCAGGCCATTCGTTACTACAGCCAGGTGCTGGAACAGCGGCCCGAGGACGAATCGGTCCGCTATCTGCTGGCGGCCCTGCGCGGCATTCCGCTCGACCAGGCGCCCGATGCCTATGTCCGCGACTTTTTCGATACCTATGCCGAGGACTTTGAGCAGCATCTGGTCGATGAACTGGGCTATGACAACCCGCAGCAGTTGCACGCCTGCCTCTGCCACAGCTCGGCCAGCGGCACCAGCTATGCCCACGGTCTCGACCTCGGCTGCGGCACCGGCCTGAGCGGCCAGGCCTTCAGCGACGTGGTCGCGGAATTCGACGGGGTCGACCTGTCCAGCAAAATGTTGGCGCAGGCGGCGCACAAGGGCTGCTATGCCCGGCTCCACCACGACAGCATTCTCCATCATCTCGCCTCGACCGAGGCAACCTACGACTTTTTCCTGGCCACCGATGTCTTTATCTATGTCGGCGAGTTGGGGCCGATCTTCACGGCAGCGCAGGCCGTGGCCCGGCCGCAGGCCCTGTTCTGCTTTTCCACCGAACACCTGGACGCGGACGGCTACCGGCTGCTGCCCACCGGCCGGTTCGCCTATTCACCGGCCTACATCCAGACAATGGCCGCCAGCACCGGCTGGAGCGTGCTGGCCTGCGAAGCGATCCGCCTGCGCCGGGAAGGCGACGACTGGCTCAGCGGCGATGTCTGGATTTTGCGGCTGGGGCCGGACAGGGCAACGGGCGTCTGACAGACAAGCAATCCCGAGGGAAGAATCTCTTCCCGCCACCGCACCGATTCACTCCATCGCCGGCGCATCGACCGCGCCGCTCACGGCAGAGGTTGGAGGAACGGCCCCCGCCCGCTCAGGCAGCGGTCGCTGACCTGCTGAATGAGCGCTTCGCCGCTGATCGTGTTGTATTCCCGATCGAAATAGATCAACTCAATGGTTTCCCGGATACGTTCGATGGTGATCTCCGGCGCCTCGCTGCTCACCTGCCAGGCCAGTTCCTCTTCCGCGGCCTGCGGTGTCGTGCCGTTGTCACGCATCCGTGCGGCCGCGGCGAAGAGTTCGCCGACCTGCCGGCAGCGCTGAACTTTGTCTTCTCCCGCCTGGGACGTCTCCGGCGGCGCGATGGTCTGCTGTTGCCCTGCCGGATCCACCGGCGGGACGGACGGACCGGCTTCTCCCTGCGAACCAGGCGGGACTGCGGCGGCCGGCGGCGCAACTGTCGCGGCCGGTCCGCACCGGTACCAGATCACCGCACTGTCCGCTGAGTCGGCGGCGGAACCCGGCTGCATGCACAAGCCCATTTCTTTCAGCCGCTCCACATTCTCCCGCATCTGCACGCAGGCGGCGTCCGCCGCCGGTCCGACCGTTTCCCAGCACAGTTGGGTGAGGACCTGATCCCTGTCGATCAGGGCTTGCATATCCGGGGTCATGGCGCCGGCATTGTCGGACTGCTGGGGCAGGGGAGGCGCCCGGTCGAGAGCGGTTTCCATATCGTCCGGGCTCGTCGCCGGCTGGAAAGAAGGGGCTGAAGCCGGGGGCGTCTTGTCCGGTGCGGTTTCCTGCGGGGGAGGAGGCACGGGTTTGCGCTGCTCCGCTTTCTTGGCCGGCGGCGGCATCTTCTTTGCCTTCATGAACAGAAAACCGGATTGGTTCTTTCGGTTGTACGACAGAACGACGCTGGTGGTCGTGCCGGGCCAGTTGTACATCTCCTCGCCGCCCTGATCGATTTTCTTGCTGGTGCCGAACTTGGCGAAGGCCTCGTTCTTTACCGCGGCGAAATTGTTGGCGCCGCTGAACAGGAGGATAACGCCCTGGAGCCGCTCCTTGACAAATGAACAATGGATGCCGGTGAGCGCGGCCTTGCCGAAGCGCAGCTCTTCGTTTTCCAGGGCATAGAGCGAGGCGCTGCCCTTGCCGCCTTGCTTGGTGAGCGCCAGTTTTTTGGTCTGTTGCAGGTCGGCGAGATTGCTCCCCCAGCGCATGCCCTTGAAGCCGTTGATGTCGGCCCGAAGTCCGGCCGGAGCCAGAAGCGTAAGGAGCAGGAGCAGAACGATGAGGAGAGACGGCGGTTTCATGGGCGTGGCCTGTCCGGACCGCCTAGTGGCGCCCGTTTCTGATGGGGGTGGCGACCAGGGCGATACGCTCCATGGCAGCTCGGGAGAGATTTGGATGATGACGTTGCAGCCACGCCAGGATATCCGCTTTCCTGACTTTGGCGGCCGATACGCCTGCCTCGGCAAACAGGGCCTGCCAGCAGGCGACGGCGGCATGGAGTTCCGGGGCAAAACAGGGATGCCCCTCGGCGGGCATGGTCAGCGGCGCCTGGGCGTCCGGTTGCTCCCGTTCACGATGTTCTGCATGAACTGTGTGTTGTACGATTTTGTTTTTTCGCTCGAACTGGCAAACGTCTTTCGGGAGGGCAAAAAGGGCGGCCGGTTTCAGCCCGAGCATGCTGGTCTCGCCCCATTCCTCGCCCACCGAGTTGGTGAGCAGCACCGGCCTACCGTTGCCATCCCGGCAGGGGAGTTCGGCAACAATCAGCATCCGGTCGCAACGGCCCTGGATCTGCCGCAGCACCTCCGGGGAAGGCTGCACCTCGATCCGGTCGTGCCGCACTCGGGCAGGGGTCTTCCGCTTGCGGCCGCCCGCCGTCTTTGTTTCCGCCTGTTGCGTATAGACATCGCTGAAGCTGAGCCATAGCGGCAAGGCGCCGGTGATGGCCAGTTCCACTATCCGGTCCGGATCCTGGCGCCATCTCCGCGCCAACTCATCGAGAAAAATGTACTGATCGTCCTGCGGTATCATGGAAATTCGTGCATGTCGTGCTGAATCGCGATGGTGCCGCTGCTGAGCGGCCGGCACTGTTGAGCCGGTGAAAGGTAGCAAGACCAGGGCAAAGAGGGCAACCAAAAAAACAAGAAGGCCGGATCGAGGGCGGGCAAATTATACGCCGCCATCCGGCAGGGCGGCTGTCCGCAGGGCTGTCCGGCGGATTGACGTCCCCCCAGAAAAAAAGACCGTTTAAAAATTGAGATTTCTGGCAAAATAGAATCCTTACGGAGGAGATGTTTTGCCATGAAGACGACGAAATTTACTGAAGAACAGATCGCCTGTGCGCTCAGGCAGTCCGAAACCGGGACCAAGGGTGCCGAGGTATGCCGGAAGATGGGTGTTGGACCGAGATATCGTTGCGGTGAGCCCTAGCAGGCTGTTGAAAAACTCACAAACATCGGGACATGCAAAATAATACCGTGTATCATTCAACCATTCGGAATAATTAACAAACAGGTGGGAATATGCGCGGGTCTGACATTCAGCAACAGAAATTGTTCAGTTATCTCTCCCTCGAACCCCGGGTTCCCCAAACGCATCCCCTGCGTCCTATCCGAATCATGGCCGATAAGGCGCTGAAGGAGCTCTCCCCTGTTTTCCGGAAGCTCTATTCACGAATAGGACGACCATCGATACCACCCGAGCAACTGCTTCGCTCCCTGCTGCTGCAAATCCTCTATTCGATCCGTAGCGAGCGGATGCTGGCTGAACAACTTGATTACAATCTTCTCTTCCGCTGGTTTGTCGGCCTGTCCATGGATGTGACGATTTGGGACCATTCAGTCTATTTCAAAAATAGGGAGCGCATTCTGCACAGTGATCTTGCCGTGATGTTCTTCGATCCATCTGTTCCCAAGCCGAGGCGGCAGGACTTTTGTCTGGCGACCATTTCACTGTTGACGGCACGCTGACCGAAACATGGGCATCGCTGAAGAGCTTTCGGCCCAAAGATGAGGAGCCTCCGGTCTCTCCTGGCGGCGACCGCAATCCGGAAGTGGATTTCCACGGTGAGAAGCGTCGCAATGACACGCACGCTTCAGTCACCGATCCTGAATCTCGACTGTTCAGGAAAGGAAAAGGCAAGGAGGCCAAACTCTGCTTCATGGGCCATGTCCTGATGGAGAACCGGAACGGTTTAGCCATCGATACCCGTGTCACCCAGGCAACTGGGACGGCTGAACGCGAGGCCGCCCTTTCCATGGCTTCCGATATTCCGGGTACCCATCGGGTCACCATCGGCGCGGACAAAGGGTATGACTGCAAAGAGTTCGTCGATAACCTGCGCAGCCTGACCGTTACTCCGCATGTGGCGCAAAAAACCAAAGGTTCCGCCATCAATGCCCGGACCACCCGTCATGAAGGCTATGCCGTGAGCCAGAAGAAACGCAAACGGGTGGAAGAGATATTTGGCTGGATGAAAACCGTCGCCTGGTTGCGCAAAGCCAGATACAAGGGTGAGGAGAAGATTGACTGGCTGTTCACGCTCTCGGCTGCCGCCTACAACATGGTCCGAATGCGCAATCTGGGAGTACTTGTCTCTGGATAAGAGAGAAATCCTTATCAGAATGGCTCAATGCGCCTCAGAAAATAAAAAATGGCAACGAGCCATGATGAAAAACGGCCAAGTGTTCACTGTCAAAGAGCAATCGAAGGGTAAACGAAGAACCCTTGTCTCATGATTTCTACTTTTTCAACAGCCTGCTAGGGTAGGGATTGGTGCATGCTTATGGCGAAAATGGATCGGATTTTCGACTTGCTCCACATTCTCCAAGCCAACAAATACGCGACCACCGCGCACGAACTCAGGGAGCGGCTGGATGGATGCTCTGAATCCACGCTTAAACGCTACATTCGCACAATAAGAGACGAATGGAACCTTCCCCTGCAATATGACCGCAAATATGAAGGGTATCTCCTTGATAAAACTGATGATATGTATGCGGTACCCGGACTGTGGTTCAGCGCTGCCGAACTCCATTCCTGGCTCTTTATCCACGAGTTGATTGACAGGCTCGGCCCTGGATTGCTGAAGACGGAGTTGCGTCCTTTCCGCAACCGCATCGAAAAAATGCTTTCTCTGCAAGGTATTGCAACGCGGGAACTTGGCAAGCGCTTCGCCTTTCTCGGTACGGGCATCCGCATCTGCTGCCCGGAAACCTTTCGCTTTGCAGCTACGGCGGTCATGGAGCGTAAGCGGCTCCAACTGCGCTATCACAGCCGGGGCGACGATACGATCAGCCTGCGTCAGGTCTCCCCGCAACGGCTGATCCATTATCGGGGCAACTGGTATTTGGCGGTCTGGTGCCACACCCGAAATGCCCCACGCGCCTTGGCCTTGGAGCGGATGAGCGAAGTGGTTTCTCTGGATGAAGGCTGCATTGAACTTGCCGAGGAGGAACTGCGCGACTGGTTCACCGCCTCCTTCGGCATCTTCACCGGTCGGCCGGAACAGGAGGCCGTGCTGGTGTTTTCCAGAGAGAGCGCCCGTTGGGTGGCCGAAGAACAGTGGCATCCGGGACAAAAAGGCCGGTTGTTGCCCAGCGGCGAATATGAATTGCGCCTGCCCTACGCCGACCAACGAGAACTGGTGATGGAAATCCTCCGTTTTGGCCCGGAAGTGCGGGTGGAGGCGCCGCCGGAACTGCAAAACGCAATATGCGAACGCTTGGCGCTCGCCCTGCGGCGATATAAAAAAAATGAATCGGAGAAAAAATAAGGTTCATCCGGCAAATGCGTACCTGGAGTTGTGAAGGTTGTAGAGCCTGAGCTTGAAGTATTCCATGTCTCTGAAGCCGTAGGCCTGGCGTTTCATGGTCTTGATTTTGTTGTTGAGGCCTTCCAGGGGGCCGTTGGTGATCTTGTGGGGGTAATAGCCGAGCAGCCCCTGCATGCTGGCAAGGATCGTTGAACCGACCGCGCAGAGCTGTTTGATGTTTGAGGTCAGGGCATCGAAACACCAGTTGAGGAGAAAGGATTTGGCGCGGTCTGCCGTGCCCTGGCTCCAAAACAAGCGGAACTGCTCCTTCATGGCATGCATGGTGAACAGGGGTTGGTTGGCCGTCAACAGGTCATCGAGACGCCCCTTTTGGTCGTCGGGAAGTTCGTGGTAGTTGCGGAGCAACAGGAACCG
>NZ_JHZB01000044.1 GCF_000621145.1 Desulfobulbus elongatus DSM 2908
CATTCATGGTTCAACCGGTTTCGCAAATTGATACCACGATACGAGAAGACAGATCTCTCGTACATTGCACTCAACACATTGGCAGCCGCCATGATTGTCCTGAACAAAGTCATGGTTATTTATAGATAATCACATAGTCAACCGACAATTACTATGGTAAGCTCCTTTCAGCTTACAAGATCAGCCAGACTTCGCCTGGCGCACCTGAAACTTGAGTTCATGGCAAAAAAAATCGCCGGTCCGCAGGGGCCGGCGCAGGTGTTCTCTGGCAGGGGCGAAACGGGCCGAACGTTCAGGCATAACCGATGATGTCACCGAAGGTGGCAATCTCGATACCGTATACCTGCGCGGCCTTTCGCCATTTCTTGTCGTCCGGCGTGTGAAAGAGGACGTCGACATCGGCAGGGACGGTCAGCCAGCTGTTATCCATGAGCTCGCCCTCCAACTGGCCGGCACCCCAGCCGGCATACCCCAGCATGAAGAGAAAATGCCTCGGCCCCTGTCCGTGTGAAATATCCTCGAGCAGACGGGAGTCGCGGCTCAGATAGATGCCGGGCTTCACCTCGACGGCATAGCGATCCGGGGTTTCCGTGGCATACAGGATGAAGCCGGCGTCGACATCCACCGGGCCGCCCATGTAGACCGGGGGAAAGGGGCCATCCGGGATGGCCAGATTGGAACCGTGGAGAACGTCGAACAGGGTGATTTCCGGGTTGGGATTGTTGATCACCAACCCCATGGCCCCATCTTCGTTGTGCGCGCAGATATAAATTACCTGTTCCTGAAAGCGGGGATCAGGCATCTGCGGCGTGGAAATGAGAAAATGGCCCGTCAGACTCTCCATGGCAACCGGATCGTTCCTTGTTTTTTCGTACTGTACCATCTCGCTTCGTCGACGGTCAAGACTTGCTCTCGGTACGCAACGGGTCTCCATCGAGGTTGCCGCTTTGTTGCCGGTCAGCTACAATGTAATCGCACAAACAGGAACAATCAACCGCTATCGAGGAAAAACAGGGGGCGTATGAGCGCGCAATCACCCGTGCAGACCAAGTCGGCCAAACTGAAAAAGGCATTGACCTGGATGGGAGAAACGCTCCGGGAACACCCGGAGAAACAGCGGCAGGCAGTGGTGCGGGAGGCGGCCTTCCGCTTTGACCTGACCCCGGCGGAATGCGAATTCCTCAATCAGCATTTTGCCTCCCCCGATCCTGGCGCCCATCCCTGATCACGCTTTTCCCGCCTTCCGTCACTCTTCGAGCCGGTAGGCGGGGAGCTGAATCGTCACCGTCGTCCCGGTGCCGTATTCGCTTTCCAGTTCGATGGTGCCGCCGTGTTCGGCGACGATTTTCTGCGAAATCGCCAAACCGATACCGGTGCCCTTCTGCTTGGTCGTGAAATAGGGGAAAAAGACCTGGGACAGGAGATCCGGGGCGATCCCGGCACCGGTGTCGCGAATCCGCGCTTCCACCCACTGACCGTCCACGCCGTTGGCAAGCGCCACCGACAGGGTGCCGCCCAGTTCCATGGCCTGCAGGGCATTGAGCAGCACATTCATGACCACTTGCTGCAATCGGTCGACATCGCCCAACACCGGCAGCAGATCGGCCCGCGCATCCAGAAATGTCTCCACGCCGTTTTCCGACGCTTCCGTCTTGATCAGTTCCAAGCTGCGCCGCATCAATCCGGCCAGATCGACCCGCCCCAGGTGCAGGGCTGCCGGGCGGGTGAAGCTGAGCATTTCGGTGATGGTCCGGTTCATCCGCTCGGTTTCCTGAATCAGCAGGTCGGCGGTGTCCTGTTCCTTGCTGCCCGCAGAAAACTTGTTTTTCAGCAGCAGCGCGAGCCCCTTGATGGAACTCAAGGGGTTGCGCACCTCATGGGCAACGCCGCCCGCCATCCGCCCCACCGCCGCCAAGCGCTCGCTTTCCCGCATCCGCTGTTCCATCGACCTGATTTCGGTGACATCCGAAATCAGCAGCACCTTGCCCATGTACTGCTGTTCGCTGTCGACGATGGTCAGGGGATGGCAGAGCAGTTCGCACCGCCGACCGCCGACCATAAGCCGCACGGCATGTTCCGTGGTGGAGATCTGCTGCCCAGGGGGCAGATCGTCCGGCGGGAACAGGGCTGCCAGTTGTTCGGGCAGAATTTCCTGCGGCCGCCTGCCGGTCGCCCCGGATTGTTCGATGCCGGTCAGCTGGGCCATGGCCCTGTTCCAGGTGGTGATCCTCCCGGTGGTATCGGTGGCAATAACGCCGACCGGCAGCTTGGCGATCAGCAGCGAGGTGAACGCCTGCATATCACCCAGCGTTTTCTGGGAAACCCGATATCCCTGCACCGCCAACAGGGAAAACCAGCCGCCGAATCCGACCAGCAGCATGGCGAGGGAGAGCATGAAGATCTGCATCCGCATCCGTCCGAGGGTACGGTCAAATTCCTTCATGTCCAGCCCAACCACCACATAGAGCTGTCCACCCGACGACAATCCCTCGGGAAAGATGCGCAGGGGCGGACGCCGTTCCTCCGGTTCGCGGGACATCGACCCCATGAATCCCTTCTGCCCCTCATGCATCGGCCGCGCGAGCAACGGGGCCATGGCGGGAAAAGCTGCGGGAAAATGGCGGATCGTCGCAAAAACACGACCAAAATCTGAGGTATCCTCAATGCGGTAGAACAACTGCGGATGCTCCTCGGCTTCGCCCTCCCCTTCCTTGGGGAGGAGGAAGGGTTCGCTGGCACCGACCCGGTCGTGATTGCTGTGCGCAATGACCTTGCCCTTGGCGTCGATCAAGGCAACGAAGGAGAGTTCCGGATCCTCGATGAGATGGTCGATCACCCGTTGAATATGAACGTTCCAAGGTTCATTGTTCCAGAAATCCTTCCTGAGATCGTTGAAATAGGATGCCCGGGAACCGGAATGCAGCACCCGCATCAGGGTGGAGGCCTTCTGCAGCATGGAATTCGTCATCAGCCGCTCTTCCAGCCGGAGATTGTGGAAGGCGAAGGTGACCACGATCATGAGCAGCAATCCGGCGGCCGCGGCGAGCAGCCAGGGCGACGAAGCCATCGAGGCTTGAGGATTGAACCGTTGCAGGAATCGCGTCATCATGCCGCCATCTTCTGCAAGGATCACACCAGGGGAAAAAAGACGCGCCAACCTGCTGCGCCCATTGCGACCGGAGTCTCCGGGTCCGGTTTGCCGCGTTTCCTGCTCTGGATATATTTTACCCACAACGCCCCTCGACAGTTGGATAGGATGGATACAGTCGTCCGGATGGCGGGCCGAACCGACTGAACGGTGCCCAAGGTTCACCCGACATAATATTTTTTTATTTCAACAAGTTAAAAAATAACATCCTCAACTGGCACGGTTGTCGCTTAGGACAGGCATACTCGCTATCGTTCAACCTCAAAATCCAGGAGTTGATGACCATGGAAATGACATCCACCAAGAAGAAACTCATGCTGGCAGCTATCCTCACAAGTGGTTTGACACTGGCCATCAGCCAGGCAACCCTGGCCGAGCCCGCCAAACCGGCTCCCCCGGACAAACAGGCCGGCGCTCCCCATCAGACCCAGATGAGCACCGAACTGCAAAAAGCGCATGAAAAATTTCTGAACGATACCGTGGCGATCAGAAAAGAGCTGGCCGAAAAGAATGCGGTGATGCGCGCCCTGTTGAAGGCCGGCACACCGGATACGGTCAAGGCTTCCCAGGTGGCCGGCGAACTCTTCGAACTGCGCGAGAAACTGCGCGCCAAGGCCAAGGAAGCCGGACTGCCCATGCCGATGACCATGGGTCTGGGCCTGGGTGGCGACGGTTTCGGCTGCCAGGGCATGCCGGGCCACGGCATGAAAGACAGACACCACCGGACGATGGAGTAAGCGACTTTCCTCCCGCCTTCATTCCATCCCCCTGACGCCCCGGCGGTTCTCCCTCCTTGCCGCCGGGGCGTCACCCCTGTCCGGCCCCCCTATGTGGGCGGTTCCTTTTCCCTCACATCATATTTTCCGGATCCACGTCAAACCCCATGGTGACGTCGTGGGGACAGAGTTTACTCCGTTCCGCCAGCACCGCCTCGCAGAGTTCGTGCAGGACTGCGGGCGATCCGCTCTTGACCATCAACTGCCACCGGACCTTGTCCTTCAACTTGACCAGCGGCGCCGGCGACGGACCCAAAATCTCCCCCCTGCCCGCCAGAGGATGCTCGTGGAGAAAGCGACCCACCTGGATCGCCGCCCGCTCCACCCGTTCCTCTTTCCTGCCGCTGAACCGGATATTGACCAGCCGGGAAAAAGGAGGATAATGGAGCGGCCGGCGCGTCGCGATCTCCTGCTCGTAAAATGCCGGGTAGTCGTGTCGTTGCGCCAGGGTGATACTGTAATGGCGCGGCTGGTAGGTCTGGATGAGCACCCGGCCGGGATCGCTGCCCCGGCCCGCCCGGCCGGTCACCTGGGAGAGCAGGGCAAAGGTACGCTCCGCGGCCTTGTAATCGGGCATCCCCAGGCCTGTATCGGCCCAGACCACCCCCACTAGGGTGATCCGGGGAAAATGGAGTCCCTTGGCGATCATCTGGGTGCCGACCAGGATATCGATCCGCCCCGAACGCACGGCCCTGAGCGTGGCCGCATAGTGCCGGCGACTGGCGGTGGTGTCGCTGTCCAGGCGCGCCACCCGCGCCTCAGGAAAGAGCTGCCGCACCTCCTCCTCGATCCGTTCCGAACCGATGCCGCCGCCGCTGATCCGGGGCGAGCCGCAGGCCGGACAGAGGGTGGCCGGATGCTGCCTGAAGCCGCAGTAATGGCAGAGCAGCGTGTGCTGGCCGCGGTGCAGGGTGAGGGAAACGTGACAGTGCCGGCACTGGAGGATGGCGCCGCAGTCGCGGCAGCCCATGTAAGGGGAAAAACCGCGCCGGTTGACAAAGAGCAGGCTCTGACGGCCCTGTTCCAGAGTCTCGGCCATGGCGCCGATCAGTTGGTCGGAAAAGGCGAGATCGGGGCGGGATCGCCTGACCGCGGCCAGATCGACAATCTCGACCGCGGGCAGGGGCTGTGCCGCCACCCGCTTGGTCATGGTCAGCAGGGTGTATTTGCCCTGCATGCAGTGGTGATAGCTGACCACCGATGGAGTGGCCGAGCCGAGCAGCACCGGGCAGCCGGCCATCTGCGCCCGCAGCACTGCCAGGTCGCGGCCGTTGTAGCGCAAGCCGTCCTCCTGTTTGTAGGCCGGTTCGTGCTCCTCGTCGACGATGACGATACCGAGATGCTCCAGCGGGGCGAAGACCGCCGACCGCGCCCCCAGCACCACGCAGGCCGGGCCGGACAGCACCTGCTGCCACTGATCGAACCGCTCACCATCGCTCAACCCACTATGCAGAAGCGCCAATCGGGAGCCGAAGCGGGCATGGAAATGGGCTTCCAACTGGCTGGCCAGGGCGATTTCAGGGACCAGCACCAGCGCGGTTTTGTCCGCGGCCAGTGCCTGCTCCACGGCGCGGAGATAGACCTCGGTCTTGCCGCAGCCGGTCACGCCAAAGAGAAGAAAGGGGGCAAAAACCTGTGCATCCATGGCCGGGAGCAGGGTGGCCAGCACCTGCTGCTGCTCGTCGGTCAGTCGGACCGGCGGCGGTTGTGCCTCTTCCGCCTCGCCGAACGGATCGCGCAAGACCCGCTCGGCGATTTGCGCGAGAATACCCAGCTCCACCAGCCGCTTCAGCCTGGGACCGGCGCCGGAATAACGCTCCAGCAGCAGGGCGCGGGGCACGGGCCGATGGTTGCCCTGGATAAGGGCCTCGCAGAAAAGGGTCAGTGTTTTCCGTTCCGCCTGCTTCAGGGAAACCTGAACTGCTACCTCAGCAGCATCGACTATCTCGTCGACAGCAAGCCTTTCTTCGGGATCGATCACAGGCGGCAGCAGCGGCCCCGGCAGCAGAACCGGGCGCATTTTGGCCCTGACCTGGCGGCTGCTGCCGCGGGAGGTGGGGGCCAGCGGCAAGGCGGTACGCAGCACCTCGCCGAGGGGATGGTGATAATAGCGGGCAATCCAGCGATAGAAGGGGATGAGGCTCGCCGGAAAAAACGGCGCCTCGGTCAGCACCTCGGCAATCGGTTTGACGACAAAGGCGGGGGCATCCGCAGGCTGCGGCTCGGCCGGCCCCAGAACATAGCCGATGGCTTGGCGGCGGCCCAACGGCACCCGAACGCAACAGCCCGCCGGGACTCGTTCCTCATCCGTTCTCCCGACGGGCTGGCTGTAGGTCAGGGTGGTGGCCAGCGGCGCGTCGACCGCGACTTCGTACAGCACCTCCACCGGACGCATCAATCCAGAAAACAACGAAATATCAATTCAATTCGGCGCACACCCTGCGCAGATACTCACGAAAGGGCTTGCCCAAGCTGTTGTGGGCCATGGCGAAATCGACGATGGCCTTCAAATAGCCCAGTTTGTCGCCGGCATCGTAGCGCTTGCCACTGAACTCGTAGGCATACATGCCGCGCCGGTTGGCGAGGGCCAGCAGGGCGTCGGTCAACTGGATCTCGCCGCCGTGGCCCGGCGTGGTCTTTTCGAGGAGTTCGAAGATCTCGGGCATCAGCAGGTAGCGGCCGATGATGGCCATATCCGAATTGCAGGTGCCGGGCGCCGGTTTTTCCACCATGCGGTTGATCTTGAAGGTCCGCTCGTGCTCGGTCGCCTCGCCCTCGACAATGCCGTACTGATGGGTCTCCTCCAGGGGCACCCGCTGCACGGCCACGATCGATTCGCCCACCTGCTCGTAAAGCTGGATCATCTGCTTGCAGCAGGCCACCTTGCTCATCACCAGGTCGTCGCCCAACAGGACCATGAAGGGCTCGTCGCCGACCACGTTGCGGGCCATCCAGATGGCGTGCCCCAAACCGAGCGGCTCCTTCTGCCGCACCGAGATGATGTCGATGAGGTTGGAGATGTTGGTCAACTCCTCCCGCATCTGTACCTTGTTACGGTCGCGCAGGATGGTGTCCAACTGGAAATCGTAGTCGAAATGGTTCTCGATGGCCGATTTGCCGGCGCTGGTGACCAGGATGATCTCCTCGATACCCGAGGCCACGGCCTCCTCGACGATATACTGAATGGTGGGCCGGTCGACGATGGTGAGCATTTCTTTGGGGATGGCCTTGGTGGCCGGCAGAAACCGCGTTCCCAATCCCGCCACCGGAATGACGGCCTTTCTGATCGCTTTCATGTGCCCTCGCTGTGCGATGAGATGATTTCGGATGTGTTGGCCGCAAAATTCAAGTATAGAGGCCTTGAACCGGCGGCAGATGGGTGATTGTACCCCGAACGTTGCGGCATCCTCAACAAAATTTCCATAATTTCATGCATCTTTCTTATCCCTCCGAACTGCCGGTCAGCGAGCGGCGGGAAGATATCGTCGCCGCCATCCGTGCCCACCGGGTACTGATCGTCATCGGAGACACCGGCAGCGGCAAGACCACCCAGTTGCCCAAGATGTGCCTGGAGGCCGGCAGAGGGACGGACGGCATGATCGGCTGCACCCAGCCGCGCCGCATCGCCGCTCTGGCCGTGGCCGACCGGGTGGCGGAAGAGATGCGGGCGCCGGCACTGGTCGGGGCCAAGATCCGTTTCCACGACCGCACCACCGAGGCGACCCTGATCAAGTTCATGACCGACGGGGTGCTGCTGGCCGAG
This sequence comes from Desulfobulbus elongatus DSM 2908, assembly GCF_000621145.1. Taxonomy (GTDB): domain Bacteria; phylum Desulfobacterota; class Desulfobulbia; order Desulfobulbales; family Desulfobulbaceae; genus Desulfobulbus; species Desulfobulbus elongatus. The sequence goes on from NZ_JHZB01000044.1 coordinate 7,688, forward strand.
ACTCGCCGTGACCCGCAGTTGCGGCAATACGACACCCTGATCGTCGACGAGGCCCACGAGCGCAGCCTCAATATCGATTTTCTGCTCGGCTACCTCAAGAACCTGCTGTCGATCCGGCCCGATCTCCACCTGATCATCAGCTCGGCCACCATCGACGCCGAGCAGTTCAGCCGCCATTTCGACCAGGCCCCGGTCATCCCGGTGTCGGGCCGCACCTACCCGATCACCACCCTCTACCGCGAGGCCGTCGACGAGGACGAACCCGATCTGTCCTATGTCGACCAGGCCATCGCCGCGGTCGAGGAGCTGAGCCGCGAGCCGCTCGGGGGCGACATTCTGGTGTTCATGCCCACGGAGCGCGACATCGCCGACACCCTCGACGGCCTTCGGCACCTGGCCGACACCTGCCTGCTGCTGCCGCTGTTCGGCCGCCTGCCCGCCGCCGATCAGCGCAAGATCTTCCGGCCTGCCGTGCGGCGCAAGATCATTGTCGCCACCAACGTGGCCGAGACCTCGGTGACGGTTCCCGGCATCCGCTTCGTGATCGACACCGGCCTGGCCAGGATCGCCCGCTACAACCCGCGCACCGGCACCACCAGCCTCAAGGTGAGTCGCATCTCCCAGGCCAGCTGCGAGCAGCGCCGCGGCCGCTGCGGCCGCACCGGGCCGGGCACCTGCATCCGCCTCTACAGCGAGGAGGATTTCCACAGCCGCGATCCCTTCACCCCGCCGGAAATCCAGCGCGCCAACCTGGCCGAGGTCATCCTGCAGATGATCGACCTGCACCTGGGCGACCCGAGCCGCTTTCCCTTCATCGACCCGCCGCCCGGCACCGCCATCCGCGAGGGATACCGGCTGCTTGCGGAACTGGGCGCCATCGTCGGCGAAAACCGACTCACTGCCAACGGCCGCCTGATGGCCAAGCTGCCGCTCGACCCGCGCATCTCCCGGATCATCATCGAATCCATGGCCTTGGGCGCCGGCCGCGAGATCACCGTCCTGGCCGCAGCCCTGTCGATCCAGGACCCGCGCGTGCGGCCGCCGGACAAGGAACACAAGGCCGACGAGGCCCATCGGCAGTTCATCGACAAGACCTCGGATTTCCTCACCCTGCTCAACATTTGGAATGCATTTTTCGTTCCCGGCGGGGAGGCGCCGTCGAAGTCGCAACTGTCGCGCTTCTGCAAAATCCATTTTCTTTCCTGGCAGCGGATGCGCGAATGGATGGACGTGCACGACCAGATTAATCGACTGCTCCGCGAGCATAAGGGTTTCACAATCAACCGGGAAGCCGCCGGCTACGAGGCCATCCACATCGCCCTTACCAGCGGGTTTTTGCGCAACATCTGCCTGAAAAAAGAAAAAAACACCTATCTCGCCGCCGGCAACAGGGAGGTGATCCTCTTTCCCGGTTCAGGACTCTACAACAAGGGCCCGCAGTGGGCGGTGGCAGCCGAATTCGTCGAGACCACCCAGCTGTTCGCCCGCACCGTGGCCGCCATCCAGCCCGACTGGCTGGAGAGGCTGGGCGGCCCCCTGTGCAAGCGGTCCTGGTCAGAGCCGCATTGGGAGAAGCGCAGCGGCAAGGTCCTCGCCCTGGAGCGGGTCAGCCTGTTCGGCCTGCCCATCGTCGCCGGCCGCAAGGTCGAATACGGCCGGATCAACGACAAAACCTTGCAGGAGGCTCGCGAGATCTTCATTCGCACGGCCCTCATCGACAATCAACTGGGCGGACGCTACCCTTTCCTGGAACACAACACGGCCCTGGTCGCCCGGTTCGAGGAAATGGAGGAACGGTTCCGCCGCCGCGATCTCGTGGTCGACCCGGAGGTCCTGTATCAGTTTTACGACGCCCGCCTGGGCAAGGTGTACGACCGCTTCACCCTGAACCGGCTGCTGAGGAGCAAGAAAAACGATGCCTTCTTGCGCATGGCCGAGGAGGACATCTGCCTGGCGCTGCCCGATGCCGAGGAACTGTACCGTTTTCCCGCCACGCTCCGGGCCGGCGAGTTCGAACTGGAACTGAGCTATCTCTTTGCCCCAGGCGACGAGGCGGACGGGGTGACGGTCCGTATTCCCGACCGGCTCCTGGCCCATCTCAATCCCCAGATCTTCGAGTGGCTCGTGCCCGGCCTGCTGCCGGAAAAGCTGCTCCTGCTCTGCCGGCGGCTGCCCAAGCAGGTGCGTCGCCGGCTGGTGCCCCTGCCCGACGCGGTCGACCGGATCATGGACGGACTGACCCTGTACAAGGGTTCGCTCTACCAGGAGCTGGAGCGGGGCATCCTGCGGAGCTATCAGGTGGCCGTGCAGCGCGGCGACTGGCAGGCCGACACCCTGCCGCCCCACCTGCGCATGCGGTTTCTCGTTTTTGATGACGCGGGAAAAACGCTCGCTGTCGGCCGGTCGTTCACCGAACTGCACGAGGCAGTCTCGACAGAGGCGAGCCACCGGGCAACCGCCGCTTCCCCGTCCCTGCCCCCTGTGCGGGACATAACCGAGGACGATCTCGATACCTTTGCCCGCACCCTGACCCTGGCCGCTCCGGACGGCCGGACCGCCGGACTCGCGTTCGCGGCCCTGGATATCGATTCCCGGCGGCAGGCCGTGGTCCTCCGCTACCTTGACGACCAGTCGCAGGCCAGGCGACTCAACCGGTGGGGGCTGCACGCCCTGTACGGTCGCCATTTCGCCAGGGAGATGACCGCGCTCCGCAAACTGTGCAAGGACGCCGTCACCGGCCATTCCGCCTCCTGGCTCAGCCTGGGCCGCACGGGCTCGGCGGCCGAGCTGCGGGCCGATCTCGAAGCCTTTCTCCTCGACGATCTCTTTGCCACTGCCACCGGTGAGCTGCCCACCCTGGCGCAGTTCAAGGAGACGGTCCGCCGCGCTGGCGAACAGGGCCTGCTCCGCATTGCCGGCGCGCTGCTCGCCGCGATCACCGAAATGTTGTGGCAGCGGCGGGCGGTGGGCAGCCGCATCATGGCCTGGGCCGCACGGGCGCAGGCGGACAAGAGCTACCAGGAAAAACGGCACAACGACTACATCACCGCCCTGGAACGGATCGTGCCGGCCGACTTTCTCCGCACCTGGAACACAGGTGACCTGCGTCACAAGCTCCGCTATCTCCAGGCGCTCAGTTTTCGGGTCGAACGGGCCGAGCACGCACCGGGCAAAGACGACAAAAAGGCCGAACGGCTGCGGATTCCGGAGGCCAGGATCGCCCAGATGGCCCGCTTCAACAATCCCACCCCGGCCTGCCTGACCTGTCAGCAGGAATACCGCGAGCTGCTGGAGGAATTCCGGGTTTCGCTCTTCGCCCCGGAACTGGGGACGGCCCAGCCGGTTTCCGAGCAGCGGTTGCTGCACAAATGGCAGGCAGTGGAAAGCGTGTGCCAACGGGTGGAATGACCGATTTTCCATCTACCGGGCGCACCGGACGCCATCCCGGAAAATGCGCGCTTACAAGCCGGCAAACCCACCTTGTCGGTTGCATTTTTTTCTCCCATGGCCTACCTTTCCGACCATTGAATCAATCGGTCAGCACAGGCGGTGAAGACATGGCACAGACGACCGGGGACACCCCCCTCACCATCGACTACGCCACCATCAGGGAGTTGGCATCGTTTCAGGAACAGTACGACCGGCTGACCGGCGAGATCCAGCAGGCCAGGGTGCAACTGGAAAACAGCCCGCCGCTGGAACCCGGCTCACCGGGCGCCGACCGGCGGGAAGAATGGCGCTTGTGGCTGCAACTCCAGATCAGAAGCAGGCAACATATCCGCGACGACCTGAAGGCGGCCATTCGCGCCAAGAATATCGTGGTCGAACATCTCCCCGAATAACCGACCGAACCCTCCATTTTTCCCTCACCGCCGCCGAGACCGCAACCAGTAGAACGCCATGCACCTTCCTTTTCGCTTCCGCACATTCGCAGGCATCCTCCTTGCCTGCGTTCTCCTACTCGCCGGCGTCTCCCATGCCGACCAGCAGCCGGGCCGTTTTTTTCTCATGGGCAGCGGCAACCTGCACCTCAAGAACCTGCGCAACAACCGCGAGGCCAAGGTCAGTCTGCTCAACAAGGACGGCTCCTTCAACGAGGAGGCGTTCACCAAGGTGGACTGGGTTTTCGACTTTCCCACCAAAGAAAAGGGCGAGCACATCTCTCCCCGGCTTTTGTTCATGCTCAGCTATTTCGTCGACCGGATGGCCCCCGGCAAGACCGTCCACATCGAATCCGCCTACCGCAGCCCGGAGTACAACCAGCACATCCGCGAAAAAGGCAACAACGCCGCCCGCACCAGCACCCATCAGGATGGCATGGCCCTTGACTTCTGGCTGCCGGGAGTCGACGGCAAGCGGCTGTGGCGGACGATCAAGGCCAAGAATTGCGGCGGCATCGGCCATTACGGCGGCAAGGTCGTGCATCTCGACGCCGGCAAACCCCGCTTCTGGGAGGCGGCCACTTCCGGCACGCGCACCAAGGAACCGGATTACAATCGCCACCTCTATCTCTCCACCGACTTCGACCGCTACCGCCCCAAGGAACCGATCCGGCTGGCCTTTTCCAGCCTGAGCGATTTCGATTTCGGCGTTCATCCGATCATCCAAATCTTCCGCGCCGGCGATGCCGCCACCCCGGTCACCGGCATCCGTCTCAACCACACCGATGAGAACGATTGCCTCCGGATCGGCGACCGCAAAGCCGCCCGTTTTCTGACCGCCTCGTTGCCGGCCTACCTGCCGCCGGGACGATACACCGTCAAAGTGGAATTCTGCGAAAAACCGTTCGAGCAGATGCCTGCGGAAGCCGTTTCCAATCCCATCGAGCTGATCCCGTAGCCGGGGGCGCGTTTCAGGGAAGGCATTCACACCGGCAACCCGCCTGACCGCAAGGAGGACCGGATGCAGACCTGTTTTCATTTCCACGGCGATCTCGTTCCCCTGCTCCGCCCCCGGTGGCGGTCCGGGCAGCCGATCCGCCTGCCGGTGACCCGCGCCGCCTCGATCAAGGACGTGATCGAGGCTTTCGGCCCGCCCCATACCGAAATCGGCGGCATCGACTGCGACGGCAGGCCAATGGATTTCTCCTGCCCGGTCGGGGCAGGGCAGCGATTCGACATTCTACCCGTGACCGCACCCTGGGACGTGACCCGGCCCACCCTGCTCCGTCCCGATCCCCTCCCCGGCCTCGCCTTCCTGGTCGACGGCACGCTTGGCCGGCTCGCCCGCTCCTTGCGGATGGCCGGTTTCGACACTCTCTCGAACCGCCTGTGGCAGGTGCCGGACCTGCTGCGGACGCTGGCCCGCGAACCGCGTGTCCTGCTCAGCCGCAACCTGGATCTGCTCAAGCGCAGGCAGGTGGTCTTCGGCCGGGCCATCCGAGCGGAGGCCGTGACCGCGCAACTGCGCGAGGTGCTGGCCCTGTTTGGCATCGCCGCGCTACCGCGCGCCCTCACCCGCTGCCTCGACTGCAACGGCCTGCTCGAACCGGTGGCCAAGAGCGACATCCTCCACCGGCTCGAACCGCTCACCATCCGCTATTTCGAGGAATTTCACCGGTGCCGAAGCTGCGACCGCATCTATTGGGCCGGCAGCCACGTCGACCGCATGCGCCGGACGCTGGCGGCCTGAACCAGTGCCGACGCGGTCGGTGCGGCCGTATCGACCCCCTCATCCCAAAAAAGGAGATCCAGATGCCCCAGGGATTATTGATCGTGTTCACCGGCAACGGCAAGGGCAAGACCACCGCCGCTCTCGGCATGGCCATGCGGGCCGCCGGGCACGGCCTCAAGGTGTGCTTCATCCAGTTCATCAAGGGCGGCTGGCACTACGGCGAACTCGATGCGGTCAAGCGGTTTGCCGGACTGATCGATTTCCATGTCATGGGCAGGGGATTCACCTGGAAATCGGACAATATCGAGGAGGATGCCCGCCTGGCCCGCGAGGCCTGGGATTTCGCCTGCGGCGCGATCGCTTCCGGGCGCTATCATACCGTGGTGCTCGACGAGTTCACCTACCTGCTCCACTACCACATGCTGCCCCTCGATCCGTGCCTGGACGTCCTCGCCGGGCGCCCGCCCGGCCAGCAGGTGGTGGTGACCGGCCGGTACGCCCCGGAGCAATTGGTGGCCGCCGCCGACCTCGTCACCGAGATGCAGGCGGTCAAACATCCCCTGACCAGCGGCATCAAGGCGCAACAGGGCATCGAATTCTAGGCGGCCCGTCCCGGCACACCCCGGATCGTCCTCCTGCATAAAAAAAATCCCCATGGCCCGGTCGGCCAAGGGGATGTCCGCATGGTACTGTTCCGGTCCGTCGACGGTCAATGGGTCAGCAACTTGGCCTCCTGCTCAAGCGATTTCATCGCCTTGCCGTACAGTTTGGCTTCGTCAAGACGTACATTGGCATACGGCTGCGCCGGTTCCAGCGGCAGCTGGTCGGAGCACAAACGAATCTCGCTGTCGTCCCGGAACCGGACGACCAAAGTGCTGTCCTTGTGCAGTAGCCCTTCCTCGAAAACCGAAACCAGGGTGTCGGTATTGAACACCGACACATCGTCGTCGATCATCGCGCCGCGCAGGTCGAGCACCAATTCCCGGCAATGGGGCATGCGCACCATGGTCTGGGCGATCTGCAGCAGGTCCCAACCGGCATCGTCATCGATTTCTCCTGAGACAACAATGGAATACACCGAGCCGTCATGCTTTTTCGTGATTCTGAATCGCATACATCCCTCCTGTGGATATCCAGTGATGAGTCCTTTCATCATATCGTGTAACAACTCGCAGTCATGTCCGGAGGTGTTCCGGCCGGCCGTTCTTCCTGAACTTCCGGAACAGATCACTCCTTATCAGATGTATCGGCCGGTGTGCGGCGCATGTTGAGAAAAAAATGCGGCAAGGCCTTCACAGGGAAATATCCCGCTGCTTCTCCGGCCGATCACCGATTTGCGCTTAATTCGTCCCGGCTGAGAACCGATAGGAAGAAAAGCGGGGCATTGCCGTGGCGCATGTCACGGAGCGGGAAGGCAGCACATGGACGACAAAATGCAAACGAACACCGGCATTACATCGTTAAGCCACCGGTCGGCGGCATCCCGGGAAAAATCGGGTGCAGGCGGCCCTCGGGCCAGCCGGGGAGCCTCGTCCGTTTCCGGAAAAGGGGCCATCCGGACCGGTTCGCCCCTGGTGGTCGCCTCCAGTTTTCAGGCGTTCCTGGCCGAAGAACAGGCGGCCCTCCGGAACGCAGACCGGCGCGGCAGTGCAGCCACGGTTCCGGTGGCGTCGCAAGGTGCAGCCATGCATGTCCTGCAGAAAGGCGAGACCGTCTGGGACCTGGCGCGGGAACGCTACGGGGTCGATCCGGCGACGGTCCTGCGCTGCAACAATATCGCCGATCCCGCCAAGCTCCGCGCCGGCCAGGCAATTCGCCTGCCTGTCGGAAAGCGGTGCGGCGATGGTAACCGCCAGGAAAAGGTGGTCGCCAGTTGGTACGGCACCCAGCACCACGGCAAAATGATGGCCAATGGCCAGCGATTCGACATGCACGCCGCCACCATAGCCCACCGTTCCATGCCCATCGGCACCAGGGTCGAACTGGAGAATCCGCGCACCGGGCAGAAGGCCAGAGCCGTGGTCACCGACCGGGGTCCGTTTCACAAGGGCCGCGACATCGATCTCAGCTATGGCCTGGCCAAGAAGCTTTCGCTCGCCAACAAGGGGATCGGTGTCCTGAAGATGCGGGTGCTGTAGACCGTCCGGCTCCTCCCCCTCCCATGGAGACGCACCGCCACCCTTGACGGTTCTCTCCCCCCTTTTCGCCTCATTCCCTCTTCGCCCCGGCGGTTGGTTTTGCCGTCAAAGCCCGCGACCTCGGTTCCCTGGCATACCAGAGCAATCCCAGCGAGCAGCCGAAAATTCCCGCCAGTTCCCAGGGGTTGAGCGCCTCGCCCAAGAGAAGCCAAGCTAACAGGGCCGTGGTTACCGGCACGAAGGACATGAACAGGGACACAGTCATCGTTCCCAGATGACGGATGGCGTAGGCCACGCAGATCAGGGCAAGGACATTGACGACCACACCTTGATAAACGGCCTGGACCGCCATATCTTGCAGGGAAGCCCGCGCGAAACCGGTGGGGAACAGGTACCACAACGGGGTAAAGATCGCCACGTTGACCACCGGCACGATCACCACCACGTCCTGCCAGTTCATGCCGCAGAGGCGGATGCCGGTCATGTGGCCGGTGTAGCAGACCGCCGCGGCCAGCAGGAGCGCGATGCCGGTCATCCGGTCCAGCGCGAAGATCGAGCCGCCGGTCATGACGATATTGGCGGCGAAGATCAGGCTGATGGCTGCATAGCGGTGGGGTGCCAGCCGTTGCCGGAACAGCAGCCAGGCGGCGACGGCGCCCAGGACCGGCAGCATGCCGTTGACCACGACGCCGGCATGGGCGGCCCGCAGCACCTTGAGTCCGTAGAACGAGAGCATGGTGTAGGGAAAGCCGACGCCGAGACCCACCACCAGATGCTGCCAGAGCCGGAACCGGCGCCAGGGATAACGGAGGGCGAACGGTGCCACCGTCAGCAGGGCGGTCCAGTAGCGCAGCAGGGTGATATCGGCCGGCTGGAGTTCGGTGTGGACGCCGTGACGCGAGAGGGTGATCCATCCGGACCAGATGAAGACCATGGTCAGGGCGGCCAGCACGGGTTTGATCGATTGCATGGCAGCAAGCAATACCCCGGTTGCGGCCGGGCCGCAAGCCTTTCGCGCTCCCGCGCCCTGACCAAACAAACCGCCCTTTTCTTTGAAGGAAGAAGATCCGATGAGCCGACCCGTGCCACCCCCAGCCGCAGCGCTGGCCGCACTCCGTTTCGACAACCGCTTCACCCGTGAGCTGCCCGCCGATCCGGTCGCCGACAACCCGCGGCGGCAGGTGTACGGCGCCTGCTATTCCCGCGTACTGCCCGTCCATACCGCCCAACCGCGCCTGGTGGCCTGTTCCCGGGAGGCCGCGGCCCTGCTCGACCTCACCGAGACCGATTGCCGCAGCGACCTGTTTGCCCGCGTCTTTTCCGGCAACCACCTCCTGGCCGGCATGGACCCGCATGCCGCCTGCTACGGCGGCCATCAGTTCGGCAACTGGGCCGGACAACTGGGCGACGGCCGGGCGATCAACCTGGGCGAAGCGGTGAACAGCCGGGGTGAGCACTGGACGGTGCAACTCAAAGGCGCCGGCCCGACCCCCTATTCCCGCAATGCCGACGGCCTGGCCGTGCTGCGCTCCTCGCTGCGCGAGTTTCTGTGCAGCGAAGCCATGTTCCACCTGGGCGTGCCCACCACCAGGGCCCTCAGCCTGATCCTCACCGGCGACCCGGTGGAGCGCGACATGTTCTACGACGGCCACCCCGAGGAGGAACCCGGCGCCATCGTCTGCCGGCTGGCGCCGTCGTTCATCCGCTTCGGCAATTTCGAACTCTTCGCCGCCCGAGGCGAATTCGATATTCTCAGGCAACTGGCCGACTTCACCATCCGCACCTATTTCCCCCATCTGGGCGAGCCCTCGCCCGAGGTCTACGCCCGCTGGTTCGACGAAATCTGCCGCGCCACCGCCGCCCTGATGGTCCACTGGCTCAGGATCGGTTTCGTCCACGGGGTGATGAACACCGACAACATGTCGATCCACGGCCTGACCATCGATTACGGCCCCTACGGCTGGCTGGAGGATTACGATCCCACCTGGACCCCCAACACCACCGATGCCATGGGCCGCCGCTACTGCTTCGGCCGCCAGCCCGCCATCGCCCAGTGGAACCTGGCCCGACTGGCCGATGCGCTTGCGCCGCTGGTCGGTGCAGTCGAGCCGCTGGCGCAGTCTGTGCAGGACTACACCCGCCATTTCGAGGACGGCTGGGAGGCGATGATGGCCGAAAAGCTGGGCCTCGCCGCCTTCGAGCCGGAACAGGACCGGCCCCTCTTCCGCGACCTGCTCCGCCTGCTCCCCGAGGTCGAAACCGACATGACCCTGTTCTACCGGCATCTGGCCCTGGTGCCCACGGCTGCCGGCATCCCGGCAAAAAACCGGCTCGCTCCTCTTCAGGAGGCCTTCTATTGGCCGGAGCAACTGACCATCGCCCATCGCGGCCGGCTGGCTGCCTGGCTTGACCGCTATGCCGAACGGGTGCGCCACGACCATCTGGCCGACGACGAACGCCGGCAACGGATGCATGCGGTCAATCCCAAGTATGTGCTGCGCAACTATCTGGCCCAATTGGCCATCGACAAAGTGCTGGAGGGGGAGTATTCGTTGGTGGACGAACTGCTGGAGGTCCTGCGCCGCCCCTACGACGAGCAGCCGGGCAGAGAGCGGTTCGCCGGCAAACGGCCCGAGTGGGCCCGCCACCGTCCGGGCTGCTCCATGCTGTCGTGCAGTTCGTAGCCGGAGCGCGGGCCGCGCCTATCCACCTTTCCACCCCCTCTTTTTTCTGAACGGTTATGCAGCCAATTCCACCTTCCTGGCAGGCGGTTCTTTTCGATTTCGACGGGGTGATCGCCGATTCCACCCAGGTCAAGGTCCGGGCCTTCGCCACCCTGTTCGCCCCCTACGGCGCCGCGGTCCAGGAGGCGGTGGTCCGCTATCACCTGGACAACGGCGGCATGCCGCGGCACGAGAAGATTCGCCACTGCTTTGCCGCCCTTGCCGGGCACTTCCTGACCGAGACGGAACTCGACCAGGCGGGCCGGAGATTTTCCGCCCTGGTCCTGGAAGAGGTGGTGGCTGCGCCCCTGATCGCCGGCGCCCTGGACGCCCTGAAACAGCTCAAGCAGGCCGGCATTCCCGCCTTCGTCGTTTCCGGCACGCCCGGCGACGAGATGCGGCTGATCGTCGCCCGCAAGGGCCTGGCCCCCTATTTCGCCGAGGTCCACGGTTCGCCCCTGGCCAAGCCGGCCATCGTCGCCGACATCCTTGCCCGCCACGGTTTCTCGCCGGACCGCTGCCTGTTCATCGGCGACGCCATGGCCGATTACCGGGCCGCGGCTGCTGGTGGCCTGCACTTTCTCGGCATCGTGCCCGCAGGCGGAAACCAGATCTTTCCCGCGGGCGTCCCCGTCTCTTCCCGCGTCACCCTCGACCGGTGAGCACCCGCCGGTTTTTCCTTGGTTACCGCGCGAGGCAGCACCACCAGGTTCGCCTTGACACCCGCAGTTGCATCCTCTATAGACAGATTTTCTTCTCCACCGGTCAGGCAGGATGTGGTCCGGGGGCGTGGTCACGCGCACAGATCCATCGTTCCCCGGAACGACGGGCATCGCTTGCATGGTTCCGCACCGTTTGCCTTGTCTTGCCTCGACTCAACCACAGCCTTGTTACCGACCGAGGTCGTCCATGCCCGCACTTGCCGAAAAAGCCGCGGAAAATCTGCGAAAATTACGAGCCAGTAAGCCTCTGATCCACAATATCACCAACCTGGTGGTGATGAACATCACCGCCAACGCGCTCCTGGCCTGCGGCGCCTCGCCGGTAATGGCCCATGCCGACAACGAAGTGGAGGAGATGGTCGACCATGCCGGCGCGCTGGTGCTCAACATCGGCACGCTCACCGACGATTGGGTGATCACCATGATCAAGGCCGGCCGCAGGGCCTCTGTCCTGGGCAAGCCGATCGTGCTCGATCCGGTGGGTGCCGGCGCCACCGCCCTGCGGACCAATGCCGCCAGGGCGATCCTGTTCCAGACCTGGGTGAGCGTTGTCCGGGGCAACCCTTCCGAAATCCTTTCGCTGGCGGGCCGGGATGGATCGAACAAAGGGGTCGACGCGACCCACACGATCGCCGATGTGGCCGACGGGGCCGCCCGGCTGGCCCGCGAACTGGGCACCACCTTGGCCATCACCGGCGTCACCGACCTGGTGACCGACGGCCGCCGCACCCTGATGGTCGAGGGCGGGCACGAGCTCATGGCCGTTGTCACGGGCACCGGTTGCTCGGCCACCGCCCTGATCGGCGCCTTCCTGGCCGTGGACAGGGACCCGCTCACCGCCGCAGCCACGGCACTGGCCTATTTCGGCCTTGCCGGCGAGATCGCGGGGACCAGGGCCGCGGGACCTGGCAGCTTCCTGGTCGACCTGCTCGACGCCCTCTACACCTTGACTCCGGACGAGTTGGCCACGCGCTGTCGGATCACCCGAGGATGAGCCGTTGCAGCCGATTCGGCGCTGGTTGCCGCCCCTTGTTCTAAGAATGAGGCGTCACATCAACAAAAAAATAACTCAGCAAGATAGAGCGAACTGCTCATGGAACGAATGAAGACATACTGCCGGGTTTTGACCATCGCCGGTTCGGACAGCGGCGGCGGGGCCGGCATTCAGGCGGACCTGAAAACCATCGCCGCCAACGGCTGCTACGGCATGAGCGTCATCACCGCGCTCACCGCCCAGAATACCCTCGGCGTTACCGGTATCCATGCGGTGCCGGTGGAGTTCGTCGCCGCCCAACTGGAGGCGGTTCTATCGGATATCGGTGTGGATGCGGTCAAGATCGGCATGCTTTTCTCGGCGGATCTGATTCGTACTGTTGCGGAATATTTAAAGAAATACGACGTCCGCGCTATTGTACTCGACCCGGTGATGGTGGCCCAGAGCGGCGACAAACTGCTGCAGGACGACGCCATCGCGGCGCTCAAGCAGCATCTCATTCCCCTGGCCCATCTGATCACCCCCAACCTGCCCGAAGCCTCGGTCCTGCTTGGCCGCGAACTGACATCCAGCGCCGCCATTGCCCAGGCGGCCGCCGACCTGACCGCCCTGGGGTGCGCCAACGTGCTGATCAAAGGCGGCCATCTGGAAACCGGCGACAGCAACGACTGCCTGTACATGAGTACAGAGCAGCGCACGGTGGTCCTGCCGGGCGAACGGATCGCCACCCGCAACAACCACGGCACCGGCTGCACCCTGTCCTCGGCCATCGCCTCGTTCATCGCCAGGGGCGAATCCGTCGAACAGGCGGTTCGCCTGGCCAAGGAATACATCACCGGCGCCATCAGAGCCGGAACTACCTATACCATCGGCCATGGTCATGGCCCGGTGCACCATTTTTTCCGTTTTTTCTAATTTCCTTCAGCAATGTCCGGTTAGAGGCTTGCATGTATAATTTTCGGTTTTGACTGGCCCTGCGTGGTAGGGTCAGAGCGTTCTATTGGTGATTCATTGAAGATTTGGTTGCGCAACTGGCGGACTCGGTGAATGGAAACCGGTTCGCCGTGCTGCTCCTGACAGTAAATAGCCAAGAGGATAGAGGTGATCAGGCCGGCAAGCATTTGGATCATGAGACCATGGCGACTTCGTGAAATGAGGTGATACACCTTGAGGCGCCGCTTCCACCAGGCAAAGAACGTTTCTATTTGCCAGCGCAGCTTGTAGATCAGGGCGATCTGTTCGACGGTGAGATCGAAGCGGCTGGTGGCAATCCAGTAGGATTTGCCCTCGACGGTATAACCGACGAGTCGCAGCGGGGTGTACGGCTGATTCACTCCTTCCCGGCCCAGCAGAACCTTGGCGTCAGAAAAGACGATGCTCCCGGGAGCCACGGGATAGGATTCAAGGCAGGTTTTGACAGTGTTCTCCTTGATACGGGTGACGAAATGCTTGCCTGCCGCCTGGAGTTGGTCGAAATCGTGATGGCTCTGGGAGCCTTGGTCGCTCACCGCGGTTTCCCCTAATGCAAGAATTCGGTCGACAAAGGGACGTTCTCCGTCCTTGCCGCTGGTGAGGAAGATCGTGCGGGGAACTCCACGATTGAGGTCAAAGCCGATATGGGTCTTGGTTTTTTGGGCACCTTTGCGGTAGTCGGCCCAATCCATGGAGAGGACCGCATCAATCAGCGATCCGTCGATAGCCACCAACGAACCCAATTCCGGGTGCTTGTCGGGGAGCACTTGAGTGGCCTGCCGTTGCAGGGCTTCAAAGACCAGCAGGAATTGCTCGAGACCGCGTTCGTTCATGGCTTCGAAAAGTTGGTCTTCAAATTCCATTTGCAGCGGTCTGTTGCCTCGGGAGGTGAGCTTTGGGGGACCAGTCAGGGACAAACAGAGTGGAGAGCAGAGGCGTTTGTAGCTGCGAGCGGTCAGTTTTCTTGATGCGAAGGGATGCGGTGTCATTTTCATAACTCCTTGAAATAAAAAGATGTTTACGAAAACGGCCGCGTTGGCCCCTCGTTGATTTGTCAAGAAATTTTAACATGTTGCGCAACTTTTTCTCCCCCTTGTCTCCCTGCAAATTCTTAACCGGACATCACTGCGTCCAAGTAAACAACCTGAATCCGTGCCCCCCCCCGACCGGATTTCCTCATTCAGGTCTATCGGGGGCGATTGTTAGCCTTTCGGGCTGATGCTGTTGCTTATACGCCGAACGCTACGGCCAAGCTGGGCGGTCTTGTTCATTGAAAAATCCGCATCTTCGAGGAACCAGGACAGGGGTTCCCTGTAGCATTCCGACTTTTGGTTGTTTTTTCTCAGTTTGCCATCATCAGCTCTGAGTGCACTGCGCTGAAGGCGGCAAAGGCCGGGCAATGTCGGCTGAAACGCAGTTTCAACTGCCGGCCGGTGGTCAGCAACCGTGCGGCCAGGTACATCAATTCCTGGATCACGGTGCGCAGCCGTCGGCGTTTGGCCGAATGGAGCACCGGCCCAAAGGGGACGATCAGGCCCGTTTGGCCGATAAAGCGAAGAATGTTGTGGGCAAAACCACCCAGGGCCACATCAGGGCATTGGTGGCAAACTTACCGCTCGGCAGCCGTTCGAGATCAAGATCGGTTTTGAACTCGCTATGGAATTGCTCTGACGTGGCATGCTGCCGATACAGTTCAATTCCCGCTGAGCCAAGACAAGGGTGAGACGCGATTCAAGAGATTCGATGACAAGATTATCTCCTTCAGTTCGTGTTCTCCGCGAAAGGTGCTTGACAAAGCCAATGAGATATTTTAGATAACGGCTACTTTTTTCGGCCCCATCGTCTAGTGGCCCAGGACATCGGCCTCTCACGCCGGTAACAGGGGTTCGAGTCCCCTTGGGGTCACCAAGTATTATCAATCCTTGGTGATTGTTTCACAGCCCACAGCGTACTTCACACCCTTTGGTGTGGGTTCTCTGTGGGTTTTTCTTTTTGTGAACATTTCTTCACATGGCCCTCCTAGCCTGCTGTTCTTCCAGTTTTGGCAAAGCGGCAAGAGCCTCTCTTGATCCTTCCTGGAGAGTATGGATATACCGCGCCGTGGTCTGGATCGATCCATGCCTGAGCATTTTCTGGATTTCAACAAGTGGCACATTCTTGCTCGCCAGAATGGAGGCGAACAGGTGCCGGATGCCATGGAACCCGAACTGTTCAACACCGGCTCGTTTACAAAGCCGCTTCATCCATTGAACCCTGGCCTCATAAGGGACCCATTTGCCGTCGGTCGTGCACCGCATGAACACATAACCGAGAAGGCCGGTGGTCTTGCGTTGTACTTTGAGCATGTCGGCTAATTCCTCGGTCATCGGCAGCCAAGATTCTCGCCATTCGCCGATATTGTTTTTTCTCCACATCAGTCGAATCTGCTTTTTGTGGAAATCGACATCAGCCCATTTCAGCCGGAACAACTCATCCCGCCGTGCTCCGGTCTGGAGATAGGCAAACAGCATCAGTCGATCCTTGTCATTTTCCGCGACCGCGTACACCTTCCAGAATTCTTCAAGTGTCGGCACCCTGCGGTCAAACCGTGCTTCGGCAAACCGCTGCACTGAGTGGAACGGGTTTTTATCAGGCATCCCTAGGAATTGGAGCGCTTCTTTTTTCGTTGTGCACCGGTGACGGTGTTTCTTGCCTCTGATCGTCACCTGTGCCATCCATTGGCCGTCTGATTGTATCCTGTAAGGCATGTTTCAAAACCTCCTCATATACATAAGTGGTTCATCCGGCAAACGGGTACCTGGAGTTGTGGAGGTTATAGAGCCTGAGCTTGAAGTATTCCATGTCTCTGAAGCCGTAGGCCTGGCGCTTCATGGTCTTGATTTTGTTGTTGAGGCCTTCCAGGGGGCCGTTGGTGATCTTGTGGGGGTAATAGCCGAGCAGCCCCTGCATGCTGGCAAGGATCGTTGAACCGACCGCGCAGAGCTGTTTGATGTTTGAGGTCAGGGCATCGAAACACCAGTTGAGGAGAAAGGATTTGGCGCGGTCTGCCGTGCCCTGGCTCCAGAACAAGCGGAACTGCTCCTTCATGGCATGCATGGTGAACAGGGGTT
>NZ_JHZB01000045.1 GCF_000621145.1 Desulfobulbus elongatus DSM 2908
AAGGCGTTCCAGATGATTCCTGTCCTCAGGACGTACACTATTGCGGAGAAAAAGAGTCGGTTCGAATACTTCGGCTTTCGGCCGCCGCCCGGCTTACGAGTATATTCTTTTCCGGCTTCTCGCAGATCTGTGGGGATCAACGGTTCAACGATCGCCCAGAATGCATCCGAAATTTCCCAGGTTTTGATGCGTGCCATTTCTCCCCCCGTTGCTTGGTTTCAACGGATATTAGCTGGTGGCAGGAAAATTGCGAGCAAATTATTTGTGGATAAGCACTTAGGCGCTGTGCGAGCGCCGCCCAGCCTCCGTCAGGCGTTCCAATCGGATCGAGAACGATAACGTGGGCTTCGCGCCCTTGCCGCTCGGCGAGATGGCGCAGTACGAAGGATTTGCCGACTCCGGGTGCCCCATTGATCTCGATGAATCGGTGCTGGTCACGTGCTTCGTCCAGCGCAGCCAATGCGCGCAAACGCGGTAAGTTGATCCCCCCAACCGTTGTTCCGATGTCCCGTAGCGCAAATCGCGACATCTCCGCGAGGCGTGCGCGTGCCGATGCATAGTTTCGATCACCGGCCAAGCGAAAACCACGTGCTGTCACTTTCTCGGCGAGTTCGTCGCGGGTGATAGAGCCGCCGGCCTTGCCGGTCTTGATTGCCAGCTCGATGAGATTGCTCCACAGCGCTTCAGTTCGAGCGGCATCTTCGGGGGCGAGAGCCTGCCTCGCGAGCGTGAGAGCATGGGCCTGAGCCTGCGGGGCCCCGGATTCGAAATCGAACTCAAGGATCAGAAACCGCTGGATGATGCCCCAGACGGCCTCATCGTTATCGGGCACACCATGAGCGACGAGATTGGCACGAAAAGTCTGGACGAAGCCGCGCATCGCATCGCTGGCGGCCCCCTTGAGCGTCAGTCGCTGGAAAAACTCAGCACCTGTCCTTGCTGTGCGGGCCCATTCGAGAACGTCCTGATAGGGGCCGGAAATCGCAAAGCTCGTGCGCTGGGTCGCCACGGCAAACAGATGGCGGTCGGTCGGTTTGATTGCCGGTGCGCTCCGCACGATCTGTTCGCAAACGCTCTGGAAGATATTGTCCTTCTGGGAGAAGGTGATCGTGCGCTTCGACTGGATTTCGAGAAGCGAGCTACCTTTGTCTGACGCCCCGTGTACGATCAGATCGTCCAACGCATAGCCCTCATCGCCCCCCTGAAACATAACACGTTCGATCTGCGCATTGGGCAGTCCGCGCGCTTCACTGCCGGCCAGCATTTGCAGGAGATAGAAAGCGCCCAGCTCTCCCTCGATGTAAGTTCCGGCGCCCCCACGCCCGACAGGACTGGAGCCTCTTTTGTTCTCGTTCGTTTTTCCCGCAGTCACCTGATCCATTTGGCAATCTTAACCATTAAAGCAAAGCTGCAATTCGACATTATTCCCGATTCTCTCTGGAGGCACCGGGTCAAGATACTTCCAATATAAACTGATTGTCCTCTCTTTGATCGGGGCTTCTCGGCAGGGAATCGATACGTAATAATTATAACTTTATCGGAAAAAAGGAAAAATAACCAGATTGACCACTCCAGAAAAATGGCTTGTTGGGCACCAAGATTCGGGGTCTGAGTAACGAGACTCTTTGCATCCGGAACAAGGGAAAATATTTTTATTTTTCCTGAGAAAAATTTTTACGATTACATGCGCAGCTTGCACTCCTGTCGGGCTACTCCTGTGTGCGCCTCCTTTTGCCGCGACTGATGGAGAGGAGCACCCCCAGGCAGGAAAAGATCGAAAAGGCGACCAAGGCGGTTCGCATGCTGAGCAGGAAGCGCGGCAGATTGGCGTCGGTAACGGGTTGATCGCCCATGAACAGCGAGAAGATGAGGGTGATGGTGGTAAGGCTGGTGGCCATGCCCAGGGTGCGCATGGCGCCGATCATGCCCGAGGCCACGCCGAATTGGCGCCGTTCGACGCTGTCCATGATCGCGGTGGAGTTGGGCGTGATGAAAATGCCGAAACCGGCGCCGATCAGCATCAGCTCCGCGGCGACCAGCCACAGGGGCACATGGGCGCTCAGGGTCAGGGCGGCGAACAGCAGCCCAACGGAGCTGATGAGCATGCCGGCCGTGGCCAGCGTGGCCGTCCTGATCCGGCCGGTCAGCCATCCGGCGAGCGGCGAGGTCACCACCTGCATGAGCGGCTGGAGCAGGATGATGAAGCCCGCCTGGCGGGCGGTCAGCCCCTTGGCGTATTGCAGAAAGAGGCTCATGAAAAAGACGATGCCGAAGGTGGCGGCGTAATTGCCCAGGGCCGCCAGGCAACTGAGCGTAAAAAACCGATTGCCCGAGAGCAGGTGGACATCAAGCAAGGGGCTGTCGTTTTTGCTCTCCAGGGCGAGAAAGATCGCCAGCCCGGCGGTTCCGGCCACCAGCATGGGCACTCCGAGGGTCATCTGCTGGGCATGGGCGGCCCCGATCATGATGCAGCCGACGGAGAGGGCGTATACCACGCTGCCCCGCCAGTCCATTGCCTCGCCCGAGGCATTTTTCTCTTTTTGCTTCATCCCGAACAGGCAGCTTAAGATGGCGGCAATCCCGATGGGGACGGCCATGAGAAAGACATGGCGCCAGCCGAAATGCTGGGTGACGTAGCCGCCGATCACCGGACCCGAGGAAAGGCCGATATAGGTGCAGGCCGAGACCAGCCCGATTTTGCGCGCCCGCAGCGCCGGCGGATAGGCTGCCGCGACCAGGGCCATGCTGCCGGAGAGGACCATCGAGGCGCCGATCCCCTGAAGAAAGCGCAGGACAAGGACGGCAAGGATGCTGGTGGCGTAGCCCAGGCAAAAGGTGAACAGGGTGAAGACGACCAGGCCGACGAGAAACATGATCCGCTGGCCGACGATATCGCCCAAACGGCCGAAGGTGAGCATGAACATCGCCAGGGAGAGCAGGTAGAACTGCTCCACCAGGCCGATCTGCATGGCCGATGCGCCGAGGTCGCGGCCGAGCGAAGGCAGGGCCACGCCGATGGAGGTCAGCATGAACGGTGCCATGAACTGGGCGATGCACACCGTCAGCAGCACCATGGCCGCGGGACTTGCGGGGATGCTTTCTCCGCGGATTGTTGTTTCATTTTTTGTATCGAGAATCATAACTGAACACAGTCCTTTTTCCGGTGAACGATGCCAAATCCGGTCAGCGCCGCTACGGTCCGGTCATCGCCCTGTTGCCCGGCCCATCGTTCGCGCGCAACGCCCTCGCTGCCGGTGGCGGCAGTGAGCTGCTCCCAGCAACCAGACTGCCAATCGCAGAGATTTCCGGAAGAAGCCAACTGATGAATCGTTAAAAAAATTACAGCCACTTAGCTTGCTTGCGCTAAGTGGCTTTTTTGTTGTGTGTCTGAAGAACGAAAAAATATTTTTGGTGGTTTCCTCAGGGTTCAGGCCGGTCGCTTTGCCGTGGCGGTTGAATCCCGGTTGGGAGATATGCCGGACAACAGGCGGTCAGGCCGGCTGCCGTTGCCGGATCATTCCAGCGAGGGTTTGGGGGTTGCGTCGGTGGGTGCCGGCAGAATCGGATGCACGACCTGCGGTTGTTTGCCGGTGGTCGATTTGAGGAAAACGACGATCTTGTCCAGATCTCCTTCCTTCAGGTCGGCGCCGAGCTGGGAGTCGTTCATCACCGAAACCGCTTCCTTCAGATCCCAGACGACCCCGGAATGGAAGTAGGGCGGGGTCAGCTCGATATTGCGTAGCGATGGGGATTTGAAGGAGAATTCGTCGTTTTTGGCCTGGGTGACGGCAAAACGGCCCTTGTCGCCGGCAATGATCTTTTCGCTTGGCTTGCTGACCACGCCCAGCTCGTAATAGCCGTCTCCGCCCATGTTGACACCGCTGTGACAGGAGACACAGCCGTGGTCCAGGAACAGCTTCAGCCCCTCTTTCTCCTCCTGATTCAGGGCCTGGGCATTGCCTTTGAGAAAGAGGTCGAATTGGGAATCCGGGGTGATGAGGGTGGCCTCGAAGACCTCGATGGCCTTGGCCATGTTGTCGAAGGACACCGGGTCGGCTTGGCCGGGGAAGGCTTTCTTGAACAGGTCCACGTATTCGGGCATGCTGTTGAGCGTCTTGACAACGTTGTCCGGGGTATTGTTCATCTCCACGCCCGCCTGCACCGGACCCTTGGCCTGCTCGGCCAGATCCTTGGCGCGGCCGTCCCAGAACTGGGCGAGATTGAACACCGAGTTGAGCACGGTGGGAGCATTGCGCGGACCTTTCTTCCAGCCGTGACCGGTGGAAGTCTGCTGGTAGTCCGCACCGCCCAGGCCGACATTATGGCAGGTGTTGCAGCTGATCAGGCTGCTTTTGGAGAGCCGCGGCTCGAAATAGAGCATCTTGCCCAGTTCGATCTTGTCCGGCGTGGCCTCGTTGTCCTTGATGACCGGCGCCTTGTCCGGAATAGGCTTGAATGCTGCCTGGGCATCCTTGAGCAGGCTGTCCCCCCCTTCTGCGGCGTATCCGGTGGCGACCCACGAAAGGGCGAAAACAAGGGCGGCAAGATAGGTTTTTTTCATAACGGTCCTCCTTCTCAATGATGTTTTGATCTGTGGCTGTTGATGGTGCCGTGGATATGCATTTCAATAAACAAAGAATGATTCCTGTTTTCAAGCGATTTATCCCATTTTTCCGGCGGACTCGGGGCAAATTTTTTGGTGGCGGTACCAATCTCCTGGCGTGGCCGGACCGGCGTGATCGTTTGGGGGGCAGGACGGGCGTGGCCGGGAGTGAGCGGTCCCCGTTTCGTTGCCGATCGGGGCGGACTGCGCCGCCATGGGCGTGGGGGAGGGAAAGGCGTTCGGCGTGGAGGAGGGGATGGAGGCCGGGAGCGTGTGTGCGGGGTTCCTTGAGAGCGAGAAGGGCGGATGAGGCCCGGACACCGAGGGACGGTGTCGAAAAAAGAACGGAAGGGCCGCACGCCTCCCATGTCATCGTATTCCCGGGTGCAACCGGACGGGTGGCGCAGGGTCGCGTTTTCGGCGCCTCAATTCCGGGAGGCCTTTTCTTCGAGGGCTTCTCCGATCTCGCGCTGAATGTCGGCAACGGTTGCCAGCGGGTCCCGCGACGTGCTGATCGGGCGGCCTATCACCACGTAATCGGCGCCGTTGCGGATGGCCTCCCTGGCGGTGGCGATCCGTTTCTGGTCGTCATGCTGGATGGTGTCGATGTTCGCCCCCGGCCTGATTCCGGGAGTGACGATGACGAAGTTCCGCCGGATATCGCCGCGCAGTTTTCCCGCTTCGCGGGCGGAGGACACGACACCGTCGCAACCGAGTGCGATGGCCTTGTGAGAACGCATGAGCACCAGGTCTTCGACTGTTCCCGTGAATCCCATCCCAGCCATGTCGGATTCGTCGAAACTGGTCAGAACGGTGACGGCGAGAATCTTCAAATCATTTTTGTGGCGCACCGCCGCCCGGATGATGGGATCGTTGCCGTGAATGGTGGCAAAGGTGACGTTCCTGTTCGCGAGTTGTTGCACGGCGAGGCCGACGGTCTCCGGGATGTCGAAGAACTTGAGGTCCACCATCACCTTGTTGCCGCGCCCGACGATGTGGTCGATCACCGGCCACCATCCGGCAAGGAAAAGCTGCAGGCCGACCTTGAAGAACTTGATCTTGCCGTCCAGCATCTCGACCCACTCCCTGGCCTTTTCCGGCTCGGAGAAATCGAGGGCAAAAATAATGCGTTCGTTCAATGGAATATCGTGCATGGGCAAGCCGCTGGTCGTGGAGGCATGGGGCTGTCTTTTCGGGTGGAATACGCCGGCTTTTCTAGTAAAAAATGGCATAAAAGTAAACAGAAAAGGCTGGAGCCGCTGTTTCGGCCCACAGTCCCGCCGCCCGAAGCGGCGCCGGACAACGCCGGGATGACAGTTGTTTTTTATTGCGAAATCAAATTGATAAGCCTATAACATGAGGCGCGGCGAAGATGCCGGGGGCGAGAGCGGCCGCGCCGGAAGCGGCCGGACGGGACGCGCCCTTGCCGGGGCTCCGGTGCCGGGCCGGCGTCCGTCGCGTTCCGCCCAAAAGAGACAAAGAACGAGCATGAACAAATCGAAATCGAGAAGAGAGAAAAAGGTGGTCTACGGACCTGAGCCTCCGCCCGGATTCCTCACCACCAGGGGCTTGATCATTCGCGGCATCGTCTTTTTCGCCGCGATTGCGGGAATCTGTTTTCTCCTGTGGCAGGAATTCGGCGGGAAGTGACATGACGGTTTCGTTTTTGGAAGATCTGGCGGTCGGGCAGACCTTTGCTTCGGGGCGACTTCGGGTGGATGGGGAAGGCATCAAGCGCTTTGCCGCTGAATTCGACCCGCAGCCCTTTCATCTCGACGAACGGGCCGCCCGCGCGACCCTGTTCCGCGGATTGGCCGCAAGCGGCTGGCATACGGCGGCGCTCACCATGCGATTGCTGGTCGAAAGCGAATTCAGGCCCGCCGGCGGCTTCATCGGCGCGAGCATGGATGCGCTGCGCTGGCCGCGTCCGGTGCGGCCGGGCGACGAACTGCGCCTTGAAATCGTCATCCTTGCCATCCAACCGTCGAAATCCAAGCCTGGACAGGGAATGGTCAAGATGCGGGTCACGACCCTGAATCAGGCGGACAAGGCAGTGCAGGAGTATGTTGCCAACATCGTGGTGCTGGCGCGCCGTCGGGAAGAGCCGGCGCGTCGTTGCACCTGAGACCTGCCGCTGTGCCGGCTGCCGCCGCGAGCCCCGGCAGATCCCACGGTCTGGAGGGCGGACCCGGACGGCGACCGGTGAAGGCATGATTTTTTTTCGGAAAACCAGGACAAAAAGGAGGCAGGCATGCGTTGCATGAGGATCGTTGCAGGGATCGTGGTCACCATTGTTCTGACCGTTGGCCTGGCCGCCGCGCTGGTGGAATCGCCGGCGATCACCTCGCAGGAGGCGCTGACGAGGCTGAAGGAGGGCAATCTCCGCTTCGTCTCCGGGACCCACAGGCATGCCGGTGTCGGCCTGGATGCCGTCAGGGCGCTGGCGGCCGGGCAAAAGCCCTACGCCATCATCCTCACCTGTTCCGACTCGAGGGTGTCGCCCGAACTGCTGTTCGACACCGGCCTGGGGGAACTGTTCGTCGTCAGGGTTGCCGGCAATGTCGCCGACCCGGTTGTGCTGGGGAGCATCGAATATGCGGCCGAGCACCTCGGCACGCCGCTGGTGGTCGTCCTGGGCCACGAACGATGCGGTGCGGTCACGGCGGCCGTCGAGTCGAAGGGGCAGGGGGACGGCAACATCGGCGCCATCGTGCAGGCCATCCGACCGGCCCTGAAGAAAACCGAGGAGGCGGGCACGGTTGCCGGGCAGGACCGGGAACGGTTCGTCGAAGCGGTGGCCGATGCGCACATCGCCCTGGTCAGAGACAGCCTGACCTCGCAATCCAAGGTGTTGCAGCATCTCGTGGCGGCCGGCAAACTGAAGATCGTGACGGCGAAATACCGCATCGAACGCGGTGAGGTCGACATCCTGCAGTGAGTTATCCGGCCGGAATGGGGCCGCGCCCGATTGACCGTTTCCGCGGCTGCGGTTTCCGGCCACCTTCCGGGGTGAAAATTTTCGATCCCGGTAAAATTACCTCGACAGAAACGGGTGAAGTCACCTATATTGCCGGCCTTTAAGGTTGCGGTGTATGTTGGCTTCCGTGGCCGATTCTTGAAAAGCCTCTGCCGCCGAAACCAAGAGGAGCAGATGATGCTGCCATGAACAAGGGAATTTCTTGGGACGATATTCCCCCGCTGGAAGAGGGCGTCGTCGATTGGGAAGACAAGCAGCGGTCCTTGCCCGAGAACAGGGCGTTTGTCCGGCTCGACCGGGGGGCCGTGTCCCAACTGGTCGAAGTGCGGGAGATCGTTGTCTGGGTGGCGACGGTCACGGACATGTACGGGGGGACGCTGGTGGATATCAGCAAGGGAGGACTGGCGGCGCACCTGCCTGTCCGGCTTGCCATGGATACTCCCGTGAGAGTCGGTGTGTCCCTGGGATGCGAAAGGGTCATCGTCCGCGGGCTGGTGCGGCACGTCACCGGGCAACGGGACCGGTATGTCACCGGCATCCAGTTCGTCGACCTTGCCCCGGACGCGGCCGAGTGCATCGAGGGCCTGTATATGGCGGAGGTCTTCTGTCATGCCTTCTGATAAGCGCGGGCGGATGAAAACGTCGGAACAACCGGGTGCGGCCCACATGTATCTCATAACCTGGAACGCCCGCTATGCGATCGGGATAGAGGAGATCGACGACCATCATCGCCATCTCGTCGCCTTGCTGAACACGATCTACGACGATTTCGTCAATCAGGCGCCGAACCGGAATCTGGCGAACGTGTTCGCGGAGCTGGCCTCGTACACCCAGTACCATTTTTCGGCGGAAGAATCGCTGATGCGCGCATACGGCTATCCCGGCTACGGCCTGCATAAAGTCCGGCACGATCAGTTCGTCGAGCGTTTGGAAACCATGCGGGAACAGTTCTGCAACGGTCGGCGGCAGATGTCCTTCGACCTGCTCACCTTTCTCAATACCTGGTTGTTGTCGCACATCCTGGACGCCGATGCCGACATGGGCAGGTTCATTGCGTCGAACCACCGGATGACGGCCTGATTGCCGGGCAACGGTGCCGCCGGGTGCCGTTTTCATCACGATGCCGGATTCCGTCCGGCATTCCCCCCCCTGATGCCGCCGCCGATATCGCTCGCGGCCGGGCAATGTCCCATCTTGTCTCAGCGGCACTTCTTTGCCGTGTCTTTTTGACCCGCAAGGTGTAACTATCCTGTTTGTCGGGATAATTTTCAAGAGCATCCCCCGGTTTATTCCATTGCCGCATCACATTGCCCTGTCTCGTTTCCCCGGACGGTCATTTTTGACTGTTTTCCCGTTTTTTTTCATCGCGGGGCCTTTGGGCCCAACCGGCGATTTTCCCTGGTCACTCTGACCCGTTTTCCTGTTCTGGCTGTCGTTTTCGGTCGGTTCGAGAAGGTTTCCTTGTCGTGGCGGCCAATTTAATTGAGTGAAAATATGTTGTTTTTTCATGGCACGCCCTTTGCTATTCAGGGGAAGCAGCCTCCTGGATCCAAGCACGGCAGCACGAGAAAGAGAACACGACAAGGAACCCCGACACTCATTCAAGGAAGGTGTGATTATGGCAGTTCGCGAAGAAGTATACGGTTATTTCATTCCCAGCGTTACCCTGATCGGCATTGGTGCCGCCAAGCAAATCCCGGACAAGATCAAGGCCCTCGGCGGCTCCAAACCGCTGATCGTCACCGACAAGGGCATCACCGGCGCCGGCATCACCAAGCAGATCACGGATCTGCTCGATGCAGCCTCCATGAAGTATGTGGTCTACGACGAGACCATCCCCAACCCCACCGATAAGAACGTCCACGCCGGGGTGGAAATCTACAAGAAAGAGAAGTGCGATTCCCTGATCACCCTGGGCGGCGGCTCCTCCCACGACTGTGGCAAGGGTGTCGGCCTGGTGGTGGCCAACGGCGGCAAGATTCACGATTTCGAGGGCATCGACAAATCCAGCAAGCCCATGCCGCCCTATCTCGCGGTCAACACCACCGCCGGCACCGCCTCGGAAATGACCCGTTTCTGCATCATCACCGATACCTCCCGCCACGTGAAGATGGCCATCGTCGACTGGCGGGTCACCCCGGGCATCGCCGTGGACGATCCGTTGCTGATGATGGGCATGCCGCCGGCATTGACCGCCGCCACCGGCATGGACGCGCTCACCCACGCGGTCGAGGCCTATGTGTCCACCATCGCCACGCCGATGACCGACTCCGCCGCCGAGAAGGCCATCGAACTGATCGCCAAGCACCTGCGGCCGGCCGTGGCCAACGGCCAGGACATCGAGGCCCGCGAGGGCATGTGCTTTGCCCAGTACCTGGCCGGCATGGCCTTCAACAACGCCAGCCTGGGCCATGTCCACGCCATGGCGCATCAGTTGGGCGGTTTCTACGACCTGCCGCACGGCGAGTGCAACGCCATCCTCCTGCCCCACGTGCAGAAGTTCAACCTGATCGCCAAGATCGACCGCTTCGTCAAGATCGCGCAGCTCATGGGCGAGAACACCGAAGGGTTGGCGCCCCGCGACGCCGCCGAGCTGGCTCTGGTGGCGATCAAGAAACTGTCGGCCGACATCGGCATTCCGGCCGGCCTGATCGAGTTGGGCAAGCGCTACGGCAAGGAGGTCAAGGCCGCGGATATCGACATCATGACCACCAATGCCCAGAAGGATGCCTGCGGTTTGACCAACCCGCGCCGGCCGAAGGACGCGGACGTCAAGGCGATCTATACCGCGGCGCTGTGAGGCGGGCAGGGCTGCGGGCCGTGCCGGCCGACCGGCCGTTGCCGGCAGAAAGGCAAAAGCGTCGCCTGCCTGCCGCCGCCCGCAGCCTTGATCCTGCAACAAAACAAGAATACCCGGTGGAGCCCGCCCCCTGTTTTCCCTGTCTTGGCCTGAGCGGGCTCGACCGGTCTTTCACCGGAATTTGAAAAAATACGCTGTGGTTGGCGTTGCGGGACGCGGCAACGCGTCCCGTGTTTGACGTTTCCCCCGGAAAGGAGGCGCAGGTGGTTTCCTCCTTGTACCCCTGCGCCTCCGATCGGAGCGCCGGATTGTTCTCGTCCCCGAACGGAAGCCCTGCCGCCTGGCGCGGGAAGGAAAACCGGAACGTGTTTCATTCATCCATTCTTTCATAGGAGTCATGCATGCAGAGAAAAATAGTGTACGTCAATGGGATCGAGCGTTCGGTGGTGGCCGAAAAATCCGAGCTGCTCTCCGACGTTATCCGCAAGAGCCTGCGCCTCACCGGCACCAAGGTCGGCTGCGGCAAGGGGCAGTGCGGTGCCTGTAACGTGATCATGGACGGCAAGCTGATCCGTTCCTGTATCACCAAGATGGACCGGGTCCCCGATCGCGCCGTGATCACCACCATCGAGGGCATCGGCACCCCCCGGGATCTCCACGCCCTCCAGATGGCCTGGATGGTGCACGGTGCCGCCCAGTGCGGCTTCTGCACCCCCGGCTTCATCGTGTCGGCCAAGGCGCTGCTCGACGGCAACCCCGATCCGTCCCGCGAGGAGATCCGCGACTGGTTCCAGAAATACAAAAACGCCTGCCGCTGCACCGGTTACAAGCCGCTGGTCGATGCGGTCCGCGATGCGGCCAGGGTGCTCAAGGGCGAGATCAGCATGCAGGATCTGGCCTACAAGATTCCCCAGGACGGCAAGGTGTTCGGCACCAACATGCCGCGTCCCAGCGCCGCCGCCAAGGTGACCGGCTCCTGGGATTTCGGCGCCGATTCCGGCATGCAGCTGCCGGAGGGCACCCTGCAACTGGCCCTGGTGCAGGCCGAGGTCTCCCATGCCAACATCCTCTCCATCGACACCAGCGAGGCGGAGCAGATGCCCGGCGTCTACAAGGTGGTCACCCACAAGGACATCAAGGGCAGGAACCGCATCACCGGCCTGATCACCTTCCCGTCCAACAAGGGCGACGGCTGGGAGCGGCCGATTCTCTGCGACACCAAGGTGTTCCAGTTCGGCGATGCCATCGCCATCGTCTGCGCCGACACCGAGAAGCACGCCAAGGCGGCGGCCAAGAAGGTCAAGGTCGAGCTGGAGGAACTGCCCGCCTACATGAGTGCGCCCGCGGCCATGGAGCCGGACGCCATCGAGATCCATCCCGGCACCCCCAACGTCTACTACATCCAGAAAATCGCCAAGGGCGAGGACACGAAGCCGATTTTTGAAAAGGCGGACGTCACCATCGAGGGCAGCTACTATGTCAGCCGCCAGCCGCATCTGCCCATCGAGCCCGATGTCGGCTACGCCTATCTCGACGACGCCGGCAAGCTGATCGTCCACTCCAAGTCCATCGGCCTGCATCTGCATCTGTACATGATCGCCCCCGGTCTGGGCGTGGAGCCGGAAAACCTGGTGTTGATCCAGAACAATACCGGCGGCACCTTCGGCTACAAGTTCAGCCCGACCATGGAAGCCCTGGTGGGCGCGGCGGCGCTGGCCACCGGCCGCCCGGTCTTTCTCTGCTACGATTACTTCCAGCAGCAGACCTACACCGGCAAGCGCTCGCCGTTCTGGACCACCCTGAGCTACGCCGCGACCAAGGACGGCACGCTCCTGGGCATGGAGACCGACTGGTCGTGCGACCACGGCCCGTACTCCGAGTTCGGCGACCTGCTCACCCTGCGCGGCGCCCAGTACATCGGTGCGGGTTATGACATCAAAAGCATCCGTGGCGAGGGCCGCACCGTGTGCACCAACCATGCCTGGGGCGCGGCCTTCCGTGGCTACGGCGCGCCGGAAAGCGAGTTCCCGTCGGAAGTTTTGATGGACGAGCTGGCCGAGAAACTGGGCATGGACCCCTTCGAGTTGCGCTATAAAAACGTCTATCGTCCGGGCGCCACCACCCCCACCGGCCAGGTGCCGGAGGTCTTCTCCCTGCCGGAGATGTTTGACGCGCTCAGGCCCAAATACGAAGAGGCCAAGAAGCGGGTTGCCGCCAACTCCACTGACACCGTCAAGCGCGGCGTGGGTATTGCCCTGGGCATCTACGGCGCCGGTCTGGACGGCCCCGACACTGCCGAGACCGATGTCGAGTTGAACCCCGATGGCACGGTCACCATCTTCAATACCTGGGAAGATCACGGCCAGGGGTCGGATATGGGCACCCTGGCCACCGCCCATGAGGCCCTGCGGCCCCTGGGGCTGAGCGTCGACCAGATCAGGCTGGTGATGAACGACACCTCCAAGTGTCCGAATTCCGGGCCGGCGGGCGGCAGCCGCAGCCAGGTCTTGGTTGGCCAGTCAATTCGTGTCGGTTGTGAGGAACTGATCAAATCGATGCGGAAAGCCAACGGCTGCTTCCGTACCTACGATGAGATGGTCGCCGAAGGCATCCCCACCAAGATCAACGGCAAGTGGACCGCTCCGGCCAACGACTGCGATGCCAACGGTCAGGGGAACCCGTTTTGCTGCTACATGTATGGTCTGTTCATGGTTGAGGCTGCGGTGGAGATTGCCACCGGCAAGACCACGGTGGAGGGGATGACGTGCGTGGCCGATGTTGGTAAAGTGGTCAACAAGCTGGTGGTGGACGGCCAGATCTACGGCGGTATGGCCCAGGGGATCGGCCTGGCGCTCACCGAGGACTTCGAGGACATCAAGAAGCACTCGACCCTGGCCGGCGCCGGTTTCCCGTACATCAAGCAGATCCCGGACGACATGGAGATCATCTATGTCGAGACCCCGCGCCCGGACGGCCCCTTCGGCGCTTCCGGCGTTGGCGAAATGCCGCTGACCGCCCCGCACGCCGCGGTGATCAACGCCATCTACAACGCCTGCGGCGCCCGCGTCCGTCACCTCCCGGCCCTGCCGGAGAAGGTGCTGGCCGCCATGCCGAAATGAGCGCGTGAACGACTGAGCGGAAACAGGAGGCGGACCGATTGGGTGCCGGTCCGCCTCCGGTGCCGGGCGGGTGAACAGCAGGACGGTGTCGCCCGCCCGGTTTGTTGGCAGGCATAGCCACAACACCACAAACGCACCATCGAGGCCGCATTCTCCACCATGGATCAATTGCAGCTCAGAGAACTGGAGGCCCGTTGCATTCAGGAGGAACAGCCGTTCTGCACCGCGGCCTGTCCCATCCACGTCGATGTCCGCGCCTTCATGGCCGCCCTGGCCAGGGACGATGTGCGCGGCGCCCGCAAGGTCCTCGACCGGACCATGCCCTTTCCCGAAATCCTGGGCCGGCTGTGCGACGCGCCCTGCCGCCCTTTCTGCAAGCGCGGCGAGATCGGCGATCCGCTGGCCATCGGCAGCCTGGAACGGTTCTGCGTCAGCCGGACGCAGACCATGGTCAAGCTGCCCAAGCTGCCGAACAAGGGCGGCAAAGTGGCGGTGTTCGGCGCCGGCCTCTCCGGCATGACCGCGGCGCTGGACCTGGCGCGCAAGGGAAGGCCGGCCACCCTGATCACCCCTGACGACGATATCGGCGGCCGCTTGCGGTCCCTGCCGGCCGAGATCCTGCCCGGCGAGGCCCTCGCCCAGGCCCGGACCATCCTGGCCGGCTACGGCGTGACCGTGATGACGGCGACATCGCTCGACGACGCGGCCGTCACGAATCTGATCGACCAATACGACGCGGTCTACTGCGACCGGGATGCGGTCGGCGCGCTCGCCGGCCCGTTTGCCGCCGGCGAGCCCGATCCCCTGAGTCTGGCCCTCGCCCAGGACGGCTGTTTTGCCGGGGGCGGCCTGGGGACGGACGGCAACTATTCGGTGATCAAACAGGTGGAGGACGGCCGGCGCGCCGCCCTGTCCATCGAGCGGTTCCTGCAGAAGGTTTCCCTGACCGCCCAGCGCGACAAGGAGGGCAGCTGTGCCACCCGGATGGTCACGGTTATTGACGGCATCGCCCCGGCCGCCGAGATCCCGCCCGCCGACCCGGCCCAGGGCTACACCCCCGCCGAGGCCCGGGCCGAGGCCGGCCGCTGCATTTTGTGCGAGTGCATGGAATGCGTCAAGCAGTGCGTCTACCTGCGGGAATACAAGGAATACCCCAAGACCCTGGTGCGCAGGATCTACAACAATCTGGCCATTGTCCAGGGCACCCGCAACGCCAACAAGATGATCAACGCGTGCAGCCTCTGCGGCCAGTGCACGGTGATCTGCCCGCACGATTTTCCCGTGGCCGAGGTCTGCCGCTCCACCCGGCAGGAGATGGTGGCCACCGGCCACATGCCGCCCTCGCCGCACGACTTCGCCCTGGAGGACATGCGCTTCAGCCAGAGCGAGGCCTGCCGCCTGAGCCGGCACCAGCCGGGGCACGATGCCAGCCGCTTTCTCTTTTATCCCGGCTGCCAGTTGGCCGGCTCCGCCCCGGACCTGGTCGTGCGCGCCTACGAATTTCTGAGCGGAAACCTCACCGGCGGCGTCGGCCTGATGCTCGGCTGCTGCGGCATTCCGGCCCATTGGGCCGGCCAGCAGGCCCTGTTCGCCGAGACCCTGGACGGGTTCAGGGCCGAAGTCGCCCAAATGGGCCGGCCGACCCTGATCGCCGCCTGTTCGAGCTGCCTGTCGGTCTTCAGGGAATTCGCCCCGGACCTGGCCGTCACCTCGCTGTGGGAGGTGCTCGACGGCCTGGAACTGCCGGCCGGCGAACGTCGCCGGCCCGAAGCCGCCCTCGCGCTCCACGACCCGTGCACCGCGCGGTATCAGGACGGTGTGCGGACCAGCGTGCGCAGCCTCTGCGCCAAGCTGGGTCTGGCCGTGGTGGAACCCGCACTCGGCGGCGAGTTGGCCGACTGCTGCGGCTACGGCGGCCTCATGCAGTTCGCCAACCAGCCTTTGGGCACAAAGGCGGCCCTGGTCAAGGCCGGACGCAGCCGCCGCGACGGCCTGGCCTACTGCGCCATGTGCCGCGACAACCTGGCTGCCGCCGGCCGGCCGGTGGCTCATCTGCTCGACTATCTCTTCGCGGCGGCCGCCGATCCGGACCCGCTGGCCCGCGCCAATCCCGGCTTTTCCGGCCGCCACGAAAACCGCGCCCGGCTGAAGGAGCGCCTCCTGGCCAGCCTCTGGCAGGAAACTTCCGTCGCCCGGCCGGCCCATGCCGCGATCCCGCTGCTGATCGCCCCGGAGGTGGCGGCCCTGCTCGACAGCCGCCTCATTCTGGAGGAAGATGTCCGCAAGGTGATCGAGCATGCCGAGAGGTCCGGACGCTATCTGATCCATCCGGGCACCGGTCATCGGCTGGCCTCGTTCCGGCCGGTGCGCGTCACCTACTGGATCGAGTACGAGACGATTGACCGGGGCTTCCGGATTCACAACGGCTACAGCCACCGCATGCGGCTGCCGGAGGAGACGCCATGAGCACCTTTTCCTTTGCCGAGGCCACCGCCTGGCAATGCGCCGGCTGCAACCGGCCGCTTGAACCGGCCGAGGTCAAGGTGACCTATCTCAACTCGGTCTTCACCGTCGAACTCATGGTCTGTCCGGGCTGCGGCTTCGTTCTGGTGCCGGAGAGCCTTGCCGTGGGCAAGATGCTGGAAGTGGAACAACTGCTGGAAGACAAGTAAGATGAACGCTCTCTGTCACCGTTTGGATGCACCCCCGATCACCCTGTACGAACAGGACGAACTGGGCGCGCTCACCGGTGGCGCGCTCCGGCCCGGCGGCCTCGGCCTGACCAGGGAACTGCTGCGCTTCTGCGATTTCGCGCCCGGTGCGGTCGTCCTCGACGTCGGTTGCGGCCCCGGCCATACCCTGGAACTGCTGGCAACGGAATTCGGCCTGCGGCCGGCCGGGCTCGATCCCTCGGCCGCGATGCTGGCGAAAGCCGCCCAGCAGGCCCCGACCGCCGCCCTCCACCAGGGCCTGGCCACCGCTATTCCGTGCAAAAACAAAACCTTTGCCGGCATCGTCTCGGAATGCGTCCTGTCGCTGACCGGCGATATCGAGGCCAGCCTGGCCGAGATGCACCGGGTGCTGCGGCCGGGCGGCCGGCTGATCCTCACCGACATCTACTGCCGCCAGCCGCAGTGGCAGCCCGATCTGCCCCGTCTGCAAAGTTGCCTCAGCCACGCCCAGCCGCTGGAGGCGATCACGGCGGCCGTCAACCGGGCCGGCTTTGCCCTCGTCCTGCTCCGCGACCGGAGCGACCTGCTCAAACAGCTGGCCGGGCAGATCATCTTTTCCTTCGGCAGCCTGGAGCGTTTCTGGGGACTGTTCCTGGACGCGGACGCAGCCCGCCGTACCAGTTGCGCCCTGGCCGCCGCGCCGCTCGGTTACTACGCCCTCATCGCCGCCAAGGAGCCGCACCATGGATGACACTGCCCTGCGCATCATGCAATTGGCCGGCCAAGGCTTCTGTTGCAGCCAGATCATGATCAAGCTGAGCCTGGACGACATGGGCGAGGACAATCCGCCCCTGGTGCGGTCCATGGCCGGGCTCTGCGAGGGCATGGGGTGCGGCGACATCTGCGGGGTGGCCAGCGGCGCGGCCTGCGTCCTGGCCCTGTATGCGGCCAAGGGTAGCGCCGGCGAAGAGGCCCTGGACTGCTTCCCCCTGCTGCTGGCCCAGTTCATGGAATGGTTCAAGGGCAGCGCCACCACCTGGGGCGGCATCCGCTGCGACGACATCGTCGCCTATCAGGGCGGCCGCAAGCCCGAGGTCTGCGGCGGCATCATGCTGCGGGCCCGCGAGGTCGTTCTCGGGCTGCTCGCCGAGCAGGGCATCGATCCCGGTCTTCCCAGGGAGCAGGCAGGTGGATACTGAGCGTCCGATCCAGTTGCTGTCGTCGACCGAAAGCCTGTGCCCGGTCTGCCTGAAACGGCTCCAGGCCGTTCGCGAGCAGCAGGGCGACACCGTGTTTCTGGTGAAACAATGCAGCGAGCACGGCACGGTGCGGACACCGATCTGGCGGGGCGCTCTTCCGTTTTCCACCTGGCTGCGGCCGAAAAAACCCTCGGCGCCCCGCCAGGCTTTCTCCGCAATCAAGGACGGCTGCCCCTTCGATTGCGGCCTCTGCCCGAACCACGGCCAGCATACCTGCACGGCCCTGCTCGAAATCACCGGCCGCTGCAACCTGCGCTGCCCGGTCTGTTTTGCCGATGCCGGCGACCAGGCCCCCGAGACCGATCCCTCGCTGGTGCAGATCGGCATGTGGTACGACCGGGTCATGGCCGCCTCCGGGCCCTGCAACATTCAGCTCTCCGGCGGCGAGCCGACCATGCGCGCGGATCTGGCCCAAATCGTCCGCCTGGGCAGAGACAAGGGGTTCGACTTCATCCAGCTCAACACCAACGGCCTGCGTCTGGCCGAGCAGCCGGGGCTCTCCGGCGAACTCAAGGCGGCCGGGCTGGCCTCGGTCTTTCTGCAGTTCGACGGCCTGTCGCGCCACACCCATCTGGCCCTGCGCGGCCGCGATCTGCGCGAGAGCAAGGAGCTGGCCATCCGTCGCTGCGTCGAGGCCGGGCTGGCCGTGGTGCTGGTGCCGACCCTGGTGCCGGGGATCAACACCCATGAAATCGGGGCGATCATCGACTACGGCGTCCGCTTCGCGCCCACGGTGCGCGGCGTGCATTTCCAGCCGATCAGCTATTTCGGCCGCTATCCGCAGCCGCCGGCCGACGCCGACCGGCTGACCCTGCCGGAGGTGCTGCTGCTGATCGAGGCGCAGACGGACGGCGCCGTCCGGGCCGACCACTGCGCCCCGCCGGCCTGCGAACATGCCTTGTGCTCCTTTCACGGCAATTTCTTCATCGATGCGGCCGGCCGCCTGACTCCGCTCGGCAGCGGCCGGGCCGCCTGCTGCTCCACCGGCGAAACCCCGGCCGCCATCCCCACGGCGCTGGAAGGCAGGGAGAAGAGCGTCCGCTTCACCGCCCGGCAGTGGTCCCTGCCCATGGCTGACTCCGCCTGCAACTGCGCCGGGCAGCCGGCCCCACCCCAGGACGATTTCGACCGCTTCCTCGCCCGGGCCCGCACCCATACCTTCACCCTGTCGGCCATGGCCTTCCAGGACGTGTGGAACCTCGACCTGGAACGGCTGCGCGGCTGCTGCATCCACGTGGTGGCGCCGGACGGCAGGCTGGTGCCCTTCTGCGCCTACAATCTGACCTCGAATCAGGGGCGGCCGCTCCACCGGCGGCCGGTGCGGCCATGAAGCTCACCACCCTGGAAACGCTGGTCGGCCGGACCCTGGGCGTAGACGCCCGACCCGTGCCGCGCGCGGCCATCGATGCCTGGCAGGGCGAGCAGCTCTGCCGCCTGGTCGACTACTGCCGAGAGCGCTCGCCGTTGTACCGGCGGAAATTCGCGGCGGCTGGCATTGAGGCCGTTGACGGCCTGGCCGATCTGGCCCGCCTGCCGCTGACCACCGAGGCCGAGCTGCGGCAGCACGGCCAGGAGATGGTCTGCGTCGGCCAGGAGGCGGTGGCCCGGATCGTCACCCTGCGCAGTTCCGGCACCACCGGCCCGCCCAAGCGGCTCTGGTTCACCGACGGGGACCTGGCGCAGACGCTCGACTTTTTCCATCTCGGCATGCGGCAACTGGCCGAACCGGGCCAGACGGTGGCCATTCTCCTGCCCGGCGCCACGCCGGATTCCACCGGCCATCTCCTGGTCAGCGCCCTTGAGCGGATGGAGGTGAACGGCCGGATCGTCGGCCTGGTGAGCGAGCCGGCACAGGCGGCCCGGACCGTGGCCGAAATACGACCCGAGGTCCTGGTCGGTTTTCCGATGCAGATTCTGGCCCTGGCGCGCATGGCAGCCTTTCTGCGGCTCGACCTCGGCCCGATCACAAGGGTGCTGCTCTGCTCCGATTATGTCCCTGAGACGCTGTGCCGGTGCCTGCGCGACCTGCTCGGCTGCGAGATCTTCGTGCACTACGGCGCCACCGAGACCGGCCTGGGCGGCGGGGTCGACTGCGCCGCGCACGAGGGCTGCCACCTGCGCGAGACCGATCTGCTGATCGAAATCGTCGAACCGGCCACCGGCCGGCCCCTGCCGGCGGGACAGTGGGGCGAGATCGTCTGCACCACGCTCACCCGCACCGGCATGCCGCTGATCCGCTACCGCACCGGCGACCAGGGCCGCCTGCTGCCCGGCCCGTGCCGCTGCGGCAGCCATATCCGCCGGCTCGACCGCGTACTCGGCCGGCTCGATCAGGTGCGGACCCTGAAAAGCGGCCGGCAATTGGCCATGGCCGACCTGGATGAATGGCTGTGCGCCATTCCCGGACTGCTCGATTACGCCGCCTGCCTGATGAACCGGGACGGCCGGGAGATCCTGGAACTTCGCCTGACAGCCGTGCCCGGCCAAGGTGAAAAGGTCAGGCGCTTGGCCGCCGACCTGCTCAGCCGTCGGATTTCCCAGGCAGGGACGGCGATCGGCCTTGCCCTTGCCCCGGACACCACCATCCATTTCGCTAAACGTTTTCTTGAGGACCATCGTGAGGAGAGTGCGTCATGAAGAAATTACTGCAACAGATCTGTACCAGCCTTGGTGACGGCGAGGATCTCGTCCTGGTGACCATCGCCAGCCAGTCAGGCTCCACGCCCCGGCTGGCCGGGGCCAAGATGATCGTGCTTCGGGACGGCCGCACCTCGGGCACCATCGGCGGCGGCCTGGTCGAGGCCACGGCCATGCGGGAGGCCAAAGAGTGCTTCGCCTCCGGCCGCTCCCTGCGCCGCGCCTTCGATCTTTCCAACGGCGACGCCGCCGGCACCGACATGATCTGCGGCGGTCAGATGGAGCTCTTTCTGGAGTATATCGAGGCCAATGCGGTCAACCGCGACGTCTTCGGCGCGCTGCTCGCGGCCATGCGCTCGGGCCGCCGCGCCACCCTGGTCTGTCCCCTGAACGGCGCGGCGGCCGGCGGAGAGCGGTTCGTGGTCGACCACCGCGGCATGGCGAGCCGCGGCGACATTGCCGAACCGTTGCTGATGGCGATCAGGCAGGCCCTCGCCCCCACCTCGGCCACCGGCCTGGTCGAACACCAGGGGCAGGCCTACCTGCTTTCCTGCTTCACGGTGACCGGCACGGTGTATCTGCTCGGTGCCGGCCATGTCGCCGCCTGTACCGCCGAGACCGCGGCCCGGGTGGGTTTCCGGGTGGTGGTTATGGACGACCGGGACGAGTTCGCCAACCGGGAGCGTTTTCCCCTGGCCGACGAGGTCAGGGTGCTGCCGTCCTTTGCCGGCTGCTTCAACGGCTTCGACATCGACGGCGACGCCTACCTGGTGATCGTCACCCGCGGCCACATGCACGACATGGAGGTGCTCGACCAGGCCCTACGCACCGGTGCCGGCTATATCGGTATGATCGGCAGCCGCCGCAAGCGCAACACCATCTATGCCAAGCTGATGGACCAGGGCGTGAGCGAGGCGCGGTTGGCGCAGGTCCGCTGCCCCATCGGCACGGCCATCGAGGCCGACACCCCGGAGGAGATCGCGGTGTCCATCGTCGGCGAACTCATCTACCAGCGGGCCACCGGCAAAAAGGCATGGCACCTCGCCTGAGCGCGCTCATTCTCGCCGCCGGCTTTTCCTCGCGGATGGGCGAGCTGAAGGCCCTGCTGCCCCTGGGCGGCGGCACGATGCTGGCGCAGGCCGTGAGCCTGTTCCGCGACTGCGGCATCGGGGATATCGTGGTGGTGACCGGCCACCGGGCGGCGGAGATCGGCGCGGTGGCCACGGCGGCCGGCGCGCGGCTGGCCCACAATCCGCGGTATGCCGCCGGCATGTACGGCTCGATCCGCGCCGGCGCCGGCCTGCTGGCCGACCGCTGCGACGGCTTTTTCCTCCTGCCGGTGGACATCCCCCTGGTGCGGCGTGGCACCGTGCGCCTGCTGGTCCGGTCGTTCGCCGCGGCGCCGGCCCTGCTCTGCTCGCCGGTCTTTGCCGGCCGGAGCGGGCATCCGCCGCTGTTGCATGCCGACCTCATCCCCGCGATCCTCGCCGAGGAACAGTGCGAGGGCGGATTGCGCGCCCTGCTGGCCGGGGTCGAGGCGACGCATCCGGACCGGGTGCGCGAGGTACCGGTGGCCGACGCCCACATCCACATCGACCTGGACACCCCGGACGACTACCTCGACGGCTGCCTGCGCTTCGAGCGCCGGGGCATCCCGAGCATGGCCGAATGCCAGGCCATCCTGGAGCACCTGCATCCCATGCCGGCCAAGGGGCTGGCCCACGGCCGGGCCGTGGCCGAGGTGGCGGCGGCCCTCGCCGGTGCGGTGAACCGGCACGGCGGCCTGAGCCTGGATCTGGAACTGTGCCGGGTCGGCGGCTGGCTGCACGACATCGCCAAGGGGCAGCCCCGCCACGAGGCGGAGGGCGAGCGCTGGCTGAACGAACTGGGGTTTGCGCGGGTCGGGGCCATTGTCGGCGCCCACAGGGATCTGCCCTGGACGGCCGGCATGCCGGTCGGCGAGCGGGAAATCGTCCATCTGGCCGACAAGCTGGTCCGCGGCAGCCGGCTCGTCACCGTCGAGACGCGCTTTGTCGAGAAGCTGGAACTGTTCCGGGACGACCCCGAGGCGGTGCGGGCCATCGAGCGCCGATATCGGCAGGCCATGCAACTGGCCGTTGCCGTCGAGACCGCGATGGGACAGCCGCTGGCCACGATCGCCGGGATGGCGGCGGGAACATGCAGCGCCTGATCTATCTGCTCCGGCACGGCGAGGTCGACACCTCCTCGCCGCGCCGCTTCCTGGGACGGACCGACCTGTCGCTCAACGACAACGGTGTCCGCCAGGCCCGGGCCTTGGCCGGGCAATTGCAAACAATCCCTTTTGCCGCTGTGGTTGCTTCCCCGCTGCAACGGGCCGTGCACACGGCGGCTCTGGTGAGCGGCCGGCCAGCGGCGGCCGTTCGCACCATTGATGCCCTGGCCGAGATCGACCTCGGCCTGTGGGAGGGATGCACGGTGGCGGAGGTGCGGCAGCGCTTCCCCGGCGCCTACGAGCGGCGCGGCCTGGATCTGGAGCATGTCCGGCCGGAGGGTGGCGAGAGTTTCGGCGATCTGGCGGACCGCGTCTGTCCGGCCCTGTTCGGCCTGATCCGGCAAATCGCCGGCCCTCTGCTCGTCGTCGCCCATGCGGGCGTGAACCGGGTCCTGCTCTGCCGTCTGCTCTGCCGCCCCGTGCAGCAGGTACTGGACCTTCCCCAGGACTACGGCGCGGTCAATATCCTGCGGACCGGGCCGCAGGGCGTGGAGGTGGCGGCCGTCAACCTGATCGGCCCGCTCCCTGCGCCGGACGTGATCGCCACAATGAACCAAGGAGACAGATCATGACCATCATGACGACACATTTCGCCAAGGCGGTTGTTCCGGTAGAGGATGCGGTGGGGATGGTGCTGCCGCACGACATCACCGAGATCGTCAGGGACGGGTTCAAGGGTCGGGCCTTCCGCAAAGGGCATATCATCCGGCAGGAGGACGTGGAGCATCTCCGCCGGCTGGGCAAGGACCATGTGTATGTCTTGCAGTTGGGTCCGGACGAGATCCACGAGAACGAGGCGGCCCTGCGGATGGCCGAGGCCCTGGCCGGCAGCGGCATCGAGTATTCCCGCGAGATCGTCGAGGGCAAGGTCAGCCTGACCGCGGCCATGGACGGGCTGTTGAAGGTCAACCGGGAGGCACTCTACCGGTTCAACCTGCCGGGGGAGGTGATGTGCGCCACCCTGCAGGACAACACCCCGGT
>NZ_JHZB01000046.1 GCF_000621145.1 Desulfobulbus elongatus DSM 2908
CAAAAGAAAAGGATACTCCGCAAAATCTCTGCCTTGATGCAGCATATGTGGGCAAGGAGGATACTGTACTCTCCAATGGCTTCATCCCCCACATCCGCCCACGAGGCGAAGAGAAAAAATTGATCGAAAAGGATCCTTCGTTCAAGGCACGGCGCTGGGTTGTTGAGTTAGCACATTCATGGTTCAACCGGTTTCGCAAATTGATACCACGATACGAGAAGACAGATCTCTCGTACATTGCACTCAACACATTGGCAGCCGCCATGATTGTCCTGAACAAGGTCATGATTATTTATAGATAATCACTAAGAAAGGTCCGATCACAGAATTCTGCGAGCATCTTTTCTGTTTCTGTCACGCCAGATGACTTGTTTATCATGGTGGCTGACACTTTAATTGTTGTGCCGTTCGTATGCATTAATCCCGCGATATCGTTTTCCTAATCAATCAGGTTTAAAGCCTTCCAGCCAGCTGTCACTCCTCTTCAAAACCAAACGTGTCAAATCTCAGGGTGCGGCAGTTTTCGGTGACATCTCGAATGGTTTTTTCGGATGCGCCATCCTGTAACCGGGCTTGAATTTCAAGCGTCACCTGGACATCAGAGCCAATGAGCTTGGTGAGAT
This sequence comes from Desulfobulbus elongatus DSM 2908, assembly GCF_000621145.1. GTDB lineage: Bacteria > Desulfobacterota > Desulfobulbia > Desulfobulbales > Desulfobulbaceae > Desulfobulbus > Desulfobulbus elongatus. The sequence continues at coordinate 624 of NZ_JHZB01000046.1, forward strand.
GTTGAATGACCTCGTCAGCTATGCGCACGGCGTCCCGACCGACGCGGAGTGAGTCGAGTTGCACCGAACCGTGGAAACGCCGATAGACGGGGGTCGCAGGTGCAGTTTGCGCCCCTGTATCTTGCACCGAGGACGTACCCGGTACAGTTGTATCGGTGGGTTGATCACGAACCTCTGCCTGCCCTGATTCGGCGACCGTCGTCGTTCCGTTCCCAGCTTTCGCCTGGGCGGCCTCCAAGTCTTTGCGTTGCTGCTCGGCGGCAACACCCGGCTTTACGACCAACGCGCCACCCTCCTGTTGGACCGTCACCGCTCCGCCGCCAGTTAATCCCAGGTAGCGTCCATCCGCATCCTTGGACTGGGCGTAAGCAAAGGTTTCCGATTGCCACGTCGGCAGCATGATTCCTTCCCGGATCGCCGCAATCAGCACGTCCGAATCGCGCAGACGCGGAAGATACAGATAGGTCGCAAAATCCTCGACAAGCTGTTTTACCGGCACATCGTTGCCACGCCAGAGTGGCACCCGGTCGAGTTCCAGACGAAGGCGTACTCCGCCCATCTGGACGAGCAACATCTCCTCGCTCTTAAGTTTTTTGGAAGCGCGCAATGCCAGTGAATCCGATCCCTGCAGACGAATCTCCGTCCACTCGAGCGCCCCCTTGGGGTCAGGCTGATTCGGGATGAGCAGCCACTGGTAGGTTTCAGGAATGCGGACGTTTACCGTGTCGTCCGCGTTTTTGCGCTTCGTATCGGCCTGTTTGGACTGAAATGGGTCAAGGTTGAGCTGTTCCCGCTCCTCCCAGATGGACTTCCACGACAGGAATTGGCGGATGGCCGTTTGCAAATCTTTCAGCCGTCCCGCATCACCTGCCAGGAACACCAGGCTGTTCTTGTACGACCGTGGGCTGCCACCACGATTGTCCAGGATCGTCTGAGCCTCTTTTCGGGCAAGGCTGTCCACCTGTCCCTTGCCGTGCGGATGCTCCGGACCGAGGACGACGAGCCGCGCCTCATGCTCGTCGGGGATGTCGCTCCCGCTCACACAGGCATGCACCCGGTGAAAATCGCCACGGCTGCGAGCTTCGTCGCGGAGGCGGCGGACGATCTCATCCATGACATCGTGTTCATGAAGCTGGTTTGCCCGGTCCTCAGCAAGGCGCGTGACCGTGGGCTGTGTCGAATACCAGTAGCGGCTTCCGTCCACATACAGATAGGTCGCCCGATCCGTAAGCCGCCGGATGGCATCGCCAAAAGTGGCCACGGTTTCGCCTGGTTGCACGCACCCCAGCTTTACCTGGCGGTCGTCAATGCCCCGATTGGCGGCCCGCTGGGTCGGAGCAGACCCAACATAAATCGTGCGTGCCACCCTTCGGCAGGCAGAATACCGGCCAAGGTTTGGCGCGTCCCGGTCGAGTCTCAGCGGCAGGGAATGCTCCCCGTCCACGTCCTTGGCAATGACCGGCGTCCATTGGTCATCGAGATAGCGGGTCAGCTCGAACTGCACCGCCGGGTCGTCGATGGGAATGGTGGCAGGCATGATCAGCAGGTTGCCGTCATTACGCTCCCACAGGGAGTGGATCACCGCCGCCATCAACCGGAGCACGCCGCGCGTTCTCTGGAACTTGTCAAGGGTGGACCAGTCGTTGTAGAGCCGGTCGAAGAGTTCCGGATGAATAGGGTAAGCCAGCTTGATGCGCCGTTCGTACTCGGCTTCACGGCACTCGGAAGGGAACTCGCTGTGCTGGGTTCCATACATCTCCACAAAGGCACGGGCCACGGCGTCTCGCGCAACAAAGGCCTGTTTCTCGTGCAGTGGCTCGAAGAGCCGACGACGGACTATCTCAAAGCCTTCGTCCGGACTGGCCGGTCGCCAGCTCGACTCCACGCGGCCAATGGCATTCTTGAGCCTTGAGAGGGCACGCTGGCCCCACTCGCCGCCGATCTCATTGTCCGAGGCGGGAATACTGACCACCAGCAAGGTGTTCTTGGCTGCCTTGGCCGATTCGCTCAGTGCCTGGGCGAAGGTGAACTGGGTGTCAAAGGTCCCGGCCGGGAGCACGCTGCCTTCGTGCAACTGCCGGGCGTAGGCAACCCATTCGTCGATCAGGATGAGACAAGGCGAGAACTTGTTGAACACCTCCTTCATCTTGTCGCCGGGATTGGTGGCGTTCTCGTCGTCGGCGCGGATCATCTCGTAACCGGCTCTGCCGCCGAGTTGCCAGGCGATCTCGCCCCAGATCGTACGGATGACTGTTCCATCATCCTTCTGGCTCGGGTTGCCGGGCGATACCTTCGTGCCAACCACGATGGCGCGATTAACCTTCGGGGCCACGTCGCATCCGGCGTCCTTTAATATCTGCTCGGTGCCGGGCAATTCCGAGGTGGGCGTGCCGGAGAACAGGTGATAGAGCGCCAGCATGCTGTGGGTCTTGCCACCACCAAAGTTGGTCTGCAGCTCGACCACCGGGTCGCCGCCCTGGCCGCCGATCCGGCGCACGCCATTACTGAGCAGTTTCTGCAACCCTTCGGTGATGAAAGTCCGGCGGAAAAATTCGGTGGGATGCTGATACTCGGACGCCGCCTCGCTCAGGTAGACCTGCCACAAGTCGGCTGCGAATTCCGCCTGTTGATATTTGCCGCTGGCCACGTCCCGGTGCGGGGTGGCCATCTCCCGCCATGGCTTGAGGCCACTTTGCGGATTGCCTTCCGTCGGGGCCACGGAGTGCCTGCGCATCTCGCCACGGCGCTGCTCTTCGAAGCGCACGCGCAAGAGCGCCATTTTCTGCTCTTCCAGTTCCTTGGCCTCGGGAGCGGAGATGGCAGTGAGCAAACGGCCGATGCTGTCCAGCGCCCGGTAGGCGTCATCGCTGCTGAAGGGCGTTTGGTGCGCCCAGCGGTTGCGTATCTCCCGAAGCTCGCTCACCAAGGCTCGTTCGGTATGGCCGAGAATCTTACGAAAGACGGAATTCCACTGGTCCCACATGACCGTAAGCAGGTTATGGGTGTCCCAGTTAAGCTCGCCCGTCCTGGCGGATTTCACCCCGCCGCGATCCTCGCGTAGCGATTGCGCGGCCGTCTCCTGCCACTGATCACCGTGAACAGCCTGAAGTTCACGCTCCACAAAGGGGCGCAGCCCTTTATTAAGAAGTTCCAGCGCCTCTCCGACTCTGCCGTGATTACTTTTTGCCATGTCTCATCCCTATGTTGGAATCATCGCGTATCAAAAGAGCTCTTGCGGCTTCATTGCGGGCGTAGCCTGAGCCAGGCGCGTCAGTTCCGGCCAGGCCAGAACCAAGCTGTTGTAGGCCTGGGCCTCGCCGGACCAGCCTTTGCCTTCACACATCTTATGAAGCCGATATGAAAGCTCGCGGGCCGTCTCACCGACCGCGCCACCCATTTTCCGGAGTAGATCCGCCGCGCCGCTTTCACCGCGTTGATCCAGCGCCCGGATCAGGTGCTGCGTCGCCTCCCACACCGTCAGCCGGTTGTCCGAGGCCGGGTCCCAGTCCTCGGGCAGTTCATTCCGCTTCACCAGCCGGACCTTGCCGCCACGCGCCGCGACGATACCCGCCTGGACAAGGCCGTTGACGGCCGTATTTTTGGCGCGGGAAAGCGTCTCGGCCACGCCGAATTCTCCCTCTTCCGTTCCGTGTTGATCGAACCAGGCCAACGCCCAACGGGTGTCGGCGTCAAACTCCGCTTCCTGCTCGGCCAGCACCTCGTCGAGCATCTGGTTGATCAGGGCCAGGGCCGTGCGCACGGTCATGGGGTTGCCGCTCGACTCCACGACCTTGGCATAACGGGAGAAAACAGCCATGCCCGGGCCGATGGCGGCCTGTGCCAGGTCCACCGGCGCGATGTTCCCCTGCTGTAGGTGCTTGAGCGCGGCCGGAAGTTCCCTCTTGAGCTGGTTCAGGAATTCGCGGCGGCTACATTGCGGTGCGCTCTCGGAACGGGCGCGGCACGCGAGGACGATGTAGGAAGCCAGGGCATTGGTGCCCATGGCCACCATGCGCCACTTCTGTGAAGCGCGCACCGGCCAGGTCGCAGTGATCTGGAAACCGCTGCCAAGCAGGGCATCGAGCAAGGTCTCCCAGCCCGTGGTCAGATCGACGCCGTTGCTCAAACCTTCGCCATCACCGTTCTCATCCTCGTCACTACCCGCCTTCTCGTCCTCCTGCTTGAAGGCGTAGTAGACGGTGAGTGGAAAGCGCGGGTCCATCTTCTCGCGCAGGGTGGTGAACGCCTTGCGGAAGCCGGACTCGAAGTGTTCCTTGGCCCTCTCCTTGTTCCCGCCGAAGCGTTCGGCTGCGGCGGTGAGTTCCGGGGCCTTCGGCACGAGGATGGTCTTGAAGAGGTCCGGGTACAGCTCGCCGATAGTGCGCCTGAGCCACACATAGAAGAAGTCGGAGAGCGCCGCGTAGCCAATGTTGTCGTAGTAGGGAGGATCAGTGCTGACCAAAAGACCTCGGGTGTCATTCCATGCGCCTGCGGCATCGACTTGGCGTCCACTCCCTTTGGTGCGAGCTGAGCGCCCTAGAACTTCGATACAGTCTGCAACGTAGCTACTACATGTGGTCCACGCTCCAACCGATTCGCCAAGAATATTAGCCTCGGCGAAATCCCACACCATGGGAATGGCCTGTTTCCCAAACAAGTTCATAACTTTCTGGTTACCAGAGGACCATCGGCACAATGAGTTGTTGAAATCCGAGCACCTGTCGATGGCAAGTGCCAAGAATGTTCTTACGGAATTTGCGTAGGCTTCAGCTTCGGTGCTCGAAAGACCTGCTGCCATGGTGTCATTCAGCACGTCTTGATTCACCTCCCTCACAAGGCCACTCAGAGTCGCCATTGCCGTGAGCTGGCGAGGTGAAAATGCGTCCGCCCATGTCGGCATTCCATACATAGGAAGGCGATCTACGTCGTGGCATGGCGCTGTGACAGCTTCGTCAGGCCTCCATTCTGCTGAGTCTGTATTACCCAAGTCTCCGTGTTCGGGCACTGCCTCAACGTATACTCGACCCCTCCCGATATCGGCTACTATACAGAGCAAAGTCCTGCCGAGTCTTTTTTCTGCTGCCTGCTTACGAAGATACGAGTATTCAATAGGTTGGTCAGTCAAGAGGCAACGGAATGCTCCACGTCCAAGTTTTGCACCGTTCTTCACCGCCAAACTGTCCGAAGGATCACCGGCGTGAACCTCAAAACGCCAGGTGTTCTTCTTCTTGTCGACAACAGGCTTCAGCCAGGCGAGCTTGCCCTTCTTCGAGGAAAGCCAGTAGGTGCTAATCAACGGCACATGCGCCCCCTGTGCCGCCGGATTCGGGCTGGCCACCGTTCGCGCCCAAATCCACGCGATTACGTTTGCCTCGCGCCCGCCGTATTCCTTGGGCAGCTTGACCTTGGGATAGAGGTGGCCGATCTTTTCAATGGCGCGCTCGCGGATCACATTCCCGTAGTAGCGGACATCCTCGGCAAGTCCACCTGCACCTGTCCAGCCGCTCCTGCGCAGGACATTCCCGCGCACCTCGGGGTTGACCGGCGGGCGGTCGAGCCAGCGCGGCACCAGCTCCAGATTGCATTTGTTGAGTAGCACCGCTACCGGGTTAAGGTCCGCCGCGTGGGCTTCGAAGCCCAGCCGGGCCGCCTCCAGCGGGATGGAACCGCCGCCGGAAAATGGGTCGAGCACCGGAGGCAACGTACCGTCGACGTGCTTCAGCATCTCCTCGCGAGCCTTGGCATAAACCTCGGGCCGTTCGTGCAGTTTTTTCTGCATCAGCTCGCGCACGATGGCGAACAGGCGCTCGCGCTCGACGTTTTGTGCCTCTTCGGTTGGGAATTTCTCGGGGTGCGACGACGGATCGTCCACTACGGAAGCAAACAGCACCGCCCGCGCCGTCGGCAGCGGCAACCGCGCCCACCAGTGGTGGATGCCCTTGGGATGCGGCCCGATGCCGGGCATCTTGTCATAGGCCGACGCGTCGTTGATCTCGGGCAACGGCAGCGCAACCTCTATCAGTTTCTTGGGTTGGGTAGTCACTCTACTCTTGTCTCCATTCATGCCAGCAGTCTCTTGACCCAGTCCACAAAGGCGGTCGCCTGCGGATGATTCGGATCAAGGTACTTCTTCTTAAAGGTTTCACCCATCCGGGTTCCTGGCTGTTCCTGCCACGCCAGCCAAGTATGGACGTGGGCCTTGGACAAATACGTTTCTTTGAATCGCCTGTCTTCTACGGGGATGCCATTCACGTCGGCCTGGGCCTTGGGCCACAGGGTGTCATCCTCGGCGATGAGCTTGCCGACAAAATCTTCCAATGCTCCGACGCTTCTGTTATCTGGCATCACCCAGATACCAATCTTCTTCCCCTCGTTCGTCTCGACAATCGTACCCCCCGCGCTCGGTGCTGCCGGAACTGAACGGCATCCATGCTCGTCCAGCACTCTCGTCACGCGCGCCCATTGTCTGGCAACGTCCGTGTCGGCATCGAGGATAATACCGAGGCGGCCGAGATCGGTCGCTTTCAATTCCTCGCTTAATGTATCGATCAGGTTTTCAATGCCTTCCTTGACCTTGCAATCATTTTTCCCGAACTGATCGCATAAAGGTTCACCTTCATACTCGTGATTGAACAAGAGATTCATTACGACATGTTTATCGTCCGGGCCTTCGAATAGGAGTCGATTGACTATCATCGGATTTCAATCGCCTCCTTGACGATAACTGCCAATCGCTTCTCATCGAAGATCTCGGCGCTGAACTCGCCATTCTTTCTCTCGATCCGCACCGCGACGCCGTCCATGTCCGGATCGCTCTTCGTGCCCATCTGGAAAGCCTTCAGACAATCGTTACTGTGCGTCGTGGCGAAAACCTGAACATTCAATCGTTTGGCAACCTTGACGATGAACTTCCACACCTCAGGAAGCACGGACCAATGGATGCCGTTTTCGATCTCATCGACAAGCAAGATGCCGTTCTTGGCGCAGGCCAGGGCCATGCCGAGGCCAAAGAGACGGTTCATGCCATCGCCCATGGTTTTGATGGGGACCGATCCTTCCCGCTCTTTCATACGAAGACGGATCGTCGACACCCTGTCTTGCGAATGAAGAAGAGCGAAATCCTCCGTCTCGGGGGCGATGATACGCATCGCCTCAATAACATCGTCCTTGGAATCGGTCAGCACGACCTTCTCCCACAGTCCACGCAGTCCCGCATCATCGAGGCCGCCTGGGCCAACAAGAACACAGGGCGTAGCAAGGTCGCGGTTGGAGCGCGTCTGAAGATTCCATCGGCGGCACAAATCGTCGTAGGCCTCATCAAGGCGCAACATCCGCCGCATCGGGCCATACTTCACGACGAGGGCGGGAATCGGGCCTTCCCCATCCGATACGTCGGGCGGTCCGACTTCCACATACTCCTGCCCAGGCTGAACGCCCCCGCCATGGCCGCTACCGTCCCCGAAGCCGCCGGAGGCGTCCATTTCACTGGTCTTGCGAAGCCAGGCGATAGAGAGAGTCAACGCGCTGTCCGGCGCACCGACCCTTCCAATCTGGATGGAGGTGGCGATCCGTTCCAGAGGCGGATGATCATGGAACAGACTCCAGACCGTGGGCTCGGCGGTGTTTCCGTGCCGCACCTCACCCGGTTCGTCACGGCCATCCAGGATAGCCTGCATGACCTGGGGCGAGCCAAGGTTGGCATGTAGGAAGAGTGCTTCGAGCAACGTGGATTTGCCGACGTTGTTCTTCCCGAGGAAGAGGTTGATGTGTCCGAGTTGCTCGATCTTGATGAAGTCGAACGCCCTGAATTGCCTGATTTCGAGACTATCGAAAAGCGGTGTCTCCATGTTATTTCCCACCTCCATTGGCGGCTTCGCGATGCTCTTCTGATATTACGTTGTGTTCATACACCAGCCGGTAACTCGCCGGGAAAAGGGTCAGCTGGCCTCTGTCACGGAGACTACAAATTCGTTCACCGGAATACTCGACCGGGGTTCCGTCGGGAGCGGCCAGGAGGAGCGAATACTTCTCCGGATGTTTGGCGCACAACTCCCATACATCGGCCTCGACCTGAAGCGGTTCCCGTTCTATACAGGCGTCCTTGACCCAATAGCACTGTAACAACTTGCCGGAAGGCGAATACCGCTCCCACGGGAAGCTGGTCCTGGAGACGCGCTCCAGCCATCCCCCATCCTTGTGATAAAATCGCCCCTCGGAATTGTCCCTGGCATAACCATTCGCCGCCGCAAACCGTTCGATCAACCTGGGCTTCGCCGGTCCTGGATGAGGCCTGGGCGGGGCCGGGGCCGAGTCACCTTCATCGTCATTCTCGCCAAGTTCGTCGGAATCCGGGTTTGCATTGAAGTCCGCATCCTCGGATTGTTCATTTTCGACCACGGTATTGCCTTCATCGTCGTTGGCAATGTTGTCGTCTTCCCCGGGTCGCTGCGGATCGTCCTGGGCCGTGTTCGGGTCGGGCGGCCGGTTCTCTTCTTGAGTTGTGACTTCGTCCTGGTCGTCGTTACTCTTCGGTTTGCATATCTCACTGATGGGATCGATTTGCTCTTCCGGCATGAGCTTGAAATTTTCTTCCAGGTACTCCAGCACGAATTCAGGCGAGTGGTCATAGCAAAGTTTGATTGCATCGGCGACTTCCTGCTTGTTGAACACGCGGCCCAGTTCCTGGGCGACCGCCTTGGCCATCTTTGCAGTGGAACGATCCTCTACGTAGAGCAGGGAATCCTTCCAGAGCACATCGATGCGACGGGGAGTTCCTGCCGGTGTACCATCTATATACGGGACAGTCTGAAGTCCCGAGGCGGGCTGCCAGTGCGTAACTGCAAGACGATTAGCCAGCTCACGGACGCGCTGGGTATCATGCTGATCGTCGGGAACGAGACGGCGCAACCCCGAACCGAGGGCGTTCAGCCAAGGGCTCTTCTGCGGATCGGGCAAGCCGAAGAGATGGTCCTCGAATCGATCATCGATGCTTTGGGCCAGACTGCGAAGTGTGGCGAATGGATGCTGATCGCACACATCGGCCGACAACTTCTGCAGGTCGGCTGTCTTCTGCTTGATCGGCTTGAACAGGTGTTTCCAGGCCACCAGCGTCTGCATGGTCAGGGAATAGACAAGCTCTTCGGTAGGCGTCCACTCTCCTTCGAGGTTGAGCCAATGGCCGCATTCGCGCCAGATGCGGTCGGGATAACGCGGCATAAGAGAGCGCACCCGGCGCAGTTCCTCTGCGGCAAGGCTTTGGCCGGGCTTAAGACTGGCCAGCCAATTGATTGCCAGATCAACCGTCGGTCGGTTGGCCACGCCAACCTTCAGCCAGATCGCGAGGTGTCGGACAGAGGGATGAACAAGGGCTGCTCCAGGGACGTCTTCCTCATCAGCAGCCAGAAACACCTCGGCCACACTGGCCCAGCCGTTGCCCTCGGTGAGGATGATTTTTTCGTTGGTAAAGGCGTCCTTGATGGTCTGGAATTCCTGGGTCGAGCACCTGTCAACCAACTGATCAAGCCGGTGATACCACTTCTCGACCTCATAAACAGGAGGGTTATCCACGGTGGCGAGCGCACGGAGGCGATCAAGAAGGCGATCAGGACCTGTCGGGGTGTCGCGCACACCGAGCAGGCACAGCAATGGACGGGTGGCTTCCGTGTCGAATTCCGCCCGGACAAATGGCTCAACATCCAGCAGGGATTCTGTGTCCGGTGTCCGCCTCAGCAGTTCAGCCGGTTGACGGTAATTGCCGCGCGTGTCCTGAAGGCAGGGCAAGTCTCGAAACTTGACGATCCAAGACGGCAGCAAGGATTCTGATGTGACTGCACGGGTGTTGCCTGTGGTGGCAACCTGAACAATTTTCGCGGTAGTAGCTTTCGACCAGAACGATGCCGGTTGTTCAAGAACTCGCGTGAGCACATGCCCCCAAAAGGTCGTATCGTCCTCCGCCAGGTCACGCCACTGCCGCCAGTGTTCATCATCGAAATCCCAGTCTTCGATAATGAACTCGTTCGTAACATAGGGGTAGTACGGGTCCCGCTCAAAGCCACGCGCATTAAGCGCCTTGCGGAGCTCTTGGCGGCCCCATATGCGGTTACGAACCTGGGTCAATGGCACAAACGTGACCAGATTGCTGCGCCCCGAAGTCGCCCACTGCTGCCACTCGACCTCGGTACATGAGAGCATCACACCGTAGTCTTCGTGGAGCACATGACCTTCGTACCAGTCTTTATTGACAAAGGCATCCAGGTCATTTTGCACGTCGGTGACGATGCAGTCTTTGACGGGTGTTCGGTAACCGTCACGAGTGACGAACTGAAAAGTTTGTGAAACTGCCGCACCTAAAGATGCTGCCAACTGAGCCAAACGGATGCAATCTTCGATGTCACAGTTCTCTTGAGCAAAGAACTCGTTGGCGACCTGCTGAATGACCTCACTAACGTCGCTAGCCTGAGTGAGTCCGAGCTTCTCAAGGAGGCCATAGGCATCCTCGACCTCTTGACCGAACACTTCATCACCGCGATCCTCAGCCTTGCGCCTCTGGTCGGCAAGAAATCGCGGCCAGTTCTGGTTAAGCACCAGAAGCCGTTCGGCCAGGAAATTCCAGTCTTCATCGGAATGAAGGAGCTTCTTTTCTCCCAATCGCACGACTTCATCGGCAGCGTAAAGAACGTCTCGTCCTTGAACAGGCACAATCTTCACGCCCGTATGACTGCGATAGTACCGGTGGACGCTCACTTCGCTGGACAGATATGTCCACAACATCATCAGTTGCCGCCAGCTATTTGGACGCGGCAAATGCTTGGATTCCAGGACATCGATCACATCTGACTTTTCGACGGACTCGACTGCCCCCCAATGAATCAATTTCTGGCGATCTGCTTTGGACACATGCCGAGAGAGAATCGAACGCTTTTGGTCAGTGAAAAATGACGCCACCTGATCGTTCGACCAGACGTTCAGGAGCAGATCGGGAACAGCCCGGCACTCTCCCCAGGAGACCAGGTCACCGGTCTCAGCAATAAGGAACTTCGACTCCCGAATGGTGTCATCGATGGACTGCTCAACGATAGCCGCACATGAGCCTTCCAGCGAACTGTCCTCTCTGTCCACATCGGATAGGAGGCGGTACGCTTGGGTCCGGCCCTCGACATCGAGCTCGTCGTTACTCACCCAAGCCATTATTGCATGGGCCGCAAGTTCACCAGCCCGCGCGAGCAGCCAGCGGTTAGTGGGCGAGATGTCCGGGTCCTTGATCTTAAGGCGAGCCGGGTCCTGAACAAATGGGGCATTGCAGGCAAACGGCAAATCTGCAGTGACACCCGTTGGCAAGATGACGAAAAGTCGGCCTTCCATACCAAGGACAATCTCGACCCGGCACGGCGGGAAAGATGACTCCTCACTGACCGACACCATGCGCTCCTGCTTGATCTCTTCAAGTGCCTCGGCGGGAAACTCCTCCTTTTGTGAGCGAATGAGCAGGAATTTTTTGTCGGGGCTTGATGACAGCGACATCCACTCGGAATCGGCAATGGGACCAGCACCCAGAGACACCCATTGCACCTCTGCGTCGCCGATACGCAACGTACGAATGTGGCGAAAAAAGAGAAGGGACGCCGGGCTGCGCATCCATTCAGAAAGATTCTTCTCAAGTTCGCCCTGACGGTGTTTGTCCTTGATAATCACCCGTACCGATGTGAGCGATGATTGCCCGGTCTCACCGACCCAAACCGGTTCGGTGAATCGCTCGCGATTGAAAGCGACGGAAAGCGTCGGCGTCATAAGGCGCACTTGATCGCCGAGACTGAAGGTGCTCTTGAAACCGATACCACGAAAGCCAATAGTGTGAAGGGAACGCTTATTGGAGTACCCGAATCGACAGAGCGACGTAAAATGCTCCTCGGTAAAATCTTCGCCGTTATGCGTGAATATGAACTCACCGTCCTTGATGTTCGCCGATGCCATGGTTGCACCCGCGTCGTCAGCGTTTTGCAGGAGTTCCGAGACAACATGCCGGGGGCTTTGCACCTGCTTGAACAGCTGGTGCCATGGCCCGGCCAGAACGGGGTTCTGTTCAAGCTGGTCCCAGTCCTTGGTAGCGTTGTCACGAACCACTTCGAAATAGGCGGGAGCCTCGGTCATCGTGGTGATTCCCCCCTCACCAATAGCTCCGAAAGCCGATAATTCACACTGGTCACACCGAAGTCGGGTTCACGACTGAAGGGCTCCCGGACATAGGTGATGTTCACCGCCTGTACGTCGTCGATCTGTACAACAGCAAGAATGAACTGTTCCGGCTTGTTCAGGGCGGTCAGAATCTCGTTCTTGGTGACGGTGACCGTATCCGCCCCCTGCACACGACCCTTGACCTCGATAAACCGGAGCCGAGAAGTGCCCGTCGGGTCACGCGACTCGATGTCGTAACCGCACTTGGCGGCCGCCACGTCGCGTGGTGTGAATCCCAGTTCCTTTTCGACCGCCATCACCGCCTCCATAGCGATCATCTCGACCTGCTTGGTCTCCTTGGTTTGCAGCGGTGTGGTTGAGCCGCCACCGAGTTTACTCAGCAGCCCGGCCGAAACAATCAGGGCTCCGCCAATGACATTCGGGGGGAGCGGAGAGATACGGCGCTCCTGCTGGAGGTCCTCCATACGTTTCTGCAATCGAGTCGTCAGTTCATCGGCCCGTTGCCGCGCCCTGTCGGAGTTGATCTTCGCATTGACCTTCCCCGCAAACTCCTGCTGCTTAAGTTGCTCGGCCCGGTGGTCCCAGTGATTGATCTCGGCCGTCAGGCGCTCTTTGACGGCGGCCATCGTCTTGTCGACCAGTTCTTCTTTGCGCGTCTTTACTTCCTGCAAATGGGAAGGGACCAGATTTCGGACCGCATAATCCAGTGCGCGGGATTCGATTTCGTCACGCAACCAGCCAGGTTCTTCCATCTGCCGGATCAGCTTTATCTCCGATTCCGTGGGTGGACGGTAGTCGAGATATGGGGCGTACCCAGCGCCCCGCACTTCGCCAGTTGTCGTCACTTCTGCGAACTGTACCTGCCGCGACACCACACGACGGTTCCCGCTTCGGTCCGTACGCGCGTCCTGAATCGAATGCTCCAGATAGACGAGCGCACGAACCTCCTCGTCCGGGTCGCTGTCGTCGACAAGAATCGACCCTTGCTTCAGAAGGTCCCGGTGGCGTTCAAGAATCAAGTCTATTGTCGCGTCGAGAAGAGGATGGCCGGGACAGACGAACTCGGCCAGCGGCTTGCCCGGTAGGCTGATTAAATCTTTTTCGAATGTCAGACGTTCATATCGGGTGAGCACGGGATCACGCATTCCGATGATCCTATCCCGATTACGGATGACGGCCGGGACATGAGTCGCCTCGTAACGTTTTGCCTCCCTCTCGCGCACGGTGCCACCCAGGCGCTTGAATGCCTCGTTGAAGAAGGCTGCAACGAAGTGGGGTTGAAGCCGTCGAGCCTCGACCCGTTCCATGTCTTCTCGGATTTCCTGAACGCGTGAGGCATCCATCGAGTCGTTTGCCAGTGCGTGCTCTTCAATCAGATCACGGAGCTTGTTGCGATCCATTGCGTTGTCAACGACTTCATTCAGTCGTGCGCGGACTTCAGGGCGGTCCCCGTATCGAATGGCCTCCATCAGAAGGCTTCGTAGCGGTTTGTCCCCGAAGAGCAGCTTCCCGAGGATGTCGAACACCTTGCCGCCAAGTGCGTTGCGCTCCTCCTCTAGTTTTTCCAGCAGACGGCGGTAAACGTCGCCTTCTCGCGTTTTGGATGCGACGAGGTTCCAACAGTGACACACCTCTGTCTGCCCTATGCGGTGGATACGTCCGAATCGCTGTTCAAGACGGTTCGGGTTCCAGGGCAGGTCGTAATTGACCATCAGGTGAGCACGCTGGAGGTTGATACCTTCCCCGGCGGCATCAGTGGCTAGCAGGACCTCCGTGTCCCTGTCCTGCGTGAAAAGCGTTTCGGCCTTCTTACGTTCTTCGCGGCCCATGCCGCCATGAATGACCACGACGGATTCTGGTTTGCCTATCAACGAGCCGATTCGATCCTGAAGGTAGTTCAGCGTATCGCGGTGTTCGGTAAAAACGATGAGCTTCCGGCGATGTCCGTGTGCATCGAACATCTCGGTCTGATTCTGAAGAAGGTGCGAAAGTTCGTCCCATTTACGATCTGAACGGGACTGCCGAACCCGAAGAGCGGCCTCTTCCAAGTCCTTGAGGATCGCGATTTCAGCCTTCAGTTCAGCGATGGTCTGCGCCGCCGAGGCCAGGTCGACGACACGATCTTCTGTATCCTCAACCTCCTCGTCCGGGGCGTCATCGAGGTCTTCGATGTCATCATCCGAGAGCGTCGGGACATCCTTCCGCCAATCGATGCGGACTTCGACACCGCGTTTGAGTAATTCCTCCTCTCGGCATCTTTTCTCCAATCGTTCTCTGCGCCTGCGGAGCGATTGATATATGGCTTCCGGTGAAGATGCCAGCCGCCGTTGTAGGACGGTTAGCGCGAAGCCGACCGTGCCCTTCCGGCCGTCGTTGGCAAGCTGCTCGGCGCGGTTGAACTCCTCGCGCACGTACTCCGTCACGCGGTGATAGAGGTCAGCTTCGCCATCGGAGAGTTCATATTCGACGGTGTAGGCCCTGCGCTCCGGGAACAACGGGCGGCCATCGAACTTGAGCAGGTCCTCCTTGATCATACGGCGCATCAGGTCGCTTGCATCAATAGAGTGAACCCCATCACGGAATTTGCCCTCAAACCGGTCGCCGTCCAGCAAGGACATGAATAACTGGAAATCCTCTTCTTTCCCGTTGTGAGGTGTGGCGGTCAGGAGAAGAAAATGCCGGGTGATCGTAGAAAGCAGTTGCCCCAGTTGATGTCGTTTGGTTCTGCGGATTTCGCCACCCCAGAAGGAGGCGCTCATCTTGTGCGCTTCATCGCAGACAATGACATCCCAGTCCGTGGTCTTCAGTTTTTCCTGTACTTCTTCGTTACGACTTAGCTTGTCGAGACGGCAAATAGAAAGTGGATTCTCCGCGAACCAGTTTCCGGTGCGTGCTGCCTCATATTTGTCGTTCGTCATGATCTCGAAAGGCAGATGGAAACGCCGATACAGTTCGTCCTGCCATTGCTCAACAAGATTGCCTGGGCATACGATCAGACATCGTTGAAGATCGCCGCGTGCTATCAGTTCCTTGATCAGCAGCCCGGTCATGATGGTTTTTCCGGCACCGGGATCATCGGCAAGCAGGAATCGAAGCGGCTGCCGGGGAAGCATCGACTCGTAAACGGCGGTAATCTGATGCGGAAGTGGATCGACAAGCGACGTGTGGACCGCCAGTAACGGATCGAATAAATAGGCGAGCCGGATACGATGTGCCTCCGAGACCAGCCGAAAGACATCGGGATCACCGTCGAAACTCCACGGCTTGCCAGATTCGAGTATCTCGAGATCATTTTCACGATCACGATAAATAAGCTCGTTCGCCAGCTTTCCCTTGCTGTCCTTGTAGGTAAGCTCAATCGCTACGGAGCCAATCCACGAAACATCGACGACGGTAACGAAGCCATCGGGCAAGATGCCCCTGACAGTTGTTCCCCGTTTGAGTTCTTCGAGTCGGGCCATTACGATTCTCTTTTTCTAGATTCAGAAATTTTTTTATCAGACGGGGAAGTGTTTGCTCCACCGCTTCTTACCCACTCGTCGATTTCGTCCTTTTTGAACTTCCAGAGACGACCGATCTTATGGGCAGGCATATCGTGCTTATCAATCCAGCGGTAAACGGTGTCACTGCTGACGCCGAGGTACTTGCCTATTTCTTCAACCGATAACCAGCGGTCTTCCATCTCTGCCATTTCTCTCGTCCTCATGGAGGATTGGATATTGTGTAACTGTCATACACGGGAATTCGGGCAAAATTCCCCAACTTAAAACAGGCTTTAATATATTTGGGCAGAGGTAGATTGTCAAACGTTTTAGCCTGCATAAGTCCGCAAAAGCCTGCATTCCTCTCGTAACCACTGGCCACTCTCTCCGCGTAAGGCGGGCATGACATCTGGCAGGCCCAGGCTGGAACCGAAGTGCGCCCGCACAGCACCGCCACCATCACTCACTGGTACATGCTGTGCCCGCCGGGCCGAAATCCTTCCAGCCGGTCGATGGGCGGGAGGTCGCGTTGCGGGTCGGTGAAGGTCACCAGCTCTCCATGGATCAGATCCCAGTCACCGGTCGGGCAGCCGAAGCGCGGCGTTCCGATTTCCTGTTGCCTGCGGGCGTCGGCCAGTGGATCGGCGGTGCCCCGGGCCAGGATCAGACCTTCCGGCACATCCAGGGCCGGGAACCCGGCGTGGAGATGGTAGAGCCTGCCCCAGACCACGGCCGGTTCGATGCTGCGGGTCTGGGCGCAGAAACGTTGATGATTCCAGTAGCCCCGTTTCAGGGTGCCGTAGACGAAGAGCCGGAGGATGGTCTCGGGAATGTCTTCCGGGTTTGTGTTCAGCTTCGAGGGTTCTCCAATGTTCATGCATTTACTCCTTCGGGCAGTGTCCCTTTGCCCTCCTGGGGTATGAAGCGGAATTCGCTGTTTTCGATGGCCCGCACATCCTCGTGGCGGATGGTGAGCATGGTCATGGGCGGCACCTCCAGCTCGCGCCAGCCCTTCTCGTTGTCCACGACAAAGTCGATGAAGGCGGGCTCCGAGGCGTAGAGCGATGCGCAGGCAGAGCGGCTTGTTGCCCTTGAGCACGGTGATGGTGCCGTTGTGGGTGCCGATGTCGATCCCGGCCCGGATGGGATGGTTGTTGCGGTTGTTGAACTCGTTGCCTCGGGTGCGCCAGCGGGTGTGGCCCATGAGGATGGTGGTCTCGTTGTCGACCTGCCCGAGCAGCTCCTGGAACGGCTTCTCGTAGACCAACTCGTGCGCCCGCATCGGCCGCTTGAAGATGCGATGGCTGCCGTCGGTCTTGAGCCAGGCCAGACCGGAGGCGTGCGGGCCGCGTTCCTCGCTGTGCAGCAGCATGCGGATGAAGACCTCGCGCAGGTAATCCCGCTCTTCGGGCCGTCTGCGCTTGCGGCCGAAGACGATGCCTACTTGTCCGCACATGGAGCCGGGTCCTCCTTGCCACCGAAGTTCTTGCCGAGCGGTTTCGTCCCTTCGAGGACGAAGGCCGCGTATTCGCGCCTGTGGTCCGCCAGCCACCCGGCCACCTCCGGGTAGCCCATCTTGGCGGTCAGGCGGGTCACCTCCGGGTGGTCGAGCATGTTGGTGCGCCCGGAGAGCCGTACCGTCTCCAGGGCTTCGAGGAAGCCGCCGTCCGCTACTTTTTCATAAAAAAGGACATGTGGTCAGAACGCTTAACTTGGATTCCACAGAGGATTACGCCTTGCTCGTTTTTTACTGTTGGCATATATTTGCAAGTGTCGACAATTTATAACAAATTGAAAGGTACAAGCTCCACAGGTATGCTGGTCACATCCAACGAAAAAGGAACGGTATGCAAGGAAGTTCAAAAAAAATTCTAAGTCTCCTCAAAACGAGAACGGTTTTGCGGCCTGTCGATCTTGACGAACTAGGCATTCCACGCATCACCTTGCAACGGCTACACCAGCGGGGTTTGGTGGAAAAGGTGGCCCGTGGGCTGTATAGGCTGCCTGACACCCAGATTTCTGAGCATCATTCACTGGCAGAAGCCGCGAAGATGGTGCCAAAAGGGGTTGTCTGCCTGCCTTCCGCTCTGCGGTTCCATGATCTCACTACCCAGGCTCCCTATGAGATTTGGATGGCGATTGACCGCAAAACACGTTTGCCGGTGAACAAGACTTTGCCGATCCGCTTCGTTCGTTTTTCCGGCCCGGCACTGATTGAAGGAATCGAGAACCATATCATCGACGGAATCCCGGTGGCCATATACCAACCTGCGAAAACTGTGGCTGATTGCTTCAAATATCGCAATAAAATTGGCCTGGACGTGGCACTGGAAGCCTTGAAAGATTGCTTGAGAAATCATCGTTGCGAGGCAGATACTCTTTGGAGATTTGCTAAAATCTGCCGGGTGAGCAATGTGATGCGCCCTTATTTGGAGGCAATGAACGCCTGATGGCTCGACAGAAAAACAAAGCGGCTTCGGTGCGGCAGTTACTGCTGGATAGGTCGCTAAAAAACAGCGAAAGTTTTCAATTTCTGCTGACCCGGTACGGGCTTGAACGTTTACTGTATCGCTTGAGTCTTTCGGAGTATGAGCCGTATTTCGTCCTCAAGGGCGCGATGCTCTTTCCCATATGGGGGATCAATGGCCATCGACCAACCATGGATGCGGACCTGCTCGGTTTTGGCGAGAACACCGAAGTGCACGTTCGAGAAGTTTTTCAAGAACTCTGCCACCTCGATGTCGAAGACGATGGCTTGCTGTTTGCTCCGGAGAACATTCGGGTCGACGTGATTCGTGAAGAGATGGAATATGGTGGGGTGCGGGTTAAACTGATTGCCGAGTTGGATAAAGCACGCATCCCCCCTGCAGATCGACATCGGTTATGGCGACGCGGTGACGCCTCCCGCCCAGGAGACAGAATATCCCACCCTTTTGGATATGCCGGCGCCACATCTTCGTGTTTATCCTCGTGAAACGGTTATTGCCGAGAAGTTTCACGCCATGGTGTTGCTTGGCATAGGCAACAACCGGATAAAGGATCTGTATGATATCTGGGTGCTGGCCCGCTTGTTTGAATATAGCGGATCTGTTCTGGCCCAGGCCCTTGTCCGTACTTTCGAACGTCGACAGACAGCTATACCCCAACAAACCCCTCTGGCATTGACCGAAGAGTTCTATGCTGATGCTGCCAAACAGGCTCTTTGGCGAGGTTTTATCAAGCGGAACAACTTGATAGAGCAGGATGTGGGGTTGGAGGAGGCCGTCCAGACGATAGGGCATCTGCTTCTACCGGTATGTGAAGCATTGAACAAGGGAGTAGACTGCCCACTGTTCTGGCCGATGGGAGGACCTTGGAGATAAATAGGCATTTTCTTCAGCGGCAAAAGGCTATGGACGATGCCAAACGAGGCCTGCACGTGAATTTCTCCAACTGCAGCCCGTTCAACGGTCCAGTGCTGAGGTGATCCAAATTCCCCCATAGCCTTGCGCCGGCATTGGCCTGCCGCGCCACGATCATTTGCCCGATATCCCCGTCCGACCAGTTCCCTGTTGACCACCTTGAGTGCCTCGTATCGGGCGGAGCGGATACGCTCCTTGATCTCGGAGAGCAGGCCCAAAAATCACCCGATTCAGCATGGCAGTCTGCTTCATTGTCCCCTCTCTCATTTACCAATGAAATCAGGCCCATTTTCGGTATCGGTTGTTTGTGGCATCTTTCAGCCTCCAGGTAAGACGAAAATGAACGATAAAAGCCGCCAGTGACAAGTATCACTATATCTGGCTGTTTTTAAATCGTTTGCCACAACAGAGAGTGCGCCATCGTTTCGCACCGTCGTTTGGAAGCCGCCCAGCGAAAATGGACGAAAACACGCTCCGAAAGAATCTATCTTTACCCTACAATTCCCGTCCCTGGCTCCAAAACGGCACGTAAGCTGAGTCTCGACGCGATTCTGAGAGAGTGATCTTGCGGACCAGGCCAGCCTCTATGGTGGCATTGATAATGCGGCTAACCAGGGCGCTACGTGAATCGTCGATTCCAAAACGTTCACGCAGAGACTTATTGGTCATAACCTTTCTCTGCACATATTGGAGGCAGGCGTGCAGGTAGCAGGCGCGTACCCGGTCCGGCTTGGTCATGGCGTCCAGTTCTTGATAGGCAAAAAGGATTGTCCGGGTAAATCCGGTCGGAACTTCAAACAGGGGCGCGGGCAACTGATACAGTTCGGTTTGAATGACCACCTTATCGATGCCGCTGCCCCGCTCCTCACAGATCCGGAAACGCCGCATCAAGGAGGCCAGCGCCTCATTGCGCGATTTGGGCGGGGTGTCCACGAATCTTGCAGTATCGACCAACGGTTCGCCAGGATTGGTAATCTCGATGCGATCCGCGAAAATTTCCACCATGGGGCCTGCCCCAGTGACAAAAAAATCCTGGTGGATGAGTGCATTGGCGACCAGTTCCCGAACGGCGAGTTCCGGAAACATCGGCACGGTTTTACGTAGGGCCTGGCCTATCACCTCATTGGAAGGAACAAGCGTCATGATAACGCCGATGAGTCCTTCAAAACCGCAAGCGTAGCCCTTGATGCCGACCTGTTCACGCAGGGTCTCCGCACGGCTCATGCCCTTGTAATGAATCACCCGCATGGCCTTACGTTTCAACCCGGCAAAGGCATCCAACTTTTTGGCAAAGAGGATCATCCCAAGATTGTTGATATTCCAGCCGCCGGCGTTGCAGGGCGCAATTAGCCCATCTTCCTTAAGTGCGTCAAGAATGGCGGCGCGTCCATCGGGCAGGGGCAATTCCAGCAGATCAAAAAAGGCCGGACAGTCAAGCAGTCGAAAAATGTCTTCACTGTTGACATGCTCAACCGCAATGCCACGTTCAAAGGGTGTCTGGTCGAACACCCGCCACAGATCGCGTTCTTTCTCCGGGTGTTCTTTAAGACTTTTTTTGTAGGAGCCAACCCGGATGAATTCCTGATTGCGGAATCGCACCGGATGGCGGAAGGCAGCGCCGATCTCCAGCAACACCACCGATTGCTCATCGACCACAATCTCATGGAAGCGAAAGTTGATCTTGGGGGCCAGTAAACGCAACAGCCAGTTTTCCAATTCTTCGTTGCCGATCTTGGTTGCGGCCGGTCTGAAGGTAGTGCCGACAATGTCGTGGCTCTGGTCGTCCACGCCCCAGACCATATAGCCGTTGACTTTGCCCAGAAGCGCCGCCGAATTGGCCAAGGCAGAGAGGTATTCCCCAATCTCTTCGGGATTGTCGTTATTGCGCTTGAACTCAACCCATTCGGTTTCGACCGGCAGTTTAAGTAGTTCGTGCACAAGCCCGGCCAGGTATGCCGTTGTCCGCTCGCCGCTCATGCCTCGGTCTCCTCCATTACATCGACCAAATCATCCAATATATCGAGTTTATCTGCGATCTCTGGGAGTTTTTCTACGACTGTTTTCGGTGCCTCGATACCGTGTATATCCACCTGGCCGTTGGTCACATTACCAATCAGCCGGGACGGCAAGGTATCCAGGCTACGGATAACCGTCATCGGCAGGATGACGTCCCGATACTTGCCACGGACATAGACATCGCAAATCACGTCGTCGTCGATCCCCTAATTGAAATTAGCGATGGTAGTATGGGTGACGAGATTCATTCTCCGGTATCCCTGCCCTGGTGCGTTTGCAGTATTTGCCTGGCCGGGGCAGTGACTTCCTGTTATACAGGCTTTTCTTATTCGTCCTGAGCCGTTCAAGCTGATTGTGGCAGTGCGTATGTCCAATACCTCAATGGATCCCGCCCCCTCGGTTGTGTCTAATTGTACCCGGCTACCAACGCAATGAAAAAAAAGAACATTTTGAAGTTTCCCACACAAAATGACAGTTTTCCCTTTTTCAAGGAGATCCTGGAAAACGGCTATCACGTTTTCAGTATGAAAAACGCCAAGGTACCGGATTATTACCCCAACAAATTCCCTGACTATCCAGGAGTTGATCTGCAGCACCTTCATATTGGCGATGTCATCACCATCCGGGTCTTTTTTCGTATAGCAGCCCGTTGAAAAAGCCATGTTTCCGGGAGCATGCACTCGGTACGGCACGCCAAGCCGATCAAGACAAACCGGCACCGGTCAAAACATGCCCTGGAGGAATTTTATCCGTAGCGCGAAATCCGGTTACGAGGAGCAATACAAGGCTCCCTACAGGCCAAAACAGACGAACAACCAGGCCGGCCATCTCTCTGGGAGTGCCGTGCCGGTACAGATGACGCATCACCAGACCAAGATTGTAGCCAGCGGCATGCATCAGGTAGCGTTTGGCAACATTGTCCATACCGCGAAGTGTCATGCGGCC
>NZ_JHZB01000047.1 GCF_000621145.1 Desulfobulbus elongatus DSM 2908
AGTGCACTGCGCTGAAGGCGGCAAAGGCCGGGCAATGTCGGCTGAAACGCAGTTTCAACTGCCGGCCGGTGGTCAGCAACCGTGCGGCCAGGTACATCAATTCCTGGATCACGGTGCGCAGCCGTCGGCGTTTGGCCGAATGGAGCACCGGCCCAAAGGGGACGATCAGGCCCGTTTGGCCGATAAAGCGAAGAATGTTGTGGGCAAAACCACCCAGGGCCACATCAGGGCATTGGTGGCAAACTTACCGCTCGGCAGCCGTTCGAGATCAAGATCGGTTTTGAACTCGCTATGGAATTGCTCTGACGTGGCATGCTGCCGATACAGTTCGATGACGTCTTCTGGCTCCATCGCAAGGTCGGTCCACCAGCCCTCAAGGGTGAACTCCGGCGCCAGGAGAAACTGGCCGTTTCTATCGATGGTTCGCTCGGTCACCCGGACGATGCGCTTGAAGGTTACGGTTTGTCGTTGACCTTTGTGCGCTCCCCGACGACCACTGTGCCGACCCGCTTGCCTGGCCTGGGTGTCTTGACCACCCCTTCGGCAAACACCTTATCGCGCCAGCTGCGGATATCGCTGCCACGGGGGTTCCATTTGACGATGTAGTGAGTCTTTTCCGCGTCTTCCAGTGCCACAAGGGTCTTCTGGGCATCGTTGCCCGCATCGGCGCGAACCAGGAGTGGCTGCCTGCCCAGCTCCTTGGCGCCGGAAATCACCCGTGTGATGAAGTCGACACACCCATTCTGGCTATGCTGGCTTCCTGGCCGGAGCTCCACCTCCAGGCACCACCCCTCCATGCCGAGATAGGCGGCCATAGGGGCATAGCCATCGTAGTTCTTGTAGGTGCGGCTGACCCCTTCCTTCTTGGTGTTGGAGTTATCCTGGGGGAAGATGTCCACATCCAGGGGAATAAGCCCGCTCCAGTAGCTGGTGATCGGGGCTTTGAGCCGCTTGAGCATGGTTCGCGAGCATCGATGAATGACCGGAATAAGCTCAGTTCCGGCCTCGTCCAGTCGCTGCCGCAGCCGCTCGACCGAGGGTATCCGGCCGATACCCAGGGCCTGCTTGAAAGAGTCGTCCTCCCGCTTGTCGGCAATGGCCTGATAATCGCTCTTGCCCAGACACAGCAGGCCCAGATAGCTACGAAGGATATCGATCTCGGCAATGTGATCGCTTCCCTTGGCCATCCTGCCGACTAACCGACCGAGGTCGCTGTACCGGTTGATGCAGGCACCGGCCAGGACCAAGCCGGAATGGCTGGTGTAGAACTCTTCGCTGCTTTGCTCCAGGAGCATTCGTTTCATGTTTTCACCTGCCGAGTGAGTTTTTCGAACAGGCACATGGTGCAATATTTTTATAAAAATATCAAATGGTTGATTTTAAAGTCAGCTCTGTTTTTGTTGATGATTCTTCACTGATTAAGGTGTTTCATCGGTCAGTTTTTTGGGTTGGCCACTGCGAGGACGATCGACAAGCCCTTGGATGGCATGCTCTTTAAACCGTTTCCTCCACCGATAAATTGTGCGAAAAGTTGTTCCTAACTCGACAATCAATTCCTCGGCAGTTTTACCTGATGCCGTCAAGAGGATAATCTTGGCCCGATATGCCAGATCTTGGGCGGTTTTGGGTGAGCGTAACAGCGCCTCAAGGTCTTGGCGCTGTTCGTCAGTTATCGTGAATTTCTCGTGTATGCGTGCCATGCGGCACTATAACACAATGTATTTTAAAAGACTCTATTAACCGCACGGGACACTAGCCCTCACGTCGCAAGAGGATATAAATCCGCCAATAACCATACCGGACACGAACCTCGGCGATATCCCGGATCCGTTGGCGCAACACCCGGTCGTCCTTGACCGATTTGCAGTAATACACTGAACGCTGCAGACCGACCACCTCGCAGGCCCGCCGAGTGCCAATCCGATAGGCTAGGTCAAGGCTGTCGGCTAAATGCCGCTTCTGGGCTGGCTTTAAAACTTTTTTTTGAGCACATCCTGCAGCATTTGCTTGTCCAGGCTCAAGTCCGCTACCAGCTTTTTCAGCTGACGATTCTCCTCTTCAAGTTGCTTCAGACGCCGTAGTTCGCTGATTCCCAGCCCACCATATTTCTTTTTCCAGTTGTAAAAGGTTGCTTCCTGACGGAGAGTGTCATAAATCACCACCAGAAATTGTCATAAATGGTGGGATTGGGTGGGACCAAAGGGGATATTTTGGGATTGAAACACTGGAAACGGCAGTTAAGCGAGAGTGCCGCAGATATTTTCGATAAATCGCCATCAAAACCGGAAGTTGACCTGAAGGCACTGCATGCCAAGATCGGACAACTGACGCTGGAAAACGATTTTTTAGAAGGTGCGCTCACCAAGGTGGGGTTGCTGAGCGCAAAGCGATAATTGACCGCACACACAAACTCTCTGTGACAAGACAGGTCAAGCTGGTCGGTATCAGCCGCAGCAGCCTTTATTACCGTCCCAGGGCTGTTGCGAAAGCCGACTTGGATCTCTCATGCGCCGTCTGGACGAATTGCATCTGGAACGGCCATTCATGGGAGCACGCATGCTGCGTGATCAGCTTGATCGAGCCGGCATCAAGGTCGGCCGCAGGCGTGTTGGCACCTTGATGAAGCGCATGGGTATCGAGGCGTTATACCGGAGGCCTGGAACCAGCAAGAAGCACCCTGGCCACAAGGTATATCCTTATCTCCTACGGGGGATGCCGATTAACCGAGCCAACCAGGTCTGGGCGCTGGACACCACCTGTATCCGGATGGCCAAAGGCTTTGTCTCACTCACGGCTGTGGTTGATTGGGCCAGCCGGAAGGTACTGGCGGCCAAGATTGCCATCACCTTGGAGACCTGCCACGCGGTCGACGTTTTGCAGGAGGCGTTTATCCGCCACGGCACGCCTGAGATCGTCAATACAGATCAAGGGAGCCAGTTCACCGCTGAAGAGTTCGTTCGGGCGGTCCATGCCCGCAGATGCAAACTCAGCATGGACGGCCGGGGAGCTTGGCGGGACAATGTTTTTGTCGAACGACTGTGGAGATCAGTCAAATGCGAAGAGGTTTATCTTCATGCCTATGACTCAGTCAGCGAGGCACGAGGATCGATCAAGCGCTACCTGGACTGGTACAACCGCTTCAGGCCCCACTCCACATTAAAGAAAAAAACGCCTGACGAGGCCTACGTCGTGATGCTGCCGACGGTTGAACTGGCAGCGTAACTACAAGCAGAGATTCCACTTAAAAACAAGAACAACTTGTTCTGACAAATGGAGCCACCTCTAGGTACGCGTTTGCCGGATGAACCTTTTTTCTTGGCGCGCGACTGCCATGGTGTATTTTTCTGGCCGCCTCATTCAACCTGAGGTCATTGGCGGGCAGTTCACCGGATAATGGTTTGCCTGCACGAAATAAAGCGGCTGTTTCCTCAGCCCAAGCAAGTGCTTTCGCCCGACTGTCAAATGTGGCGCTTTCCCTTCTGCCTTGCACATAAATCGAAGCCCGGTAGCTGGTCCCATATTTTGTTTTCCAAGTCTGTATCGTTGCCATGATATTTTTTGTGTAATTTTTCCAAAACACACGATGACCAGCAACGAATAACAACGATTAAAATTCATCGCAACACAAAAAAATATCGTATAAAAACAGTAAATTAAAAACTCAAACCGGTCGTAACTATTGAAAACACTAGAAAGAACAAAACAAGGGGTTAGATGCTCAAAGCAAGCATCTAACCCCTTGATTTTACTGGTCGGAACGAGAGGATTTGAACCTCCGGCCCCCTGAACCCCATTCAGGTGCGCTACCAGACTGCGCTACGTTCCGAAAAATAGTGGGATGTATGTAGCACCGACGTTATTGGCTGTCAACCCTTAGTTACGAATCGCTTTTTTTTGCATTGCTGAGTTGAGTCAGAATCTCTCGGAGTTCTTGTTTAATCCCGATCAAAAAAGAACTGGTGGTAACCGATCCGGAGGAACCGGGTTCATTTCTGACCATTCCTGGCTGCTGATCGATTTCGAGGTGTTTCAGATGTTTTCTCGCTCCAGAGATGGTGTACCCCTCGTCGTGGAGCAATTGTTTGATCCGCAAGAGATTGTGGACATCCTGTCGTCGGTATAATCGCTGTTTGGAAGGGCCGCGAAACGGCTTGATCAGCGAAAATTCCGACTCCCAATAGCGCAACACATGGGTGTCCACCCCCACCAAGTGGCTCACTTCGCCGATCCGGAAATAAACCTTGTCCGGTATCTGCGGGAATTCCGGAGTTGGTCCCTTCACATTACTCAGCGGTTCCTGGCCTCGTCATGCCGATCCGTTCATCTTGCCGACCTTCGGAGTACCACAATTAGGCCGGCCCCTTTCCTTTATTTATTCAGCCGTTCGCGCAACCGCTTGCTTGGTCGGAAGGACACCATCTGCCGCTTGGTGATGGTCATCGATTCGCCGGTACGCGGGTTGCGCCCCCGGCGCGGGCTTTTGTCCCGTACCGTCAGGGTACCGAACTGAACCAATTTGATCGATTCACCCGCCACCATGGTGTTTTTCATAGTGGCGAACACAGTATCGACGATTTCCGCGGCATTCCGCTGCGAAACTCCCAGTTTTTCGTTAACGGAAACGGCTAATTCCTTACGGGTCACATTCTTTTTTTTCATGCTTCGGATCCTTCGCGATAACGGGCTTTAAATTCAGTCATCAAAGTGTTGACGATTTTGTCGTGTATTTTATCGACCGATTGGTCATCCAGCGTAGCAGTGGCGGAACGATAGGTAACGGAAAGAGCCACGCTCTTGTGCCCCACCTGAATCGGTTTGCCTCGGTATACATCAAAGATCTCGACGGACTCAAGATATTTTTGCTGTTGGGATTGGATTGCCCGGAGGAGATCGCCGGCAGGAACCGTATCCGGCACCACCAAGCTGATGTCGCGCTTGACCGAGGGATATTTGGGAAGAGCCGCAAATCGTGGCGGCGTCCGCTCCATGGCCAGCAGCGCTTTCAGGTCCAATTCGAAAAAATAGACGGGCTGCTTGATGCCGAATCCCTTCAGTGTTTCGGGATGCACCGCCCCCAGAGAACCGATCACTTTCTCGTCGTCGCAGATGACCGCGGCGCAGTCCGGATCGCAGTAGGGTTGCACTTGCCGGGACTCGAAGCCAAACAGCGTCGCCCCACCGCTGCCAGTGATACGCAAGGCCAGAAGAAGATTGGTGACAAGACCCTTGATATCGAAAAAATCGGCTTCCTGAGCGGCAAAGTACAGGGGTTCGGCCTCGGGATGACGATGGCCGCTGATCACTGCGCACAGATGCATCCGCTCTTCCGGCAGCATGCCTTCCTGTTTCTGGAGAAATATCTTCCCCATCTCGAACAGGCGGATGTCTGGACGCTGGAAGTTGATGTTCCGGCGGACATTTTCCAGTAAACCGGGGAGCAGAAGGGAACGCATGATTCCCTGTTCCTCGGAAAGAGGATTGAGCAGCCTGGTTACCTGCCTCCGGTGATCGTCTTGAGTCAGACGGCAGTGGGCGAGATGCGTCTCTGCCACGAAGCTGTAATTGATGGCCTCGAAAAATCCCTGCGCGGTCATGATTCGGGCCACCTGCTGGCGAAGAGACCGCAACGGGTCACGTCCGGGGGAGTCCATGCGGATGGACGGCTGCGACGTGGGAATGGCGTTGTAGCCGACCAAGCGGGCCACTTCCTCAACCAGATCGATTTCCCGTTCGATGTCGACGCGGAAGCTGGGCACCTCGACCTCGAGGGTCGTCTCGTCAAGGGAGGTGATCTGAAACTCGATGCTCTTCAAATAACGAGCGATCTGATCGCGGCTGAGTTCCGTCCCCAACAAACTGCACACCCGTTCAACCCGCAGTCGCAAGCAAAGAGGCGGCTTATTGCCGGGATAGACGTCAATACCGTCGGGGTCCGCCTGGGCACCGGCCAACTCGACAACGAGAGCCACAGCGCGTTCCAGGGCGCTATCCGCCAGATTCGGGTCGACACCGCGCTCGAACCGGTAGGAGGACTCGGAGGGAATGCCCAGCTTTCGTGCCGTGCGCCGAATGGAAACCGGGTTGAAGCAGGCTGATTCGAGCAGGATGGTCGTGGTTGCCCCCGTGATTTCCGTCTCCAGGCCACCCATGACGCCGGCGACTGCCACCGGCCGCTCGGCATCGCAGATGAGCAGCATCTCCGGGTCCAACTGGCGCGGGCTGCCGTCCAGGGTCGTCAGGCTGGTCTCCCCGGTTCGCGGCTGTCTGACGACGATTTTCTGCCCTCGCAGCGTAGTGAAATCGAAGGCATGCATCGGTTGCCCGCACTCGAGCATGACGTAGTTGGTGATGTCAACGATGTTGTTGATCGGCCGCATGCCCACCGCGGTCAGCCGCTGCTGCATCCACAGCGGTGAAGGGCCGATGGTGACGTTGGTCAGTTTCCGCGCCGTGTAGCGGGGGCACAGATCCGGTTCTTCGATGATCACCTCGTAGCCGATGTTGCGGCCGGTCAGCGGAGTGACCGCCGCAACCAGGGGCTTGAGCGTGCCCGTGACAAAACTGCCGACCTCGCGGGCAATGCCGCGCACGCTGGCGCAATCCGGACGGTTGGGGGTCAGGTCGACTTCGATCACCGTATCACGCAAACCCAGGGCATCCACCAGCGGCAGACCTGCTGCCAGTTGGCCGTCCAGTTCGATCAGCCCCTGATGGTCGTTGCTCAGGCCCAGTTCCCGCGCCGAGCACAGCATGCCCGCCGAGACCACGCCCCGCACCTTGGATTTCTTGATCTTGGTTCCGTCCGGCAGCTTGACGCCGGGAAGCGCAATGGCGGTGACCATGCCGGGCCTGACATTGGGAGCGCCGCAGACCACCTGTATGACTTCTGTGCCCGTGTCAACGGCACAGACCGTCAATTTATCGGCATCCGGATGCTTATCGACCGCTGCGACCCTGGCGGTCATGATGGGCTCCAGTTCGGCGAACAGTGGGGTTACGCTGTCTACTTCAAGCCCCAGCATGGTCAGGTTGTCGGCAATCCGGGCCGCGGTGAGCCCCTCGGTGGCGATGAATTGATTGAGCCAGCTCAGCGTGAATTTCATGGATTCATCCCTGTAACAAAGGAAATGATAATGCCTTCTGCGACGACAGGCGCATTGCGATAGGCATCGTCACCGCAAGAAAATCGCCGCCCGCCGGTGCAGCCAGAGGCAAAAAAGAAGAACGGTTACCCGAGGATAAACCGTTCCAAAGCATCGTGGGGCGCTGATTGCTCTCCCGTGCATCCATCACAGAAACCGTCAAAGTGCGGAGAGGGGTTGGGCGACGAGGCTTAAAACTGGGAAAGGAAACGGAGATCGTTTTCGTAGTACAACCGAATATCGTCGATACCGTATTTCAGCATGGCAATCCGTTCAACGCCAAGCCCGAAGGCGAAGCCGGAATAGACATCGGGGTCGTACCCGACCATCTTCAGTACCTCGGGGTCGATGAGACCCGAACCAAGGATCTCCAGCCAGCCGGTCCGCTTGCACACCCGGCAGCCGCTGCCGCCGCAGATCACACAGGCAACGTCCACCTCAGCGCTCGGTTCGGTGAAGGGAAAATAGCTCGGGCGGAAACGCAGAGCCAGTTCCCGTTCAAATATCTTGTGGGTAAAGCTGGTCAGCACCCCTTTGAGATCGGCAAAGGAAACCCGCCGGTCGACAAGCAGCCCTTCCACCTGGTGAAACATCGGCGTGTGGGTCATGTCGGAATCGCAACGATACACCTTGCCCGGCACGACATACCGCAGGGGTGGCTCCTGTCGTTCCATGATCCGCGCCTGCATGGGCGAAGTGTGGGTGCGGAGCAGGATCGAATCCGTGACATAAAAGGTGTCGTGCATGTCACGGGCCGGGTGATGTTTGGGGATGTTGAGCGCCTCGAAATTATAGTAGTCGGTTTCGACATCCGGGCCCTCGGCAACGGCAAAGCCGAGCCCTTCGAAAATCGAGCAGATCTCCTCCATCACCTGGGTGACCGGGTGCAGTTTGCCAAAAGGCAGATACCGTCCGGGCAGGCTGTAGTCGATTCGTCCCGAATCGGTATCGGCACCGGCGACGGTCAACTGCGCCTTCTTCTCCTCAAAGCGGGTTTCGATCTCCTGCTTGATATCGTTGGCCAACTGGCCCAGTCGCGGACGATCTTCCGCCGCGACCTTGCCCAATTGCCGGAGGACACCGGTCAGCACCCCGCCCTTGCGTCCGAGAAACCTGACCCGGAATGCTTCCAGTTGGTCGGCGCCGGCCACCTGGGCCAAGGCCTCTTCCGCCTCCTGTTTGAGCCTGAGCAGCTCCTGTTCCATGGCAGCGGATCAGTTCGCCTGACTGGAAGCCCTGACTACCGCGGAAAAGGCGCCCGGATCGACGATGGCCAGGTTTGAGAGGACCTTGCGATCCAGTTCAATCGAGTTTTTGTTCAATCCGCTGATCAGGCGGCTGTAATTCGTGCCGTTCTGCTTGGCGGCCGCATTGATGCGGGCGATCCACAACTGACGGAATTCGCGTTTTTTCACGCGCCGGTCGCGATATGCGTAGCACAGGGCGCGATCGACCGCCTCGGCGGCGGATTTGAACAGGCGGTGCTTACCGCCACGATATCCTTTTGCCAGACTCAGCACTTTGTTTCTTCTGCGGCGTGCTTTAAAACCGCGGGTCACACGAGGCATTGTTCTCTCCGTTTATACTCATGAGTTGCCAGTCAATCTGAAGACGGACAATGGCAGGCTTTTACATATACGGCAGCATCCGCCGGACAGCACGCTGGTCGACATCGGCGATCAGGGTGGTCTTGCGCAGGTTCCGTTTGCGTTTGGTGGATTTCTTGGTCAGAATGTGCGAGGAATACGCCTTGCTCCGGCGGATTCGACCGCTACCGGTCGCCTTGAAGCGCTTGGCCGCCCCTCTGTTGGTTTTCATTTTCGGCATGGTTGTACTCCTGTATCTTCCCGGCCCGTCATCGCCGGATTGTATGGATTGGTTGCGTACGTACCTCTGGCATCTCAGCTTTTTGGACCAACGAACATGACGAGCTGCCGGCCTTCCATCTTGGGTTCCTGAATGATCACACAGTCTTCGCGCAGGGTGTCGGCGATCTTGGTGAGGGCGTCGAGACCAATGGTCTGCGCGTAGATGATCTCGCGGCCACGAAAACGCATGGTCACCTTGACCTTATTTTTCTCTGCGAGGAATTCCTTGATTTTGCGAATCTTGAAGGCAAGATCGTGTTCCTCGGTCTTGGGTCGGAACTTGATTTCCTTCGTTTCGATGACAGTCTGCTTCTTCTTGGCTTCCTGTTGTTTTTTCTTCAGTTCATATCGGAACTTGTCGAAATTCATGATCCGGCATACCGGCGGATCGGCCTTGTCGGAAACCTCGACCAAATCGAGTCCTTGTTCCTGGGCTGCCTCCATGGCGGCCTTGGCGCTGACGATACCCCGCTGGCTCCCGTCGGCATCGATGAGTCGCACTTCGCGGTACTCGATCTCCTCGTTGATCTTGATCTTCAGATCCTGCTGCGTGGAAGGTTTTCTGCTGCCTCGTTTTTTAATGTTCGTTCCTCCAGTTCTTGTTGTCGTTCAGGCCATGGCGCGTTTGCACTCGCCGACAACGAGATCGGCAAAAGCTTCCGGAGTCATGGCCGGCAAATTTCGGCCGTCGCGCAAGCGGACGGTGAGCGTACCCTCTTCCTTTTCCCGCTCGCCGACAATGAGCATGTAGGGCACTTTCATCAACTGAGCTTCACGGATCTTGTAATTCAACTTTTCGTTGCGGACATCCTTTTCGATGCGGACCCCCAAGCCGCGCAACCGGGCGTGAACCTGGCCGCAATAGGCGGCCTGGTCGTCGGTGATGTTCATGATGCGGGCCTGCTCGGGCGCCAGCCACAGCGGAAAGGCACCGGCGTAATGTTCGATGAGCACGCCGATGAACCGTTCCAGCGAGCCCATCAGGGCGCGATGGATCATGATCGGCTGATGCTCCTGGCCGTCGTCGCCGGTATACGTCATCTCGAACCGTTCCGGCAGGTTGAAATCGACCTGGATGGTCGAACACTGCCAGGAACGGCCCAACTGGTCCTTGATCTTGATGTCGATTTTCGGGCCGTAAAAAACCCCTTCGCCGGGATCGACCTGATAGGCCAGCCCCTTCTTTTCCAGGGCCTGCTTCAGCGCCTGGGTCGACAGGTCCCAATGGTCGTCGGAACCGACATACTTTTCCGGTCTGGTCGACAGATAGACATCGTACTGGTCGAACCCGAATGTCTTGAGGATATGCAGGTTCAGGTCGATGATATTGAAAATTTCCTCTTCGAGCTGATCGGGGCGGCAGAAGATGTGGGCGTCGTCCTGAGTGAAGCCGCGCACCCGCATCAGGCCGTGGAGGGCGCCGGTCCGTTCGTACCGGTAAACCGTGCCCAGCTCGCACCAGCGGATGGGAAATTCCCGGTAGCTGTGCGGATCGGCCTTGTAGACGCCGATATGGAAGGGACAGTTCATCGGCTTCAACTGGTACATCACCTCGTCGATCTCCATGGCGGCGTACATGTTCTCGCTGTAGAAATCGAGATGGCCGGAGGTCTTCCACAAGTCCTGGCGGGCGATGTGCGGCGTGTAGAGCAACTGATAGTCGTGGCGATAGTGCTGATCCTTCCAGTAATCCTCGATCAGGCGGCGCAGCAGGGCACCGCGGGGCTGCCAGAGGATGAGGCCGGGGCCGATCTGATCCTGGATGGTGAACAGGCCCAACTGCTTGCCCAACCGACGATGGTCGCGCTTGCGGGCCTCTTCCAGTTGGGTCAGGTAATGTTGCAGGTCTTTTTTCTCCGCAAAGGCGGTGCCGTAAATGCGGGTGAGCATCTGCCGCTTTTCGTCGCCTCGCCAATAGGAGCCGGCGACCCGCAGGAGCTTGAAGACCTTGATCCAGGACGAATCGGGCACATGGGGACCGCGGCAGAGATCGACAAAACGGCCATGGCTGTAAAGACTGACGGTGTCCACCTCCATTTCGCTGAGCAGTTCCAGCTTGTACGGCTCGTTCAGCTCTTTGAAAAAACGGATGGCCTCGGCCCTGGACATTTCCTGGCGGACGAAAGGGATGCGGGCTTCGGCCAGCTCGGCCATCTTGTGCTCGATCGCTTCGAAATCGTCGGGAGAAAACGGTTTGTCCCGGTCGAAATCATAGTAGAAGCCGTCCTCGATCGACGGACCGATGGCGACCTTGACCTGATCGCCATACAGTTCCTTGACAGCCAGCGCCATGATGTGCGCCGTGGAATGACGCAGAATATCGACGCCTTCCGCGGAATGGACCGAAATCGGTTCCAGAACGAGATCGGTCTCGACGGGCGTCGACAGATCCAGCAGCATGCCATTTGCCCTGACAGCAACGGTTTGCTTGCGCTGTTTGCCGGAAAGCAGCTCTTTCAGCATTTCCGCCACAGGTGTACCGCTCGGAAATGACTTACTTTCACCGTCTTGTATGGAAACCGCTATCGTTGCCATCGTGCCCGTAAAAAGCAAAGGCTAATGAGCAGAAGCACGTTCTGCATCCTAGCCTTTGGGATAAATTGGTAGGCGCGGACGGGGTCGAACCGACGACATCTACCACGTCAAGGTAGCGCTCTCCCACTGAGCTACGCGCCTACAACTCGTATTCTGTATTCTTTAAGTCATTCGTAGCCGGGCACTATAAGGTATCCCGCGAAAAACCGCAAGTCAAATACCAGCAACGGGTGAGAACGTCAAGAAAAAATCCCGCGGAAAGCATCCGAAAATGATTTTCCGTCCTCTTTGCGCCGCCGGCGACCATTGGACTGTTGTTCAATTGCCGAGAAAACGCTGCAAGGCATCGGCGATGTGCGCGATCTGCTGGGGGCAGACCGAGTGGTCCATGGGATAGCTCCGGAAAGCGACGCTGTAGCCGCGATCCCTGAGAAATTCAGCGGCGCGGATGCCCAAAGCCTGGGGCACGACCGGGTCATGGATGCCGTGATGAATCTCGATGGGCAGATCGAAGTTGGCCTCGCTGAGGGCAATCGAATCGCTGGTGGCGAAATAGGTGGACATGGCGAGCAGGCCTCCCAGCGGTCGGGAATGGCTGAGACCGACCTGATAGGCCACGGCCCCGCCCTGGGAAAAGCCGGCGAGCACGATGCGACGGCTGTCGATGCCGCGATCGAGTTCGCGGTCGACGAACCGGTTGATCCTTGCGGCTGAGACCAGCAACTGAGCGCTATCCACCTTGCGGTCGATGGCCATTTCCAGGATATCGAACCAGGCCGGCATGACGTAGCCGCCGTTCACCGTCACCGGCATGGCGGGCGCATGGGGAAAGATGAAACGGATGCCCAGATCCGGCGGCAGATGCAGTTCCGGGACGATGGGGGCAAAGTCGGAACCGTCGGCGCCCAGACCGTGCAGCCAGATGACGGCAGCGTCGGGTGCGCTGCGGGTTTCCAATTCAATGGCCGGCAAAAGAGACATGGCAGCTCCTTTCTGTTCAACTGTTCGGTTCAGGAAACGGCGGATGGTAGGTGTGCACGCGCGCATTCTACCATGCCGGCCGGCAAAGAACCATGGACACGTCCGTGTATGTGCCGGCATGAGGATCCTCCGCCTAGCCGCATGATATGGTCGGACATCTTGCGTTGTTCATCCGGTGCAGGCTCTTCACAAAAATTAACCCGAAAAAGACGGGGCCGAGGCTAGGCTTTCCGTCTGATGTGCGATATTGTTTCCGGCACTGTTTCGGGCGCGCCGAAAATGCGTGCGGCCGGCATCGGCCCGTTCACGCTCCATCAGCCGCCTTTGTTGCCCCTCGACAGCCGAGAATATCCCGCACTATGAATGTAGAACTCAAACAGATACGCTGGCGCATTTTCCTGCCGCTGGTTCTGCTGATGGCGGCAATGGCCGCCGCCGCCATTTTTTTCTTCAGCCGGGACAGGCATCCGGAACACATGACCGCAGCGGTCGGTCGAGGCTCGGTCGAGGTCACGGTCCTGGCCAACGGCACCGTTGAATCGGACAACCTGGTCAGCGTCGGCGCCCAGGTCTCGGGGCAGCTCAAATCACTGAAGGTGGAACTGGGCGATACCGTCAAGGCCGGACAACTGGTCGCCGAGATCGACAGTCTGCCCCAGCAGAACACTCTGCGTACCCAGACCGCGGCCCTGAACGCCGTCCTGGCCCAGCGCCAGGCCAAGGAAGCCTCGCTGACCCTGGCCGAGTTGACCTACAAACGCCAGACCCAGATGCTTAAGGGCGATGCCGCCTCCCGCGAGGACGCCGATACCGCCGAGGCCAATCTCAAGGTGCTGCGCGCGGAAATCACCGCCCTTGACGCCCAGATCGAGCAAGCCCGGATCGCGGTCGACACCGCTCAGGTGGACCTGGGCTACACCAAGATCAGTTCACCCATCGACGGCGTGGTGGTCGCCATCGTGACCAAGGAGGGCCAGACCGTCAATGCCAACCAAACGGCGCCGACCATCATCAAGGTCGCCCGGCTCGACCAGATGACCATCAGGGTCGAGATCTCCGAGGCCGACGTCATCCGGGTCAAACCGGGGTTGAAGGCCACCTTCACCATCCTGGGCGAACCGGACAACCGGTATCCGGCGGCGGTCAAATCCATCGAGCCGGCCCCGGAATCCATTGCCACGGAAACAACGACCACCTCGTCCACTTCCACGTCCACCAGCACGGCCATCTATTACATCGGCATCCTCGACGTGCCCAATCCCGACGGCAAACTGCGCATTTCCATGACCACCCAGGTGAACATCGTCCTGGCCGAGGCGACCGACGTCCTGGTGATTCCCGCCGCCGCCCTGGGCGACAAGGGCAAGGACGGCCTGTATACCGTCCGGGTGGAAACGGCATCGGGCACGATCGAGCAACGCCGGGTGAAAATCGGCCTGAACACCAATGTCCAGGCCGAGGTTGTGGAAGGGCTGCGCGAGGGCGAACGGGTGATCATCGGCGACCAGATAGTGGCGGCCGCCTCCACGACCTCCACTCAGCGGCGGCCTCCGATGCCGAGAATGCTCTGATGGCGGCACTGTTGATCGAGTTGCAGGGGGTGTGTCGCGATTACCAGGCCGGCGACCAGACCCTGACCGTTCTCGACAGTATCGACCTGGCCATCGAGGCCGGGGAAATGGTGGCCATTGTCGGCGCGTCCGGTTCGGGCAAGTCGACCCTGATGAACATCATCGGCTGCCTGGACCGGCCGAGCCGGGGTACCTACCGGATCAGCGGCCAGGAAACGGGACAGCTCGCCCCGGACGAATTGGCCTATCTCCGCCGCGAGCATTTCGGTTTCATCTTCCAGCGCTACCACCTGCTGACCAGCCTGACCGCCCTGGCCAATGTCGAGATGCCGGCCATCTATGCCGGTATGACCGCCAAGGCCCGACAGGAGCGAGCCCGCATGCTCCTCGCCCGGCTGGGCATGACCGAACGGCTCGGCCACATGCCCGGACAGCTTTCCGGTGGCCAGCAACAACGGGTTTCGATTGCCCGCGCCCTGATGAACGGCGGCACGGTCATCCTTGCCGACGAACCCACCGGCGCCCTGGACACCGCCAGCGGCCTCGAGGTGATGCGTATCCTCCAGGAACTCAACCGCGACGGCCATGCCGTCATCATCGTCACCCACAACATGCAGGTGGCGGAGTATGCCGATCGGATCATCGAAATCAGCGACGGCCGGATCGTCTCCGACCGCAAAATTGAGAAGGACGACGTGGCAGCGCACACGCTTCCGGCTCCGGTTTCGGCACCCGCCCGTCCCTGGCGCGCCTATTGGGACCGGTTCGCCGAAGCCTTCCTCATGGCCTTGAACGCCATGGCCTCGCACCGGCTCCGTACCCTGCTGACCATGCTCGGCATCATCATCGGCATTGCCTCGGTGGTGTCGGTGGTGGCGCTGGGCGAGGGGTCGCGCCAGCGTATTCTCAAGGATATCAGCGCAATGGGCACGAATACCATCAATATCTATCCGGGCGCGGACTGGGGAGACATGCGTTCCGGCAAGGTCCGCACCCTGGTCCCGAGGGATGCCGACGCCCTGGCCCAGCAGCCGTACGTCGACACGGTTACGCCGGTGGTGACCAAGTCGGTGACTCTGCTCTACCGGAATATCGGCGTCACCGCCCAGGTCAACGGCGTGGGCGAGCACTATTTCCGGGTGCGCGGCATGGAGCTGGCCGAAGGCCGGCTGTTCGACCGGGAGGCGGTTCGCGGCAGCGCCCAGGACGTGGTCATCGACCAGAACACCCGCCAGACCCTGTTCAAGGACTTTCCGGACAGGGTGCTCGGCGAGGTGATCGTGCTGAACAACGTGCCCTGCCGGGTGATCGGCGTGACCAAAAAACTGGATACCAACTTCGGCGACACCGAAAGCCTCAATATCTGGACCCCCTACACCACGGCCATGAACCGGCTGACCGGCCAGCAATACCTGCGCAGCATCACCATCCGGGTCGCGGAGAACGTGCCCACCACCGTTGCCGAGCAAAGCGTGGTCAGGCTGCTGACCCAGCGGCACGGCACCAAGGATTTCTTCGTCTCCAACCTGGACGCCATTCGCCAAACCATCGAAAAAACGACCGAGACCATGACCCTGCTGATCTCGTCCATCGCCCTGATTTCCCTTTTGGTCGGCGGCATCGGGGTCATGAACATCATGCTCGTCTCGGTGACGGAGCGCACCCAGGAGATCGGCGTGCGCATGGCCGTCGGCGCGCGGCACAGCGACATCATGCAGCAGTTTCTCATCGAGGCGGTGCTGGTTTGCCTGTTGGGCGGGCTGCTGGGCGTGAGCCTGGCGCTGGGTCTCGGTGTCGTTGTTTCGTTTACCGGCAGCGATTTTAAATTGATCTATTCGACAACCTCCATGATCAGCGCCTTCCTCTGTTCTTCCTGTATCGGCATCCTCTTCGGTTTCCTGCCCGCTCGCCAGGCCGCCCGTCTCGACCCTGTGGTCGCCCTGACAAGGGAATAATCGCATGCAACGAACATCCCTTCCGATCTTGTTTTTTCTCGCGCTTCTGTTGCTCCCCGGCTGCGCCTCCCTGATCAGGACACCCTACCACCGCCCCGAAGTCGAACTGCCGACCAACTGGGTCCATGGTGAAAAAAAGGCTGGCAGTATGGAGGATCGCTGGTGGGCGGCATTCGGCGATCCGGCCCTGGACCACCTGATCACCGAGGCCCTGCAGCGCAACAATGGCCTGGCCGCCGCGGCCCTGCGGGTCCGCCAGGCGCAGTTGCAGGCCGAACAGGCGGACAGCGACCGCCTGCCGAGCCTGTCGGCGGGGGCTGACGCCAGCCACAGTAGGAATTTGCGCCGTCACATCGGCACGACCGAGAGTTACTCCGCCTCCATTTTTTCCAGCTATGCGGTCGATCTCTGGGGCGAGTTGGCCAGCGCCTCGGATGCAGCCCATTGGGAGGCGCAAGCCACCGAGGAAGATCGGGCCAACACGGCCCTGGCCCTGACTGGCACCACCGCCTCGCTGTACTGGCAGATCGGCTATCTCAACCAGCGGATTGCGCTGGCCCGCGACAGCATCGCCTATGCCCGACGCACCCTGGAACTGGTGCAGGTGCAGAAGGCGGCCGGAGCGGCCACGGCCCTTGAAATCCTGGAAGCGGAGCGCAATGTGGTCAGCCAGGAAGCCAATCTGACGCTTTTGATCCAACAGCGGGTCGAGGCCGGCAATGAACTGGCCATTCTGTTCGACGGGCCGCCGAATAGCCTGGAGACAGCGGAACCAGACAGTCTTGACGGCATCCGTCTGCCGGAGGTAACGGCGGGCCTGCCAGCGTATCTGCTGGCTCGTCGTCCGGATGTGCGCGCCGCGGAGGCACGGCTCCGTTCCACCCTTGCCGCCACGGATGCCACCCGGGCCGGCTTCTACCCCGCCATCACCCTCAGCGGCAACCTGGGCAGCAGCAGCGAGGAGTTGGTCCGCATCATCCGCAATCCGATCGGCACGCTGGCGGCCGATCTGGCCCTGCCTTTTGTCCAGTGGCGGGACATGCGCCGTGCCATCAAAATTTCAGAGGCCGAATACGAGCAGGCGGTCCTCACCTTCCGTCAGACACTCTATTCGGCCCTGGCGGAAGTGGAAAACAGCCTGTCCGCCCGGCAACAGTACCGCGAACAGGCCGACAAACTGGAACGCAATCTGGACATGGCCCGGCAAACCGAGGAGTTGTACCGGGTTCGCTACCAGGCGGGCGGCAGCCCGCTGAAGTCCTGGCTCGATGCCCAGGAAGACCGACGGCAGGCCGAAATCGAACTGGCCGCCAACCGGCTCGACCAGCTTACGAACCACGTCGCCCTTGTCAAAGCCCTTGGGGGTGGATACGGGGAGCCGGCGGAAGAGCAGGGGCAGGAATAACCCCTTGGGTCATTGGGACTGGGGGGGGGCAGACGCAAGGTCGCCCCCAAACAGACCGGGATGCGGGCCGGTGATCGCGGACAGTAGCCGACCGGCGAAGCGCCTTTAATTGAGCAACAGATCGAGCCGCTGGACGATCTCCGCGCGGGGCGCGGCGCCGACCAGTTGATCAACCACTTGCCCATCCTTGAACAGCAGCAGGGTCGGCACGCCCCGGATCTGAAAACGGGCCGCACTCATCTGCTGGGTGGAGGTGTCGAGCTTGAAAAAGAGCAGTCGGCTGCCATATTCGTTGGCCAAGGCATCGAGGACAGGGGCGAGCATGCGGCACGGGCCGCAGGTGGGGGAATAGAAATCGACCACCACCGGCAGGGGCGACTGCTCGACCAACTGCCGAAACTGGGCATCGGTGAGGGGATTGACGATCCCGCAGCGAGGTACTCCGGCAAGACTCTGCCCGCATCGCCCGCACTTGGGTGCCAGGTGCTGTTTTTCAGGCGGAATTCTGTTTTTGGCCCCGCACCCGGGGCAGACGATCAGTAGAGGCATGGCTGTTCAATCTTTCTTGTGCACTGAAGGTTCACATTCAAAATGTCCGAGAGGGCGTTTAAACGTGTAAGCCGCCGGCGCAGCCACCAGACTTTCCCAAGCCTCATCGGTGTTGCCACCCATGGCTGCAAAAGGCGATGCAACCAAAAAAAGAGCAAAACCAACCACAGTGGTCACTGTGCCCACCG
Organism: Desulfobulbus elongatus DSM 2908; assembly: GCF_000621145.1. GTDB lineage: Bacteria > Desulfobacterota > Desulfobulbia > Desulfobulbales > Desulfobulbaceae > Desulfobulbus > Desulfobulbus elongatus. The sequence continues at coordinate 18,195 of NZ_JHZB01000047.1, forward strand.
GTCTCGCCATAACGGCATCGGCGGTCATCACTCCTGGTTCGACGTGCGGCTGACTCGCACATTCTTTGGCTATCGCCGGCCGGCAGGCCAGCGCCGTCACCAAAACAGCAGAGACAAACACGGCACAGATTCTCATACGGTCGATCTGCATTGGCACACGCCTCCCCCGAGAGTGATATGTCCAATCCCCAGCCGGCACAACCGATTCCAACTTTCCGAATAGATCAAAAAAATTTCCGTTTTTGTTCGCTTCAACAATGTAATGATTGATTGACAAAAAGCGAGCGGTTTCGATCTCGCTCATTCCAATTGCTCCGGTGTTCACGCTCACCCGAACAAAAAACGGCTTCGGTCACCAGAGAGAAATCCGATGCTCTCGCAGGAAAACAGCTCGGCTCCTTTGAAGTCCTTGCTACAGACGGCTCGATTGTCCATCTCCAACTGAAGCGGAACACTCTTGTCGATTCGTCTCATGTGCATCTTCTTGCGAACTGATTTTCGGAAGAGTAAAGGATATTTTTTTGCCGAGAAAATTATATGAACCTAAAAAAGTCTTGACTACCTATTTTTTTGTGTATTATTCTCTCAATAAGTTTTTTACTCGCCATAACTGTCCAAAACCATGCCATTCCCGACCGAACTCCCGTGCTGGCCGGCGGCTACCCCCGTCTTTTGAGGCAACATGTGTTGCCGACAAGGGCGAGCGGTGCATCCGCCGTGTTGTGATTCTGGTTGGCCTTGGTCGTTGTCATGGTGGCGCATGTATATTCGGTGCATGCCTTCAACAAGAGGGAAGTCAAAATGACCGATTGTGATGACTATGGCGAGATGATGGACATCACTCATTCAAGTCCCTTGCCCTTTCCTGGCTTCGGCTGTCATGCTGGCGGGCTTTGGATCGTGTTTCGCCGCATCGTCCGGAAACGGCAGGGGCATTGAAAAGAAAGTCGATCACAGCGCGTCTGCGTCTTGAAGGGGGATGTTCGCCGGGAAACGTGTGGTACTTGATGGTAAAACATGCCCTATGCCACCACCGCTCCTGCGAAAGGAAAGCGCTTCTGTTTTGGGTACAGCGCATCTCGCGACCGGATACATCAGAATCATCCGGGGATATTGCTGCACAATTTTTGGGGATGACACTATGGGAATGCAACAGTGGGAAAGTCCTTCGCGAAGCGAATATCAGTGGACGTCCGAAGTGGAGAGGAATCTGATCTGGGATGAGTATCAGATTCGCCCAGGTATGAATCTCGCGGTGCAAAATGCGCCGCCCCTTGGCACGTCACTCCGCTTTGACTACAAGACATCAGATCCTCCTATTCAATTTTTGTATTGCCTTTCAGGCAATACCCAGATCCGCATGGTGCATAGCGACGGCACAAAATTGTCCGGTCGCATCGTGTCGAGACGGTACTCCATTTCCTATGTTCCGGATACGCACGGGACCGCTATTGCCGAAGCCGGTTGCCCTCTGCGGTCCATTGCCCTGTTGATTGCACCGAAAACGTTTCGCCAATTGATGCAGCAGACGGAGGCCTGTTCCCAAGAGCATATCGAGGCTCTTCTTTCTGAAGTGGCGAGGAATTTTTTTTATAAAGAATCCGTGTTGCCGTTACCGCTAGAGATAACGGTCAGACAGATTTTGGATTGTCCGTTGTTGAACAGGGGACTGAAAAAAGTTTTTCTGGAATACAAGGCGATGGAACTTTTCTACAATCAGCTCAGCCTGCTTGACTTCGCCGGTGAAGAGCGAAAAAAGGTCACCTCCGCCGAATTGGAGGCTGCGCAACGAGTCCATGACATTCTCATGGAGGATTTGGCCTCTCCGCCTTCTCTTCTCTGCCTAGCGAAAAAAGCGGGGCTGACGCACACCCGACTGAACAAGATATTCCGAATAGTCTACCATGACACGGTGTTTGGGGTGTTGCGGATGAAACGGTTGGAATGCGCCAAAAAATTACTGGAAGACACCAGGAAGAGTGTGGCCGAAGTGGCATACGAATGCGGCTTCGCCACCCCCAGCCATCTTTCGCGGGCGTTTTTCGACCAGTATGGCATTCAGCCCAAACGGTATCAGACGGAACTCTCTTCTTCCGCACCCACGGCCTTGCAAAGAGGCCGCTCTCATCATGTCACGCCTGTGAGTCCCGGCTGAGAACCGGGGGAGCCGATGGGTTCCCCGATCGCCCGTCGGGATTGCGGCCGCGTGTGCGGCGAAGCGATTGGCGCGGGCTTGGATTTCTTCCTGAACCATTGTACCTGCCGAGAAGTCCGCATCACTGTCGCCCCATAACCGTCAAGGGCAAACGCTACCCGCGCGACATCGCCAGCATCATTTCTGCCTCGCTGTTTTCCCATGGTCAATTCTTCCTGAAAAAAGGGCGGAAAAACAGTATGTCGGGCGAGATGCCAAGCTTGCGTCCTGATCTTCATGGAAAACGATCAGGAGCAAGGAAAACCGGCAAGGACGTTGAAATCAATGCCACCGAGTGATTCCGCAAGGATAAGATTTTTTTCGTGACATGACGGAATCTTTCATGAATTCATCGTATTGACTACCGGTTATGAAAAGAGTCGCCAGGACGGCACACATGCCGGCAAGAGTGAAAGAAAGCAAAAGCGGAAGCGCACGCCAGAGCATCCAATGTGTGGTGACATCAGCGGTCATGGACGGGAAGAGCATGGAAGGGCGGACAAGAGTCATTGAATCGAACGGGTTGCGCACGACGTGTATTTTACCATGCGAGGCCAACGTCAGTAAAAATGAGAATGAGCTCTCGTTTTCCTGGCCTGAAAACATGGGAAAGGGAAGCCTGAATATGGTCAGGCTGCAACATGGATTGTTACTTGGAATATTGAATTTTACATTGAATGAAGAAATCTTCGTTCCGTACAGATATCATAATTCAACCATGGTTTTCGGTTCCTGTATTTTAGGTGCGATCAGCTACTCAGTTAAAAACAAAGAAGAGGACATTGAGCTTAACCATGAGTCTGGCCGCAGTTTTATCAGCTTTATCCCAGAACATCATGGCATAGCCAGGATACAGACGGATTTTCCCATAGTCATGGTCGGTGTTTATGCAGATTCAGTTCTATTGGACAATCTGCTTGACGATCAGGAAAACTGTTTTCTGCAGAGCGTTAAACGAATCATCCTCAAAGAGAAACATAAATATTGGTGTCAATCATCGGCAACCAGTGCGGCGATCAAGGCCGTTGTCCACCGGATTCTTGAGTGCCCGTATCAGGGACTCTTGCGCCATTTATACCTGGAAAGCAAATCGCTCGAGTTGATTGCTGTTGCTTTGGCCGAGGCCGATCAAACGCACATTCCCCTTAAGAAAGGATATGATGCCATGCGAAGCAATGATCTCAAAAGGGTGCGCCGCGCCCGCGAACTTGTTGAGCGCGATCTGCAGAATCCACCGAAATTGCTCGATTTGGCTCGTGCGGTCGGCATGCCTCATCCCAGACTCAATTGCTGCTTTCGTGAAGAATATGGAACGACCGTCTTTGGGTACCTGCGTGAAATTCGTTTAAACAAGGCAAAAATTCTCCTCGATGAAGGTCGAATGAACGTAGGTGAAGTAGCCTATGAGGTCGGGTACTCCAGTCTCAGCCATTTCGCCAAGGCGTTCAAAAGTCAATTCGGGAAAGTGCCTTGTCATTACCTTCGCGAAAGCAATTGATAAATCTGTAACGAGTCGATATTTCAGCTCATCCTCCAGCATCGGCTGTCGCCCTCCCTTTTTCCCTCCACTCTTTTTGGCTCTTCGTCGTTTCAAGTGGATTTGACCAGATTTTGTATCGGGGCGGCCAGCAGATAAATCATGCAGATGAACGTGTCATCATTTCTGTATCCTCTGGCCCTACACTTTGCTGCTTGGAAGATGCCGTTGAGCGCTTCTATCCTGGCGTTGTTGTGGCCTGATACCCAGCGCGCAAGGATGGCTTGGCGATGCTTATCCACCGTTTTCAGTGCGTTGCGGACTGGCTTGAGGAGGTCGATATCCGTAACCAACTTCAAGGCAACATTGATGAAATTGGTCAGTCGCCATTGT
>NZ_JHZB01000048.1 GCF_000621145.1 Desulfobulbus elongatus DSM 2908
ACGCACGCCGCGGTCAAGCAGTTTCCCCTGATCAATTACTATGACGGCGACTGGGTGGAGGAGGGGGACGGTATCGATGCCAACCGGTATTTCGTGGTCAACGGCGGTCAATGGCCCAGCGATTGCGAACCTCCCTATGACAGCAATCCCTACTGCAGCTTTGCCAGCGGGGTGGGCGCGGTGGACACCGAGGTGGCCAATCCGGCCACCCACGTGGGGGTCCCTTTGATTATAGGCATTCCCGGTGCCTCCTCGGACGTGGACGTGGACAAGAGCGGCAACCTGCTGACCGGCATCGGCTACCTGACCTCCCCCAACCGGACGGGCGAGGTCAAGGTCTGGCCCGCTGGCGGCTGGGACCCGGTCAACGGCTCTTCGCTCGCCTATGAGGGCAACACCCGGATAGTGGCTGCCAACATCCTGAGTGCGGCCTACCTGGGCGAGGATGCCGAGGGTAACTTCCATATCGGCGGCGCCGATGCCTTCGGAGTCGGCGGGCCTCCCGAGCGAGGCTATGCCGCTCTGATCAAAGCCGGCATCGTCAATGCCATCGCCACTGGTGCCCGCACCACGCCGGTGACCGACGGTAACAGGGGCGACACCAGCGAATACAAGTATTTCGCGCCCGACCCCTGCCAGGACGACTCTGCCACCGGCATCCTGGCTGGCGATTGGGGCCGTGGCCTGGCGGTGATGTGGAACCCCACCTATTACGAAACCAACGGCTCCTGTGCCGGCGATGTAGGATCTGCCGCTGATTACTGGAATCCCGGTGTCACCCCCCGATTGACTGTCTATTATCCGGGCAGCGCCCCTGATACCGACGGTGACGGCATTGTTGACGGGGCAGACAACGCCTACTTGACCGCCAATGCCGGCCAGGAAGATACCGATGGTGACGGCTACGGCAATGCGGCGGACGCGGATTTCGATAACGACGGACAGGTGGACAGTCTCGATTATACGGCTTTCCGAAGCGATTGGGGACAGGTCGGTTCCGGACTGGATACGGATTTGGATGGTAATGGTCAGGTGGACGCTGCCGATTATGCCAATTTCCGTGGAAGATGGGGAAGTACAGCTCCTTATTATTAAGAAATCATTCAATAAGTTGAGGGAAAATCATGAAGACAATAAACAAAAGCATGTTGTTGCTGGTACTGGGGGCTCTTTTACTGTTCAGGCCGGGGGTTGCCGGAGCATATTATCTGGAACTGACCAATGCGGATGGTACATTGACATCGGGACAGATGTATACGATGAACATTTACTTCAGAGGTGACGCAACGGATAATTTGGAAACCTTCAGCGCTGCCGTTGAATGGGATACCGGTCTGGTCAGCTTTCTCGGTATCCAATATTACGATTACACCAGAGATAACGGTACTTCCTACACCTGGGACGACTATACGCTTTGGAACGGCGAAGAACTGCCGGATTCTCCTCCTGGTTCCACTTTCACCGGAAGGACAGTGCCGAACAATCAATTGTGGAATATCAACGGTGCCGAGAATTTGAGTAACCCGGATGAATTCTATCCTGTCGCAACTGGTGAAACCCTGATGGCAGTGCTCTATTTCACGGCCAATGTATCAGGAGCCTACGAGGATATCATTTCATTCGTTTATACACCGGTGGCTGAACTTTTCATGGTGAACAACACGGTTGTTCCGGAAGCGGATACCTCCCTCTGGAAAGAGGGGACCAGTTCTTATTTCGGTCCGTCCGAATATGCCCCTTCACCTGTCCCCGTCCCCGCCGCTGCCTGGCTGCTGGGCACGGGCCTGGTGGGCTTGGTCGGCCTGCGGAGACGCAAGGTGGCCTGATTCCGGCATGACCGGTTTCTGACAACCACGACAATGGAAGGGGAGGGCGTCAGCGTTGCTCTCCCCTTTCGTTTGCACTCGAGCAACGATACGTACCATGCCTTTTCCCCTCGCTTGTTTGTCTGCGGTTCTGTCTCTGACCCTGCTGGCTGCACCGATAGCCGCCCTGGCGGACTGGCAGGCCGATGTGGGCTATACCGTGCTTCTCGAGGAATTGGGTGACCAAATTCCGGATGGGAACGGGATTGCGGTCTGCCAGGTGGAGGCATCCGTCGTGACGGATGGTGTTGCCACCTGGATGCCCGATTCCGGCGAGACTGCTTTCAGCGGCAAGACGATCAACGATCCGAGCGGTGCGCCGCCCGGGGTGTTTTCCTCGCATGCCACTGCCGTGGGGCGCCTGCTCTACGGCCGCTCCACGTCCGTAGCGCCCGGCATCACCGACATCGCCGCCTATTCCATGAGTCATTGGGCGCAAAGTGGCGGCTTGCGCCATGGCACTACCGGGCAACCTGCGAGTTCCACCTGTCGGTTGACCAACCATAGCTGGGTCGGATCGGCCCTGCAAACCGCCGGGCAGACCGGCAATTTTCTGCGTCGCCTCGACTGGCTGGCGGACCGGGATGCCTGCGTGCAGATCGTGGGACTGACCAACAGCGCCGCCTCAGCCATGCCCCTGCTGGCCTCGGCCTTCAACGTGATAACCGTCGGCCGGACCGATGGCAGTCATTCGCGCAGCACGGCCGCTGTGGATGCGGTCTACAGCGGGGGGCGGATCCGGCCCGATCTGGTGGCGCCCATTACCTCCACCAGCGCGGCCGTGCCCATTGTCGGCGGCGCTGTGGCCCTGCTCCTGCAGGTGGCGCATTCCCATCCCGAATTGTCCACCGATCCGCAGGAAACCGGCATGACCAACCGGGCGGGGATTGCGGTTGCCAATGCCGAGCGGCCCGAGGTGGTGCGGGCGGTGCTCATGGCCGGGGCCGACCGCTTCACCCGCAACAGCACCGGGGCCGATATCGTCGATTATCGCCTGGATACGGCCAATCAGGCGGAAAACGGCCTGGACAGGCGCTACGGCGCCGGCCAGCTCAATATCCGACAGAGTTATCATATCCTCGCGGCCGGTGAACAGAACAGTGTCGAGGACGGTGGCCCCGGGGTGACCGCCAGCCTGGGCTTCGATTACGATCCGGCTTTCGGTGGCCTGGACGGCAGCAACGCCGAGGCCACCTATCCCCTGACTGTCGACGCCGACCATACCCTGCTCACCGCGGCCCTGGTCTGGCATGCGGCCGTTGACGGCGGTACTTCCATGGTATTTTCCGGCACAACCGTCCTTCATGACTTGGATCTGGAACTGTACGACGTCACCTCGGCCAGCGTGGTGAGCAGGTCCGCAGGCAGCGCCGACAACAGCGAACATCTCTGGGTGAGCCTGACCCCGGGTCACGTCTATACCATCAAGGTGCGCCCTGCCGCGGCGAGCGAAGCCTTTCTCCACGATTATGCCCTGGCCTGGGTCGTGCAATCGGATCGGGACCGGGACCTGATCCCGGATACGACCGACAACTGCCGGGAGACCGCCAACCGGACGCAACAGGACAGCGACGGCGACGGCTACGGCAACCGCTGCGACTGCGACCTGGACAACAACGGCCGGGTGGACGCCGGCGATTACTGGCGGTGGCGGTTGCTGGCCACCATCGATCCGGCATCAGAGAGTTGGAACGGGGCGATCGATTTCAATGGAAACGGTCGGGCCGACGCCGAAGACTTGGCGTTCCTGCAATCGCGTCTTGGAGAAACAGCTCCCTATTATTAAACCGCCCCGCTTGGCTCCCGTTGTCTCCCTCCGGGATACCACGCAGCCAGAGAGGGGACAACGCGAACGATCGGAGTGCGGCAACCCGTCTGCCGGAATACCAATCGAGACGCCTGCACGCAAGGAGGCACGCGCATGATGACGTTGATACGACTGAAATGGGCATTGAACATTGTTATCGGGGTATTGCTCTGCGGGGTGGGCGCGCTGGCCGTCATTCGCTGGCAGCAGCCGCCTGCGCCGGAGCAGGCCGCCGCTGTTGCGCCGGCCCCGGCGCCTGCCATCCCGACCCCGGCAAAGCCCGTGCTCGCAGTTGTTCCGGCCCAGCCGAAACCGCAGCAACAACAGGTGGCATCGTCTGCGCCCCCCGTCCAAAAAGCAGAACCGCAGGATGCTGTTGCCATCGATCCCAAACGGTTGGCCGAGGCGGAGACCGCCCTCGTCCGCAACCGGATGTATGAGCAGAAGGCCCGAACGACCCTGCCCACCCTTTCCCTGCAGACCCACAACCCGGTCTGGGCGCTGGAACAGGAGGCGGAGGAGCGAAAACGCCGGGCGGAGGCGGGGCAGGCGGGAGAAGCCCCGACCCCGGCCGACGCCTCGAATCCGGGACCGCAGGCTGCGCCGGAATCCGGCCCCTTCGGCAACATTCAGCCGCCGGATGGGGAAATCTGGTTGCGGATTCCGGTGGATAACGCCAAAGAATTCCGCGACATCATGGCGCAGAATGCGGATCTGTACCGGGCGGAGACCGGCTTTGACAAACCCGTGACCGTCACCCTATGGGTCGGAGGACGAGTGTATGCCCGGCAGCAATTTAAATAGCAGCGTCCGGTTGGTCTGTTGCTGGGTGCTGCTCTGCTGTATGCCCGGCATCGGCGGCGCGGCCGTTCCGGACAAGGCGCAGACCCCGGTGCCTCGGATCGAGATTCCGGTCCCGGTCCGGGAAGGCGCTCACGCGCTCGAGGGGCAGACGCTCACCGGTACTTTTACGCTGGTCAACACCGGCGCGGCCGTTCTCCATATTCGGGAGATCAAAACCGGCTGCACCTGCATCCGGGCGGAAGGCCCCGACCAGGTGCCGCCCGGCGGCCGGGCCGAGCTGCGCCTCACGGTCGACACCAAGGGCATGCCCGGGGAGCGGGCCTTCAAGGCGACCGTTGCTTCCGACGACCCGGCGAGGCCGGTTGTGTCGGTGACTCTCAAGGCCCGGATCACTCCCCTGGTGACCCTGACCCCGGACCGGTTCTTTCTCAGGGGGCCGGTGGGTCGGCCGCTGGCAGGGGATATCGACATCGTCAATCGGGGGGACGAGTCGCTGAGAATAACCATCGATCCCTTGCCGCCGGACACGGGCCTGACCGTGGAATTGACCACGATCGTCCCCGGGAAACATCTGCGGCTGTCGCTCCTCTGCCCCGGCGGGGAGGCCGCGGCCATCCGGGAGCGACTGATGCTGCACACCACGATCCCGGGCCGGGAACGGATCGTGGTGCCGGTCCTGGTGGACCTGCTGTCGCCGGTGGAAATCCTGCCGGCCGCACTGGTCCTGCGGCGCGACCGGTGCCCGGCCTGTCCGTCCCGCTACTCCGGTTCGTTCCTCCTCCGGGCCACCGACGGCCGCCCACTCACCCTCCTGGCGATCCGGCCGGAACAGCCGGAGATGCAGTACGAAACGGAAACGCTCCTGCCGCAGCAGGCTTATCGGATTACCGTGTACTGGGATGCCGCATCCAAGGCGGCGCCACCATCGTCCTTGACCGTTACCGTGCGGCAGAATGAGCCGCAGACCCTGTCGCTACCGGTCCGGCTCGACGCCGCCGGCGAGAAAACCGCGAGGATCGGGGTGTCCGGGGCCGGCAACTGACGTCCTTCCGTCTCCGGGCGGGCCGGCCGCGCTTCAGTCGCCGGTCAGCAGCCTGTTCAGAATCCGCTCCAGAAGCCAGAGCGCGCCCGAGTGCCCCAGAAGGCTCCGGGGCAGGATCTCCACCGTGCCTCGTGCAGGCAGGGCGATATCGATACCGGCCACGGGCCGGCCCAGGGCACGGTATTCGCCGATATAGCCTTCGCCGCCGAACACCAGGTCCGGCGTCAGCGGGCCGGGCCGGGCTGACCAGGCCGCCGCGCAGTCGATTTCCCCGAGAAACCGCTCGAGCTGCCGGCGCTGTTCCGGCAGCCCTTCCCCGATCTGCACCGCCACCGGGCCCATGCCCAGATATTCGTGCAGCCACCTGGTCAGGGGCAGGGCCAGCGAGCCGTCCGCCTTGAGCGCGAAGGTGGCGCCCCTGGGCAGTCCGGTGAGGGTGTTGAAACGGCTGAGCGCCTGGTGGGCCTGTTGCCGGCTTGCGCGTAGACGGCCCAGGGCCGGGGTGGGGTCCGTGGCCAGCGCCGTGCAGACTTCCCGAAGCCACTGTTCCGTCGCCTGAAAACCGATCGGCGCTCCGGAAAGAGGGGAAACCTCCGGCTGGGAGAACCGTTGCCCGAGGTAGAGGCTCAACTGATCGGCCCATTCCGGATGCAGCATCAGGTTGGCCTCGGCCGCGCCGACGTTTTCCAGGTCGGCAACCCGGCACCCGGCGCAGAGGACCGAGTTCACTCCGATGCCACAGAGGGACAGCAGCTCGGTCAGGGTGTCGAGGCTACCCTGCCAGTGACGGTGCATGACGGACGTGCCGATGAGGTTCACGGTCCGGCGCCGGCGCGCCATCGGTGCGGCCACCCTGTCGAGCACCCGGATGACCGTTTCCTGGAAGCCCTGGGAAAAGGTCCCGGAAAAGCCGGTGTGCTCGATGGCCAAGCAGGGGGCAGAGAGGCTGGCGCCGGCGATGAACCGTTCCAGGTCGTCGCCGATCAGAGCCGCACCGGGCGAGTTGAGCACCGCAATCAGGCGGTGGCCCTTTCCCGCCACCCTGGGCAGGATCCCGGCGAGTTTTTCGCTGGCGCCGAAGATGTAGTCGTCGCCGTCCAGGTAGGTGGCGGGCACCCTGGGCTGGCCGAAATAGAACTCCTCGGCGTACTGCAGGGGATCCATGATGCCGGTGCGCGGCAACTGGGTTTCGGCGATCGCGCCGTGATAGAATTTGCAGCCTGTGGGGCCGTTGAGGAGGACGGCCGCGTCGAGGATGCCTTCCACGGCGATGATGGCGCCGGTGAAGCTGTCCGGGGCGATATCCCCCATCAATAGTCTATGCGTCATCGCGCCATCCCTCCCGGAGCGGGGTTTTGAGCAGATCGACCCACCGGCGGGCCAGGGCCAGGCCGCTGTAACAGCCGACATCCGGACACAGGGGGATGCTGTCCGCCCGCACCGCCACCGGCAGTTCGGTGGGAATATAGTTGCACAGCAGGAGATCGGGCCGCAGACGCAGCAGGTCGGCATCCCGCTGTTCCCTGGTGTAGCCGGTTGCCCAGGAGAAACGACCGGTGAAACGGGTGCGGAACAGGTCGTCCTGGCTGGAGTTGAGGATGCCGACCCGCACCACGTCCATACCTGTGTCAAAGGCCGCTTCCAGCAGCCAGTCGATATCGTGGCCATAGCTGACGATCATCAGTTTCGTGCCGGCGAGCCGGGGCCGCAGCCCCTGCGCCAGGGCGCGGTAGCGTTGCCGATGGGTGGCCAGCAGGGCCGCGGCGGATTCGGTTTTGCCGAAAAAGCGGGCGATGTCCATGAGCCAGCGCTCGGTTTCGGTCATACCCACGGGAAAGGGATGGGCGGCAAAGACCGCCTGATGGTGTTCCCGGAAATAATCGCGCAGCACCCGACCGAAATGATCCTCGTGGGCCAGGAGATTGAGCGGGGCCCGGCGAAACCGGCGCAGCTCGGCCACCGAGGCGTTGCGCACGAACCGGCAGTTGACCGCAATGCCCAGGTGCTTCAGCAGGTCGCTGACGATTTCAAAATTCGTTTCCGCATTGTTGGCGATGTTTTTTTCGGCCAGGATGTTGACCCGGTTGCCTTCGGGCCGGACCGACCGGTCGATCAGGGCGGCGGCTCCCTCGATGCAGGCGTTGATCACGCCCTGCATGTAATCGCCCGCAAGGTTGCCGTCGGTGGCGATCGGCAGCAGGCGAGGCGGGGTGCGCCCCGTGGTCACGGCCCGGATGGCGGCCGCCGGATCGTCGCCGATCACGCCCGAAGGACAGGTGGTGACCACGAACACCGCCCGCGGCCGCAGGGCCAGGGCCTGGTGCAGGGTGTGGGTCAGCTTGTCGGTGCCGCCGTGGATGACCACGCCCTCGTTCATGTCCGAACTGATCAGGGCAGGTGCCAGTTGCCGCGGCAGGAGCCGGTTGCGGCGTATCCGGGAGTGGATACCGCTGGCCAGGATCGCCCGGGAGGCGATGTGGGCGCAACTGCGCGGGCCGTGGGCCACGGTGATCCCGTCCCGGATCTGCACCGTGATGCCGATGGCGCCGGCAAAGGCGCATCCGTGCAAAGGTTCGCGGCAGAGCATGCTCTTTGACAGTCGCAGCGCCGGGGGTGGGGGCAGGGTGGGCAATCCTGCCGTCGTGGGGATGTCGTCGGCTGCCGGTCGGGACGGCCGGGGCTCCCCGGTGCGGCCGGGCTGCACGAAGCCGGAGGAACCGGTACCGAAGATGGCCGCTTCCAAGCCGGCCTCCGGCAGGGGGCGGGCCGGATGGAGGGGACCGGGGTCCAGGGCTCTGCGGGCCAGTTCCCGGAACAGGCCGGTTTCGGGCGCCGTGGGAAAGGCCTGCACCAGGGTCTGATGCCGGGTCTCGGCCCTGCGGAAACGGTCGCTGCGCGGTAGGTGGCAGACAATGGGCAGGCCGACCGCCTGCGCGAAGCGGCGGACGGGTTCGGGGTTCTCGCCGTCGCCGCGGCTGTTGAGGATCAGGCCGGCCAGTCTGGGGCCGTTTTGCTCGAAGTTACCGACCCCCCGCAGGATATTGTTGGCCGCGTACACCGCCATGAACTCCTCGGAAGTGACGATGTACACCACATCGGCGAATCCTTGCCGCAGGGGCACGGCAAAACCGCCGCAGACCACGTCGCCCAGCACGTCGTAGAGCACCACGTCAAAGTCGTCGCTCCGCAGCCCCAGGCGGTCGAACAGGGCAAATGCGCTGAGGATGCCGCGTCCGGCGCAGCCGATGCCCGGTTCCGGCCCGCCGGCCTCGGCGCAGACCACACCGCCGTATCCCTGGTGCAGGATCCGGTCGAGCCGCTGCTCCATGGGCGGGACCTCGCGCATGAAGTCGAGGATGGTGGTGGTCACCCGGCCGCCCAACAAAAGCCGCGTCGAATCGTGCTTGGGATCGCAGCCGATCTGGAGCACGCGCCGTCCTTCCGCCGCCAGGGCCGCGGCCAGATTGGCGGTCACCGTGGATTTGCCGATTCCGCCTTTCCCGTATATGGCGATCTTCATCTGTTCCTTCCCTTCTCCGCTTGACCGGGCTCGGCAGGTTGCGAATAACCCATTGCTAGCTGCGTGGAGAGCCTCCCATGTTCGGAGAGTTACCGAGGCGACGCGCACGGGATCACAGGCATTGAGGACGATCGTTTCCACGCTGGAGCGTAGAAACGATCCCGTCAGGGAAAGAGCGGCCTTCTCTATTCCCCGGCAAAGCCCTGGCGGAGGCCTCGCCGCCGGATGAGCAGCCAGACAACGACAGGTGAACCGATCAGGGCGGTGACCGCGTTCAACGGCAGCACCGTCTCGGTGCCGGGAAACTGGACCAGCAGATCGGCGATCAGGGCGACCAGCGCGCCCAGAAGGATGACTGCGGGCAGCAGCAACCGATGGTCGGCGGTGGCCATGATCATCCGGGCCAGGTGGGGCACGGCCAGACCGATAAAGGCCACCGGGCCGCAGAAGGCGGTGACCGTGCCGGTGAGCAGCGCGGTCAGGCCGATCACCAGCAGGCGGACCGGCCCGATCCGCACGCCCATGCTCTGGGCGTACCGTTCCCCCATGAGCAGGCCGTTGAGCGGCTTGCGCAGCAGAAGACTGCCGGCAAGCCCCACGGCCGTGATGGGGACGAACAGGGCGAGGTCATTCCAGGTCGTGGCGGCAAAGCTGCCGAAGGTCCAGGTGATATAGGCCTGGACGAGTTCGGCGATGCTGAAATGGATCAGGATGCTCACCGCGGCGTTGACCGCGAAACTGCAGAAGACGCCGACCAGCAACAGCATCGTGATGCCGGTCAGCCACCGGGCGGCCACGAGAATGAGGGCGAGCACCAGGCCTGCGCCCGTTCCCGCGGCCATGACCATGCCGATCTTGCCGTACAGACCGAGCCCCGCGATAAAATGTGCGCCCGCGCCGCCGCCCGCGGCGGTGAGCACAATCAGGGCCACCCCGAGGCCGGCGCCGGCGCTGATGCCCAATACCGAGGGGTCGGCCAGGGGATTGCGGAAGAGGGTCTGCATCATCAGGCCGCTCAGGGCCAGGCCTGCGCCGGCGCACACCGCGGTGATCGCCTTGGGCAGCCGGAAAAGCAGCACGATCGTATCCCAGGACGAACGTTCCGCCGCCCCGCCCAGGAGGATGGTCAGCACTTGGCCGGGCGCGATCATCACTGAACCCGTTACCAGATCGAGGAGGAAAAAGACGCCCAGCAGAAGGATGATCAGGGCAAGGAGCGCCGATCCGGGGCGGGCCATCGGAGGACAGGGCAGGGTTCCGTGGACAGGGGGCTCCATTCCGGATTATCTGGCCTGCGCCTTGTCCAGTTGCTGGTGGTAGACGAGCCTGTGGTCGGGCAGGAGCTGTGGCTGGAGAATGGCAATCATGTCCGCCAGGACGACGTCCGGCCGCAGCATGCCCGATTCCCAGTAATCGTTGCCGCCCCACTGGTTTTGCCGCTTGTTGTTGTTGAAGACCTTGCCGGTTCGGACCGAACGGAAGGCGGCGAAACGCGGGTCGGCGGCCCGGATGTCCCCGAGATGGTTCCACTGGCCGGCATGCAGCCAGACCTCGGCATCGAGGCCCTTGTCGTAGACCGACTCGATGTCCAGCGGCACGGTGTCGGCGCGTTGCAGGCCGGCCCAGAGATAGGCGCCGCCGGCGTCTTCGATCATCCTGGCAAGATAGGTCCGGCCTCCGGGGATCCACCATTGCCCCTGGAAGGGCGTGTTGACCAGCACAGTCGGCCGGTGTCGCGCCTGGGCGGTTCGGGTGGCCAGTTCGGTGTAGCGCTGGGCGATCTGGTCGAACAACTGCTCGGCATGCCGCTCGGTGCCCAGGAACAGGGCCAGGAATTTCATCCACTCGCAGCGCCCGAGCGGGTCGGTTTCCAGATGCTCCAGTATCATCACCGCCGGCAGCCCCGTTTCCCGCAGTTTGGGATGCACGTCGAAGGAGGAGCCGCCACCGGAGGTGAGGATGAGGTCGGGCGCCAGTTCGAGCAGGGGCTCCATCCGCAGGCGGGTGACATCTCCCACCTGGACCAGGCTGTGGTCGTCGATGCGGCGGCGGATTTCCGGCGTGCTGATATAACGGAAATCGCTGACCCCTACCAGGCGATCCACCTGTCCGGCTGCGGCGATATAGGCCAGGTGGGTGGTGGACAGGGCCACGATCCGTTGCACCGGCACCCGGATCGTCAGGGCTGTGGGGTATCCGGCCGGTCTTTGGGCGTCGCGGGGCACCAGGAGATACTGCAGGCCGGTGGCACCGGTGGCGCCGGGCGGCGTGACGGTGACGAGCCGGCAGCCGTCGGCCAGGGGCTCGATGTGGAAGGTCCGGGCATACCGGATGGCGGAGGCCCAGGCCCCGGAATCGGCCAAGACGACCAGCGCCGCCAGGACCAGCAGGCAGCAACGATGGAGAAGCGCAAGGAGGGAAGAACGGGTCGGGTGCATGATATCAGGGTGTGGTTGTTGGGCGAAGCATCCGCACAAATACTATTCGCTTGGCTGCAAGAGGCCCAGCCGGGCCATGCCGGGCGGGCAGGGTGGGCCAAACTGGCTGTTGTTTCTCAACTTCAAGCCAGGTTCATTTATATAATTTCCACCGGGTATACCGTCTATACTGCCTCTGGCAATGATTCGAATATGGTTTTCTTGTAAGATACTGCCGGTTCCCATTTGGATGAAATCCTTCCCGGTCTGGAACACCACTCCGTCAAAAGAGATGTTCGTGGTATACATTTCGATGTTATCGGGGGAAATAATCACGGTTTGGTTCGCGTTTTCCCCTCCTACATGGAGGATAAAATTGTACGTTACTGGCATGTTATTTTGTATCCGAATGGGACAAGTCGCGACAAAAACGAGTCCGGCCATGGTGTCGCCGTTAGGTGTATGGGAATCTGAAGAATCCGGTCCACGAGGACCGAGCAAGACCGTGCCTTGGGCATTTTCCCCTGCATCGAAAAAAATAACCCGCGGGTTGCTGTCATTGCTTGCCGCATCGACATAATATAATTCCCCCTTTTTTGATTGCAGGTAATAAACATCATCCTGTCCCGCTTGGTCCGGAGTGTATACGATATCGGCCCGTTGTCGCCAATAATCGAGGGTCGCCTCGTCTACCGGCCGAATTTCGGTGAGTGGTTCCATGCCTGTGTGAACATGTTCGCCGGTTTGTGACGATCCTGTCCCCCATGATATTTTCATCTGATACAAATATAATGGGCCGATCTCTACTTCCACCGGACACTCCACTACTTCTCTGGCCGTCAACAACAAACTCTCGGTGAAATCCGGAGACTGATAAGGGTTCCCGTTCATGGTTTTCGACTGCGGATATTCAATATTCCCATTCGCCCAAAACACCGTATCCTCCCACACTGACCTATGCCCCAACCGGATTGAACCATTCGGGTCAAGACTGACAATATCCAGCCGCCTGAGATAGGCCACGGCTTCGGCCGCCACGATGGCTTTGTCGTTCATGCCGGTCAGGCTGGGTAGGGTCTGGCGGAGGCGGACATGGACCGCGTTGACAAAGCGGCCGCTGGGCGGTTCCTGGCTGAAATCCCTGTATTCGCCCAGGTTGTCGGAAAACTCGTCCAGTTCGTCGTAAAACCCGGTCTCCACGGTCAGGGTTTCGCTGTCGTCGGGGATGCCGTTGGCTTCGGCCACCCGGCGAGCCACTGCCTCCCAATCGCCGTCGCAGAGCCGGCGGACCGCCGCCAGGGCCGCTGCTTCCACCCCGTTCTGGTATTGGTCCTTTTTCAGGTAGAGGTAGGCGGTATCTATGGCAAAGGCCATGACCGCCAGCAGGACGGAGAGCAGCAGGGCCACGCTTACCGCCACCGCGCCGTGTTCGTTTCCGGCCAGATCGATGCCGCGCCGGGCCGTACCGGAAGACAGGAGAGACTGCGCCTGCATGGCTGCCTAATTGTTCCCCCCCAGTTCGCTGGCCACGTCTTCTTTTTCCTCCTTTTTCTCGGTCATGGATTTGATATAGCGTTTCTGATAGATCTGCATGGTCAGATCGCCGGGCAGGGTGTCGGCCGGTGCCGGATTGGCCGGCGCCGCCGGATTGATGCGTTGGGCATTGATGCCGTTGAAATAGGATTCGCCGAAATCCGGGGTCAGATGGGGGCGGCTGCTGCATCCGGGGAACATGCCGATGCAGGCCATGCCGAACAGCAGGACAAGGGGCAGGCGGGCGATGGGGAAGAGTGCGTGCATGGGGAGTACCTCGCAGCGAAAAAGGGTTATGGTGTGGCGGAGTCCGCCGTTGGCGGTGTCTGCCCCGAGCCGGGAATGGATGTCCGGCGGCCCTGTGCCGGTGGCGCAGAGCGCAGGGCAGCGGCTTTGCGCTCCATGACCACCGCTTTGTCCGGCCGTCCGGCCATGCGGTAGAGCACGGCCATGTTGTGGTAGGCCGCCCATTCGCTGTGACCGTCGAGCAGCAGCCGCAGCGCTTCTTCGTCCTTGTTGCGGTAGAGGGCGCACAGCGCCAGATTGTTGCGTGCGGTCTGATAGGCCGGATCCCGGAACAGGCTTTTGGAGAGGGCGTCCCAGGCCTCGTCGTATTGCCGATTTTTCAGCAGGGCATACCCCAGGTTGTTAAGGAAATCCGCCCGCGCCGGGTCCAGGGTAATGGCCTTGCGAAAGGCGTCGATGGCCTCCTGCCGCCGGTCCTGCTGCTGGTAGACCAACCCCAGACCGTTGTAGGCCGACGCATGGTCGCCGTCGAGCTTCAGAACCCGGAGGAACGACTGTTCGGCCTCGGCCGGCCGATTGGTTTCCCGGTAGCAGACGCCCATCAGGTAGTGTGCTTCCGGTTTGTCGGCGGAAAGTTCGGCGACGGCCTGCAGTTGCACCAGGGCCACTTCAAAATGCCGCTGCCGGACCAGGTCCCGGGCCAGAGCCAAATGGTTGGGATCGGGTGGCTTCAGGTCTTCCTTGGTTGTCTCCTCGAGGGCCGGCGGCTGCGGCGGGAGGTCGCCGGAGCTATTGCGGCCGGTGGCGGCGCATCCCGTCAGGATGAGCAGAAGCAGCGCGACTATCCCGGCGCCTGCCGGTTGACCGGTCCAACGCATCACAGTCCTCCTTTGATCTTTTCATACACATTGAGGATCGCCGGCCCGAGAATGACGATGAACAGGGCCGGTAAAATCAGCAATACCATGGGAAAGGTGAGCCGGGTCGACATCTTGGCGCCCGCTTCCTCGGCGAGTTGCCGCCGCTGGGTGCGCATGGATTGGATATGCACCCGCAGGGAGTCGGCGATATTGGTGCCGAAACGGATCGATTGCAAGAGCACGCCCACCACGGTGGTGAGGCTTTCGACACCGTTGCGTTCTGCCAGATGGGTCAACACGGTTTTCCGGGGCAGCCCGCTCTGGATTTCCAGGAAATACTGGCTGAATTCACCGGCGAGCACAGGCGAGACATTGGCTAGCTCCCGGCTGACCCGGAACAGCGCCGCATCGAAGCTCAGGCCCGCCTCCAGGCAGATGAGTACCAGATCCAGGGCATCCGGCAACTCCCTGAAGATCTGGGCCTGCCGCGATCTGATGCGCATGTTAAGCAGAATCGTCGGGAAAAAGTAGCCAGCCGCCAAGGGGAGAAAGACCATGGCCGCGTCCTGGTAGCGCAGGTGCCCCGCGAGCAGCGCCGCCACGAGATAGAGGGTGCCGAACAGCAGCATGAGTCCCAGCCGGATGCCGTACAGGACGGCCACTGCCTCGGGATCGCGGAAACCGGCATAGCTGAGCCGGTCTCTCAGCAGGATGACGCTGGCGGATTCGGCCGGCATGGCGGTGCGTCCCAGGACCTGGGCGGCGCGCAGCCACGGCGCCCGCAGCCGGCTGATCATGTCCTCGGCCTCCCTGGTTTCGCCGTAAAAACGGCGCGCCAGGACTGAACGCCAGTATTTCTCCTCCAGATACAGGTACCCGTAAAAGAGTCCGCCGAAAACCAGCAGAAAAACCACGGAGGCCGTGAGCAGGGCGGGGGTCATGGGGTGATCCGGATGAGGAGCCGCATGACCAGGAAGCCGAAGAATTCGAGCAGGATGGCCAGCAGCAGCATTTTTTGTCCGACCGGATGGACGAACAGCACCTGGATATAGACCGGCCGGACGAGCCAGAAAAAGAGGCCGACCACCAGGGGCAGGAAACCGAGCACCAGGGCCGAAGAACGTCCTTCGGCGGTCAGGGCTCGCACCTGTCGTCTGAGGGTGTCGCGCTTGCGGATGAGGTCGGCCAGATTGTCCAGGATCCTGCTCAGATTGCCGCCGGTTTCGTGCTGGATGACGAAGGCGGTGACCATGAGCTTGATATCCGGCAACCCGGCGGAGCGCGCCTCGAAATTTCGTAGCGCACCGATAAAGGGCAGGCCGAGGGTGACTTCCTCATACACGATGCGGACTTCCGGTCCCAGTGGCGGCGGGCAACTGCGGGAAACTTCCAGAAGGGCGTTGTCCACCGATTGACCGACCCGGAGCGCGCGGACGATCATGTCCAGGGCTTCGGGCAGTTGCCGGATCATGGTTTCGTTTTTTTTCCTTCTCCGGTGCAGCAGCACCAAGAAGGGAAGGAACGCGGCGATGGCGGCAACGGTGAGCCCGATCGGCAGGTTGCGGGAGAGGACGTAGCCGGGCGCGAAACCGCAGGCGCCTGCTGCAAGGACCACGAGCAAAAAGCGGTCCAGCCCCATGGAGACATCGGCGGCGATCAGGAGGTTGTCCAGGCGGGTCAGCGGCAGCAGGCGTGTCAGGGAATGGGCGGGGGGCGGGTTTCCTTCCTGCGGCAATAGGGGACCATCGGCCTTTGCCCGCGTGGCGTCGTTTTCCTCCGCCGGCTGGAACCGGGCGGTGAGGCGCCGTCGTCTGGCCGCCTGGCGGACCGAGGCCACAATCGCATAGAGCGCGACCTGCACGGCCAGAAACAGAAAGAAGAGGGTCAGGATCAGAAGGGACGGCATCAGGGCACCCTCACGACCCTGGCGAAGAGATCGACCGGCAAGTCGAAGCCATTGGCCCGCAGATGCTCATGGAAGAAGGGAACGGCGGGCGTTCCCTGGAACGAACCGACAATCCGCCCCTGTTCATCGACATTTTCCTGACGGAAAACCACCAGCGGCTCCACCATGATGGTGCCGTCTCTGATGCCGTGGATTTCCGAGATGGAGACCACCCGCCGGACCCCGTCGGGCAGGCGGGCCAGTTGGACAATGAGGTGAATGGCGCTCGCGATCAGACCGCGCAGCGCCCGTTCGGAAAACAGGGCCGTGCCCATGCCGGCCATCACCTCCATGCGCGACAGGGCGTCTTTGGGGGTATTGGCATGAATGGTGCTCATGGAACCGGGATGGCCGGTGTTCATGGCCTGGAGCATGTCCATGACTTCGCCGCCGCGGGCCTCGCCCACGATAATCCGGTCCGGCCGCATGCGCAGGCTGTTTTTGACCAGGTCGGTGAGGGTCACCTCGCCCTTGCCCTCGATATTCGGCGGCCGCGATTCCAGTTTGACCACATGGGGCTGATTGAGGCGGAGTTCGGCGCTGTCCTCGATGGTGACGATCCGTTCCGCCGGGGGAATATATCCGGAGAGGATATTGAGCAGCGTCGTTTTGCCGGCGCCGGTGCCGCCGGAAATGAGCACGTTGAGTTTGGAACGGACCGCCGCCCGGAGGAAGCGATCCATTTCCGGGGTGCAGGCCTTGGTGGCCAGGAGGTTTTCCAGGGAAACGGGAGTCCGGCCGAATTTACGGATGGAGACCACCGGGCCGTCCAGGGCCAGGGGCGGAATGATGACGTTGACCCGGCTGCCGTCGGGTAGGCGGGCATCGACCATGGGAGAGGATTCGTCGACCCTGCGGCCGACCCCGGCCACGATCCGGTCGACGATCTGCATGAGGTGATCGTTGTCGCGGAACTGGATGTCCGTGTGTTCGAGCATCCCCTGGCGTTCCACAAACACCTGGTTGAAACCGTTCACCAAGATGTCCTGCACCGTTTCGTCCTGGATCAGCGGTTCGATGGGGCCGAGCCCGAGGATCTCGTCCATCAGGTCGGCCACCAGGTCGAGCCGTTCCTGCCGGTTCAGGGGCAGGTTGCGCGCCCGGGTGATCTGCTCGAGATGATTGCGGATGGAAGCGGTGAGGGCTTCCCTCGGCAATTCCGTGATCGAGGCGATATCCAGTTCCTCGACCAGGCGGAAATGGACCTGCGCCTTCAGGGCGTTGTAGGTGTGCCGGTCCAGGTGGGACCGGGCCTGGATCTGGTCCCGATACTCTGCCCAGGATGTGTCGGCTTTCAGTCGCTCGCTCAGTTTCATGATCTGCGGTTGTCCCTGCCGTCATCATCGGGATGCATGCATCGTCGGTCTGCGCATACGCCGGTGCATGGGGTCAGCTTCTGGAGAACAGGCCGTGCAG
The DNA here is from genome assembly GCF_000621145.1 of Desulfobulbus elongatus DSM 2908. Taxonomy (GTDB): domain Bacteria; phylum Desulfobacterota; class Desulfobulbia; order Desulfobulbales; family Desulfobulbaceae; genus Desulfobulbus; species Desulfobulbus elongatus. Next base: position 17,456 of record NZ_JHZB01000048.1, read on the forward strand.
CCAAGTGCGGAATCCGCGTTGGGGCCGGTTCTCGGTCATGGCGGTCAACCGTTCGGCCAAGCTGTGCAGGTCGCGGGTAATCCGCCGGCGCGGATGCATCGCCGCCACCGGCTCACCCTTGCCGTATGCCTGTTCCAGGGCGCTCCAGTCGTTGGCCACGGTAGCGAACAGCGGCTGCTTGAGGACCATCTCCACATCTTCGGGATGCAGGGCGCCTTTGCTGTGGCACCGGTTGAGCACTAAGGCGATCTTCTCCTCGCTGTAGTTGAGTTCACGAAAAAAATTCAATACCTTCTGCGTGCTTTTCACGGACAGCAGCCCTGGTTCCACCAGCACCAGGATCCGGTCCGCGCTTTCCATCGCCGTCAGGGTCCGTTCGGAAAGATCGTGCGGCAGATCGATGACGATATGGGTGAAATACCGTTTGAGCAACCGGATCATGGACGCGATCTGGTCCCGGTGGACCTGTTCGGCGTCGCTGACCTCGGCGGCGGACGGCAGGACGTGCACGCCGCAGGGATGGTGAACCAGGGATGAGAACAACAGGTTTTCGTCCATGCGGGCGATATCCCGGATCAGGTCGAAGGGGGAGAACTCCGTGGCCGGCGGCAGCATGGTCCGGACGTCGCCCATGAACAGGTTGAGGTCCGCCAGCAGGACGCGACCGCCGGTCACCTGGTGGATCCGGTCGGCGAGATTGACGCTGAGGGTGGTGACCCCCTGGCCGCCCTTGAGACTGTAGCAGCCGTAGACGAATCCGTCGCACCCCGTTTCCTCCTCCCGGTTCAGGGACCGCTGTACGGCTTGCAGAAACGGCGTCGCTTCACCGGCCGCGGGAACGATACAGTCCCGCACCCCCAGACGCAGTCCCTCGAGAAGCAAATCCGGATCTTTGCGATCGAGAATCATGTGGATATGGATGCCGGGGTGGGTCCGGCGCAGTTGGACGATGCAGTCCATGTCCTGGCGGGCGTTCTCCGGAGTCATGTGGATGAACAGGGCCAGGATATCGGTTTCGTGCGCGGCCCGGAGCAGTTCCTGGTAGGAATCCGTGACCAGGACGATGCGAAGGACCAGGCGCAGTTCCTCGGTCAGAGTCGCGGCGAGGGTGGCGTTACGTGAGAACAGCAATCCCCGGGCAAGACCGGAACCGGTATCGGGTATGGTTGGAAGGATATCAGTGTGCAAAGCCGCTGCCGCCTATCAGCTCATCCGCTTGTTTGTGGGTAGTCGGGTTCGTCTCCGGTGCGGCCTCGGTCTGGTTGTTCAGGAAAAAATCACCGTCACTGACCACATCCATGGTGCCCTCGCCAGGCAATTTGGGGACCTCGCCGGGATTGAGAGCCCGAACCAGATGGGGGGTGACGATGATCATCAGCTCGGATTCCTTTTTCTGAAATTCCTTGCTGGTGAACAGGGTACCCAGATAAGGAATGTCACCGAGGAGAGGCACCTTGCTGACGGCGGTTGCCATCTCCTCGTTCAGCAACCCTGCCATGACGAAGGTTTGTCCGTCCTTGAGTTGCAGGGTGGTCGAAGCCCGCCGTGTTTTGAGACCGGGAACGCTGACCCCGCCGGATAAAACGGCCGTGGAATAGTCGATACTGCTGATTTCCGGGTTCACCTGGACGGTGATGGTCTCCGGGGCAACGACCGTGGGGGTGAAGCGGAGCATGATGCCGTAATTTTTATAGTTGATGGTGGTTTGGCCGCGGTCGCCGCTCATGGGAATGGGAAACTCGCCACCGACCAGAAAATTGGCTTCCTGGCCGCTCATGGTGACCAGGGTGGGGCTGGCCAGGATCTTGGCCAGATTCTGGCCTTTCAAGACGCTGAGGATGCCGAGGAAGTTATCGTTCAAAGAGTAGACAGCCAACTGAAACGCCGAGGAAAACGGGGAGTACAGCGCGGTTTCGGTTGTAAGTCCTTTGGCGAGCATATCCGCATCGGATAAAAGAGGGACGTTGGATGTCGTGGTGGTGCTGAGCCCGGTATTCGAGTCGGTGATTGTTGTCGTCTCGGTCCCAAGGCTGGTGCCGGTTGTTCTTGAGCGAGACGAAGCCATGTAACCGTACGTCACTGAACCTGGAGGCAGCACGCCGATACTCCAGTCGCGGTCGGTCAGGAATCCCAGCCCCATCTGCTTGAGATTGCTTCGGGACACCTCGGCGATGCGCACCGACAACTGGACCTGCTGCGAACCGTGGACGTTGATGAGATTGGTGAAATTTTCGTTTACATGACTGCGGACCACGTTCAGGATGAAATCCAATTGCTCCGGACCGTCGACTTCTCCCGTGAGGATAACCCCCTTGCCGCCGTCAGGATGTACGGTTATGGGGGAATCCGGGGCGAGTTCCTCCAGGGCCTGAGACAACTGCTCGACGGACTTTTCAGTCAGGGAAACGCGGATTTCAAAAGTGTCATAGGGATCCACCTCTTCACCCGCCACTTTTTTGTACCAGACAATGAGGTTGGTTTCGCCGGATTTCCCCTTGCCGAACAGAAGAACTTGGCGTTCCTGCTGGTTTTCGGGGATATGGGCGTCTGCCAATTCCGGATTGGCTATGGAAATGGCGGAGATGGGGCGTTTGGTGGTGATGACCGTCCCCTTGTTGGGTTCCAGTATAATCTGATTGGGTTGAGACGGCGCCGCGGCCGGTTTGGACTGGCGGCCGTACAGGCTGCAGGGGAAGGGAAGGCAAAGCAATCCCACCAGAACCAACAGGATTGAGACTCTCAGGTGACGCTGCATGGGATTCTTTTACAGACTCCGATAGAACACTTGGTCTTTGACCAAGGGCCCCCGATAAATGCGAACCTTGGAATGTGGAACCCGCCCACCCAGGAGGTCGAGCAGCTCAACCCCTTGAGTTCCGGCCAATTGGTCATCGTTTTTGTTGCGACTGATCAGTCGGAGCATATTTTTGTCCTGCTTGGAATCGGCCAGGACGGTGAGTTCTTCCGCCTGCTTTGGCGTGACCTCGAGGGTCACCCGCCCGACGGACTGATTCTGTTCGCTGTTCCAGTGCAGGCTTCGGTCGGTACTGACGATTTTGAGGTTCTCAAAATAAATTTTTGAACTTCTGTGGGTTTCCTTGATGGTGGCAGTCCCGCCGGGTTCGTTTTCGGATTGCAGGTTGAGATTCCCCCAAGGGCAGGTCACCACCACATCGACCCGATCGCCGGGACGAAAAAAGCCTCCCACTCCATCGGTGGCCGTCACTTCCAGGGTGATGGCCCGCATTCCCGGAGCGATCAGGGTTTCCAACTCCAGCGATTGCGGGAGATAGGCGTGGATGCCGTCTTCGGATGAAAAGGCGGATGGCTGTTGGTTGACGGGGAGCTGGTCCTGGTGGTTCCGCAGCATCAGCCGCAGGGAAGCCGCCGGATCGGCTGCGGACAGGCTGGTGGCCTGCTGCGGCGTCATCTTGAGCGTGACGGTTTGCTTTCGACCGGCACGTCCCCCTGTCTCCGCGCCGATGTGCACATCCATTACTTCTACTCCTTCAAATAACAGACGGGAAAGATGCCCCTCCTTGGTTTCGGGGGACGATGTGACCGCCAGGACATCCACCCGGTCGCCGGGGGCTATTTTTTCCAGGCTGCCGGCGGCAGACTCGATCTGCAGGGGCACTGCCCTGAAGCCGGGTTCGATGCGCTGGCTGAATCGATCCGGCGGCTTTTCCTGCTTCTTCTGCTCCTCGACTTTGGCTACGGGTGGGTGGGGTTCTTTGGAGGGTTTTGGCTTCTGCAACCGCATATACACGGTATAGGATGCCAAGCCTGCCAGCAGCAGGGCCACAAACATGGCGATGAGCGCACGCAGTTTTCTCACGATGTCTCTGGGTTGAGTTTTGGGGGGCCGTATGTTGATTGGTCGTGGAAAACTAGGGGAAGGCCAGGACCGCTTTGGCAGCCAAGGTCTCCGGCAGGAGGCTCGCCCCCAGATAACCGGTTATCGGTTGATAGGGGACGTCAGAAACCTGCACCTTGAGGCGGCGCGGTGTTGTTTCGTCCGCCGCAAGAATTTCGATATCGACGTGATCGGACGGAAATTCTTTCATCGTCCACAGGGAACTTTTCAGGGCCGAGCGGGCAAAGGCCACAGGATCTTCTTCGTTATTGTAGGAACTTTCCCATTCCCGTGCCTTGACTCCGGCCCGAGCTCCGGCCGACGCGGCGTTGTTGAGCACCATCCACTGCGTCAGGTACCATCCGTATTCGATGGTGGCGAAAACAATGAGCAGCAGGGCCGGAACGACTAGGGCAAATTCCATGGCGGCAACGCCTTGCTGGTCGCGGAGTATATGCCGGAATTTTTTCATACAAGATTCCCGCGGGCAAGAAAGAGAAGGTAGCCGCCGCCCATGGCCAGGGCATACGGTAAATCGGAAGAAGAGGAGCCATGGAGAGATTCCGGAGGGAGTATCCGATAGTTATGCGTTAAAAGCGCCCAATTCAGATCGGTATGAAATGATATAAAAACAGCGTGTTGGAGCAGAAAATGCTATAAATTATTGCAGTCTTTTGGTATCATCACTTCAATAAAGGAGATGGTGCCATGAACGCTGCTGTTGATATCGGATCAGAACTCAAAATGTCATCGAAGAAAGAGTATATAGAAAATTTCCATCAAAAATTTGATGCCATTTTTGATGTCGTCGACCTGCCAAATCTTTCTCTTTTTGAAATTATAGAAAATATTAAATCCTTAACATTTTCA
>NZ_JHZB01000049.1 GCF_000621145.1 Desulfobulbus elongatus DSM 2908
AGCGTCTCTCTTGACGTTTTGCTGAAAAACAGAGTGGTGGCGCCAAAAGAAAAGGATACTCCGCAAAATCTCTGCCTTGATGCAGCATATGTGGGCAAGGAGGATACTGTACTCTCCAATGGCTTCATCCCCCACATCCGCCCACGAGGCGAAGAGAAAAAATTGATCGAAAGAGATCCTTCGTTCAAGGCACGGCGCTGGGTCGTTGAGTTAGCACATTCATGGTTCAACCGGTTTCGCAAATTGATACCACGATACGAGAAGACAGATCTCTCGTACATTGCACTCAACACATTGGCAGCCGCCATGATTGTCCTGAACAAGGTCATGGTTATTTATGGATAATCACTTATTTTCCGGGCCGATCTCCGCACCGTGCGCAAACGGAGCTGCCGTAACGCAATGAAATTCGGGAAAGGGATCAGCCCCCCTTGAACCCGTTGGTTTCGTGGGAACCGTCGCAGACCGGCTTCTTTTTGGAGCCGCCGCAGCGGCACAGCGTGAAATGGTCGGCATCGGGCAGAAGGAGATCGGAGTCCTGGTCGTCGATCAGGGTGATCTCCCCCTGGCAATGGAGCGGCCCGTCCTTTTCCACGACGATTCTGGTGGCGCCGTAATACTTCCTGAACGGTTCGTTGCCGACGATGTAGCTCAAGGCTCCCGACGGGCACTTCCTGATGGTGGCGATGATGTCTTCCACCGGTGCCGCGTCCGGTTCGTACTTGGGGGCGTCGTGGGTGCCGAACACGGCCTCGAGTTCGCCGCAAAAGCCCGCGCCCATGCAGAGATAGCGGTCGTAGACGATGGTGATCTCCCCGCCCCGGTAATATTCCAGCGCCGGTTTGTTCGAATCCTCGCGTTCACCGACAAAACCCTTTTTGGCATGGGTGCCGTCGCACAACGGTTTCCGGCCGGACTCGCCGCATCGGCACAACGAGTAGACCCTCGGGGTGGCGACGGCCTCGGCCCCGCTGCCGACGAGTTCCGTATCCACCGCCATCAGCGGACTGAATGTGCTGAAGATGATCTGGCTTTTTTTCATGATGCGCTCCTTTTGATGCGTGTTGCCGTTGTCCGCTCAACCGTCGGCCGTCATGCATTGCTTCGTTTCTCCTGCCGGAAGGCGGCATCGTCTCCCCATCCCTTGCCCGAACGGGCATCGCCGCGCTGCCGCGTTTTTTCGCGACACTCAGATACCCTTGACCACGGCGGCAATGTCCTCCTCGCCCAAGCCAGCGGCCAGGGCCTTGCCGAAGATGGCATGCACAGCCTCGGTCACCGGCAAGTCCTGCCCCAGTTCCTGGCCGAGACGGGTGGTCAGGCGCAAATCCTTTTCCATGTGCTTCAAGGGAAAGCTGGTGGTGGTGTCCCCGGCGAGGATCATGGGACCCTTGACCCCGAACATCGGATTGGCCATGGCCCCCTGGGCCAGCACCTCCAGGACCTGTTCGCCCGGCAGGCCGCATTTGCCGCCCAAGGCGAGCGCTTCCCCGAGCACCTCCATCATGGCGCCGAGCACGAGGTTGACCACGAGCTTCATCCTGGTGCCCTGGCCGACTTCTCCCAAATAAAACGATGCCTTGCCCATCTGGTCGAAGGCCGGCAGCGCCTGGCCGTACAGGGCCTTGTCGCCGGCGGCGAGGATGACGAGGGTGCCGTCTTCCGCCGGTTTTTTCGTCCCCGAGACCGGCGCCTCCAGAAACCGGGCCCCTTTGGCGGCCACGGCTTCCCCGACCTGCCGCGAGGTCGCGGGGTCCACCGTCGACATGTCGACATAGCCGCGCCCCGGTCCGATGCCCGCCAGCACGCCCTCGGCGCCGAAACAGAGTTCCAGGCTGGCCTGTGGATCGGAGACCATGGCAAAGGTGATGTCGGCCTCAGCCGCCACCTCTTTGGGGGTCGGGGCCTGTTTCGCCCCGAGTGCGACCAGGGCCCCGCATTTCGATGCGTCCCGGTTCCAGACCGTGACGGCGAAGCCGGCGCGAACCAGGCGGGTCGCCATGCGACTGCCCATGATGCCCAAACCCAGGAAACCGTATTTCATGGTTTTCTCCTTTCGGTGTCGGTTGTGTTGTTGCTGAAGGCGTGGTGCAAGGCGGCCTCTTCGGGGGAAAGCGCCTTGCTGTCCCGGCCCGCTACCGCCGTCGCGATCCGCCCAGGATACCGCCCAGCACGCCCCGCAGGATCTGGCGGCCGAGCTGGCTGCCGATGGTGCGGACCGCCTGCTTGGCCATGGTTTCCACCATGCCCTGGCGGCGACCGGTGCCCCAGAGGAGATCGCCGAGCACGCTTCGGTTTTCCGGCTCCTTTGTTGTTTCGGCGCGACTGGCCCGTTCGGCCGGCGGCGCGGTTTCTTCGCGCTGCCGGGCGCGTCGATTGAGGATCTCGTAGGCCGACTCGCGGTTCACCGGCGTATCGTACTTGGCGCCGATCGGACTGCACGCCCGCACCGTCGTTCTTTCTTCGGGCGTAATCGCCCCCATGCGGCAGCGCGGCGGACAGATCAGCGTGCGTTCCACCGGCAGGGGCACGCCGTTTTCCTGGAGCGTGGAAACCAGCGCTTCGCCGACGGCGAGCCGGGAGATGACCTCGGCGACGTCGAGCCCGGCATTGGCCGTGAACGTCTCGGCCGCGGTCCTGACCGCCTTCTGGTCGCGGGGGGTGTAGGCGCGCAGGGCGTGCTGGATCCGGTTGCCGAGCTGGCCGAGGATCTCGCCGGGCAGATCGTCGGGAAATTGCGAGCAGAAATAGATCCCGACTCCCTTGGAGCGGATGATCCGCACCACCTGTTCCACCCGTTGGCGCAAGGCCGGCGGGGCGTCGTCGAACAGCAGATGGGCCTCGTCGAAGAAGAGGATCAGTTTCGGCGTGTCGAGGTCGCCCACCTCCGGCAGATTCTCGAACAGTTCCGACAGCAGCCACAGCAGAAAGCTGGAGTACAATCGCGGCTGCAGGATGAGCTGGTCCGCTGCCAGGATGCTGACGATGCCGCGTCCGCCCAGGTCGGTGCGCATCAGATCGGCGAGGTCCAGGGCGGGTTCGCCGAGGAAGGCGCCGCCGCCCGCGCGTTCCAGGGACAAGACGGCGCGCTGGATGGCCGCCACCGACTGGGCGCTGACGAGACCGTAGTCCGAGGAGATCTCCTTGCGGTTCTCGGCGACGAATCCGAGGAGTTCGCGGAGATCGTCGAGATCGAGCAGCAGCAGGCCCTGGTCGTCGGCCATCTTGAAGACGATTTCGAGCACCCCGGTCTGGGTGTCGTTGAGTTCGAGGATCCGGCCGAGCAGGGTTGGCCCGATTTCGCTGATCGTGGTCCGCACCGGGTGGCCCTGCCGGCCGTACAGATCCCAGAACAGGACCGGGCTCGCCTCGTGGGCGAAGCCCTCGATGCCGATCCGGGCCACGCGCTGCTGGATTTTCTGGTTGGAGCTGCCGGCCATGGCCAGGCCGGCGACATCGCCTTTGACGTCAACCACGAACACCGGTACGCCCAGACGGGAGAAACCCTCGGCCAGAACCAGGAGCGAAATGGTCTTGCCGCTGCCGGTGGCGCCCGCGATCAGACCATGGCGGTTGCCATACCTGGCGAGCAGGTGCACGGTCGTTTCGCCTTTGCCAATGAGTATACGATCCACGATTCCCTCCTTGTTGACGATGCGGCGCTCGGCCGCCTTTATTGCGCCTGCCACGCCTCGATGCGGTCTTCCACGTTCTTCCGCAAGTCGTACCAGAACAAGTCGTAGTCAAACCGGTGCAACACGCCGGGAGGCCAGGGTTCGCCGGCCTTGACAGGTGCCGTCGTCTGCACGGTGCCCCGTCGGGCATTGAGGCGCGCATCGGCAAAATGCGGGCGATCGACCGCAGGGCCGTCGCCGAACCGGATTCTGCTGCCCAGGCTCTCTTGTTTGCTGGCGTAGGTCGCGTCGCGTTTCCAGTTGATCGGATTGATGGCGATGCCGCCGGGGAGCAGGTCGACAAACGGACTGGCGGTGGCTGCGGGCGATTCGGTGTTGTAGGAGATGATCACGCCGGTATCGTCGCGTTGTTCAGCAAATCCGAGGCCGGATTGGGCAAGGTATTCCGGGGTGATGGCAAAGCCGATCAGGTAGGCGGCGATGGTGCGCTTGACGACTTCGGGGTGGGCGTCTTTTATCCACAGCAGCAGGTGCCGGGCGATAATCGTGCCCTGGGAGTGGGCGGCGAAGATGATCGGCCGGCCGTGGTTGTAGTGCTCGAGGTAATACTGAAAGGCGTTTTGGCAATCCACAAGCGGAATCGCCCGGATCGCGGCGTCCACATGCGGCATGTTGCCGAGGCCGCTTATGTGATCGAGGCTCAACTGGAGGTAGAAGGGGGCGTAGAAATTCGCCGACCGGAAAATGCCCGCATGGGCGTCGCGCACTTTCGCGGCCTCGGTGTGCATGGCCGGGTCGTCCGCCATGCAGACCGGGGCCGTGCCGAAACAGCAGGTCGGGTACAGGAAAAAGACATCCACTTCCTTGTCGCCCCTGCCCGCGGGATTGGCCAGCCAATGCGCCGCAACCGAGTAATCGGTGGGGGTACGGGCGGGGTCGCCGGCGGTTGGTTGCGGCGGCGGACCGGCGCAACCACCGAGCAGCACGGCCGCCACAATCAACAATGCCTGCAACACACGTGTCTTCCGAAGATCCTTCATCGCTGCCTCCATCGATTTGTTCGCTGCCGGCACGATTGCATGGGCAATGGCATCGCCGCTTGCTGCCCGACAATCCCGCCGGTTCCGCCATGTCCGCAGCCGCTGGTGCCTTCGAGCGGCCCTGTCCGGCCGTGCCGCGATAACCGGTGCACAACGCCCGTATGGATTCGGGGAATCGGGCGATACCCGGTTGCTCTGTTTCGCTTGCCTCCTTGTCCCGGTGTGTCTGCGCGGGCCCGTTTGCAGTCTTATATGAACCGATCGTCCGATTTCTGGTCCGAGACGGTTTTCCTGGCCGTCTCGAGCCAACCGGTCCGAACCTGCACGTGGGCGTCGAATTCCGGCACATACGGCTTGATGTCCAGAAGAGGCGTGCCGTCGAGGACGTCCACGTTGCGGATCTGCAGCAGGCCGTCCTCGACCCGGTCCAGGCGGACGATGGAAAGGCCGATCGGGTTCGGCCGGCTGGGGGCGCGGGTGGCGAAAACGCCCCTCGGTTCCGTATCCATGAACGGCACGACGTGGAGGGAGCAATCCCGGCTGCGGTGGAAATGGTACAGCAGGATGAGATGGGAGAATCCTTCGAGGTCCTTCAGTCCGGGACGGTATTCGGCGAAGATCTCGACGGTGCCCTGCACGCCGGCCGCGCCGGCCGGCTGGATCGGCATGCCGGTCAATTCCTTGAAGGGGCTGTGGATGATGCCAATGGGCGTGCATGCGGTCATGTGTTCAATCTCGATGATGTTTCATGCTTTTTGTGGTTTCCTCGGCACGGGGCGCGCACGGGGCGATGCCCCTGGTTCCGGCAGGTACGGCCATGAATCGCGGAGATGGGGGTGCCGGTGGCGCTATTTTTTCATGAACCGGAGCAGCACCCTGTATTTCCTGGTGTCCAGGTCCTTCGGCAGGGCGGCGCTGTCCGGGATGAGCAGGGTGAGGACCTTGCCGTTGAGCGGGTCCTGGCGCGGCTGTTTGCGCCGCTCCTGGCCCAGCGGACCAGCGATGCGCTGACGGGGGTCGCGCACATGGAGCAGCTCCGCCTCCACCGGCGCGCCGGTGGGGCCAGGGTGACCGGGCGGCGGACCAAGGGGTTCGATCGAACCGATGATAATATCCACCATGAACGTTCCTCCCTGAAAAGAGATAATGAAGATACCGTATCGGATTTTCCTCAGCAATACGCGCTTTTTTTCGTCCGTTCCCGTGTTTTCCGCTCCAGGTCGAGCAGGGTTTGCTTCATGGGCAGGCCGCCGCCGAAGCCGGTCAGGGCGCCGCCGGCCCCGATCAGCCGGTGGCAGGGGATGACGATGCCCAGAGGGTTGGCATGGGCGGCTCCGCCCACGGCCCTGGCCTTGTGCCGGCCGCCGATCCGTTCCGCCAACTCGCCGTAGGTCATGGTGCGGCCGTAGGGAATGGTGCGCAACTGCGCCCACACCTGTTGTTGAAAGGGGGTGCCGTGGATCGACAGGGGCAGGTCGAAGTCGGTCAGCTCGCCGTCGAGATAGGCGAGCAACTGCCGGGCGGCCTCGGCCAGGAGCGGATGGGCCGCCCGCTCCACCGGGGGAAGGGCGGCGACCGGGGCCGGTTTCGTGGGAAAGTCCAGGCCGCAGAGATCGGTTTCGTCGGCGGTCAGGATGAAAGGGCCGAGCGGAGTGGCGAGGGTGGCGCTGATGGGCATGGGAACCTCCAACACAGAAACGAGATTATGGCGCTGACGCGGTCCGGTCGCGGAGCACCTCCAGCAGCATGTCCTCGATGCGGGTCTGGCGGCTGAGCACCGCCGCGGCCCGCCTGTCCAGGACAGCCAGGTCCGTTGGGTCGGCGCCGGTGAGGATATGGGTGCAGTTGTAGTTGAGGCAGAAGATCGGCTTGATCAGGAACAGGCACCCCCGGGGACCGAGGAAACAGCAATTGTCGCCGCTGTCCGGCTGTTCGGCCACGGAGGCGCCCAGCAGCAGGTTGATCAGGATCTGGAGGGCGTCGGTGTTGGCCGCCATGAACGCACTGCAGCAGCCGCCATCCGGCCGCGTCGCGCAGCGGCTGCACAGCCGGCCCAACTCCATGGCCTGCATCTGGCGGGCAAGGGCTTCGCTCTCCCGGCGCAACAGATCGAGTTCGTCGGCAAATGGCGGCCGGGCCGTGAGTCGGCCGGCCAACTCGGCATGGAGGACACGGGCCGTGGCCAGCTTGTCGGTCGGCCCGCCTTCGTAGCATGTCCGCATGAGGTGGCTGGTGCGGGTGGGCATGGTACTCCTTCAGTTAACCGCTTGCAGCATGAACTGTTTCCATACCGGCGCGGCCGCCTGGCCGCCGGTCTCGCCGGCGCCGAGCGGCAGGTCGCGGTCGTGGCCGACCCAGACGCCGGTGGTCAGGTCCGGCGCCGAGCCGATGAACCAGGCATCGACCTGGTTGTCGGTGGTGCCGGTCTTGCCGCCGGCGCCGGGTACGCCGGCCGCGTTCCTGCCGGTGCCCCGCCGCACCACCTGGGCCATGGCCGTCTGCAGCCAGGACGCGGTTGCCGGCGCCACCACTTGCACGCCCGCGGACTGCGGCCAGGTGACGAAGCCGCCGCGCCGGTCCCCGACCCTGGTGATGCCGACCGGGGCATGGTACACGCCCTGGTTGGCCAAGGCGGCATAGGCGGCGGTCAGTTCCAGCAGCGACACCGGCGAGGCGCCGAGCGCCAGCGACAGGTCGGCGGCGAGCGGCGCGGTGATCCCCATTTTCCGGGCAGTGCCGATCACGTTCTTCGGCCCGACCTGCTGCATCAAGCGGACCGCGATCACGTTGCTGGAGTGGACCAGGGCTTCGGTGAGATTCATGGCTCCCCGGTATTCGTTCTTGAAGTTATGCGGCTGCCAGGGTTTGCCGGTGCCGCCGTACAGGGCGATTGGGGTGTCCGGGAACACCGCCTCCGGCGATATGCCCCGCTCCAGGGCGGCGGCATAGAGCAGGGGCTTGAAGGCCGAACCGGGCTGCCGGTTGGCCTGCACCGCCCGGTTGAACTGGTTTTCCGTGAAATCGACCCCGCCGATCATGGCCCGGATGCGGCCGCTGCCGGTGTCGAGCGCCACCAGCGCCCCCTGCGGCGCCGGCTCGCCGGGGTGCCGTTCGGCTACCCTGGCCGCACCGGCCTGGATGGCCCCGGCCGCCGCTTCCTGGAGTCGGGCATCGACCGTGGTGGCCACGTTCAAGCCCTGCTGGTAGAGATCCGCCTCCTTGTACACCGTAAGCAACTGTTGCCGAATGTACAAAGAAAAATAGCCGTTGATCGCCTTGCGCCAGTTGCCGGCCAGGGGCAGCCCCTCCTCGTAGGCCGCGCGCGCCGCCTCGGCGGTGACGATGCCGTCCTCGGCCATGCGGTTGAGCACGTAGCGCTGCCGGGCGCGGGCCGCCTCGGGCTGCCGGAGCGGCGAATAGTTGCTCGGCGACTGGGGCAGGCCGGCCAGCAGCGCGATCTCGCCCAGGGTCAGTTGGCTGGCCTTCTTGCCGAAATAGGTGCGGGCCGCGGCCTCGACCCCGTAGGCCCCTTCGCCGAGATAGATCTCGTTGAGGTAGATGGAGAGAATCTCCTCCTTGGTCAGCATCCGCTCCAGCCGGAAGGCGAGCACCGCCTCGGCCATCTTGCGCAGATAGCTTTTCTCCGGGGACAGGAGCAGGGCGCGGGTGACCTGCTGGGTGATGGTCGAGCCGCCCTGGCTGCGGCGGCCTGCGCGCAGGTTGTTGAAGGCGGCGCGGGCGATGGACCAGCCGTCGAGGCCGTCGTGCTCCCAGAAACGGCTGTCCTCGGCGGCGACGAAGGCCCTGGGCAGCAGGGCGGGCAGACTGTCGTAGGGGACGATCACCCGGAATTCCCTGGCGATGGCGTCGATGGGCCGGTTGGAACGGTCCAGGATCAGAGTGGCCACCTGGGGCCGGTAGTCGTCGAACGAGCGGATGTCGGGCAGGGACGAGATCCAGGCCAGGACCGTGCCGAGCAGCAGCGTCACCAGCATGGCGATGGTGAGCGCCATTCTGGTGAGGTGGCGTTCGTTCAGGATCCGGCCGCGAAAGGGGGGCGGCTGCGGAGGAAGTTCCGTGGGTGCCGACGGTGTGGTGGACAAGCGAACAAAGAAACGGTAGTGTTGGGGTGCGCCCGGACCGGCTCGACCGGAGGCGGTTGTCGGTCCAGTTGTTACCATGAATTGAAAAATTCGGCACCGTTAATCACACGCGAACAGACCAGGCCCTTGTCTCGAATACGGATTCTTTCAGAACAGTTAGCCAATCAGATCGCCGCCGGCGAGGTGGTGGAGCGGCCGGCCTCGGTGGTCAAGGAGCTGGTGGAAAACAGCCTGGACGCCGGCGCCAGCCGTATCGACATCCAGGTCGAGGGCAGCGGTAGCGGGCTGTTGCGGGTGACCGACGACGGGGCCGGCATGGACGGCGACGACGTGCTGCTCTGCCTCGAGCGGCATGCCACCTCCAAAATCCGCGAGGAGGCCCAGTTGGCCGCCATCGCCACTCTGGGATTCCGCGGCGAGGCCATTCCCAGCATCGCCTCGGTTGCCTGGATGACCGTCCTGTCCCGGCCGCAGGACCAGGAATTGGGCACCCGCGCCGAGGTCCGCTACGGCACCTTGCGCCATGTGCACCAGGACGGCTGCGGCCGGGGCACGGTGATCGAGGTCCGCCACCTGTTCGGCAACATGCCGGCCCGGAAGAAATTCCTCAAATCGGCCCGCACCGAGATGCACCACATCGAGGAGGTGGTCAAGAACCAGGCCCTGGCCCATCCGGCCACCGGCTTCACCCTCCAGGCCGACGGCCGGATGGTGCTCGACTATCGGCCGGGCGCCGATCTGGAGCGGCGGGTCCGCGAGGTGTTCCGGTACAAGGGCAAACTGCTGCCGCTGCGGGCCGAGTCGGCAAATGATGCCGAGGCCGAGGCGATGGCGCTGGATGGGTTTCTGCTGCTGCCGGAAACGGCTCAAGCCGCCACCGCCCGGCTGCGCCTGCTGGTCAACGGCCGGCCGGTGCAGGACGCGATGCTCCGGCACGCGGTGGGCGAGGGCATGCAGGGATTTTTGATGAAGGGCTATCAGCCGGCCGGCGTCCTGCTCCTGGCCATCGCCCCGGACCAGGTGGACGTCAACGTCCATCCGGCCAAGCGCGAGATCCGCTTTCGCCGTAGCGAGACGGTGCATCGCTTCGTGGCCGACCGGATTCGCCGGGCCATGGCCGGGTACCAGCAGGCCCTTCGCACCAGCCTGTTCGCCCCGCCTGCGCCCCAACCCTTCCGGGAGTGGCCGGTCGAACGGAGCGCGGCCGTGACCGCCTCGCCCGACTTTCCCGCCCCGGCCAGCGCCGAACCGCCGGCCTCGCAGCCGCGCCTGCCTGCCGATGCGCCGCCGGTTTCGGTGCGACCGCTGCCGGTCCAGGCCCTTCCCGTGACGCCGCCCATCCTGCCGGACAGTTCGCCACTTCCCGAGCCGGGGCCCGCGCCCGCCTATGCCGGCCTGACCCTGATCGGCCAGTTGTTCGCCCTCTACCTGCTCTGCGAACGGGAGGGGCAGTTCATCGTCATCGACCAGCACGCGGCCCACGAACGGCTCCTGTACGGCCAACTGTTGCAGGGCTACCTGGCCACCAGCATGCCGCAGCAGGCCCTGCTCTTTCCGGCTACCGTCGAGCTGACCCCGGCCCAGGCGGAGACCCTGGAACAGCGGGGCGCGGAGGTGGCCGCCTTCGGTTTCGCGGTGGAGCCGTTCGGCGAGGCCACCCACCTGATCAAGGCAACGCCGGCCCTGGTCAGCCATGTCGAGCCGGGCGCGCTGCTGCGGGAGATCCTCGACGGGTTGCGGAGCGCGGCCCGGCAGGATGCCGTCCGGCCCGTGCCCCAGGCGGTGGACGATCTGCTCGCCTCCATGGCCTGCAAGGCGGCGATCAAGGCGGGCAACCGCCTACAGCCGGTGGAAATGCTCAAGCTGCTGGCCCAAATGGAGGCGGGTGCGGTGTTTTCCCATTGCCCGCACGGCCGGCCGGTGCTCAAGACCTTCACCGCTCAGGAAGTGGAGCGGTGGTTCCATCGCCATGGCGGCTGAACCGTTGCCGGCCGGGCCGGCACCCGGGGACGACCGCCCCTGCCCCTGCGGTTCCGGCACCGCCTACGGCCGGTGCTGCGGCCCGTTGCTGGCCGGACAGGAGCGGGCCCGGACGGCGGCGGCACTGATGCGCTCGCGCTACACCGCCTTTGCCGAGAAAAACGGCGCCTATCTGCTGCAAACCTGGCATCCGTCCACCCGGCCGGCGGAGCTGGACCTTGCCGGACAACCCGAGTGGTGCGGCCTGCGGATCGTGGCCACCGAGCGGGGCAGGGAGACGGACGGCGCGGGGCTGGTCGAATTCGTGGCCACGGCGCTGGCGGGCGCGAAGGTGCTCGCGCTGCACGAACGCAGCCGTTTCGTTCGAGAAGACGGGCAATGGCTGTATGTCTCCGGACAAACAATCGGCAAGGGGGCACGGTCGGCGGTGGGAGTCGGCACGGTCGGCCGCAACGATCCCTGTCCCTGCGGCAGCGGCAGGAAATTCAAGAAATGCTGTGGCCGTTGAGGGACCGGGTCGCCCTGGACCGATCCGGGACGGTGCGACCGTCCGCGCCACGGTCGTCCCGTGGGGTCGGGTTCGCTACCCGTGTCCGTCTGTCCGTCCGGTAGAGCCGGGTCTTTTCCCCGAATTCCAGAAGAGTGTCGCGTGATCGGAACAGTGTTGTCATGAACCAGTCTGTCTCCCGGAACAGCCTGCTCAAGCGCTGCTGCCTTTGCTGGTGCCTCCTGTTGGCGTTCCTTGCCGCACCGAACGCCCTGGGCGCCGCCGCCGGCCCGGATGCCGCCACCCCGCGCACCATCCGGGTGGTGCTGGACAACAACTATCCGCCGTACGTCTTCGTCGACGGCCAGGGGGCCATCCAGGGTATTCTGGCCGACCAATGGCGGCTGTGGCAGGAGAAGACCGGCATCCGGGTGGACATGACCGTCCTGGACTGGAAGGATGCCCTTGCCGGGATGAAGGCGGGCCGATTCGATGTCATCGATACGGCCTTTGTCACCGAGGAGCGCTTGGGCTGGCTCGATTTCGGCAAGCCCTATGCCCCGATCGAGGTTGTCGCCTTTTTTTACAAGGATATCAGCGGTATCACCGATCTGCACTCCCTGCAGGGGTTTGTCGTCGGGGTCAAGGAGGGCGATGCCGCCGTCGAGCTGCTGCGGCGCAACGGCGTTGACAACCTGATGCCGTTCAAGGGCTACGAGGCGATCGTCCAGGCCGCCAAGGACCACAAGGTCAACGTCTTCGTCATCGATAAGCCCCCGGCCCTCTATTTCCTGCACAAGCACGGCATCCGCAACCAGTTCAAGGTCTCGTCTCCCCTCAATGTCGGCGAATTCCACCGGGCGGTCAGGAAGGGGAACGCCGGGATGCTGGGTGAGATCGAATGGGGTTTTGCCCGGATTTCGGCCGGGGAACTGGAACAAATCGACAGGAAGTGGTTGGGCGGCTCCCTGTTGCAGGGGCTGCCCGTCGCCGCGCTGCTGCTCGGTGCCGGCATCCCCGTGGTGCTGATAGCCGGCCTGTTTTACTGGAACCGAACCCTGCGGGCGGCGGTGCGGAAACGCACGGCCGAACTGGAGAAAAGCGAGCGGGCCCTGCGGGAGAGCGAGGCGCGCTACCGCGAGCTGGTCGAGAACGCCAACTCCATTATCCTCCGCATGGATCGCGATGGCCGGATCGTCTTCCTCAACGAATTCGCGCAGCGGTTTTTCGGCTACACCCTCGACGAGGTGGTCGGCCGCAGCGCGGTGGGGAGCATTGTGCCGGAACACGATCCCGTCGGCGCGGGATTCCGGGAGATGATCGCCGACATGGGCCGCAATCCCCGCGACTATGCGATCGACGAGAACGAGAACATACGCCGGGACGGGTCGCGCGTCTGGGTGACATGGACCAACAAGCCGCTGTACGGCCCGGCGGGCGAACTCAGCGAAATCCTGTGCGTGGGCAGCGACAGCACCGACCGCAAGCGTGCCGAGGAAGCGCTGCGGCGCGAGCGCGAACGCCTGGCGTTCGTGATCGAGGGGTCGCGGCTCGGCACCTGGGAATGGAACGTGCAAACCAACGAGAACGCGGTCAACGACACCTGGGCGCGGATGCTGGGCTATACCCTCGCCGAGATCCTGCCCTGCACCTACGACTCCTGGGCGCGGCTGGTGCATCCGGACGACGTGGACCGGGCCTGGCAATCCCTGGCCAGGTGCGTCCGGGACGAGACGGTCGACTACGACTGTGAGTACCGGATGCGCCACAAGGACGGCCATTGGGTGTGGATCCTGGACCGGGGCCGGGTCGTCACCCGCGACGAGGCCGGCAAGCCCCTGGTGATGATCGGCATCCATGCGGACGTCACCACCCGCAAGCGGGCCGAGGAAGAACTGGTGACCACCAACGAGCTGCTGACCCAATTCATCAAGAATTCGCCCATCTACGCCTTCATCAAGGAGGTGTCGCCCACCGAGAGCCGAACCCTGAACGCCAGCGACAACTACCGGGACATGCTCGGCATCCCGGCGACCGAGATGCTCGGCAAGACCATGCAGGAGCTGTTTCCGGCGGAGTTCGCGGCACAAATGACGGCGGACGACTGGCAGGTCGTCTCCGAGGGAAAGATTCTCCACCTCGACGAGGAATTCAACGGCCGCAGCTATACCACCATCAAGTTCCCGATCCGGCTGAAGGAACGGCGCCTGCTCGCCGGCTACACCATCGACATCACCGAACACCGGCAGGCGCAAACCGCCCTCCAGGCCAGCGAGGCCACCTTCCGCAACATCGTCCAGGCCTCGCCCATGGGCATTCACCTGTTCGATCTGCGCGCCGACGGCCGCCTGGTCCTTGCCGGCGCCAATCCCGCCGCCGACAGGCTGCTGAAGATGGACAACGCCCGGTTCGTCGGCAGGACCCTGGAGGAAATCCTGCCGGCGCTCCGCGGGACCGAGCTGCCTCACTGTTTCCGCCGGGCGGCCGAATTCGGCGAGAGCTGGCAGAGCGAACAGTTCGACTATGCCGACGATACCGTTGCCGGGGTCTTCGAGCTGCATGCCTTCCAGATGTCGCCCGGCAGGATGGCTGTCCTGTTCAACGAGATCTCCGCCCGCAAGCGGGCCGAGGAGGAGCGGAACAGGTTGCAGGCGCAGTTGACCCAGGCGCACAAGATGGAGTCGATCGGGCGTTTGGCCGGCGGCGTGGCCCACGATTTCAACAACATGCTCAGCGTCATTCTCGGCCATTGCGAGCTGGCCCTCAACGGCTTGAACACGGCGCATCCGCTGTATGCCAATGTGCAGAACATCCGGCAGGCCGCGGAACGGTCCGCCGATCTGACCCGGCAGTTGCTCGCCTTTGCCCGCAAGCAGACGGTCGCCCCCAAGGTGCTCGACCTGAACGGAACGGTGGCCGGGATGCTGACCATGCTGCAACGGCTCATCGGCGAGGACATCGACCTGGCCTGGCGGCCCGGCCGGGATGCCGGCCAGGTGCGGATCGATCCGTCGCAGCTCGATCAGATCCTGGTCAATCTCGCCGCCAATGCACGGGACGCCATCGGCGATACCGGCAAGGTCACCATCGAGACGGCGGCAATGACCGTGGATGCGCACTACTGCGCCGAGCATGCCGACATGGCGCCGGGCGACTATGTTCTGCTGGCGGTGAGCGACAACGGCAGCGGCATGGACGCCGACATGCTCTCCCAGCTGTTCGAACCCTTTTTCACCACCAAGGAGCTGGGCAAGGGCACCGGCCTCGGCCTGGCCACGATCTACGGCATCGTCAGGCAGAACGACGGCTGCATCAACGTCTACAGCGAGCCGGGACAGGGCACCACCTTCAAGGTCTATCTGCCCCGGTACACGGCCCGAACGGACCAGGAATCGGCGGCCGGGGCCACCCCGCCGGCCGCCTCCGGCAGCGAAACCGTCCTGCTGGTGGAGGACGAACCCATGATCCTGGAGATCGCCGCGATCATGCTCCGCAATCTGGGCTACACCGTCCTGGCCGCCGCCACTCCCGACGAGGCCATGCGCCTGGCCCGTGAGCATGCCGGCGCCCTCCAGTTGCTGATCACCGACGTGGTCATGCCCGGCATGAACGGCCGCATGCTGGCCAACACCCTGCTGTCGCTCAACCCCGGCCTGAAATGTCTGTTCATGTCCGGCTACACCGCCAATGTCATCGCCCACCACGGCGTGCTCGACGAGGGCGTGCACTTCATCCAGAAGCCGTTCGCGCTCAGCGTGCTCGCCGCCAAGATCAGGGAAACGCTGGACGAGGAGAGTGGCTGATTTTTGCCCATCCGTCCGGATCGTGGCCGCTACCGCGCCAGCATGACGATGCCCAGCGCCATCAGCAGCGCATAGACGACCCGCAGGTAGGTGCGGCGGTTGATCCGGCCGCTGATGGCGGAGCCGGCATAGGTCCCCGCGAGGACGAACGCCAGGCTTGCGGCAAAGGCGGTCAGGGTGCTGCGGGTGATCATGCCGCTGCACGCGTGCACCACGGCGGTGATGTAGCCGTTGAGCACGAAGAAGCCGGTGAGGGTGGCCTTGATCTCGTCTTTTTTCCAGTCGGTCAGGGTGGTGTAGATAATCACCGGCGGCCCGCCCGCGCCCACCGAGGCGGTGATCGCTCCGGAAAAGAACCCGGCGATGTAGCCCCAGGCCACATGCGGGTTGAGGGGGCGGGGCCTGATGGTCAGGTTGACGGCGCTGATGGCGATGAGCAGCACCCCCAGCATCCGGTTGATGACGGCCGGGTCGGCCAGCTTGAGCAGAAAGGTGCCGGCGAAAACGCCGGGCAGCGAACCGACGAGCATGGGCAGGATCTTGCGCCAATCCATGAGCCGGCGCAGTTCGAAAGCCATGGTCGTGGTGATGGCCAGGCCGCTGAGGATGGACAGGGGCACGGCCAGCTTGACGTCCATCAGCAGGCAGAGCAGGGGAATGGCCACCAGGCCGCCGCCGAAACCGGTCAGCCCCTGGATCAGGCCGGCGAGGAGAAAGACGAGGCAGGAGAGGAGGAGAACGGTCATGGGACATGGGATGGCCGGGATGGAGACACCGGCCGGATGAAGATTGTGCCGCAGAAAAGGAAATCGATACCGGCTGGCGCGCCCTCCCGGTCCGGGTGGAGGCGCTGTCTGCCGGAGGTGCCACTATAGAAGAAAAACCAGGCTCAGTTCAACCCTTATCCCCGGTCCGGCTTCATCCCTTTTTCTCCACTGCGCTTTTTTTTGTACCCCAAGCCCTTCCTTTTCGGATAAGCAGAGGAAGAGCGAGCCTGCAACAAGGGAACCTGTTTCTCGTGCACGGAGGGGAGCCATGGGCGCGGCCCGGATCATCGACAGCCATATCCACTGCGGGGTGCAGCATGCGGATCTCCCGTTCGAGCACATCGCCCCGCTGCTCCGCCAGGCCGGCATCACCGACGCCTGCCTGTTCGCCCCGGTGGAGGACATCTACGACCGCGACGATTATCATTTTCAGGACGACAACCGGTGGCGGCAGACCCGGCGGGCGGCCAACCGCTACCTGCTCGACCTGGCCGAACAGGGCGAGGCGATTTTCCCCTACCTGTTCGTCTGGAACGATTTCGCCGTCGACGAACTCCGCCATCCCTATCGCGGCATCAAGTGGCACCGCCATTCCTACGAGCCGGAATACCACTACGACGATCCCCGCTGCGCCGCCATGCTGGCGGCCATCACCCGGCAGCGCCTGCCGGTGGTGCTCGAAGAGAGCTACGACAACACCCTCCGCTTCATCGAGCGGCTCGCCCCGGAAGCGGTGATCATCATTCCCCATCTCGGCGGCCTCAACGGCTCGTACCAGGCCCTGGACCGCGCCGGCGTCTGGCGGCGCGCCAACGTCTTTGCCGATTCGGCCCTGGCCTCGACCGTGGACATGCGCCATTTCGTCGAACACTACGGACCGGACAAGCTCCTGTTCGGCAGCGATTTCCCGTTCGGCACGCCGGCGCAGGAACTGCGCAAGATCGAGCGGCTGGGCCTGTCGGCCGAGGACTACGCCAAGGTGGTCGGCGGCACTATCCTCCGGCTGCTCGACGCGGTGACCGACACCTGAGCCGACGTGCGGCGCCGGGGCCCGACCGACCCATATTTTCCGGAGGTGAAACCATGCAATTTTCCGAGGCCCGACCGGGCAGGATGTTTGTCCTGCGCCTGGAAGACGGCGATATCGTCCACGAAACCATCGAGCGGTTCGCCCGGGAGCAACATATCGAGGCCGCCTCGCTGATCGCGGTCGGCGGCGTCGATGACGGCAGCCGGCTGGTGGTCGGGCCGCGGGAGGATCGCGGCCTGCCCCTGGAGCCGATGCAGCGGGAGCTGCACCACGCCCACGAGATCGCCGGGGTCGGCACCCTGTTCCGCGACGAGGACGGCGTGCCGCTGGTGCACATGCACATGGCCTGTGGCCGGGAAGGCGAGACCACCACCGGCTGCATCCGCGCCGGGGTCAGGGTGTGGCATGTGCTGGAGGTGATCGTCCACGAACTGGTGGGCACCTCGGCCAAACGGATGCTGGAACAGCCCCTCGGCCTCAAGCTCCTGCGGCCGTAGCAAGGGCGCGAGCACGCGCTGCGCCGCAGGGAACCTGCACCATCCATCCGGCATTTTCGGCCACGAGTTGACAGGGCTCCGATCCGGTGCGGGAACCGTGCGGTCCCTGCATCCGGAAGGGGCATAAACCAATACATACTGAACAGGAGGCAGCACAATGGCATACACGCATCTCATTGTAGAGGTAAGCGAACGGTTTGTCGGCACCATCACTCTCAATCGCCCGGACGAGCTGAACACCTTCAACAGCCTGCTGGCCAGCGAACTGGCCGCGGCGCTCCTGGCCATGGACGCCGACCCCAAGGTGCGGGTGATCATCGTCAAGGGCGCGGGCAAGGCCTTCTGCGCCGGCATCGACGTCAACGAGCTGGCCGACAAGACCGCCATGGAATACCGGCAGTGGATCGAGCACATGGAGCAGCCGTTGATCGCCATCTCCCGGATGAAGAAGCCGGTGATCGCGCAGGTGCACGGCGTGGCCGCGGCCAACGGCATGGGGCTGGTGGCCTCCGCTGACCTGGCCATCGCCGCCAGCAACACCAAGATGGGCCTGACCGCGATCAATGTCGGCCTGAACTGCGTCGGCCCGGTCATCCCGGTGTCCCGGTGCGTGGGGAGGAAAAAGGCCCTGGAACTGCTCCTGTTCGGCGAGCTGATCAAGGCGCCGGAGGCGCAGGCCCTGGGCCTGCTCAACCGGGTGGTGGACAAGGAGGCGCTGGAAAGCGAAGCCATGACCTGGGCCGAGATTCTCGCCAAGAAGAGCCCGGTGGCCGTGCAGATCGCCAAGAAGGGGTTCTACGCCTCGGAGGACCTGCCCTACGACCGCCAGTTCGACCTGATGAACGAGGCCTTTGCCCGGCTCTGCACCACCCACGATGCCAAGGAAGGGGTGCAGGCCTTTTTCGAAAAACGCAATCCCCGCTGGCAGGAGCGGTAAAGCGGGACGGACGCCCCGGAAAAACGGTCCGAGGCGGTGGCAGGGAAAGCGGGGAGGGCCATCCGTTGCCCGGCGGATGGCCCTCTCCGGATGAACGGAGCCCTGCCCTGTTCCCGGCACAGAACGCCACCCCCCACCAAACAAAGGAAACACTCGCCATGACGGTTCCCGATCTTCTCGCCCTGGCCAGCGGCTGCTGGAAAACCTGCACCCTGCACGCCGGGGTCAAACTGGATGTGTTCAGCCCGCTGGCAACAACGCCCATGACGGCGGCGGAGCTCGCCCGGCGCCTGCATGCCGACGGCCGGGCGCTCGTCATGCTGCTCCACGCCCTGGTCGCCATGGAACTGCTGGCCAAGGATGGCGACGCCTTCGCCGCCACCCCGTTCAGCGCCGAATACCTGGCCAAGCAGTCTCCGGCCTACCTGGGGCACATCATCCTGCACCACCACTATCTGGTCGAGGCCTGGAGCAAGCTGGACGAGGCGGTGCGGGCCGGCAGGCCGGTGCGCAGGAGTTCGTCGCACGAAACCGACGGCGCCGAGCGGGAAAGCTTTCTGCTCGGCATGTTCAACCTGGCGACGCAACTGGCACCGCGCGTCGCCGCCGCCATCGATCTGAGCGGCCGGCGCCGGCTGCTCGACCTGGCCGGCGGCCCCGGCACCTACGCCATCCATTTCTGCCGGCAGAATCCGGAACTGAGCGCAGTGGTGTTCGATCTGCCCACCACCAGGCCCTTTGCCGAAGAGACCATCGCCCAATACGGCCTGAGCGACCGCATCCGCTTTCTTGCCGGAGACGTGGAGGCCGACCCCATCGGCACCGGCTTCGACGTGGTCTGGATCTCCCATCTCCTCCACAGCGAGGGACCGGAGACCTGCGCGGCCATCGTCGCCAAGGCCGCCGCCGCCCTCGCCCCCGGCGGCACCCTGTTCATCCAGGAATTCATCCTGGACGACAGCCGCACCGGACCGCTCCATCCTACCCTGTTCTCGTTGAACATGCTGATCGGCACCCAGGAGGGCCAGTCCTACACCTGGAAGGAACTAGGCGACATGATGCGGCAGGCCGGGCTGAAGGACGTGGCGCGGGTTGCCGTCGACCTGCCCAATGGCGCCGGTATCCTGGCGGCACAACGATGAATGGGCCTTCGGTCCGGCGGGGATGTGTTTCACTGGCGATGGTGGCCGATGCCGTCAGTGCCTGCAAAGCGGAGGTTCTGGACTCATGCTACTGCGGCGAAACCGATTCGGCCAGATGCACTGCGCTGCTGCGGGACACGACGGGCATTGCGGTTTGCATTCGGTCGTTATCGTGAGGGAGGCATGTATTGGAACTGCTACTTGATTCCTTGGCTCGCAGAGAAGGATTGGTTTGTTTTTCGACTTTGTCTTAACAACTGAACATTTACAATTGCAAACTATAACATGCTGAATTTGTTTGGCTGTGTGGGGTTATCCTGTTTGGAAATAAAATTCGCAATGTTACCCAATAACATTGTTTAGAGTGAAAAGAACATGGTTCAGTTAAAATACTTTGGCGACAGCAGGGATTACTTCAAATACGACTTGATAACCCACTTGCTAAAGAGTGGTGTGGTCTCAAATTACGCGTTTGTCCCTATGCTGACAAATCATCGAGTTGACGGTGAAGGCAATAAGACTCCAAAACACATCGAAGGAAAATCGACAGAATTGTTGTCGTTCATTGACAGGTGTGGTTCCAAAAGTCTTGAGCATTGGGAGGCATGGCTAAAACCGCTTGTTGGCTCATACGTTACAGTTCAGCCCGTGAATGAGGTTTTTTTCGTAGATAGCACAAGGAACAAGTACTGGGAGTCGTTCGACGCTGTCTTAAGAACGAGAAATTCCCTAATTTTCGTCGATCCAGATACTGGGCTGGAAACTGGGAAGCCCTCATATTTAAGGAAGATGGGTAGGGAAAAGTACATTCTAAACGACGAACTTGCGAAACTAAGTCAATCACTTGACGATTCGTCTGTGCTAATGATTTATCAGCATTTGCCAAACAACAAACACATCTATGAAGAGTCAGTGAACAAAAAGATCAAGCAGGCGATCGAGGCTTCTAATTGTTCGTCGGTTTTGGCCTATCGAGAGGATGACTTGGCGTTTTTGTTTGTCGTCAAAAGTGAAGCGATCCTTTCAGACCTATGCAGGCAATTGGAGGACTACCATGAAACTAGTGGTCATGTTTACAAATCCATGCACTACTCCCTGAATCAGTGACAGCCATGGCCGGATTTCCCTTTCATGGTTCTGTTAAGTCGTTTTTCAGGGAGTGACTTCTCCCCAAGTTGGCATACCCCGCACGCTACGGCGACATTGGCGTCTTGTTCCTTGAAAATTTCAGTAAATTTGCGATCAATGAGCGCACTTCTCCCCTGATTGCATCGATTGGGGTGTGCGCCTACGCTTAATGCGCGGACAGCAATCGGTTATACACCGCCGCGAAGGCCGGAAAAGCCGGGCAGTGACGGCTGAACCGCAGCCTGAAACGTCTGCCGGTGCTGATCAGTCTGGCGGCCAGATAGATCAACTCTTGGATCACGGTT
>NZ_JHZB01000050.1 GCF_000621145.1 Desulfobulbus elongatus DSM 2908
CCGTTGCTTGGTTTCAACGGATATTAGCTGGTGGCAGGAAAATTGCGAGCAAATTATTTGTGGATAATCACTAAAGAAAATGACGGGGCAAATCGGGTGCAATTCCATATTCCCGGCCCGGCCGGTTGTCAACCCAAAAGGCGGAAAACGGCCGACCGCCGGCTTCAGCGCCGCAGCGGCAGCCCCAGTTCAAAGCCCAGATGAAAGGCCCTGGTGTTGAGTTCGATGAAATCGGCCGGCACCCGGTGGGCGATCGCCTTGAGGATCGACTCGGGCCGGATCAGATCGGCCAAGCCGATCAGGGCGCCAAGCACGCAGATATTGAACACGATGGGCTTGCCAATCTCCCGCAGCACGGTCTCGTACATGGGCAGTTCGATCTGGCGGGCATCCACCCGGTGGGCAATCTTGACAAAGCGGGTGTCGGTCAGCAACGTGCCGCCCGGCCTGATCTCCGGGGCGAAGCTGGTGTAGGCCTCCTGGGTCAGGCAGACCACGATGTGCGGCTCGGTCACCACCGGAAAGTCGATGGCCTCGTCGGCGAGGATGATGTCGCTGCGGGTGGCGCCGCCCCGCGCCGCGGCCCCGTAACTCTGTGACTGGACCGCGTTGATGCCCTCATGGATCACCGCCGCCTCGCCCAGGAGGATGGCCGCGGTGATCACCCCCTGCCCGCCCGAACCGGAAAAGACCAGCCGCCAGCCGCTCATGCCGCCACCTCCTGCCGCGCCCGGACGATGACCTCCTCGTAGGCCTCGCAATACTCCGGCCGCCCGACCTCGACGAAGACGCCGCGCGGAATGAGCGCCGGATTCTCCTCCAGGGCCTTGGAGCCGATCTTCGCGGTGATGTGTTTGTAGCGCTCGATCATCTCGGCCGCCTCGCCCTCCTTGTTCTTGCGGCCGTAGTAGGTGGGGCACTGGGTCAGGATCTCGACCACCGCGAACCCCTTGTGGCTGATCGCCCGCTTGAGCAGGTCGATGGTTTCCAGGGCGTGGTAGGTGGTCGATCGGGCGACGAAGGTGGCGCCAGCCGCCCTGGCCAGCTCGACCACGTCGAAATTGGGGTCGATGGTCCGGTACGGAGCGGTGGTCGCCAGGATGCCCGGCCCGGAGAGCGGTGAGAACTGGCCGCCGGTCATGCCGTAGATACGGTTGTTCATGACGATGGCGGTGATGTCGATGTTGCGGCGGGCGGCGTGGATGAAATGGTTGCCGCCGATGGCCAGGGCGTCGCCGTCGCCCATGGGCACGATCAGGGTCAGCTCCGGCCGGCTCAGCTTCACCCCGGTGGCGAAGGCCAGGGCGCGGCCGTGCAGGGTGTGGAGGGTGTGGAAATCGACATAGCCGGAGATGCGCGCCGAGCAGCCGATGCCCGAGGTGACGACGATGTCGTTCTTGGCCAGGCCCAGTTCGTCGACGGCATGGAGCAGGTTGTTGAGGATGATACCGTGGCCGCAGCCCGGACACCACAGATGGGGAAAAAACCGCTGCCGGATGTAGTCCTGTATCGCCATCAGACGCCCCTCCCCTGGATCACCCGCAGCACCTGCTTGATGTCGGCCGGCGCGATCAACTTGCCGTCCACCCGGTTGGCGAGAAACACCTTTTCCGGGTCGGCCACCGCGGCGCGCACCTGGGCCAACATCTGCCCCATGTTCATCTCCACCACCAGCACCGCCTTGGCCTCCCGGCATTTTTCCCGGATCATTTCGCGGGGAAAGGGCCACAGGGACTGCAACTCGATCACCCCGATCCGCTCGCCCCTGGCCCGCCGTTCCCTGGCCAGGTGGATGGCCGAGCGGGCCGAGGCGCCGTAGGAGATGAGCACGTAGCGGGCCCCTTCCAGGAAATGTTCCTTGTGGCGGGTGATTTCGTGCACCCGGTTGTCGATCTTGTCGATCAGGTGGCGGAGCAGCTCGCTGACCATTTTGGGGTTGCTGGTCGGAAAGCCCCACATGTCGTGGTAGAGGCCGGTGACGTTGTAGCGGTGCTCGCCGCCGAAATCGGACATGGGCAGGCGGCCGTCCTCGCGGGGCAGGTAGGGATGGTAATCCACGTCCTTGGGCACCGAAGTGCGCAGCCGCTCGACCAGGGGCAGTTCGCCCGGCTCCGGCACCAGCAGCTTCTCCCGCATGTGACCGATCACCTCGTCGAAGAGCAGGACCACCGGCGTGCGGTAGGTCTCGGCCATGTTGAAGGCCTCCACGGTCATGGCGAAGACGTCCTGGTGATTGGAGGCGGTCAGGGCGATGATGTTGTGGTCGCCGTGGGTGCCCCAGCGGGCCTGATTGATGTCGCCCTGGCCGACATGGGTGGGGTTGCCGGTGGAGGGGCCGCCGCGCTGGACGTTGACGATCACGCAGGGGATCTCGGCCATGCAGGCGTAGCCGATGGCCTCCTGCTTGAGCGAGAAGCCGGGGCCGCTGGTGGCGGTCATCACCTTGTTGCCGGTGAGCGAGGCGCCGATGATGGCGCACATCGAGGCGATCTCGTCCTCCATCTGGATGAATCTGCCACCGCGGGCGGGCAGGCGCTCGGCCAGCAGTTCGGCGATCTCGGTGGACGGGGTGATCGGGTAGCCGGCGTAAAAGGAGAGCCCGGCGTAGAGCGCCCCCTCGACGCAGGCCTCGTTGCCCTGGACAAATCGAACCTTACGCGCCATCGCCCTCCTCCTCGTCGGTCAGCACCGTGATCGCCAGGTCCGGGCAGCGGAGTTCGCACATCCGGCAGCAGATGCAGTCCTCGGGCCGCGCCGGCACGGATTTGTCCTCGCCGTCCAACTCCAGGACCTGCTTAGGGCACAGGGCCACGCAGATGCCGCAGCCCTTGCACCATTCCCGTCTGATCACCAGTTCCCGCAACCTTCGTTTCGCCATACCTGCCTCAATCCGTGCACGGGGCATGCGGCCGGCCACCGGCCAGCAGACGCTCCGTCTCCGCGAGAAAACCACGCCACTCTGCCGCGATGCGCTGCCCCTCCTCCAGGTCGACCCGGACAAAGCGGACCGTGTCCCCCGGCCTGGCCTGGCCGATCCGCCAGAGATCGGCCGAGAGCACCGTGGCGATGGCCGTGTAGCCGCCGATGGTCTGTTCCTTCAACAGGAGGATCGGCTGGCCGTCGGCCGGAACCTGCACATTGCCCGGCACCACCGGCTCGGAGACGATGCTGGCCGGGGCGCCCGCATCCCGCTCCACCGCCGGGCCGCTCAAGCGGCAGCCCATGCGGTCGCTCCGGGGGCTGACCGTGAAGGTCGAGGCGAAAAAGCGGTCGAGCCCGCGTTGAAACAGGTGGTCATGCGGCCCGGCAATGGCCCGGAGAACGTGGTGCTCCGGGTAGACCGGCGTCCAGGGCAGACAGCGCGGCGCGGCGAGCAGCGACCGCCCCCCGGCCGGCACCAGATCGCCGGCCGCCAGCACACGTCCGTGCAGGCCGCCCAGCCCGCCGCCGAGATAGGTCGACCGGCTGCCCAGCACCGCCGGCACGGCAACGCCGCCGGTAAGGGCAAGGTAGGCACGACAGCCGTTTTCGGCAAGATGCAGCTCCAGCACGTCGCCCGGCCGGACCCGCAACGAAGCCCATTGCCGGCGGACCTCGCCGTTGAGCCGCAGATCAATGCCCGCGCCGGTGACGGCGATGTCGATCGCGGCCAGGCACTCGATGCGCACGCCGCCCAGGATCAGTTCCAGGGTGGCGCAGGCGGCCGCGTTGCCCACCAGCCAATTGGCCACCCGGTGGGCGTAGTCGTCCAGGGCACCCGACAACGGCACCCCCAGATGGCGGGCGCCGAACCGGCCCAGGTCCTGGACGGTGAGGCCGAAGCCCGGCGAGAGGATCCGCAGGGCCGGGTTCACCGGTCCGCCTCCGCGGCCAGGCGGGCGAAAACATCGGCCGGGATCGGCCGGAAACGGATGGCATCGCCGGGCCGGTAGGGAATGGGCGGCTCGCGCTCCGGATCGAACAGGCGTAGCGGGGTGCGGCCGATCAGTTGCCAGCCGCCGGGACTGGTCAGGGGGTAGATGCCGGTCTGGCCGCCGGCGATGCCCACCGAGCCGGCCGGCACCCGCAGGCGCGGGGTGGCCAGGCGGGGGGCGTGAATGCGGGGATCGAGTCCCCCCAGATAGCAGAAGCCGGGGGCGAAACCGATGGCGTAGATGCGGTAGACGGCCTCGCTGTGCAGTTGGATCACCGCCTCCGGGGCCAGGCGGTTGTGCGCGGCCACCACCTCGAGGTCCGGACCGAACTCACCGCCGTAACAAACCGGAATCTCGACGATAGCCGCCTCGGGCACGGCCGTCTCACCGGGATGGGCCTCCAGATCGCGCAGCAGTCCGGCCAAGGCGGGCGGATCGATCAGGTTGGGATCGTAGTGGACAGCCAGGGTACAGTAGGACGGCACCACCGCCTCGATGGCCGGATGGCGCACCGCCGCAATCAGGGCGGCCATCCGCCGGACCCGCTCGTTGACCGCCGGATCGACCCCCTCGCCGTAGACCGCGATCAGGGCCCGGTCGCCGCTGATCCGGAAGCGGACCGCCGGCAGGCGTACGTCAGAAGTCCCGTTCCGGTTGCCCATGAGGGAGTTCAGGCCGGCCGCATCGGCCGGACCGCGATACCGGCCGCCTGCAAATGCGCCCGGATGGCCGCGGCCAGGGCCACGCCCTGGGGATTGTCCCCATGGATACAGAGTGTCTGGGCAACCAGCGGCACGAGCCTGCCGTCGATCGCCTCCACCACGCCCTCGGTGACCGTGCGCAGGGCCCGCACCGCCGCTGTGGCCGGGTCGTGGATCACTGCGCCGGGCAGGTGGCGCGGCACCAAAGTGCCCTCCGGGGTATAGGCCCGGTCCGGAAAGGCCTCGAAGACCATGGCGATGCCTTCCTCGGCGGCAAGGGCCTCCATGCGGCTGTTGTCCTGTCCGGCCAGGCCGACCAGGAGCAGGTCGCGGTCGATGCGGGCGATGGCCTGGGCCATGGCGCGCACCAGTTGCCCGTCGCCCGCGGCCCTGTTGTAGAGGGCGCCGTGCGGCTTGACGTGGCGCAATGCCACCCCCTGGGCGGTGCAGAAGGCCTGGAGGGCGCCGATCTGGTAGGTCAGATAATCGGCCACCTCCTCCGGGCTGCACGCCATGTCCCGCCGGCCGAACCCGAGCAGGTCGGGCAGGCCCGGATGGGCACCGACGGCAACGCCGTGCTCCCTGGCGAGCCGGACCGTGCGGCGCATCACTCCCGGATCGCCGGCATGGAAGCCGCAGGCGATGCTGACCGAGGAGACGGAGGCGATGATCTCCTCGTCCCTGCCCAGGGTGTAGGCGCCGAAACTCTCGCCCATGTCGCAATTGAGATCGATCTGCATGCCGTTCTCTCAGGCAAGGCTCTGCCGCAATGCGGCCACTTCGCCCTTCACCTGCGCCAGCTCGTCGCGCAGCGCGGCCACCACTCGCTCCAATTCGGTCAGCCGTGCATCCGCCGGCACCGGCAGGGGCACCGCCCGGTCCGGCTCGACAGCAACCGCCTGCTCCCGCAGGGCCGCACCGGCCAGCAGATGCACGGACCGCTGTTCCTTCTGGCCGGGCTGCCGGGGGAGCTGCGCCACCAGACCGGCGGCGGTCAGATGGTCCAGGGAAGCGGTCACCTGCTCCAGGTTCTCGAAAGGACACATCGCGTCCGCCCGCGTCCGCAGCTCCCCGGCGGTTTGCGGCCCGCGCAGCAAAAGCACGCTGAGCAGGGCCGATTCGCGACCGCCAAGATCGTGGTCCTTGGCAAAGGCCTGCCAGAATTTGGGCACCCGGCCGGCATCGCTCCGGTAGACGAAGCGCCGTTCCCCGAGCGAGCGCAGGGCCGCATGCACCGCCGCCTCATCCAGGTGCATCACCGGTGCCCGGTTGGTTTTCTGGTTGCAGGCGTTGACCAGGGCATGCAGCGACAGGGGATAGTATTCCGGCGTGGCCAGTTCCTTCTCCATCAGGCAACCCAGCACCCGGATTTCAATGGCATCGAGATCGTTGTTCATGATTGTTACGGAAACGGCACGGGAATCCGCTCCCGGCAGCGCTGTCCTTCTTCATTTCTGTTCGGCCGGGGTCCCCCGGACATCACGCGGGGAGCGGCGTCCGCAGGGAACCGCGCCCGCTTCTCCGCGCCGACGCTTCCTGTCGGCGCCCCCCCGGCCCACCGGGTGAAAATATCGGTTTCGCCGGCTTTTGCAAACCATATCCTCCCAATGCTCGTGTTTTTGGCGCGGTTCTTCCCTGCCGGCCGTCCCGCGCACTTTTCCCGGCGCAGCCCAAAGAATTGCTTGCAACCCGGCGCCTATCCCGAGATAGTATCTTGCCGTGCCGCCACGGCCACCTGACCCGTGGCAGGGGCTCGGCAACGACTCGGGAGTGCGGACACCATCCCGCCAGGCATGGGCGTTCGGGCAGACAGCGCTCCCATGCGGCCCCACACGCGAACCACCGCCATTCATACCTGTTCAAGGGAGGCGCAGAACATGCCGTTCACACAGCAAGAGGACACCATGCCCGTCATGGACACATTGAAAAGGGTCGTTCATCTCATGGCCACCTGCCTTGGTCTCGCCGTTATCGTCATCGGCCTCGTCTACGCCATCGACGTCTTTCGGCTCATCCTGACCATGCTGAACTCCCCGAGCGCCCTCGCCGACCCCGTCCGGGAGTTGGCCGCCAGCTTCGGCGGCAGCGCCTTTGACGTCAAATTGCCGGACCGCACCGTTCCCCTGGCGAACCTCATCGCCCTGGTGGTGTACTGCTGCGGCGTGCTGGCGGGCGCGTTTCTGACCATGGCGCTCATGCAGACAGGCGCGAAAATCGTTTCGCTGACCGCCGGCGACCGCACCGCCATCAAACAGATGCTGCAAAGCGCCTTCGGCAGCCGCATGCAGCCCAAGGGCACACCGGAAGACAACCGCAGACAACCCCGGGAGTAAGCGGACAGGGCGGCGGGAGGGGCCGGCAGGACCGATACGCCCGCGAGACGATCCCGGCCTGCCGCGCACGCCCCCGACTCAACGCGGCGGTCGCCTCGCCTCCCGAAACCATTCGCGGACCGCCGCCATCTGCCGTACCTGCGCCGCAGGAGCATGCCGCCTGCAACTGGCATACTCTTCGCTTCCCGGCTCGGCCCCCCAGCGAATTTCAACGCAATCGTTGGGGTTATACCCCATCTCGAACGCCGGCTTGC
The DNA here is from genome assembly GCF_000621145.1 of Desulfobulbus elongatus DSM 2908. Classification (GTDB taxonomy): domain Bacteria; phylum Desulfobacterota; class Desulfobulbia; order Desulfobulbales; family Desulfobulbaceae; genus Desulfobulbus; species Desulfobulbus elongatus. The sequence continues at coordinate 7,203 of NZ_JHZB01000050.1, forward strand.
GCGCCAGCACCTCGGCAACGGACAGTTCCCACGGCTCGCCGTTGCTCCGCGTATATTGGATTTTCCTTGCCGCCACCAGCCTGTCGTGCAGTTGTTCGATCTCGCCCCTGACCTGCCGGGCGTCGTTGGCGGTCAAAAGGAACAGGTCGGGATACGCCTGCACTTTTTCGGGAAAACCGAGCAGTACGTTCATGGCGATGATCAAGCGCATGTCCCGCGACGGCGTGGAAAAATCCTCCCATGGGCCGACGGTCTCGAAGATGGCGGTTCCCTGAGGCATCGCGATGGTGGCGCCGCCCTTGCGGAAATACGCCTCACCGTTGTCGACGGACCGCACGCGCGTCTCCAACTGTTCCACCAACGCGGCCAATGTTGCCTCATACGCCTGTTTGGCGTCCAACCCGTGGGGATTCATCATCGCATACACGGTGGCGTAGAATTCGTCGGGCGTCAACCCGGCCTGTTCAAGCGAATAGTCCGGCAACTCGTCATTCGGCGGCAACCGGTTGTCGACAATGGGGCGGAACGCCTTGAAACCGGGGCCGGCGCTGGCTGTATGGGCGAACAGGAAGGTCCCTTCCCAAAATCTCTTTCTGGCGATGGAATTGTCCGGTTGGGCATCGACCGCAAACAGAATGCCCGGCGTGTCCGGCGTCTGGGCCACCCATTTCGTGAGCACGAGCACGTGGCCGTACGGGTCGGCATAAATCGTTCCCGGCCAGAGCGCCTCCCGTCGCAAGGGCACGGGATAGAAATCCGTTTCCTGGCTGGCGAGCCCGGTGCGGCCGTTGCCCGATTGCACGGCATCCATCAGCCGCAGGCTCAGCGCCCTGAATGTCGCCGCCGGTGCCGGCCGTGACACGAAATCGGTCTTGACGATGGCGGCATCGCAGGAAGGCGGCTTGGTGGCCGTGCCGCGGTTGCAGAAGCGGTAACTGAACGGCAAGCCGTTTTTCCAGGCAAAATAGCTGCGGAGGAAATAAGGGAAATCGGCGCAATCCGGTGTCGCGACCAGGTTTCCATCCTCCCGGAATCCCAGGGAATTGTGCAGAAAATTGCGTTCAGGATCGCGCAGCGCCGGCCCCAGCGAAGGGAAACTGACGTCCTCCCCGGCCGGCCCGTCGAACAACTGTTCGATCCAGGCGGCGTAAAAGGCCTCGTGCGCCCCATCCCAGACCGGTTCTTCCCGGGTGGTGGTGCCGTTGGATATTTCCCGGCAGGCCAGGACGGTACCGTTCGCCCGCGCCTCGATCCGGTAGCGGCCGTCGCCAGCCAGCGGCTCGATTGCCGCCATGGCCCGCCACGGCATGCCGCCCGTTCCCGCCGTTGCCGCCAGCACCCGGGTCCCGCCCTGCGGATCGGTCAGGAGCATCTCGGTGACGGGCTCGGCAACGGACACCGCCATGACCCTGATGGGGACGCCGGCACGAATCGTCTGCGGGGCGGTCCAGATACGGGTGGCCTCGCCCTGCACACAGTCAGCGGCAAAACAGTTCAGGTTGAGCAAGCCATTCAGGACGATCGTTGCGAGACACATGCATTTTTTCACGGCGCATTCTCCTCGAAAATGGTTACGTTTCCATTGACTCCGGCAAGTGACGGGAGGCGGCACCAAAAGGCAGGAGCGGTGCATTCCGCCGCGCGGCGTGCCGTCCGCCCCCTTGTCGCCACACGACGGCTGCACGACTCGCAAGGACTTGCCGGCCACGTGCCTGACGATGCGTTCTCCCTCTCCGCTATCGATATACCATGGGCCGATTGCAACGCAACAGTATGATTATCGCCGTGGGCGCGGCGCTCATGCTCTGGTGCGGATCGCTGTTCTTCAATCGGGACGTCCTCCATCAGGAACGCCAGGCGCCCGTTTCCCTTGAAGCGACGTGCGCGGAATCGGCGGAGGCACCGGCAACGCTGGCAGATGTAAGGACAATTCCCCAGGATCTCGGGCCGTTTGCCGCCGGGCTCGGCGAGACGATGCCCGCCGACATGCGGCACCGGATAGCGCGGCAGTTTCATCGACAGTACTTCGCTCCATGGACGGCGACCGAACCGCTTTTCAATGCCGTCACGGTGACGGAAGGCGTTCGGCAGCTCGCGACGAGGACCTGGTATGGGGAGAACCGGCTGCGGGTTGACCCGGCCCGCATGCAGTCCCTCCTGATCCTTGCCGACTGGGAGCACTTCCCTTCCATGCAGGCGGCGGGGGTCGTGGTCAAGCCGGCGTTCATACGAATCCTTCCCACTGTCAGGCCGTTCTACGTGGCGCCCGACGACGTCCCCTTCGACTATCTCCAGTTTTCGGAAGCAAAGCTCAACGAGCCTGTCCGCATCCTGCATGCAAGCAGGGACGGCGCCTGGCTGTACGTCGAGACGTCCTCGGCCAACGGCTGGGTGGACCCGGACGCCATCGGCCTGGCCGACGCATCCATGCAAAATCGGCTGATCGATGCGGAACAACTGGTTGTGGTCAAGGATTATATCACCGTTCGGACCGAACGGGGGGAGGCCCTGCCGCAACCGAAGATCGGCACGCTCTACCCATTGGTAAAGGAAGAGCGGGATCATTGGCTGGTCGATGCGGCTGTTGCCGGAGACGGCCGCCGCGCCGTGCTCAAAACGGCCCGCATCGCCAAGAGCGACGCCCGGCGTCATCCGTTGCCCTTCAGCCCGGAAACCGTGACGCTCATCGGCAACGAACTCCTCAAGACCCCGTACGGCTGGGGCGAACTGTACCGAAACCGCGACTGTTCGGCCACCACGCGGGACTTCTTCCTCGCCCTCGGCATCTGGTTGCCGCGCAATTCGCTCAAACAGATCACGTCCGGGCCCTTCGTACCCCTGACAGGCCTCTCCGGCAGCGACAAAAAAAATCGCATCCGTGCGCAGGGAATCCCCTTTCGGACCCTGCTCCATCTCAAGGGGCACATCATGCTGTACGTCGGTCTTCAGAACGACCAACCCGTCGTCCTGCATACCATCTGGTCGCTCCGCTACGCGCCCAAAAACTGTACCGAACAATCCTTCATCATTGGCAGGACAATCGTGAGCACCCTGGAGGCGGGCAAGGAACTGCCCTTGACCAAGGGCACCCTGCTCGACCGGCTGGAGGGCATGCTGACGCTGCCCGTGGTCGATTGAACAGGGGCTGCAACTCGACGACAGGTTCGAGAACACTGCGGCTTTCCCGTCCGTGCATCGAGGGTGACGAAACGCCAGTCCCTGCGGACAGGAGTTTTTTCAGGCAGGCCGGTCGCGCACGGCACGCGCCAGAGCCTGTGGGATGGCGTCGATCAGTTCGGCCACCTGTGTGGCCGGCGTCGGATTGGCGAACAAGCCGCAGAGACGGTTTGCCGTCGCCGCCGCCACCGCCGCTGCTGTCGGTTCGAAACCGGCGCCGCACAGACAGCTCAGCAGGCCCGTGAGGGTGTCGCCCGTGCCGCCGATGGCCTCCATCGCCGGGAACGAAGGACTGCCGACCGTGGCAACCACCTGGTCGTTGCGCACGATGTAATCCGTCTCCCCTTTCACCACCAGGTGCGCGGCGGCGTTGTCGTCTCGATAGGCCTGGTGGATGAGTTCTTCAACCTTGTTGTGTTGGTGGAGGATGAATCCTCTGGTGTAAAACGGATGCGGCGCCATGGCATCGGCCAGGAAAGCCAGCTCGCCGGCATCGGGCGTGAAAAAATCATAGGCCGATGCCTGGCCGCTCATCTTGGCGGCGTACATGAACCCTGCGTCGGCAATCAGCAGCGGCCGCCTGGCCATGGCCTCGACGGCGAAAAGCACCTTGTTGTGCCAGTCCACATCGGGCAGCAGGTAGTGAAAGGTGAGGACCTGCACATCGAGTTCCCGCACCTGCTCCGTGAGGAACGCATAGACGCTGCGGCTCCCCTGCCCCGTCCCCCTGTCCCCGGCGAGAACGGCGTATATTTCCGGGCCGTCGAGGTATTCGGCGGCCTTGAGCGCCGCCGCCAGCAGGGCGGGAGTGCCGCGGTTGACCGGAAGGCGCCGGTCGGCCAGCCGGAGGTGTCCGTCGACCAGGCGGGCGGGGCCGTGGATCAGCGGGACGCGGATATCGGGAACAGTGCCGACTATACCGAGCATCGCCGGCACAGCTCTTCATACGCCAGTTGCAGCGCATAGCCGCACAGGGTGTGGCCGATGTCCCGGGGCCGGGGAGCGGCAGCCAGCGTCTTGCCCACCATCTCGCTTGCCAGATACGGGACATCCGGGCAGCCGCCGCCGGAAATATTGACGATCTCCAGCGTGTCCCTGGCCACGGTCATTTTCATGTTGGCGGCGCGAACCATGAGATAGTCCCCGAAATCCGTCACCGCGAACAGATCGACCGGGGTGAGCAGCGGCGCGGTCACCGGCACTATCGTAAGGGGCAACATTCCCGCCTGCTCGAGGACCCGCCTGATGTTGAGTTCCTCGATCAGGGGAAACTCGATCACCAGGTCGCAGCCGGTCTGGATTTCAGGCGGCGGCCCCATGACCCGAACCGGCAACTCCCGTTCCTTGAGCAGGGTTTCGCACCGGATCACCTCGCTGGTGTGCTCGAACACCATGATGCCGCGGTCAACGGCATCGGAGCGGGTTGTGGCGCGGCGCCCGGACCCTATTCTTTTCAGCCAGCCGAACACGGACTATCCCTTCCTGACCGTGATCCGGTACCCGCCCCCTTCCTCGCTGACCTCGCTGACCTGCCACCCCTGGCTGGTCGCGGCGCGGCTCACGTTTTCCTTCGATGTATCGGTATCCACCAGGACGACCAGCTCCCTGTTGTCCTCTTTTTTCATCTCGTCGAGGGCCATAATTACCGGCTGCGGGCAGGAAAGCCCGCGGGCATCCACCATCGTTGTCATGTTCGTTCTCCTTATGCGTTCTTGTTGCGCATGGTCAGACCGATGAGCAGACAAACGGTCAATCCGACCGCCACCGCGGCCATTCCATGCGGCCCGATCCCGTTCGGACTGCTGGCCAGCCCGAAATTATGGGCGAACCCCGCGCCGACGATCATCCCCAACACGAAAACCGCGGCGTCGCCATCGCCTTCGCCGGCAAGAAAGAGCTGCCGACCCGGACATCCACCGGCCAAGGCAAAGGCGAGTCCGGCCAAGGTCATGCCCGCGAAGTTCCACACATGCTGATCGTGCGCTATCGGCTGGCCCGTAAAGCCCGGATGGAACTGGCCGAGGAGGAGATTGGTCAGAAAAGCGAAAAGGATAAGGCTGATGAAACCGCTCAACAGGTGCACATGCCCGAACAGCAGGCCATCGCGAATGGCGCCCATGGTGCAGAAACGGCTTCTCTGCGCCAGGATGCCGATGCCCAGACCAATGGCCAGCGAGATCGCCAGCGGCGCGTGCGCAGCCCCCGGTCCCTTCAGACTGTAAAAAAGGAATTCGCTTTTCGCCTGGCCTTCAGGCTGCGGAGAAATCAGCAACAAGGCGAGGAAACCGAGCATAATCAGCGGCATGACCCAGCCCACGGCCGTGTGCGTTGCCTGGCTCCGGCCGAGATTGTAGCCCTTTTTCAAAAACAGGGTACCGATCCAGATGCCGAAGGTCAGGCCGGCAAGGCCGACAAGGGCGTTGCCGTCACCCCCTGCCAGCCGCAGTGCCGCCCTCCAGGGACAGCCGAGGAAGACCAGGGCGCCGATCATGGCAAAGGCCCCCAGGACAAAGCGGACGATGGGCGCCGAACCCACCCGCGGGCGGAACTCTCGGGCAAGATACGCCGCCACGAACGAGCCGAGAACAAAACCGACGATTTCCGGCCGGAGGTACTGCACCACCTCTGCCCGGTGCAGGCCCAGTGCCCCGGCGATATCCCGCTCGAAACAGGCCACGCATATCCCCATGTTTGCCGGGTTGCCCAATTTCTGCAGGAAGGCGGCCAGGATGCCGATGGCTGCCCCGACTCCGATGATACCCCACCGGGTGGCGAAAATGTTTTTTCCTCTCATGGTTCGTTGTTCCTCCTTGTCGTCGTTCTGGTTAAGATTTCGGTGAAAACGGACACGGCAGGTCTGCGGCACGATAGGTGTGCAGCTCGCCGCAATAGGGGCACGGGATTGTGAGAACCACGTTCGCATCCAGCGTTTTGTTACCGAGGCCATCGGCCACAACGCCTCTGTTCTCCGTTATATCGTAACTTTCACTTGAAAAAGTGCGGCCGGTTCCGGGGCAGTTGAAAGCGAGGCGCATGACGTTTCATTCCTGTTGCACAAAGGCTTGGCCGAAATATCGCCGGGGGATGCGGGCAAAAGGCACCTTGTCAAAAAGGCCGTCGCAAGGTAACATCGAGCCGGCCAATAAATCAAATAGAAAAAATCTATACAATCTGCAAAGACATCGACAATAATTAAACAAGGTTAGACTGGTTGAGTTGGCTGGTGCCGGCCGCGGGCTTCAACCCCGTTGGGTCTCCTCTGGAAAGGGAGACCGCTTGGTTCGATTCCAAAACCAGTCTCCACACTCCCTCACCCCGTTGCCTGGTAAAAGAGAACCTTTCTCTTTCTCCCTTTCAGCCGACCTGAACCCCATACGGGAGCGCCGATGCCGCGCAGCAGGCGCCGGAGAAAACGGCGCACACTGTCCGAAGCGGCGAAAGCTGCAAGTTTGGGCGTCGCCCGGCAACGGCAAGCAGCAAGGGTACCGGCCACAGGCCGGCGCTCCCGTCGGGCGCCGTTTTCTTTGGTGACTTTCTTTTGGGCGAGCAAAAGAAAGCCACAGGCCCGGCCTGGCCGGGCATCCATGGCAGCAAGACATCAGATATGGCAATGAAACAAACAAGGCGGCTCTTCAAACGACGGATCGCCTTGTTTGTTGTCGTTCCATCTTCCTCTCGCCGCATCCGTAGAGAATAACCGGCGCTCCGCTGGCGCGGGGCCGTCCTCCTTTTGCTTGCTCAAAAGAAGTCCGTAGTAGGTTGGGCTGACGAAGAAAGCCCAACGAACGGCTCAATCTAACCTGCCCGCTGAACGCTGGGCTTCGCTGCGCTCAACCCAGCCTACACCCTTCGGGCTTCCTTGCGCTTCTCGGTCAAGGGCGGAAGCGGTGTGGCGAGCGGCGAAGCAGCGAGACCACACGGCGTATCGGACAAACTCGCTGGCGCCCGGATAGTGCCCGTGTCTGATCCGCCCTGACCTGCAATGCTCAGCGGAACAGATGGGGAAAAACCCGTTGCCAGCAGCTATGACAATTTCGAGGAGTGAGAGCGATGAGAAATCTCCTTGCGACGAGATTTCTCCGCACTGTTGCCGTGGGAAGGGAATGAGGGGATGTTGAGAGAAAAAAGGCGGAAGGAGCAAACAGGAGAACATTCTGTTTGCTGTTGATTTCGTTCGGTTGCTTCCCTCTTAAGAACGAAGGGAAAGGCCCCGACTGCGCTTGCGGCACCAGGTTATCGCTAATAAAGCCACAAGCCTCTATTCACCATGCAGGCGGTCGTCTATCCTGCCGAAAATACGGTTGATCAGGTCGACTGAGGCGCGCTTTCCCGTTCCGCTTCCGCCTGCAGGAACTCGACAAAGGCCGCGGCCGCAGGCTGGAGTACCCTGTTTTTGCGGATCACGAGATAAAAGGGCCGCTCTCCGGATACATCGGCCAGCGGCAGCGCGGCCAAGGTGCCGCGCCGAAGTTCATCAACTATCGAGCGCCGGGAGAGCATCGATACGCCCACCCCGGCCTTGACCGCCTCTTTCACGGCCTCGTTGGAGCCGAACTGCGCCACCTCGCGAAGATCGGACTCCTTGTATCCCTGCCCTTCCAGAATGTGCGCGATGCTCTTCCTGGTGCCCGAACCCTGCTCCCTGAAAACAAAGGGTTGGGCCAGCACCTCGCCCAACGGCACGGACTGCCTGCCGACCAGGGCACTGCCCGGCGGGGCGATCAGAACGAGTTCATCCTGAAAAAGCGTCTGCCATTTGAGCCCCCGCTCCTTCCACATCGCCCCGACCAGGCCGAGGTCATATTCCCCATCGAGCACCTTTTCCGCGATGCGCCGCGATCCGCTGATGTGGGTGATCATTTTCACTTCGGGATAGCGCTGGCGAAACGACCCGATCACCTTGGGGAGAATGAAGGTGCCGGGAATGGTGCTGGCGCCGATGAGCAGATTGCCGACGAACTGGCCGCCGTACTGGACGATCGCCTGCATGGCTTCCTGCTGCAGACGGAGCATCTTGGCAGCATAGCCGTATAAAAGCCGACCGACCGGCGTGGGCTCCACATCGCGGCCGAGACGATCCACCAACTTCTGTCCGAGTTCCTCTTCGAGATTGCGGATATGATCGCTGACGGTCGGCTGCGAAAGCTGCATCGCCTGAGCCGCCTTGGTGAAACTCCGCAGTTCAATGACCTTGCAAAATGCGTCTATTTTTCGGATGTCCATTGCCGTTGCTTGTTGTCAGGCGCTGCCCATGGTTCGCCGTTCGCCACGATCCAACTCAGACTCACTCACATATTGGCGAGCCACCATTTGTTACGCGGCACGGCCGTTGACGGTCCGCCGGATGCGCCAACGCATCACCGCGGCATCAGCGCGAACACACCCCAGCCCAGGTACTCACGCGTGTAAGCGGCGTAGCGCTCGGGTTCCGAGGTCAATTGAGCTCGAACCTCCTTTGCGAACTCGTCGTCGGGATTGGCTTCAAGCCATCGGCGCATCGTGAGCCATTTGGCCGCCTCGTATCTGTCCCAGCCGTCCTGGTCCGCCAGAACCATTTCAACGACGTCGTAGCCAAGGTGGCCAAAAGACGAGAGAAGTTCCGGAAGCACGAAAAAGTCGGAGATTGAGTGGGCAAGACACCCTTTGGCAACGTCTTCCGTCGGCGGTACCTGCCGCCAGTAGGGCTCGCCGATGAGGATGATCCCGCCGGGGCGCAGGCTCCGCGCCAGAAGCTCGATGGTGCCGACGACTCCCCCGCCGATCCACGTGGCACCGACACAGGCGGCCACATCGGTCTTCTCGTCAGAGACGTAGCCGGCGGCATCGCCGTGGATGAACATGACTTGATCGGCGACGCCGAGTTCGACAGCACGGCGTTTCGCTTGTTCGGTGAACAACGGACTCATATCGATGCCAACGCCGGTGACGCCGTGATCGCATGCCCAGGTGCACAGCATCTCCCCCGAACCGCTGCCGAGGTCGAGCACTCTGGCTCCCGATTCCAGACGCAGCGCCGCGCCGAGCGTAGCGAGCTTTTCGGGTGTGATCGGGTTGTGGATGCGGTGGGCACTCTCAGTGATGTTGAAGATCCGTGGGATGTCCATTGTGGAGAATTTCCTTACGGGGGCGAAAGATTCGGTCAGGGCCTAACGTCATGCTCAGGGCAGCAAAAAGCAGCGCGAGGAACGAGCGTCGCTTTTTGCTGCCCGCTGAAGTTACTTCCTGGTTCAGTGAAAAAACATCTACAAAATCAACGCAAAGTTAAAATCAACATATTGAAATTTCAGTAAAAATATTGCAATATCCGCCTGTCCT
>NZ_JHZB01000051.1 GCF_000621145.1 Desulfobulbus elongatus DSM 2908
GCCGCCGTCAACGTTGTTTTACCATGGTCTATATGACCGATTGTTCCGACATTGACATGCGGCTTCGTCCGCGTAAATTTTTCCTTCGCCATCTCGAACACCTCAACGGGTAAAAGAGTTACACGCCTCTAATCTTGTGGATAATGACTTCGGCTCGTTTTGGCGGGACGACCGAGAATTCACTAAAAATCATGGTAAACGTCGCCCGGCCCTGAGTTGCCGACCTTAAATCGGTTGAGTATCCGAACAACTCTGCCAACGGTGCTTTGGCAAGGACTGTCTGTCGTCCTTTTCCGGATTCAACACCGTGAATATGTGCCCCTTTCTTGTTCAGGTCGTTGATCACATCGCCCAGATATTCATCCGGAGTGACAACCTGCAAGTCCATGACGGGTTCGAGCAAAACCGGTGCACTTGATGCCGCCGCCTTGCGGCAGGCCATGGTGGCCGCCACACCGAAAGCCATCTCCGTGGATTTTTCTTCGTCGTAGGAACCATCAGTCAACTTAGCGACCACATCAAGCATCGGATACCCGATCAATGGGCCGGAATCCATGCTGTCGAGCACCCCTTTCTTGATAGCGTCGACAAAGACGGGAGGGATGAGTTGTTCATCCACATGGCATTCAAACTGCCTACCGCTTCCTTTTTCACCGGGGACAAGTTCGATCTCCACGTGGCCGTACTGCTCCTTGCCGCTCCCCTGGGTCTCGAATCTGCCCTCGGCCGAACAGGTTGTGGTGATCGTCTCCCGGTACGAAACCTGCGGCTTGCCCACATTGGCAGCCACACGAAATTCCCGCACAAGCCTGTCGACGATGATTTCAAGGTGCAATTCGCCCATACCGGCAATAATGGTCTGGCCGGTATCTTCACTGACGGTGATCTTAAAACTGGGATCTTCCTGAGCGATTTTTTCCAAGCTCTCTGCCAACAGATATTCATCGGCCTTGGTCTTGGGTTCTATCGCCACGCCAATGACCGGTTCAGGGAACTGGATGGCTTCAAGAACGACAAAATCGTCGAGATCACAGAGCGTATCGCCGGTTCGGGTGAATTTCAGCCCGACAATCGCGCCGATATCGCCTGTACCGATCATGCCCACCTCTTCACGCTTGTTGGCGTGAAGTTTCAGCAGTTTCGAGATCTTCTCCGTTTTCTTTTTCCGCGGGTTCAGAACCTTGCTCCCCAGTTTGATTACACCGGAGTACACGCGGATAAAGGCAAGGTTGCCCACGTACGGATCTGTTTGCAGCTTGAAAACCAAACCGCAAAATTTTTCGCTCCTCTCAGGCTTGCGGATAAGCGGCGCACCGTCCTTATCCGTCCCCTCGACCGGGGGAACATCAACGGGTGAGGGCAGATACCATGCGATGGCGTCCAACAATGGCTGAATCCCCTTGTTTTTGAACGCTGAACCACACAGTACCGGCACAAGTTCCAGAGCGAGCGTCGCTCGCCGCAACGCAGTCCGGATCTCACCGGGAGCGATCTCTTGATCGTTTACATATTTTTCCATGACCTCCTCATCGAAGTCGGCCAACTTCTCGAGGAGGGCCATTCTGGCGGCCGATGATTCTCCTAACAAAGACTCCGGAATGACATCTTCCGTGACAACCTGGCCCATCGACTCTTCGTCGAACCGAAGCATTTTCTGCTCGATCAGGTCAATGATGCCCGAAAAGGTGTCTTCGCTGCCGACAGGGAGCGTGATGGCTACCGGAGATGCTCCCAGCCGGGTTTCGATTTCCTCGAGGCATCTGGCAAACGAGGCCCCGATCCGATCCATTTTGTTAACAAAGGCGATCCTCGGAATCCGATAATGATCGGCCTGACGCCACACTGTTTCCGATTGCGGCTCGACTCCGCCAACGGCGCAGAAGATCGCTATGGCTCCATCAAGAACGCGAAGGCAACGCTCGACCTCAATGGTAAAATCAACATGACCCGGTGTATCGATTATGTTGATCTGGCATGCTTTCCAGAAGCAGGTCGTGGCCGCGGAGGTAATGGTAATACCACGCTCCTGCTCCTGTTCCATCCAGTCCATGACAGCCGTGCCCTCATGGACTTCACCGATTTTATGCGATCGGCCGGTGTAATATAAAATGCGCTCGGTCGTGGTAGTCTTGCCAGCGTCGATATGCGCCATTATGCCGATATTGCGCACATTGGATAATGAATCGACACCCGCCACCACTGTTCCCTGTCTGCGTTAGAACATTCCTCCGGTCATGCCCCAAGAAAAATGTCGCTGTTAGTACATCAATTTCCGTTGCCTGTCAACCAACTTTTGCCAACCGGAAGGCACCGCCTTTACCAACGATAATGGGCAAATGCCTTGTTGGCCTCGGCCATTTTGTGAGTATCGTCTTTCTTCTTCACTGAAGCGCCACGGTTATTGTAGGCATCGAGCAATTCGGCCGCCAATTTCTCCGACATTGTCTGCCCGGAGCGTCCCTTGGAAAAGTTGATGATCCACCGGATCGCCAATGCGTTGCGACGCTCAGGCCGCACCTCGACCGGCACCTGATAGGTGGCGCCGCCGACCCGCCGGCTCTTGACCTCGACACGGGGCCGGACATTCTCCATGGCCTCTTCAAAAACCGTCAACGGTTCCTGATCCGTTATCTTGCCGCCGATGATATTCATGGCATCGTAAAACAGACGTCGCGCCACGGTCTTTTTCCCCGCGACCATCAAGCCGTTGGTGAATTTGGCCACCAAGACGGAATTGAACTTTGGATCCGGTGCGATGGGCCGTTTATCTAACAATTTTTTTCTTGGCATACTTCCACTCGTTCAAAATCTTGTCGGAAATCACTTGGGACGTTTGGCTCCGTACTTTGAGCGCCCTTGCCTTCTGTCGTTCACTCCAAGCGTATCCAAGGTACCACGAATGATATGATAGCGCACACCGGGCAGGTCCTTGACGCGGCCGCCACGAATGAGCACCACCGAATGCTCCTGCAGATTGTGTCCGATACCGGGGATATAGGACGTCACCTCAATGCCGTTTGTCAGCCGCACCCTCGCAACTTTCCGCAAAGCCGAGTTCGGCTTTTTGGGTGTGGTTGTATAGACACGGACACACACGCCGCGTTTCTGCGGACAACTCTGCAAAGCAGGCGTGTTCGTCCGCTTGGTTATCTTTTTTCGTCTATTCCTGACAAGTTGATTGATAGTGGGCATGCAGGCAGCTCCTTTAAAGAATACGATCAGGCCGCTCTTTGTAAAAAAGGGCGAACATGAAAGCTGGGATTATTAATCGAACAACCTGTAAAGGTCAAGTTTTATCTTTGTTAATTGTCGTTATGAAACCGGTATCGCTTCAGCCCGGTCCCGGCCGAAATCAGCCGGCCCATGATAACGTTTTCCTTCAAACCGGATAGATCATCGATCTTGCCCGCCATGGCCGCGTTGGTCAGCACCTTGGTCGTTTCCTGGAACGAGGCCGCGGAAATGAACGAATCCGTCGACAGCGAGGCCTTGGTCACACCGAGCAGCAGGGGTTCGGCGGAGGCCGGCTGCAAGCCGTCCTGCAGCAACCGCTCGTTTTCCTCTTGAAATTTCCACCACTCGACTTGCTGGTCCAGCATGAAGCGGGAATCGCCGGCATCAGTGATGCGTACCCTCTTGAGCATCTGCCGGACAATGGTTTCGATATGCTTGTCGTTGATCTTGACGCCCTGCAGCCTGTACACTTCCTGGATCTCGTTGACCAGGAAGCGCGCCAGCGCTTCGGCCCCCTTGACCCGGAGGATATCATTGGGGAGCCGGTTACCTTCCATCAACGGATCACCGGCCTCGACACGGTCGTTTTCATGCACGGTGATATGCTTGGACTTGGGAATCAGATATTCCTTGGGATCGCCGATTTCGGGGGTCACGACCACCCGTCGCTTGCCTTTCAAATCCTTACCGAAACTCACCCGGCCGTCGATTTCAGTAATAATGGCCTGTTCCTTGGGCTTCCGGACTTCGAACAATTCGGCCACCCGGGGTAGACCACCGGTGATATCCTTGGTCTTGGTCGTCTCGCGCGGAATTTTGGCAATGACCGTACCGGGAGAGATCGCATCGTGTTCATTGACGGTGATGATTGACCCCACAGGCAGTGGATACCGGGCCGCCTGCTCGGCGTCAGGCAGCTTCAATGTCCTGCCGCGGTCATCCTTGATGGAGATGCGCGGGTTCATCTGCTTGGTCGAGCTCACCGGCGTGATCACCTTGCTGGCCTTGCCGGTAATCTGGTCGACGCGCTCCTGCATGGTATCGCCTTCCACCACATCGCCGTACTTGATCTTGCCGCCGACCTCGGCGACAATCGGAATGGAAAAGGCATCCCAATCGGCGATCACCGTGCCCGGATCGACCACGGTGCCGTCGCTGATCCGCAGGGTCGCGCCGTAGGGGACGGGAAACCGCTCGCGGTCGACCCCGAGATCGTCCAGCACCGTGATCTCGGCGTTGCGGTTCATCACTACCTCGAACCCTTCGCTGTTACCGACCGAATGGAGATTCTTGTAGCGGATCTGGCCGCCCCGCTGGGTCCGGACTTCGGCCTGTTCCACCGCACCGCGGGCAGTACCGCCGATGTGGAAGGTCCGCATGGTCAGCTGGGTGCCGGGCTCGCCGATGGACTGGGCCGCGATGATGCCGACTGCCTCGCCGATATTGACCATGTGGCCACGGCCGAGGTCGCGGCCATAGCACATGGCGCAAATGCCGCGTTTGGCCTCGCATGTCAGCACCGACCGGATATGCACCCGATCAATGCCGGCAGCCTCGATCGCCTCGACCCTATCCTCCGTGATTTCCTCGTCCATGCCGACCAGCACTTCGCCGGTATGCGGATCCACCACATCTTCCAGGGCCACGCGGCCCAGGATACGCTCGCCGATGCGGACGATCACCTCGCCGCCTTCGATCAGGGGCTCGGCCAGGGTGCCGCGCATGGTGCCGCAATCCTTCATGACAATGGTGGAATCCTGGGCGACATCGACCAGACGCCGGGTCAGATATCCGGAGTTCGCGGTCTTCAGTGCCGTGTCCGCCAAGCCCTTGCGGGCGCCGTGCGTCGAGATGAAATATTCGAGCACGCTGAGTCCCTCGCGGAAGTTGGCCTTGATCGGCGTTTCGATGATCTCGCCGGAAGGCTTGGCCATCAGGCCGCGCATACCCGCCAGCTGGCGGATCTGGTCCTTCGAGCCACGAGCCCCGGAATCAGCCATGATGAACACGGGATTGAAGCTCTTGATTTCCTGGCTTTTGCCGGCGGTGTCGCGTTGAAACTCAACCGCCATCTCATCCATCATCTCTTTGGTGATCTTGTCGGTGGCTTTCGACCATATATCAATGATCTTGTTATATTTCTCACCATCGGTAATCAAACCGTCCGAATACTGCTGGTCGACATCGGCCGCCTCTTTTTCCGCATCCTCGACAAACTCCTCCTTCCTGACCGGGATCTTCATGTCGTTGATGCAGATGGAAATGCCGGCCCGGGTGGCGTATTCGTACCCGAGATCCTTCAGTCGGTCGGCGAGGATGACCGTTTCCTTGGTGCCGCCGTGACGATAAGCGTAGTCGATGAGAAAGGCCAACTCTTTTTTCGACAACTCCTTATTGACCAGCGAGAAGGGAACTATTGGCGGCAGCAATTCGCCCACCAGGATACGACCGACAGTGGTATCGACCAGGGTTCCGTTGTTCCGCACCTTCACCCTCGCCTGCATGTGGACGGCGCCGTGGTCATAGGCTATCCGGGCTTCGGTCGGGGAGCCGAAAATAGCGCCCTCGCCAACCACGCCCACGCGCTCGCGGGTCATATAGTACAACCCCAGAACAATGTCCTGGCTCGGGATGATGATCGGACCGCCGTTGGCCGGTGACAGGATGTTGTTGGTCGACATCATCAGCACCCTGGCCTCGACCTGGGCTTCCACCGACAGGGGCACGTGCACGGCCATCTGGTCACCGTCGAAGTCGGCGTTGAATGCCGCGCAGACGAGCGGGTGCAGTTGAATGGCCTTACCCTCGATCAGCACCACCTCAAAGGCCTGCATGCCCAAACGGTGCAGAGTCGGCGCCCGGTTGAGAATGACCGGGTATTCCTGGACGATGTCATCCAACACATCCCACACTTCCTTGGTGCCTTTCTCCACCATCTTGCGGGCGCTTTTGATGGTGGTGACATAGCCTTTTCGTTCGAGTCTGTTGTAGATGAACGGCTTGAACAGCTCCAGCGCCATTTTCTTGGGCAGGCCGCACTGGTGCAGGCGCAGATGCGGACCAACCACGATGACCGAACGTCCGGAATAATCGACGCGCTTGCCGAGCAGGTTCTGCCGGAACCGGCCCTGCTTGCCCTTGAGCATATCGGACAGCGACTTCAGCGGCCGTTTGTTCGGACCGGTGATGGTCCGTCCCCGCCGACCGTTGTCGAAGAGAACGTCCACCGCCTCTTGGAGCATGCGTTTCTCGTTGCGGATGATGATGTCGGGCGCATCGAGCTCCAGCAGCCGTTTCAGCCGATTGTTGCGGTTGATCACCCTCCGGTAGAGATCGTTCAGGTCCGAGGTGGCGAACCGGCCACCTTCCAGGGGCACGAGCGGCCGCAGATCGGGCGGCAGGACCGGAATCACCTCCAGGATCATCCATTCCGGCCGGTTGCCGGAATCGCGGAAGGCCTCGACCACGTTGAGTCGTTTGCCGTACTTGGTGCGCTTGGTGACCGAGCCGGTTTCCTTCATCTCCCGGCGCAGCCGCTCGGACAGTTCTTTCAAGTCAAGCGCCATCAGCATTTCCCGGATCGCCTCGGCGCCGATGCCGACCCTGAACAGGCCCGGATATTCTTCCAAAGCGGTCCGGTACTGATCCTCGTTGAGCAAGGTGCCGACCGGCAGGGCATCGATTTGGGACGTGACCACGGCATAGGATTCGAAGTAAAGAATCCGTTCCAACTGCTTCAGGGTCATGTCGAGAATGGCGCCGATCTTGGACGGCAGGCTCTTGAGAAACCAGATGTGGGCCACCGGTGCGGCCAGTTCGATATGCCCCAGGCGCTCGCGGCGTACCTTGGATTGAATGACCTCGACGCCGCATTTTTCGCAGACCACGCCGCGGTGCTTCATCCGCTTGTATTTACCGCAATTGCACTCGTAATCCTTGACCGGACCGAAAATCTTGGCGCAGAACAGACCGTCGCGCTCCGGCTTGAAGGTCCGATAGTTGATGGTTTCCGGTTTCTTGACTTCTCCATGCGACCACTCCCTGATCTTTTCCGGCGAGGCGAGGGAAATCTTCACCTTGTTGAAACTGACAGGACCCTTTGGTTTTGCAAAGAAGCTAAACAGTTCTTCCACGTATTCACCCTATGTGTATTTCAAATCAATCCGTGTACACGGCTGAAAAGCGCCAATACCTCTTTCCATCGCGCCAACTCGGCGCGTGCGTCCGGGCTTACTCTTGCAGCTCAATATCCAGACACAGTCCCTTCAGCTCCTTGACCAGAACATGGAACGATTCGGGCAGACCGGTTTCGAGGAAGTTGTTGCCCTTGACGATCTTTTCGTACATCGTTGTCCGCCCCTCGACATCGTCGGACTTGACGGTGAGGAACTCTTTCAAGGTATAGGCCGCGCCGTAGGCTTCCATGGCCCAAACCTCCATCTCGCCCAACCGCTGGCCGCCGAACTGGGCCTTGCCGCCGAGTGGCTGCTGGGTGACCAGAGAATAAGGGCCGGTGGAACGGGCATGGATCTTGTTGTCCACCAAATGGTGCAGCTTGAGCATGTACATGGTGCCGACCGTAACCTGGTTGTCGAACGGCACGCCGGTCAGGCCATCGTGCAGGGTCGTCTGTCCGACTTCGTCGACGCCGGCCTCGACCAGAAGCTGCCGGATCTCCGACTCGGACGCCCCGTCGAACACGGGTGTGGCCACATGGAGGCCATGGCTGTACTTGCTCATGAAGTCGAGCAGGTCATCGTCGGAAAGTCCGTCGGTCAACCGCCCGTATTCGGCCGGGGTATAGAGATGCTGCAAGCGCTGCTTCAGCCGC
The DNA here is from genome assembly GCF_000621145.1 of Desulfobulbus elongatus DSM 2908. Taxonomy (GTDB): domain Bacteria; phylum Desulfobacterota; class Desulfobulbia; order Desulfobulbales; family Desulfobulbaceae; genus Desulfobulbus; species Desulfobulbus elongatus. The sequence goes on from NZ_JHZB01000051.1 coordinate 8,066, forward strand.
TCGACTTCCTTCTGCCTGGCGAGCGCGGACAATTGCTCGCCCAGTTTTTTGGCGGCATAGCCAAGATGGCATTCGAGCACCTGGCCGACATTCATGCGCGAGGGTACGCCGAGGGGATTCAAGACAAGATCGACCGTGGTGCCGTCGGCAAAAAACGGCATATCCTCTTCGGGGAGCAGCCGGGAGACGACGCCCTTGTTGCCGTGCCGGCCGGCCATCTTGTCGCCCACCGCCAGCTTGCGCTTGGTGGCGACATAAATTTTCACCATCTTGACCACGCCGGGCGGCAAATCGTCCCCTTTTTCCATCCGTTCAACAATGCCCTGATAGCGGCCGCGAACAATGGCCGATTGGCTGTTGTAACGACTGAAAACGGCTTCGATCTCCTCGGTATACCTGGCCTTTTCCGCGAAATCCAGATCGCGCAATTCGGCGAAGTCGACCTGCTCGAGAATCTTGGCGGTCAGCTGTTTGCCCAACTTGAGGATCACCTTGCCCTTTCTGTCCTTGATGTCGTTCTTGGCCGTCCGGCCTTCAAGCAGGTCGGCCAACGCCTTGCGCACGCCCTTTTTCAGACTCTTGAGTTCGTCTTCCATGTCCCGGTTAAGGCGGTCGATCTCCATTTCCTCGATCATCAGGGTGCGCTCGTCCTTGTCCACCCCCTTGCGGGAAAAAACCTTGGCGTCGATCACCACACCCTCGATGCCCGGAGGCACTCGCAGGGAGGAATCCTTGACGTCGCCGGCCTTCTCGCCGAAGATCGCCCGGAGCAGTTTTTCCTCGGGTGAAAGCATGCTTTCGCCTTTCGGAGTGACCTTGCCGACCAGCATGTCGCCGGCGCGGACTTCGGCACCGATGCGAACGATGCCGGAATCGTCCAAATTGCGCAGGCCCTCCTCGCCAACATTCGGGATATCCCGGGTGATTTCCTCCTTGCCCAGCTTGGTGTCCCTGGCCATGGTCTCAAAAATTTCGATATGCACGGAGGTGAAGGTGTCTTCCTTGAGCAGCCGTTCGTTCACCAGGATCGAATCCTCGAAATTGTAGCCACGCCAGGGCATGAAGGCGATGGTGACGTTCTTGCCCAGGGCCAGTTCACCCACCTCGGTCGATGGTCCGTCGGCCAGGACCGTTCCCTTGGTGACGCGGTTGCCGGGATAGACCAGCGCCTTCTGGTTGAAGCAGGTATTCTGGTTCGATTTTTTATATTTCGACAGTCGATAGACGGCGATGCCGGTCTCGAATCCGTCCACGCCGGGCTGGTCATAGCGGACGACGATCCGGTTGGCGTCGGCCTCTTCGACCACACCGTCGCCGCCCGCCAACAGACAGGCGCCCGAATCGCGCGCCACGTATTTTTCCACGCCAGTGCCCACCAGCGGTGAACTGGTCTTGAGCAGGGGCACGGCCTGACGCTGCATGTTTGAGCCCATGAGCGCGCGGTTGGCGTCGTCGTTCTCCAGAAAGGGAATCAACGAGGCCGCAACCGAAACCATCTGATTGGGCGCGATATCCATCATGGTCACGTCATCGGCAGACACCATGGCGACTTCGCTCTCATGCCGGGCGATCAGGTATTCGTCGACCAGACGGTCGCCATCGAGCGGCACCTTTGCCGGGGCAATGACGTGGTCTTCTTCCTGCAGGGCGGAAAGATACTTGTACTCGCTGGCTACCACCCGGTCCTGCACGTACCGGTAGGGTGTCTCAATGAAACCGTACGGGTTGACCGTGGCATAGGTCGCCAGGCTGACGATCAGGCCGATATTCGGTCCTTCGGGGGTTTCCACCGGACAAATGCGGCCGTAATGGGTGGGATGGACGTCGCGGACCTCGAATCCCGCCCGTTCCCGGGAAAGACCGCCGGGGCCAAGGGCGGACAGACGGCGCTTATGGGTCACCTCGGACAGCGGGTTGGTCTGGTCCATGAACTGGGACAGCTGGCTGGTCCCGAAAAATTCCTTGATCGCCGAGGTCACCGGTTTGGGGTTGACCAGATCGTGGGGCATCAGGGTTTCGATTTCCTGCAGGGTCATCCGCTCCTTGATCGCCCGCTCCATCCGTACCAGCCCCATGCGGAACTGGTTTTCACAGAGCTCGCCAACCGTGCGAACCCGGCGATTTCCCAAATGATCGATATCGTCGCCGTCTTTCAGTTCATCCTTGATCCGCACCAGGTGTTTGACGCTTTTGACGATGTCCTCCTTGGTCAGGGTCCGGACCTCGATGGGTGTATTAACTCCCAGCTTGGTGTTGATTTTGTAACGACCCACCTCGGACAGATCATAGGTGGCCGCATTGAAAAAGAGATTGTCAAAAAAGGCCTTGGCAACCTCGAGGGTCGGAGGACTGGACGGTCGCAGGCGCCGATAAATCTCCACCAAGGCCTCGTCGGTGTCCTTGATTTTGTCGAGCAGCAGCGTTTTCCGAAAGGATTCGCTGAAATTGACACCATCGATGAACAGCAACGAAAAAGAAGAGATTCCCGCCTCGGCAAGCGTCTGCAGGATGGCGGGAGTGACCGTATCGTTACACTGCACAAGCACCTCGCCACTCTGTCCGTCGACGATGTCATGCGCAAAAAAGCGGCCATAAATTTCTTCCACATCAATTTTGAGTGCGGAAACCCCCATGCTTTCGATCTTCTTGGCCAGGGTCTTCGTCACTTTCTTGCCTTTCTTGGCGATAATGGAGCCGTCGGCCGGGCTGACGATATCGGTGTTCAAGCGCTGATTAGCAAAGGTGATCGCGTTGAAGGCAATGGAATATTCTTCACCATCGACATGAATGGTGTCGGAATGATAGAATTCGTTAAGCAATTCTTCTTCATTATACCCCAGCGCCTTGAGAAGGACACTCACCGGCAACTTTCGCCGGCGATCGATGCGCACGTAGAGGATATCCTTGATGTCGAACTCGAAATCGAGCCAAGAGCCGCGGACAGGAATGATACGGGCCGAATACAGCCGTTTCCCGGAGGCATGCGATTTGCCGTGGTCGTGGGTGTAAAACAGACCTGGCGACCGCTGCAACTGGTTGACAATCACCCGTTCGGTACCGTTGATCACAAACACGCCGTCCTGGGTCATCAGCGGCAGTGCGCCGAGAAAAACCTCTTGCTCCTTGATGTCACGGACCGACTGCACCCCAGTGGCTTCGTCGACGTCAAAGGTGATCAGCCGGACCGTGATCTTGAGCGGTGCCTCATAGGTCATCCCCCGCTCGATGCACTCGGCCACGGTATACTTGGGCTCGCCAAAGGAATAGCGGACAAATTCGAGCGAGCACAGTCCGTTGAAATCTGTTATCGGAAAAACGCTCTGAAAGATGGAGTGCAGACCATGATCTCTACGTAACTCGGGCGCAATATCTCGTTGCAGAAAATGCTCGTACGACTCTCGCTGCATGGCGATCAGATGGGGCGGTTCTATAATCTGGCTTGTTTTGGCAAAACTCTTCCGTACTCTTCTCATAGTCCCCTCGAAACATTCTGCGCGACACAGATAGCGCTTTAATTATCTCGATGAAATTTCGTCAAAAAATAAAAATTAGATCTGAAACGAAAAGGAAAAAAGCTACAAACACAGGAACGCTACGGAGCTAGAAGCTCCATAGCGTTGCCTGATTGATGGATGCCTTCGGGAATAATCCCGATTGCGAAAAAGAATAATTATTTTATCTCAACAGCGCCACCGGCACCTTCGATTTGAGCTTTGATGGCAGCGGCTTCATCTTTGCTCACGCCTTCTTTGATGGGAGCAGGCACACCCTCAACCAAATCTTTCGCTTCTTTCAAACCAAGAGAGGTAATGGCGCGTACCTCCTTAATGACTTTGATCTTCTGATCACCGGCATTGGTCAAAATGACGTCAAACTCGGTCTTCTCCTCGGCAACCGCACCGGCGTCAGCCGGACCTGCAATTGCAGCCACAGCCACCGGTGCCGCAGCGGACACACCGAATTTCTCCTCCAACTCCTTGATCAATTCAGAGAGTTCGAGCACCGTCATATTAGCAATAAAATCGATAACTTCCTGCTTCGTTACAGCCATTTTCATTCCTCCTGATAGGATGACAAAATAGTGTGCCTCGAGTGCATGACACTCACAAGCGCTTTTGTTCTAATTTTCCTTCTGCCCTTTGATTGCAGTCAATGCATAGAGCAACTTTTGCGGAACAGCGCTGAGAACGCGAACAAAACCAGTCGGTACAGCGGACATGGTCCCCAGCAGCTTACCGAGCAGTTCGTCTCTGCCGGGCAGCTTCGAAAGTGCCAGCACATCATCGGCACTGAGCTGTTTGCCGTCAAGAACGGCGGTGCGAATAGTGAATGCATTGAACTCGGCGGCGAAGGCGGTCAGCACCTTCGAAGGGCCAACAGGCTCATTGAACCCGACGGCCACTGCGGTCGTACCGTTGAAGGAATCGCCCAATCCTTCATAGGGCGTTCCTTTGACAGCAAGGCGCAGCAAGGTGTTCTTTGCCACCTGAATTTGCCCATCGTTTTGACGAAGATTCTTGCGAAGCTTCTCCAGTTCCGTCACTTTAAGTCCGCGATAATCGGCGACCACCGCAAACTTCGCTTTGGAAAAGGTCTCGTTGAGCGCATTGATGATCTCGGTCTTCTGATCGCGATTCAACGTTAATGCCTCCTTTCTGGGTGTAACGGGACTGTCAAAAAGAGCAGAAAGAGGAATGAAGACTACACTCCGGCATACAGCACCGGCATGGCCTCGGCAGGTGACCACCACATCGGCGTGGGATCATTAAACATTCGTACCTGCTATCTTTGACCTTCCCAAGGTTAATTGTGAACAAACAAAAATAATGCAATCTCAATACAACAAGCAGTGGCAAGGCCACTGATCACGCAGATTTAATGAGGGAGCGCACCTGCAATGGATCAATCTTGAATCCGGGGCCCATCGTACTGGAAACTGAAATAGCACGCAGGTAGACCCCTTTACTGGTAGAAGGCTTCAATTGGATCAGTTTGTCGACAAAGGCCACGATATTTTCGGCAAGCTTCTCAATGCCGAACGAGCACCTGCCCATGACGGCATGGACAACCCCCGCCTTGTCGACCCGGAAATCGACCTTGCCTTTTTTAATTTCGTCGACGACACGTCCAACGTCAAAGGTGACCGTCCCCAGCTTGGCGTTCGGCATCAGATTGCGCGGTCCCAGAATACGACCGATTTTACCGACCTCTCCCATCATGTCCGGCGTGGCGATGGTCTTATCGAATTCAAGCCAACCGCCCTTGATTTTTTCAATGAGTTCCTCGGATCCGGCATAATCGGCACCGGCATTCAGGGCTTCCTTTTCTTTTTCCCCTTTGGCAAAGACGAGGACTCTCGCCGTCTTGCCGGTTCCGTTGGGCAACACGACACTGGACCGGACCATCTGATCAGCATGACGGGGATCGACTCCAAGCCGCACCGCAATATCGACCGATTCGTCGAATTGCGCATACTTGGCTTTAAGGACTTTCTCCAGCGCCTCGTTCAGATCGGTCATTTGCTGGCGCTCAACAGCCGCAACCGCATTTTTATACTTCTTTCCACGTGTTGGCATAATAACCTCTGGGTATTCTCCCTGGTACACTGTGGTTGTGCACAGGTGCGACGAATAAATGGTTCTTATTTAATGACGGTGATGCCACAACTCCGCGCCGTTCCCTCGATAATCCGGATGGCATGGTCGATATCGTATGCATTCAGATCAGGCATCTTAATCTCGGCAATCTCCCTAATCTTTGCCTGATCCAACTCTGCGACACGATCTTTCTTGGGATTGCTGGAACCCCGTTCAAGCCCTGCCGCCTTTTTCAACAAAACCGAGGCAGGCGGTGTTTTGGTGATAAAGCTGTAGGAACGGTCGGAATAAACCGTGATCACGACAGGAATGATGGTATCACCGGCCGACTGGGTCTGGGCGTTAAACGCTTTACAGAAATCCATAATGTTGACGCCATGTTGCCCGAGAGCGGGACCAACAGGCGGCGACGGATTTGCCTTGCCGGCCGGGATCTGCAGTTTCACAAATGCCTGAATTTTTTTTGCCATGACACAAACCTCTCCGAGGAATCGGGAGCTTAACTTTTACTCACTTGGATATATTCTAGTTCAACCGGTGTGGAACGGCCAAAAATGGACACCATGACCCTGACTCGACCCTTTTCCGGAAAAACTTCTTCGACAACGCCTTGAAAATTGGCAAAGGGGCCGTCAATGACCCGCACGGCATCACCCTCTCCAAAGACAACCTTTGGTTTGGGTTTGTTCGCTCCATCAGCAATGCGGCCAAGGATCTTATCCGCTTCCTTATCGGTAAGCGATGGAATCTTTTTATAAATATCCTTATCCGCACCGGCTTGATTCATATTGATGCCGACAAACCCGGTCACCCGTGGCGTCTCCTGCACAATGTGCCACGTGTGTTCGTTCATCTCCATGTTGACAAGGAGGTAACCGGGAAAGAATTTCCTCGCTGAAGTTTTCCTTGCGCCCTTGACCATTTCAACAACCTGCTCGGTCGGCACGAGTATTTCTCCGAAGCTTTCTTCCAGCCCAGCCATCTTAATACGCTCTTCCAGGGTTGTTTTGACCTTGTTCTCAAACCCTGTGTGCGTGTGCACTATGTACCAGTTTTTTGCCATACGTTTGTTATCCGGCACAGCAATCAATGGAGAATCGAGGAAACCAGCTTGCCTAGGAGAAGGTCAACGGAGCCAAGATACAACGAGATCACAATAACCAACAGGATGACGAACCCCGTCAATCCGGCCGTCGTCTTTTTTGGAGGCCACACAATCTTGCGAAATTCGCTGTGCACCTCCTGCAGAAACGCACGAATGCCGGAAGGAGATAAATAGCTTTTCCTGTCGGGCTCCGTCACCCCTCGTTTACTGTCCATTTCTTTTCAGGCGTGTCAAAATTGAGCTGTTGTTTGCGCTACGTTCCGCTCTTACCGTTGTTACTGTGCAAGACGCTCATGGCAGGCCAGGAGGGATTCGAACCCCCAACCCCCGGATTTGGAGTCCGGTGCTCTACCGTTGGAGCTACTGGCCTGTTTATTTCGTCTCTTTGTGGGGGGTGTGAATTTTACAAAAAGGGCAGTACTTCTTGAGCTCCAGTTTGTGCGGCACGGTCTTTTTATTTTTCGTTGTCGTATAGTTGCGCTGCTTGCACGTCTGACACGCCAGCGTAATGGTATCTCTCATAATATGCACCCGCCAGAGTGAAGCAGCCGGGACAAGCCCGGCTGCTTCACGTCTTTCAATTTCACTTCCCCTGAAAGGGAGATGAATTATTCGATAATTTCGCTGATAACGCCAGCGCCAACGGTCCGGCCACCCTCACGGATCGCAAAGCGAAGTCCCGCCTCCATGGCGATCGGTGTGA
>NZ_JHZB01000052.1 GCF_000621145.1 Desulfobulbus elongatus DSM 2908
CTCACGCGGCAAGGCGTTCCAGATGATTCCTGTCCTCAGGACGTACACTATTGCGGAGAAAAAGAGTCGGTTCGAATACTTCGGCTTTCGGCCGCCGCCCGGCTTACGAGTATATTCTTTTCCGGCTTCTCGCAGATCTGTGGGGATCAACGGTTCAACGATCGCCCAGAATGCATCCGAAATTTCCCAGGTTTTGATGCGTGCCATTTCTCCCCCCGTTGCTTGGTTTCAACGGATATTAGCTGGTGGCAGGAAAATTGCGAGCAAATTATTTGTGGATAAGCACTTAACCAGTCGCCGGCGCTGATCCTGTTCGGGGCCGGGAGGGAAAAGAAGATCTATGTCGTGCCGCCCTGCACCAGGGCTGAACCGCTGGCCTTCGACGACATCGCTTTCAGGACCGAGGAGTTCATTGATGCGCGGGGGCGGCGGTCCTGCCACCGCTGCAGCGCCAGGGATTCCTTTCTGGATGAGTTCAGCCGCGACGATGGCGTGCGCCTCTACCAGTGCTCCGACTCGGATTACTGCAACCAGCGCATTGCCGCGCAGAACATATCGGCAGGTGAGCCCGCGCTATGAAAAAAGTTTTGGGGGTAAAGAAACTCAGCAAGATGCAAGGGTTAGGCTGCACGCGCTGCCTGGAGAGCACTGGGCCGGAGTGCGGCAGCAATATCTGCCCGCACTGCGGTTCGGTGGCTCGACTGCTGTCACACGCCCCAGGCAAGGCCGCCGCACAACCATAACGATGTGCGCGCCGCGCTGGCCAGCGCCGAGGCCATCGGCGCCGGGCGGGTGATCTTACCCATTGCAGCCATGAACTGGACCTGTGGCTGCTGGATCACGCCAGAACCCTGCCTCCGCACGTCGCGGTTGGAGCGGACGGATTGGTTGTCGACCTGTGAGAGCCTGGCAACGCTCTGTTCGCGCCACCACGCAGGGCAAACGTGAGCCGGATACGGCCAGGCTCGTCGAAGCGAGCGAACCACGCATCGCCACGGTAAGGGCTTCGGTTCCTGGCGATGCGTACCCGCGGCCTTTTCTTAGCCCATCCTTTTGCCGAGCATCCGCATGATGTCGTCTAAAGGATTGCCGTCGCCGTTCAGGTCAAGCATCCCCACAAGCCCCGACAAGCCGCCGCCCTGGGACGCGCCGCCGCCGAGCAGGCCGCCCAGGATGCTGCCGAGCAGGCCGCCGCCGTCCTGTGACGTGGGCGCCGCCCCGGCCGCGGTGCCGGGTTGTCCTCCGGCCATGAGGCCGGTGACCAGCATGGCCAGCATGGGGAGCATCTTTTTTAAGAGGGACGGGTCGAGACCGGACTGCGAGGCCGCGTTCTGCGCCACGGCGCGGCTCACGTCCTTGGAACCGAAAATCTGCCCGAGCACGTCGTTGCCGCGGCTCAGGTCCGTCGGTTCCGGGGCGACAACCTGCTCGAAGAGGTCGCCGCCGAATTGGTCGAGGAGGCCTCCCAGCCCTTCGAGACCTTCCGGTTGCGACTGGACCTGGCGCTTGAACCCGCCGAGGATGGCCGGAGTGAGAGCTTCGACGCCGCTTTCCGCCTGGGACTCGGAGATTCCCAACTCCCGTGCCATGGATTGAAGGCCGCCCATCTGGGCGAGGATCTCAGTGATCTGCATATGCCTGCTCCTTATGACGTATGAAGGAAGGGGCGCGCGGCTCAGTCCAGGAGTTCCGCGGGAATGTTGCCGCCGTTGGCCGCGATGCGGGCAAGCACGGTCTTATGCAGCCACATGTTCATTTTTGCCGAATTTTCCATGAGGTCGGCCGGGCAGCCCAGTTCCGCGGCCAATTCCTTGCGTGCCGCCAAGCTGCTGTCGATGTCCAGGAGCTTCAGCAGGTCGACGATGGATGTCTTCCAGTTGAGCTTCTGGGGGTTGGCGGCGGCGCGCTTTTCCAACTGCGCGACGACGTCGACCACGGCTACCTCATTGGGTGGCGGAGGGGTTGCCAGTGCCGCGGCGGGCATAGGTGCGGCCTGCGCGGTGTCGGTGCCGATGCCCAGTTTCGCGAGGATTTTGCTGAAGAATCCCATGGTGTCCTCCTTTGGTGGGGGTGGAAGGGGATGGTGCAACAAAATTATGTCATGGTGGGAATAATTTTTACATATAGGCACAGGCCGGGATTCTGTCGAGCATCATGTTAAAATATGGTGGTATCTGCCGGTTGAAGAACAGATCGAGTCCTGGGTGGCCGGATGGACAAGGGGACGCAAACACCGATTGGAGCGGAGGAGGTTGGGCGCGGTGGTTTTGTTGGTGCAGACAAAGAGAGCACGGTCACGGTTTGGACGACAGCCGCAACCGCCTGGGGAAAAGAACGTGGAACCGTGAATCGGATGGACCTCCCTGCCCGACAGTTCCGTGTCGCGACTCATGATTTCGTATAGCCCGCATAGCTGAACAGGTGATTGCGCTTCCGGGCGGTCAGTTTCCTGACGATGCCGAGTTGTTCCAGGTGCCCGAGCGCAAGCCACGCCCGGTCGAGCTTGCTGCGCAGTTTCGGGGTCCAATCGATGGAAGGGCGCGGACACAAAGGCTTGGACCTTGTCGCGCTGTTGCCGTCAGTGTCCGGTGATGAACGAGCCATACTGCTGATCCAGGTCTGCGCCTTGCTGGCCGATTCCCTCGTCAAGCAGAGCGAAGTCCGCTCTCTTTCCGAGGTCTATGGTTGAGCTGACGGTTACGGTGTGGACCATCGTCACCTGGCGCCTCAATGAGACCATCCCAGTAGGTTTTGGCACCATCCATAGAGTGCTGGTTTGGCGGTTTCTACTGGAGATGGAGCGACGAACCGAACATAGCGGTTCGTCTTATTTTACGTTCAAGCCGCTTCCTGAAACAGGGCTCCTTTCGGTCGCTCACAGCCGGTAATCGAGGCAAGGATCGACGCTGTTGAACTGTCAAGAATTCTTTGACAGTTGCGATTCATGTCCCCCGGAGAAGATCACGCAGAAAGTCGAACCCAATCCTCTCTTGCTCCAGACGGACTCGCTCCCCCCAATGGTTCTGGCGCAATTGATCGTACAGTGCGCTTTCCTCAGAGTTCAACCGCGTAAGAGTCCCTGTTTCAGGTTGCGTTTCAACTCCCCAGAGTGACCTGTGGGCAAGGAGTGTCTGCTGATCCATCAGAAAAGACACGACGTGAGGCAAGAACCGGCGCAATTGATTGAGAATGGCAAAGCCGTGGGTATCGATATCCCCCCAATAGTAGATTTCTTTCCCATGCAGCCAAGGGGCGGCAGCGAGATTGTCAAATCCGTATCCCGCCCCAAAGATCACCATCGCATCAGGAACATTCGGAAAAGACAGGAAATTGATCTCGTTTTCGGTGATGAACACCTTCGATACCGGCAAAACGAGAGAGGCGAAGGCTGTCTGTGTCAGGGTGATATCCTGATCGGCTCCCACTGGCAGCAGGCGGACATTCGAGTCCAGGATCCGGAAACGCACTCGTGAAGGTTTATCGAGAAAACCATAACGGCGGCAGAACCCGCCGATGCCCGTGTGAGTCCTATCAATAGAATCCTCCGGCAGCACGAGATCGAGCAGTTTCGCCAGCACGCCGCGATGTCCTTCAATCAATTTGGTATGGACGCCCGGCAGGTCAATCTGACGCAGATAAATCGAGGGACGAGGATGTTTACGCAACCAAGTGACAATCTCCAGTAGTCGCGGCCAGTCTTCGGCCAATTCCAAGGCATGCAGCGGCCATTTTTTCAGCCAGGGGATCAATTCAGGCTGTTTGTCTCTTGTCAGTTCAACCAGCGCAGCAAACTGATCCGCTGCCCGGCGCTTGCCAAGAAATCCAAGAGCGTCCGAAAGCGTGTCGATCCAGATTGACACTGGAATGTCATTGGCTCCAAGAACACGGTGGTTGACGCTGCGCCATTCGATACGATAGGGACCGGCGGCTGCGGACAATCCAGCTATCCAGTTCCGAACCTCGGGAAACCGTTCGCTCAGTTCGCGGGAGTCAGGGCCTTTGAGCGTCAGGCGCCGAGGGAAAAGTGACTCTCCCCCGGCCATGGAGGCGAGCAGCAAACCGTGATCCCAAAGCTTTTGCACCTGAGTTCGGCAGGGCGTTGCGCATGTTGAGCGCCAGCGTGCCGTACTGGGTGCGGTGGACCTCGTCGGTGATGACGATGAGGTCGTCGCGCCGGGAGTAAGCCTTGCCTTCGACCACGGTCTGGTTGAACTTCTGGATCAGCGAGAAGACATGCGATTTGTGCTGGGCCAGCAACTCAGCAAGGTGCTCGCCGCTCGCTGCCCGGCACGGGTCGCGGTCGTTGTCCACCACGCCGCATCCGGCGAAGGTCTTGTAGATCTGCGTGTCCAGGTCGTCGCGGTCGGTGAGGATCAGAAAGGTGAAGTTGCCACCCAGTTTGCGATGGACCTTGCGGGTAAAGAGCACCATGGAATAGCTCTTGCCCGAACCCTGGGGATGCCAGAACACCCCCAGCTTGCCGTCTCGGCTCTTCCTGTCGCGGACCGCCTCGATGGCCCGGTTGACGCCGAGGAACTGGTGGTTGCGGGCCAGGATTTTCCTTGATTCCTCGGCCGAGTCGTCGAAAACGATGAAGTTTTCCACCAGGTCCAGGAAATGGGCTTTCGCGCATATTCCCTTGAGCAGCGTCTCCATGGACACAATGCCCGGTTGATTCTCGGACAGGCGTTTCCACTCGTGAAAATGCTCAAACCGGCTGGTGAGCGAGCCGGGTTTGGCATCCACCCCGTTGGCCAGCACCACCATGGCGTTGTGATGAAACAGGTGCGGGACGGTATCCCTGTAGTCCAGAAAGTTCTGCTCGTAGGCGGTGCGGATATCCTTGCTGACGTTCTTCAGCTCCATGAACAGCAGCGGCAGGCCATTGACGAAGCCGACGATGTCCGCCCGGCGGCGGTACAAATCGCCGCGCACCCACAGCTCGCGCACGCAGAGGAAATGGTTGTTCTCGGGAACATCGAAGTCGAACACTCGCAGCCGCTGGCGCACCCGTTCGCCCTTGGCATTGCGGAAGGTGACCTGCACCCCGTCCTTGATCAGTTCGTACTTCTCGCGATTGGTAGCGGCCATGGTCTGCGAGGCGGAGACCGTGACGATCTGGCGGACGGCATCGTCATAGGCCGTAGCGGGCAGGCCGGGGTTGATCTCCTCGATCTTGGCCCGCAGGGTGCGGGTCAACACCACCTCACGGTCCGATCCCCGGCCCAACAGACTCTCCGGCCCGAAATCCTCGTTGTTGTAGGCGTACACCGACTCCCAGCCGAGCTCCTGCTCCAGGTACTCGGCGGTGGTCCGCTGAACCAGGGTATCTTCGGTGTAGGGAGTGGGCATCATTCAATCACCTCCCAGTGACCGGTTTTTTTGGAGCCCACACGCCGCAGGATGCCTGCATCCTTTAGCTTTCCGATGTTACGCATCACAGTGGTGCGGTCTTTTTGGGTCACGTCCGCCAGTTCGTCATAAGAAACACCCGGATTTGACCGAATAAAATCCAGCAATTGCACCTGAAGCTCGGATAAAGATGCTTTTATAGGTGCGTGGCGTCCCTTTATCTGCACCTTTATCCGCCAAATTCAGCTCTTCCACCGGTTTCCGGTGAACCGTGGCGGTGAACAGACAGCCGTCGTGGTTATCGGTAAAGTCAATGGTCGGCCACTTTTCCAGCGCCCGCTTGATGCCCGAACCCAGGCCGTGGTAAGGCAGCAGCCCCTTGGCCACGTAGGAAACCAGGATCGGGTTGCGGATATTGGAATTCCCGGCCCGAATCTTCTCCACCGTCAGGTTGTTGGGCAGATGACCGGGGCTGATGATCTCGATGCGGTTGTCGAAGACAAACAGGCGGATCGGGGCGCTGACCAGATAGTCCCGGTGCACCAGTGCGTTCACCAGCAGCTCCTCGAAAACCGCCTCGGGGATTTCCGGCAGGCCAGGTGCGTTCACTCCCCGTCCGGCCTGCACCTTGTGCAGGTTGCGCATGACAAAGGCCAGCGTCCCCTCAAAAAGCTTGGGCAGCGGCCCGGAAAAGTCCTCGGTGTCGAGATAGTCGGTGGTGTGGATCTTATTTCCAGGGTAACGGATCGCCTTGACCACGAACTGCGGTACGATCCATTCCGGCTGCTCGGCAAACAGCAGCACCCCGGCCAGGTTCAACCTGCCGTCATCGGTGGCCAGGTTCATGTTCTGCAGCAGCCGGGTCAGCTCGTCGGGGGAACTGGGGTACTCCTGTTTGTAGACATCGCGCAGAAAATCGCGAAAGCGCAGCTTGTCCAGCTTGTCGATCCCCTTGGGCACGGTCAGCACGATGACGATGCGGCCGTTCTCCAATGCCACGTTTTCGGTTTGCACCGCCAACGGGCTACGCACCAGATGGCTGGCCGCATTGCTGATGAGCTGGTTGATACGGGCCACATCCTGCCCTGAAAGCCCCGGTGCCGAACCGTCGTCGGCCACACCGATAAAGATGGTGCCGCCATTGGAGTTGGCGAAGGCCGCCATCTCCGATGCCAGGGAATCGGCATTCTTTACATCCGCCTTGAACTGGCGGGTGGAGTCTTCGCCGAGGGTGATTTGGGCGAGGAGGTCGGATCGTTTCATACCATCCATGCCTCCACGCCATATTCGGTTATCGGTTCCCGGATATCGTTGGGGCGACTGGCCCGTCGCCCGTACATGGGCGATGGATGCAATTTATCCAATTCCCATCGCGCGGGATTGTTATGGATATATTCCCGAATGCGGTTTAATTCCGGTTCATTGCGGACGATGTGTTCCCAATAATTGCGTTGCCATAATTTCGCGCCGGGGGTTTGGCGCAATTCGTTGATGCGTTTGGTGACGGCGGATTTGAACCCGGCCATGACCGCACCAACAGATCGTGGTTTTGGTCCCGTAGGGGCGACCGGCCGGTCGCCCCTACGGTCGCCAATGACCAATATGCCGTGAAAATGATTGGGCATCACCACCCATTCGTCCAATTTGATTTCGTCACGGATTTCGGCGGTTTTGATCCATTCATCGGCAACCATCCGCCCGGCGGTGTTCATTCGCATTTCGCCATCCACAATATCCCCGAACAGGCATTCCCGGTTCTGGGTGCAGACGGTGACGAAATAGGCCCCGGCCTGGGAATAATCGTAGCCCTGCAAACGGATGGAACGGCGATTGCGTTGGGGCGACCGGCCGGTCGCCCGTACATTCTGGGGATCGTGCGTCATACCTCCACCTCCCCGTTCATCAGTTTGGGCAGGAGGATGTCGCGGGCTCTTCGTAGGCTTCGAACCTGCCCAGAGAGGTTGTCTATCTGAGCAAGCGTTGGGGATATATCCCAATTCATCGAGGCCCTTGGATTCCCAGCTCATATCCCCAGCTCCTCAAAATTCTTCTTGATCGTCGCGGCCAGTTGCACCGCCTCGGCGTTCAGGTTCTTCAGTTCGACATAAATCTCGCGCAGGATCGCCCCGAAGTGAAAGATCATTGCTTCTTCCTCCGCTTCTTCGGCCCTGTGATCTTTTTCAGCTCTTCGGCCTTGTTTTCCAGGCTGCGATCAAAGTCCGTGGATTCCTGATCCATCTCCCGGATGCGTTCTTGGTGGAATTTGTCGTATTCGGCTTCGGCCAGTTCTTTGGCCATCTCGTGAGATATTTTACCTGCATGTTCGAGGATGTCGCGTTCATTGAACTGGAGAAAAGCGTCGAGACGGTCGGCCCAATCTTGCATAGTCATGGAGATGCGGCGCATGGCTTGGCCTTCGGCGTAAATGAGGTATTGCTCGACCAGGTTGTTGAGCGCAGCCAGTTCTTCTTCATTCAGATAGTTCTTGGCAATGGCGACATCGCGTTTACGGATCTTGTCGCCGCGCCAGACGGTCAACCCCATGTTGGGCAGGGTGTGGTCGGCCCGGTCGTGGATGATTTCTGCGGCGGTCTGGCCGGTGATGGCCCAGTGGAGTTTGTTCTGGACGGTCCTGAAGAAGGTCAGGCTGACCTCCTGCGTGGGGTCGTAATCGATGGCGGTAGCGTAGATGTCGGTGATTTTCTGGTGGAATCGGCGTTCGGAGGCGCGGATATCCTGAATGCGACGCAGGAGTTCGTCGAAGTAGTCGAAGGGGTGATCGGGATTTTTGAGCCGCTCGTCGTCCATGGTGAAGCCCTTGACAACGTATTCGGTGAGACGCTGGGTGGCCCACTGGCGAAAGCGGGTAGCGACATGGGATTTCACGCGGTAGCCGACGGAGATAATCATGTCGAGGTTGTAGTAATCCAGTTCGCGCTGGACCTGCCGCACTCCCTCCTGACGAACTGACAAATATTTTTTGTGAGTTGCCTCCGGGACCAGTTCCCCTTCCTCGTAGACCGCTCGGATATGGTGACTTATGTTTTGCTGGCTCGACTGGAAAAGCTCCGCCATGAGTTGCTGGGTCAGCCAGACGGTCTCGTCCTCAAGACGCACGTCGATCTTGAGTGCACCGTCACCCGCCTCATAAATGAGAAAATGGCTTTTTTGCGGCAGGTTCTCGCTCATATCCTCAACTCCTCAAAGTTCTTCCTGATCGTCGCGGCCAGTTGCACCGCTTCGGCGTTCAGGTCCTCCAGCTCCACATGGATGTCGCGTAAGGCCTCCTCGAAGTCGAAATCCTCATCCTTTTCCTCCGGCGCAACGCCGACGTAACGGCCGGGGGTGAGGCTCCAGTCGTTGGCCTTGATCTCGGTGCGGTCCACCAGTTTGACCAGCCCTTCCATGGCGCGAAGTTCTGCATCTGGGAAGCGTTCAGTGAGCCAATGGGCTTGTTTCCAGAAGTAGCGCACCTGTTTGAGCTGTTCCACGGCCAGGGCGCGGGCTTCATCGGCGGCCTTGCGGGCGCGGGTGATGTCGCGACCCGCCCAGGCGTCACTGTCGCGGGCGTCGCATTCGTTCTCGCAGGTCTCGATCAAACGACAGGCGAGTTTGTAGAGCAGGTCGCTCTGCTTGACCAGGTTGCGGCTGATCTCGGTCAGGGCTGCGAGGCGGTCCACGGCTTTCTTCAATTCGCCGTTGGTCGTCTTCTGTGTTCCGCAGGCCGCTTGCTGCTCGCTGACATTTTTCCGGAACGCCTCAGCATCCGCCTTGAACAGCGGGATGGCGTCATCCAGCTCCTTCAGCGGCTCAACGTGGGGCGCGTCCTTGGCCAGGGTCTTGAGGAACGGTTCGATACTGCCGCGCAGGGTGCCCAGTGCCTCGATGAAATCCGGCAGTGGTTCGACCGTTTCGCCTTCCTCGTCTTTCATCGTGAAACAGGCCGCGCCCTCGACCAGCATACGCCGGCAGTAATCCGCCACCAGGTCGAGGTAGCGCCCGGTCTCACCCCGGTAGAGCCAGACGATGGCCAGGAGGTTCTGCTCCTGCTCGGGGGAAAAGTCGTAAATCTTGCGGGTGACCTTGCGGTAGATGTTGCGGGCGTCGATCATCAGCACCTTGTCGCGGTACGCTTCCGGCTTGGCGCGGTTGAGGAACCAGAGTTCGCAGGGGACGGTGCGGGTGTAGAAGAAGTTGGAACGGATGGCGACCATGATATCCACATCGCCGGTCTCCACCAGCTTCTGGCGCACCTTGGCCTCGTCACGTCCTGCGCTGGAGGCCTGGGACGACATGACGAATCCGGCCCGGCCCTGTTCGTTGAGGTAGCTGTAAAAATAGCTGATCCAGACGTAGTTGCCGTTGCTGACCTTGCCCTTCTTATTGACGCCCGGAAGACCAAACGGAAGACGCGGATCGCTCTTGACCTTGTCGGCGTCGATCTCGTCCACGTTGAAGGGCGGATTGGCCATGACGAAGTCGGCCTTGCGCAGCAGCTCGTGCGGGTCTTCGTAGTAGGTGATCGATTTCTGGATGTCGCCTTCCAGGCCGTGCACCGACAGGTTCATCTTGGCCAGGCGGATGGTGGTGGCGTTCTTTTCCAGGCCGTAGAAGGTGAGTTTCTCGGTGGGGTTCTCCCGCCGCTGCTCGACCACCCGGGCGCTCTGCACGAACATGCCGCCCGAGCCGCAGGCCGGGTCGAGCACCGTGCCGCCCGCCGGTTCGATGACGTTGGCGATCAGTGAGACCAGCGAAACCGGGGTAAAAAACTCGCCGCCGTCGTGGGCCTTCTGATCGGCGAACTGAGTCAGGAAGTATTCGTAGATGCGGCCGAAGACATCGCCGGAGACGCGCTTGAGCTCCTCGGGGTTGAGGGTGCGCAGCAACTGGCCGAGCACGGCGTTATCGAGTTCCTGATACTCGCTCTTGGGCAGCACGCCGCGCAGGTTCTCGTAGTCAGCCTCGATGGACTCCATGGCGTCGATGATCGCCTTGGCCCGGTCAGCGCTGTCGGGCAGGGCCACCAGGGAATCGAACTGGGCCTTGGGCTGCAGGAAGATGGCGCTTTTCTGCGAAAAATCCTCCTTGGTCAGCGGCCGGGTCTTACCGCCCCGTGTCGGCAGGCCCGCTTCGATGGCATCCTTGACGCCCAGATACCGGCTGTAGGCGTGGCGCAGAAAGACCAGGCCCATGACCGGCAGAAAATATTCGTTGCTGGCATAGTTGGAGTTGGCCCGCAGGGTGTCCGCCGCGCTCCAGAGCCGCTTTTCAATGGCTTCAATGTGCTTAAGCTGGGCCATGCTTACGCTTCCTTTCCAAAATACGCTTTATGCAGGGCCTCGCCCTTGTCCCCCAGACTGCGCAACAGATTTTCGATCTTCTCCAGCGCCAGCGGTGACGGCTTGGCGCGGTTGTTCTCCCAGCGGTTAATCGTGGGGAAGGTCACACCGAGCTTGGCTGCGAACTTTTCCTGAGTCAGGCCGGTAAGTTCCCGAAGCTCACGGACCAGCCTCGCCATGCTGTATTGCTCGTCCAATGGATTTCTCCTTGCTGAATCTTCTGATGTACTGGCGACACTCTTCATAATGCCAGATTTATCACATGATATAACTCCCATGGGGTTGCGAATGTCAAGCTCGACCTTGAAATCCTTACGGAAATTCTCGTGCGACACGGCAATTTCAAATTCTCCCCGACACCCGACACATTGATTCGCACCATCCCTGGCGCTCACCCTTCGGGCGTCCTGACGGATGTCCAAATTCGTTCTCCTGCGAATTTGTCTCCGTCTCTCCGGTAAGTAAGCGGGGAAGCAATCAGAATTCACAACGAGGAGCCACCGATCATGGGCATCAACGACCTGTTTGACGGAATCACGAAAAGTATCAACCAGTTTGCCGACGAGATCGCCGAGCAGCGGTTGCAGGAAAAAATGCAGGATAACGGCTTGGAGCGCAACGAACAAACCTGGTGTCAATGGAGCGCCGTCATTTAAATGTTGCGTTTAATTTCCTGCAATAACTGCTGAAAATAAACAATGATTCTTGGTCATCCGGTGGTATGGATTGGCCGGAAACACGAGGAGAGAGGAAGAGGGTATCGATGGCTGGTTTTGTTGCGCAGCAGGAACAGCCCCGAGAGAATGAACCACTTTGCTGTTCACAGAATCCTTATCCCGTCCGCAGCGGGCGGGCTGACAGGCTCAATCGCCCGGAGAGCCGACAAAATGCGCCGCGTCATCGAGCAGGGTCTGCATCAGGTCGGCAGGGGCGGTGCTGCCCTGGGCAAAACTCAAGGCGCGCATCAGCAGGCCAACCTGATCCTGATTGAGGATTCCTCGGGGCAGCGCCTCGGCATAGGCCCAGATGCCGACCTCGGTCCTGTTCAGCGGCTCATCCCGTCCGGATTTCTCCGCCGCAGCGCTGAGCAGGGCGGCAAAGATCATGTCCAGGGCGCTGTCAAACAACCGCTGATCAAAGAGCAGGCGTGCCGCAGTGAGTTTTTCCCTGGCCTGCCGGCGGAGTTGCGATTCTCCGGATGGGGCAGCCGTGGTTGCCGCGTCAAAATATCGATGCTCCTCGGCCAAAGGTGAACCGCTGCCGAGCCGTTGCAATCCTTTCAATGCCAGCCGGTCGATGAGCGCCACCGGTACCTCGGCCGACAGCTGTTCAGCCAGCCGATCGGCATCGGCATCGACCCGGTCAAGCACCGTCACCAGCCCGCCCCCTGAACCGAAAATCCGCTCGATGCGTGAACCGAAGGCCTGCTGCAGGGCCTCGATGCAGCGGCTGATGGCATGGGCCACCCCGTCCTCCACGACCGGGGCCGCCGCCGGAACGGTTGCCGGTGCAGAGCCGGTCGATGCCTCGATGGGCGCAATCTTGTCCTCTGCCGGAGGTGTCGGCTCGGCCATCGGTCCGGCCAGATCCTCGATCAGGGTTTCGAGCAGCTTTTTCGAGATACCGACCACATCCTCGGTGGCGTCTTCGCCGACGACATTGTCAAAGAGCTCCTGTTTGTTCCGCACCAGGGCGAACACCTGTTCCTCGTAGGAATCCGCCGCCACCATGGTGATGATCTGCACCGTTCGGGTTTGCCCCAGGCGGTGGATGCGGGCGTTGCGCTGTTCGAGCACGGCCGGATTCCAAGGGACGTCGAGATTGATCAGGACCGCCCCGCTCTGCAGGTTGAGCCCGACGCCTCCGGCATCGGTGGAAAGGAACACCTGCACCGCATCGTCATCACGGAACCGGTCCATCAACTCGCCGCGTTTGGCGGTCGGTACCCCGCCGTGCAGGCGCACGCAGTTGATCCCCATCCGTTCGAGGCGTGCCTCGACCAGCTGCGTCATCCGCTCCCATTGGGAAAAGACCACCGCCTTGAGTCCCGATTGCAGACAGATTTCGGTGAGGATGTCGGCCAGCTCGTCGAGCTTCGGCGCGCCCTGGGTCTCCTTGTCGACCAGCCCGGCAGCGTTGCAGGCCATCCGCGCTTGCTGCAGGGCCGCGAGCAGTCGGTTCTGCTCGCTGGGTGTCAGTGGCCTGGTTCGGGCGATCTGGGCCAAGCGGCCGGCGGCACTCATGGCGCTGTCGTGCAGCTCGCGCTGTTTGTCGGTCATGGCCACGTCAAGCCGCTGCACAATCTTGTCGGGCAACTGTTCCCGCACCAGCCGACGGTCGCGGCGCAGCATCACCGGTGCCAACCGTTTGCGCAGCAGGGAGAGGTTGCGATAGCCCAGCACCTTGCCGCGATCGTCCGTGACATGAAAGTCGACCAGATAGCGCCACAACGGTCCGAGCACCTTGGGATCGACCACCTGCATCAGGCTGTAGAGATCCTCCAGGCGGTTTTCCAGCGGTGTTCCCGAGAGCACAAAGGCATAGCGGCCGGGGACGCGCTTGACGGCGGCGGCGATTTTGGTGCGCCAGTTCTTGATCCGCTGGGCCTCGTCCATGATGATCAGGTCCGGACACAGGGTTTCATTGATCACGGAGAGATCGCGCAGGATCAGCTCGTAATTGATGATGAAGAAGGCCGCTTCGCGGCGGTACTGAACACCGCGCTCCGGCGCCGGGCCCTGGATGATCCGGGTTTCCAGACCGGTGAACCGCTCGATCTCCCGCGCCCACTGATGCTTGAGCGAGGCCGGGCAAATGATCAACGCCCGGTGCACGCCCTCGTGCTCGCGCAGCCAGGCGGCAGCGGCAATCGCTTGCAGGGTTTTGCCGAGCCCCATGTCATCGGCCAAAAGCGCCCGCCCGGTTCCGGCCAGAAAGGCAACGCCCTCGATCTGATAGGGATAGAGTTTTGCCCTGACGCCCGGCAGGCGGCCATTGGTGGCAAGAATCCGACCGCGGATCTTCTCGGCCCGCAGACGGTGGGTCGCCTTGGCAGCGAGATGACGGACAAAATCATGGGCATCATCGCCAAGATGCAGATCGGCCCGATTCTCGACCAGCTCAACGAAACGGAAAAAGTCATCCGGCAACCGGCCGATGAAATGTCCGGCACCATCAAAAAAACGGGCCGACAGCCCTGCCAGTTCGGGCGGCAGCGAACCGCAGCGGTGAAGACGGATCTGGGGGGCGTCGTCCACGTCCCAGGCCAGGTACACATAGGAGAGTGGCGCCGGCATCTCCCTTATTTTACGATAATCCTTGCGCTTGGCGATTTTGTGCAGCACCGCCTCGATATGCTTGCAGGTCCCGAGCTGATTGACCTGGAAGTCCGGACAGGTGCAGATATTGGTCCGCCGTTTCAGGCTGCGGATGGTGACGCGGTAACGCTGGGGAAAATGGCTCTCCGAACCAATGGACTGAGCCTGCCACTCGCCGAACCAGGGGGTGCCGTTGAGATGCTCGACCGCCACCTCGGACCGACCACGCTTGATCCGATCCCTGATGGCGGTATCAACGGCGGAAAACAGGTGCCCGGTCGCCTCCTTCTGCTCGGCGTAGGCGTAGAGCGCGGCGACCATGTGGCGACAGACCGCAGTTCCATCGTCACAGTCGCACTCAAGGCGCAACACCCGATCCGCCGCCGCAATGCCGACCGTGCACGGCATATCCGAGGCCTCATCCTCGACCTGCGCCCAGAGCCGCCCCTGATCCTGATCAATGGCTATCACCCGGTGTTCCTTGAACGAACGCAATCCCTCGCCGACCACCGCAGACGAGGCCACGGCAGTAAGCCCTTCGCGGTCAAAGAACAGCGGGTCTTCATGTTGAGGGGCAACAGAGCACTGCATCGGATTACTCCTTTGGTTTCAGGTGATTTTTCGTTTCGCGAGAAGATCGATGTCGGTGACTTCGAAAAAATTGAACAACAAAATACACATCATAAACTACAGTATCAGGTCCCTTTGTTGATAGTCCCCGATCTTCTTCGGTCTGGCTTGATGACAGAGCGAAGCCAGTGCTGCGCAACCGCCTGAATGAACGCTGGATGGACACGTTGAGCTCGCTGACCGAGTCAATCATCTTGATCAAATCGAAGAGAGATGCCTTCGGCAGGTTGATCAACGATCCAGGATCATGCGGAGGCCCCTGTTTTACTACTTCCGATGCTCATGGGCCACTGGTAGTAGCAAACAAGCAGAATGAAGGCGGTTCAGATACTTATGGGTTTCTTGAAAATTA
This sequence comes from Desulfobulbus elongatus DSM 2908, assembly GCF_000621145.1. Classification (GTDB taxonomy): domain Bacteria; phylum Desulfobacterota; class Desulfobulbia; order Desulfobulbales; family Desulfobulbaceae; genus Desulfobulbus; species Desulfobulbus elongatus. The sequence goes on from NZ_JHZB01000052.1 coordinate 14,991, forward strand.
AGTGCAGTAACCAGCAACAAGCTTAAATATCAACTTGTTGATTTTGCGCTAAAATGTTATGTTATCCATCGTTTTAAAGGGCGCCGACAACCTCACCTGATGGAGACCAGCCATGATCCAGCCCGGCTTCTTTGACCTGCACGACCGATTGCACAACATCGACAAAAACGGCGATCCGCTTACCAAGATCAACGAGACGGTCAACTGGGAACTGTTTCGTCCGGCGCTTGAAAAGGC
>NZ_JHZB01000053.1 GCF_000621145.1 Desulfobulbus elongatus DSM 2908
AGGATAAACCGCTTCATAATTTCACCTGCCAAGTGAGTTTTTAGGACAGGCGGATATTGCAATATTTTTACTGAAATTTCAATATGTTGATTTTAACTTTGCGTTGATTTTGTAGATGTTTTTTCACTGAACCAGGGATATATTCGGTGCTTGTTGTCTCGACTCGCAAGTCTTCACGATGGTCGATGAGCCGTTGCACTTCGATATGGGCCACAGCTTCATGTTGAAGGGCTCTCTTCTGTGGGTCGGCTGAATAATCGGCATGAGCTAAAGCGCGGTCAATGTCACGGGGATGCGTGTCGTGTCCTTCGATGAGGTTGGAATAGTAGCAGTTCATTGACCGGACAAGGTCTCCCACGCCTAGCCGCACAGCTGGCGGCAATTGACTTGCCAGCCCCGAGGCTTTTGTTGCTAGATCAACGGCAAGATCTTCCAACTCGCGCTCACCGTCTGGCGGGAGCATGGGTTCCATCAAACCTATACCTTCTGTGGTTGCCATATAGCACCTCTTTCGCTATTGCCGGAATGTCTTTCTGCTTTACGCACTATATATCAATAAGTTGTTAACGCAACAATGGGGATTAATGCCGGTTTTTTTGCCGGTTTAAGGGGCAATTATCTCTATCGCGGACAAGGGCCGCGCTCCGGCCTTCTCACGCGCAACCGCCACATGGAACTCTTCACCCATGCTGCAACTTGGTCCTGCCAAGTATTGATTTTTGTTGTGAGTTGCCATGCAAACGTAGAAACTTCTTCATGCAATAACAGAAAAACACTCTCCCCAATTCGGGCGAAACATCAGTGTTCGAAAGCGAGTTTGGCAGGCTGTACTCGGAGGAAGGACAACCTGCCAAATCGATCCGCTTGATGGAGGGCCTGACTTACCTTGAATCATGCGCTCAAGACGGACAGTTGCCAGTTTTTTGCCGATGACCGCTGCCCATTGTCGAGTTAAAACCATCTTGTCAGGCCTTGGCGCAATCGTCCGCCTGCTTGTGCAGTGCCCAAACGCGCTTGACCTGGCTTTCGCTGCACGCGGCCAACCGGGCCGTTTCTGGAATACTGTGGCCGGCGTTGCGCAGAGCCACGACCCGCTCATGTACTTTCACGTTCGCTTTGCGGCCGGTGTACCGACCGGCGCTCTTCGCCAGCCGAACGCCTTGCCGTTGTCGCTCGCGGCGATCTTCGTAGTCGTCGCGGGCCATCTGCAGGGCGATCTTCAACAGTAAATGCTGGACCGACTCCAAGACTATCTTTGCCATTCCTTCTGCCTCGGCCGCCAGGTCGGACAGATCGACCACGCCAGGAATCGCCAGGCGGGCACCCTTGGCGCGGATCGACGCCACCAGGCATTCAGCTTCCGGCACCGGCAAACGGCTGATCCGGTCGATCCTCTCCGCCACAACCACCTCACCGGGTTGCAGGTCGCCGATCATGCGCAGCAACTCCGGGCGATCCGCACGGGCACCCGATGCCTTTTCCCGGTAGACGCCAGCAACATAATAGCCGGCGGCCTTCGCGTTTTCCACGATGGCCACCTGGCGGGTCAGGTCTTGTTCGTCAGTGCTGACGCGCAGGTAGATACGCGCCACTTTGAAATTGTCGTTCATGTTCACCCCGGCCAATTTGGGTATACTCAAGTTGGCTCTCTTTTTTATCCCAGGCAAAAAAGCCGTTTACGGGCTTATCTTGGCCGGGTCATTTTTGACCGCTCTAAGTGGCCTTGAGATCCGATATAGTCAGAAACGTTTATGCGGGTCTTCATAGTCATTCCCGACTATAGTCGACCAACAGCCCGCCCCAAACGATACCATTTACAACTCCCGCAGCCAGGTGACTGAGCCTGGTTTTGATACCAATCAAGGCTCAGCTGCAGACCGATCAGCCAGCCATGGATCTGATAGCGGGTATCAATAATAAATTTTTCTGTCCCGGATCGCTCAAGGGATTGCGATTCCCGCTTGCAGGTAGTAACGTAACTACATCAATGGCTCGAATAGGAGGTGCTGCTATGACCATCACGACCATATCCAGTCGAGAGCTGAATCAGGATGTTACCCGTGCAAAAAAGGCGGCCAAGAGTGGACCTGTATTCATCACAGATCGCGGCAAACCTGCTCACGTACTGTTGAGCATCGAGGAATACCAGCGGCTTACAAAGCAGCGTCGCAACATTGCCGATTCGCTAGCCATGCCGGGCGTTGCGGACATTGAGTTTGAGCCGCAACGCGTGACTCTCGGAACCCGACCGGCTGATTTCTCATGATGTACGTTCTCGATACCAACGTGGTGTCTGAGTTGCGAAAAGTTCGGGTTGGCAAGGCTGATCCGAACGTTTCGGCATGGACTGAAAGCGTTGACGCTGCCGACCTCTTTGTGTCCGCCATCACCATTATGGAGTTGGAGCTTGGCGTTTTGTCGATTGAGCGCAAGGACGCGACCCAGGGGGCCATGCTACGTGCATGGCTAGAGCAACACGTCTTGCCGGAGTTCTCAGGGCGAACGCTGCCCGTCGACACAGCCGTGGCGCAACGTTGCGCCCGGCTGCATGTACCCAACAAGTGCGGTGAGCGTGATGCACTCATTGCTGCGACAGCTCTTGTACATGGTATGACGATAGTCACTCGCAACGTAGCCGATTTTCAATCTACAGGAGTGACGATCCTAAATCCATGGGAGCGATGCTAATAAGCGGCTGGCCGTGGTGTTTGAGGTGCCGTACAAGGTCTTTCTGTGACCGTCCTCGACGCCACCGGCCGCCACCGGCGGGGACCGGCCACCCACCCAAGCCAACGGCCGGACAAAGTTACACGCTTGTTGAACTCCTGGAGGCCTCGGACTATTCCCAACCGATGACGGACGAAGATCAGGAATGGCTTGATGTGCCAGTTGCCGGACGGGAATTGATCTGAGGCGCGCATATTCTCTTTCCTGCTGATACCAGCCATCAGATCCATGGCTGGCTGATCGGTCTGCAACTGAGCCTTGATTGGTATCAAGGCCAGGCCTTGGAAGCCCTTGCCTTTTTTATTATAGTTATTATTATAACCACAATAAAAAACACAAAAGGGAGGTCTGCGTATGCAACCAATTGAAACTTTTATACCTATTACCAAGGCAAAGGCGAAATTGCTCGACATGGTGAGGCAGATACAAGATACGAATGACGCTATTGCTATAACTAAAAATGGTGTCCCTGAAGCCGTTATATTATCTTTTGATAAGTTTGACGGTTTGTTGGAAACAATAGATATACTTGCGGATGCCGAGACGATGAAACAAATCAGAGAGTCTGCTATCGATATTAATGAGTCACAATTTATTGATATTGATGAGGCTTTTTGATGCATTACCGTGTGAAAATCACTCGCAGCGTTAACGAGATCGGCAAAAAACTAACTCCAGAAATAAAAAAAGATGCTAAAAAAGCTCTTAATGAGTTTGCAAAAAATCCTCATATTGGCAAAGAGCTGCAGCGTGAATTGAGCGGCTTTCGATCTTATCGGTTTCTGAGGTATCGTATTGTCTACAAAATTAATACAGACGACAAGGTTGTTGTCGTTTGGGCTATTTCTCACAGAAGCGATATTTATGAAAATCTTGCTGAGTACCTCATTAAAAAGCAATAATTGCTGATCAAACACCAAACATTTCTCGTTTGATTTCCCCGGATAATACGATGCTTACAAGCAGACTACCCGCCGAATCGACCTTCTCAAAGATGCCCGCCACTGAGGAAATTTGGTGCATTTTTAGTGCACTTGATGCTCAAAATAGGCTATAAAAGGCCATAGTTGACAACTTGAAAGTTTTTGTTTTTCTTTTTGTTATCAAGTAGTTGTTGTTGCTATAAGCTGAGGATCGCCAGACTTCGAATCCGAGGGCCGGGGGGTTCGAATCCCTCCGGGCGCGCCAGAGATCAAGCACTTGGCTTATTGCAAGCTGAGTGCTTTTTTGTTTCCGATGGTTCTCGTGTCATCATTGTGCAGGCGGATGCAATCGCAGCGATTTCTATCAGCGGGCATGGCGGTGTGTCGGCAACCTATGACCGGGCGTTGCGCCAGCCCCGCGATTTCTCCGACGGTTACGCGAAAATAGCGACAGATGGCCAAAGTCACTGCCCGGAATTGTGTTTTTATGACCGGCCAAACAGTGTCCTTTTGCTGGGAGTGGTTATAGATTGCGAAAAGGTGAAAATTGCCGAAGCAGAGAACAGTCTGCCATTAATGCACCAAGAATGTCGGGCATGAACGAATGCCGTCAACCGTAGCGCCCCACCTCGAACGGCCACCTCGAACGGCCACCTCGAACGGCCGCCTCGGAACCGCCGGAATGTGGCAGCGATGGCGGCCACAGCGCTGCCTATCCGGAAAAATATGGAGTAAGAGTCGACGATGCATGACCTCAGTATATTGATTACCTTTGCCGGCAGTTTGGCAGGAGCGCTGGTGTTGGGCCTTCTCGCGCACCGTTTCAGACTGTCGCCCATCATCGGCTACCTGCTGGCTGGCGTGCTGGTGGGGCCCTTCACGCCCGGATTCGTGGCGAACCGCGCCGTGGCGGAGCAGTTTGCAGAAATCGGCGTCATTTTGCTTCTCTTTGGCATCGGCCTGCGCTTCCACCTGCGCGAACTCATCGCAGTGTGGCGGGTGGCCGTGCCGGGGGCGCTCATCCAGAGCGCGATGACCACCGTCATGCTGGCGTCTTTGCTCCGCCTGTTCGACTGGAGCTGGGTCTCGGGGATCATCATGGGGATGGCGATTTCGGTGGCGAGTACGGTGGTGATGGCCCTGGTGCTCGCCGAGCGCCGCGATCTGCATGCGCCAATCGGCCATATCGCCGTCGGCTGGACCGTGGTGGAGGACCTCCTGACAGTGGCCGTGCTGCTGCTCCTGCCGATTCTGTTCGGTCAAGCCGGCCAGGGCAGTGGCGAGGACAGCGCGTTCGCCGCGCTCGGGCTTGCCGCGGTCAAGGTCGCCGGTCTGGTGGCGCTCGTCGTCGTTCTCGGAAAATGGGGGATTCCCTGGGCGCTCGAGCGGATTGCCAGAAGCCGCCTGCGGGAACTCTTCACCCTGGCCGTGCTGGTGCTCGCAGTCGGCATCGCGGTCGGCTCGGCCGAGATCTTCGGGGTGTCGATGGCGTTGGGCGCGTTCCTTGCCGGCTTGGCGGTCGGTCAGTCCGAATTTGCGGCCCGGGCGGCGGGCGACGCGGTGCCCATGCGCGATGCCTTTGCCGTGCTCTTTTTCGTTTCGGTGGGTATGCTTTTCGACCCCTGGAGTCTTGTGCAGGTTCCCCACCTGATCGCGGTCGTGCTCGTGGTCGTGGTGGTCGGTAAGCCGTTGGTCGCCCTCGTGACCGTGCGGGGCCTCGGTGTGCCGATGGCGACAGCTGTTCCGGTCGCGGCCGCGTTCTCCCAGGTGGGCGAGTTTAGTTTCATCCTGGGGTCGGTGGCACGGCAACTCGGTCTCCTCAACGATGCGGGGTGGAACGCCTTGGTTGTGGCCTCCCTCATCTCGTTGGCCCTCAATCCCACGATTTATCGGTGGGCGCGCCGGCTATCGTCGTCCGCGCCCACGCTCACGCCTTCACCGGAGCACCAGCGGGCGCCGGTGGATCCGAATCGCTGCATCCTGGTGGGATACGGGCCCGTGGGCAGGATCGTCCATCAACTGCTCAAGGATCGCGGCGCCTCCGTCACCGTGATCGACCTCAATCTCGATGCCGTACGCGCCATGAAGGCCGAGGGGATATCCGCCCTCTACGGCGACGTCCTGCGGCCGGGCACCCTGGAGGAGGCCGGTATCGAAACCGCCGGCAGCCTCATCCTGAGCGCCGACGTCGAGGACGCCGCCGAGATCATCCGGCAGGTGCGGCTGCTCAACCCAGCACTGCGCGTGTTGGTACGGTGCACGCACCTGCGCGACACCCCGGAGTTGCAGCGTGCCGGCGCCGACGTGGTCGCGGCGGGCGAGGCCGAGGTCGGCGTGGCGCTGGTCGAGGCGATGACCGCGGATCAGTTGGCCGACTGCGAGATGCACGCGGACCAGCGCAAAGCGGTCCGCGCCCGGCTCTACGGCGGCGCGCGCTGATAGCTTTTGGCGATGCCGGCCGACAGAGGAGAGGGAGGTCAGAGCAGGCCGTCCATGACCGCCAGGCACATGTCGGCCTTGTTGAGGGTGTAGAGATGGACGCCGGGAGCGCCGCCGTCGAGCAGGCCCCTGACCTGCTCCCGGGCATAGGCCACGCCGATGTCGTAGACCGCCGCGTTTCCGCCCTGTTCGTGGGCCTTGGTCAGGGCGTTGATCAGGCGGCCGGGGATGCGGGCGTTGCACATCTCCAGAACAAAGCGCAGGGAGGCCAGGCTGCGGATGGGCAAAATGCCCGGCAGCACCGGCACGGTCACGCCCAGGGCTCGCAGCCGGTCCACGTAGTCGAAATAGACCCGGTTGTCGAAATAGAGTTGGGTGATGACAAAATCGGCGCCGCACGCCACCTTGCGCTGCATCACCGCCAGGTCGGCGGCGAAGGAGGGCGCCTCGGCATGGGCTTCGGTGAAGCCGGCCACGCCGATGGCCAGGTCCGGATGGCGCCGGCGGATGTGCGCCACCAGGTCCGAGGCGTGGGGGAAGGCGGCGAACAGGTCGGCGTCGGTGCCGGTGTAGCCGGTGGGGCGGTCGCCGCGCAGGGCGAGGATGTTGTCGATCCCCAGGGTGCGGATCGCCGCGAGGAAGCCGTCGACTTTTTCCCTGCTGGCCGTGACCCCGGTGAGATGCGGCATGACCTCGAAGCCGCAGGTGTTGATCAGCCGCTCGCAGATTTCCAGGGTGTTGGACTGGGTGGAACCGCCGGCGCCGTAGGTCACCGACACGAACAGCGGCCGCAGCCGGCCGAGCTCTCGGGCCGTTTCCAGAAAAACCGGCCAGTCCTCCTGCTTTTTCGGCGGAAAGAATTCCAGGGAAACAAACGGACTCTGCGTCTTGATCAATTGAGGAATCTGCATCCCATTCTCCTTATGGATATCCGTGCGGGGGCGCTGGCCCGGCCGGCACGGCAGAAAAACGATTCGTCTGCACGGGCGCTACGGCGGCGCATGCCGTCCCGGCCGCCCATCATCGCCGCCTGGTCTTGCGGCCGCTCCACAGCGGGTCCTGGCCGAACCGGGCCCGCCACCAGTCCTCGGGATCGTACAGGTCGAACCGGTCGTCCTCCGCTTCCTCCCGCTTCAGGGGAAACCGGTATTCGCTGCAATAGCGCATCAAGAGTTCGTAGGCCGCGGTGATCCGGTACATCTGCTCGCTGCTGCCCTCCGCGCCGCCTTCGCTGGCGTCGGGGTGGTGCAGCTTGCTCATCCGGCGGTAGCTGCGCTTGATCTCGGCCAGGCTCGCCCGCTCCGGGAGTTGCAGCACCGTCCTGGCCTGCTCGATGGCCTGCCATTCCCTGGCGTTCATCCGGCGGCCTTTTTCTGCCAGCTCTTTTCGGTGCCGTTGAGCAGGCGGCCGATGTTCTGATGATGCTTGAGCCAGATCAGCAGAACGATGAAGGCGGCCAGCCAGAATTTCCAGGCCGGAACCTGGAGCACCAGCAGCACGACGAGGATAGAGGCCGACCCGAGGAGTGAGCCCAGGGAGACATAGCCGGACAACAACACACAGACCACAAAAACTAGCAGGCAGGCCAGCGCCGCCAGCGGTGCCAGATAGAGAAAGGCGCCGAGGGCGGTGGCCACGCCCTTGCCGCCTTTGAAGCGCAGGTAGACCGGGAACATGTGGCCGAGCACCGTGGCCGCGCCGCAGGCGGCGATGACCAGGTCGCGGTGGGGATCGGCGCCCAGGAGCAGGGCGGCAAGGCACATGGGCAGATATCCCTTGAGCATGTCGCAGCCCAGGGTCAGGGCACCCATTTTCTTGCCGAGCAGGCGGGCCACGTTGGTGGCACCGATGTTGCGGCTCCCCTCGGTACGGATGTCGATGCCGCTGCTTCGGGACAGCAGCAGGCCGAAGGGAACGGCTCCGATCAGGTAGGAGCCGAGGATGCACGCGGGAGCAGCGAGAAACATGACTGTTTTTCTGGTTGGTTGATGATTGGCAAAAATAAAAAAAATCAGGCCTTGTTGTGCCGGAAGATCATGTCCAGTTCGCAGGCGGCGGCAAAGACCGCGATGTCCTCCCGCAACAGCCGGACATAGGGACAGTCCACCACCGCCAGCAGGGTCTGGCGCAGGCGGACAACCGGCTGGTCCCCGATGTCCACCGGTTCGACCACGTAGGGAAAGATCTGCGGCCGGCGGCAGACCTGGGGCCGGCCGTCATAGACCCGGCACCGACCCGACGACGGCTCCAGATGGGGGCAGCGGCTCTCTCGGGGCAGAATCAGGCTCCAGCCCGGCTGCCAGCGGATCAGCACCGGCTCGGCGCGATCGAAAAATTCCCGGCCGTCCAGTTGCAGCGGCGGCTCGTCGTCTGGCCGCTGCGCCCACGTGGCCGCGGAGTCGATGCGCTCCACCGGGAACAGCCCGGCTTCCCCGGCCTGGAGCGGGATCTCGAAATAGCTGTGGTCCATGGCCTCATCCGGGCCGACGCAGCAGAGTGTGCAGCCGCAGGGGGCGCAGAGCAGGCTGTTGATCCGCTCCAGCTCGCGGGTGAGCACTCGCTGGGCCACCAGGGCCGTGGTCGCGGTCATGGGGTCCACCGGCTGGCCGTCCGCGTCGATCACCTGTTCCGGCGCCGGCGCGCCCGCCTTCAAGGCTTCCAGGGGCTGGAGCAGATCGATGTAGGGCGCCAGCGCGTCGGCCGGGTTCGAATACCGGGCGAAACGGGTCTCGATCGCTTCGGTCAACTGACTGGTGACCTCGGCCACCGAGCCGAAGTCGCCGGTCAGATAGAGAAACTGGACAATGGCCACCAGGGGCAGGACCGGCTGCCGCAGCAGTGCCAGCCCCGGAGCCAGCGCGTCTTGTTCGATCATCGTGCGTCTGTTCACAGTGGTCCGCACCCTACACAAAAAAAAGCCGAAAAACAAGCCGCCACCGCGCACAACCCGCTGAAGAAGCCGCAGATACCTTTACTTTAGCCCGCAAACTGATTACATATACCACCTTGCCTCCGCACAATGACGGCGCCGTGCGCGCCAGAAACAACCGACAAGTATGGCTCTACGAACAATCCTCACCTATCCGCATCCGATCCTCCGGCAACAGGCGGAACCCGTAACCGTTTTCGACCAGGAACTCAAAACCCTGGTCGAGGACATGGCGGAAACCATGTACCACGCTCCCGGCGTCGGCCTGGCGGCCAACCAGATCGGCGTCGCCCGGCAGGTGGTGGTGGTCGACCGCTCCACCTCGGAACACGAACGCACCTACATCACCCTGGTCAACCCGGTCATCAGCGCCGGCGAGGGCAAGGTCGTCGACGACGAAGGCTGCCTGAGCGTGATCGAATGCTACGCCAAGGTCGAACGGTTCCGCACAATCCATGTCACCGCCCAGGATGTGGCAGGCAATCCCCTGGAATTCGACGCCGAAGACCGCTATGCCCGCATCATTCAGCACGAGGTTGACCATCTGCGCGGCACCCTGTTCATCGATCGACTCAGTTCGCTCAAACGCGCCCTGTACAAGAAGAAACTCAAGAAAATCCTCCAGGAACAGGAATGAGCGCACCTTTGCGGATCGTCTTCATGGGCACGCCAGACTTTGCCGTGCCGTCGCTCCAGGCCCTGTTCGACGGCCCGGAACAGGTGGTGGCCGTGGTCTGCCAGCCCGACCGCGAACGGGGCCGCGGCAAGCGGCTGAGCCCGCCGCCGGTGAAGGTGCTGGCCGAGCGGCACCGCATTCCGGTGCTGCAACCGGAGTCGGTGCGCACCGCGCCCTTTGGGGACGAGATGCGGGCCCTGGCCCCGGACCTGTTGGTGGTGGCCGCCTACGGCAAGATTCTGCCCCAGGTCCTGCTCGACCTGCCGCGTCTGGGCGCGATCAATGTCCATGGCTCGCTTTTGCCCAAATACCGGGGCGCGGCCCCGATCCAGTGGGCGGTGATCAACGGCGAGGCCGAGACCGGCATCACCATTATGCAGATGGACGCGGGCATGGACACCGGCGACATTCTCCTGACCGCCGCTGTCCCCATCGGTCCCCAGGAGACGGCGGGCGAACTGTTCGAACGGTTGGCCCGGCTGGGCGGGGACACCCTGGCCGACGCCGTTGACCGCCTCAAGGCAGGCCGGCTGGCGGCGCGGCCGCAGGAGCACGCCCTGGCCAGCCAGGCGCCGATGCTCAACAAGGAGATGGGCCATCTCGACTGGACCCTGCCGGCCCACCGCCTCCACTGCCTGATCCGGGGGCTCGATCCCTGGCCTTCGGCCTACGGCTTCATCGACGGCCGGCGTTTTCGTTTTTTCTCCCCTGAAGTGGTGCCGGTAAACGCCAGCGACCCGCCCGGAACCATCCGCCGGGCCGACGGCCAGGGCCTGTTGGTGGCCACCGGCGCCGACTGCCTGCGCATCCGAGAACTCCAGCCGGAGGGCAAGAAGCGGATGGACAGCGGCACCTGTCTGCGCGGTCTCCGTCTGGCTCCCGGTACCCGGATCACCTGATGCAGACCGCCTATCTCGACTGTTTTTCCGGAGTGAGCGGCGACATGCTGCTCGGGGCGCTGCTCGACGCCGGCGTGCCGGAGGCGTATCTCCGCGAGGTTCTGGCCGGGCTGCGGCTGCCCGGAGTCGGGCTGGCGGTGGAGCGTAAAGTGGAGCAGGGATTTGCCGCCACCAAGGTCACGGTGGCCAGCGGCCATACGCCCCGTCACGGAGCGCAGCACCATGACCATCGTCATCTGGCCGACATCGCCGAACTGCTCGCGGCCGCTGCTTTGCCGCCGCAGGTGCGGGATGCGGCCCTGGCGGTCTTCACCCGCCTGGCCGAGGCCGAGGCCGCGGTCCACGGCACCACCGTCGATGCCATCCACTTCCACGAGGTCGGCGCGGTGGACGCCATCGTCGACATTGTCGGTACGGTGGCCGGCTTTGCCCATCTTCACATCGACCGGCTGATCTGCTCGCCCCTGCCCCTGACGCGCGGCTGGGTTGCCTGCGATCACGGCGAGATTCCCCTGCCCGGACCGGCGGTCTGCCGGCTTTTGGCCGGGGTGCCGGTGTACGGCGAGAACCTGGAGCAGGAACTGGTCACGCCCACCGGCGCGGCCCTGGTCCGGGAACTGGCCCATGGTTTCGGACCGATGCCGCCGATGCGGCTGGCCCGGACCGGCTACGGCGCCGGTTCCCTGGAGCGGAGCGACGGCCGGCCCAACCTGCTCCGCCTGCTGCTCGGCCAGGCCGTCGAGGTGGCCGAAGCCCAGGAGGTCGAGGTGATCGAAACCCACCTCGACGACTGGAACCCCGAATTCTGGCCCCATGTCAGCGAACGGCTGCTGGCCGCCGGCGCCTTGGACGTCTGTCTGATACCGATCCAGATGAAGAAGGGGCGGCCGGGCTTTCTCTTGCGGGTGATCGGCGAGCCCGCCACCCGGCTGGCCATCACCACGGTGCTGTTCAGCGAGACCAGCACCATCGGCCTGCGGCTGCGGCGGGAGGAGCGGATGACCCTGCCCCGGGAAACGGTCATTGTGGCCACCCCCTGGGGCGAGTTGGCCGCGAAGCGGATTGCCACTCCGGCCGGCAAGATCATTGTGCCGGAATACGAGGTCTGCCGCCAAGTGGCCGAACGCCACGGCGTGCCCCTGCAGGCGGTGTATGCCGCTGTCGGCCGCCATCCCGGCCACCGCGAGGAATCATGAAATCTGTCGAGGGCGCCGTGCCATGGACCGGGTGCTGATGTTCATCGCCACCGGCGCCGGCAGTGGGTATCTGCCCATGGCTCCGGGCACCTGGGGCTCGGCGGTGGGCGTCCTCCTCTGGCTGCTGTTGGCCCGGCTGGGCCCGATGCCCTATTTCGCCGCAGTGGCGGCCCTGTTCGCCCTTGGCACCCTGGCCGCCGGGGCGGCGGAGAAGATCGTCGACCGGCCCGATCCCTCCGTGGTGGTCATCGACGAGATCGTCGGCCAGCTGATCGCCCTCAGTTTCGCGCCTGCGCATCCCGCCGCCGCGCTGGCCGGCTTTGTGCTCTTTCGTTTCTTCGATATATTGAAACCCTTTCCCGCGGGCTGGATCGACAGCCGCCTGCATGGCGGCCTGGGTGTCATGCTCGACGATGTCGTCGCCGGGCTCTATGCCCTGCTGGCGCTGCACCTCGGCCACTGGCTGCTCAAGGCGCTGTAGGCACGGCCTGCGCGGCCGTCCCGTTTTTCGCAAGGAGTTCCCACGGCGCTTGCCATTGATATCCACACCCATGCCTTTCCCGACCAGGTCGCCAGCAAGGCCTCCCGGCCCTGGAGCGGGAAGGCGGCATCAAGGCCTATCTCGACGGCACCATCGCGGCCCTGCTCGATTCCATGGCCAGAAGCGGCGTCGAACGGTCAGTGCTCTGCTCCATCGCCACCCGGCCGGAACAGTTTTCCCCCATCCTCGACTGGTCCAAGGCCATCCGCTCCGAGCGGATCGAGCCCTTCCCCTCGCTGCATCCCGACTTGCTGCTTAACTAGGCTTATAATGGGGATGACTGAAGGGATTTCAGCCCATCCTGACACGAGAGTGAGATTCTCGTAGCGTATTGTTAACTATCTATAATTATTTTTGAAAAATAGGTGATTTTGCCGGCGTTGATTTCTTGGGTTTGATACAATAAATAACGAAAGACGAACACTAATTAAGTGATTATCTATAAATAACCATGACCTTGTTCAGGACAATCATGGCGGCTGCCAATGTGTTGAGTGCAATGTACGAGAGATCTGTCTTCTCGTATCGTGGTATCAATTTGCGAAACCGGTTGAACCATGAATG
>NZ_JHZB01000054.1 GCF_000621145.1 Desulfobulbus elongatus DSM 2908
AGGCGAAACCCTCCAGGTAGCCGATGAACAGCATCCGAAAATAGACTCCGGGCGGAATGGAGGGCCTTCCCTTGCTGGCAAAACACGGGGCGCAGAGCTCTTCCGCCCAAGAGTCGAAACCATCCTTGGCGAGAAGATCGTTGAGCCGGGAGTAAAAGGGATGCCCTTGGCCCTTGGGAAGCTGATGCTGGTTGACCCACATTGTCTGTTGCTTGGGTTTGCGTCTACCAATCGCCATACGGTAATAACTCCTTGTTGTGAAATGATAAAATCAATTTACCGCACATGGGGATTGGGGCAATAGGTTTTACAGGGTTACGGGGTTTTTCAACGGGCTGTCAAGGACCTTGTCTACCAGTTTCATGTCAAGTTGGTCGGGATTGAGCCAATGGTATGGAGAAGAATACAAGTACCGGCAAAGTACAGTTTCTGGGATTTGCATGTAGCAATCCAAGACGCCATGGGGTGGCTCGATTATCATCTGCATGTGTTCCGGGTGCGCCAGAAGTACAAGAGAATGCCCCTTGAGATTGGCATTCCACAGGACGAGTGGGACGAAGAGGGCGTCATACCAGGATGGGAAGTATCAATTAGCGAATATTTCACAGTACCCGGTCAGACCATGGAATATGAATATGACTTCGGCGATGGGTGGGAGCATGATCTGTTGCTCGAAGGCATTCTGCTGAAGGAAAAAAATACTTCCTATCCGAGATGCATCGGCGGGGAACGGGCTTGTCCGCCGGAAGATTGCGGCGGCACTTTTGGGTATGGTCAACTACTGAAAATTATCAGCGATCCGGATCATCCTGAATACGAAGATTACACTGCGTGGCTCGATAGGCATACAAAGAACTCTTTTCCATATAACCCGGAACATTTCTCTCCTCAAGACATTCACTTCGAAAATCCTAAAGAACGGTGGCAGATAGCTTTTTCGTAAGACGGAGACAGCGTTGGTCATAACCCTATCCAGTTGATACGAACGCAAGGTAATGCGACACCATTTTCTCTGATAAAAACCACCATTATTTTCTGGCTCCATTATTCGTGCTGTCGCAACAGGATATTTGATTGTCATTTGCAGAAGACGAATTATTATAAGTTGGTATTTCCGCCTCATTTCCAATGAGATACCCCTTTCCAGGGCTTAGCTGAACACAGTTCTCGTGTTCTTGAACTTTAGGTAGCAAGCGGCACTGTCCTTCCCGGCCGGAGACGTTTAATCGCAGAGGCGAACGTCTTTCTTTGACCTGGGAGAGTTGCGCACGCACCCCTTGCAAACGAATCGTTCGATTCGTTCCCTCTTATCCATTTTCCCCGTTGAATCGATAGCTCTTTCTCTGTCTTTTCGAAGCCGTATTCTCTCTGCGTGTTCTCGGAAGGGCTGATCCTGTCGTTTTCAATACATACCCCACCCCGCTCATCCATCGGGAGCTGTTACGTCATGCTCCCGGCGGAGCCATGTCGTCTTGCTCCCCCATACTCATAAGGAGGCAACACCATGGCACCATTGCAGGAACAGATCCAGTCCATCAACGAACGCTTGCGAGCATTTGGCATCGAGGCGATTCAGGAAATCAAGATGACCGACAAGGGAGGTAATCAGATCGGTCAAATCAAGTACGGCTTTCGGCCGCAGTACGTCTTTGACAGTGTCAATGAGGTGCTCGGTCCGGAGAATTGGCGGTACGAACTGACCAAGGAGGAGATTTTCGAATCCCAGGCGGTTGCTGAGGTTCGATTGTTTGTGAAGATCGACGGCGACTGGCTGTGCAAGGGTTCTCACAAAGGACAGATGCAGATTGTCAAAGGCAATGTCGGCGACGCCCAGAAAGGGGCCATCACCGATGCCATCCAGAAATGCATGTCACTGTTGTCCATCGGCAGCGATGCCTACAAGGGACTGTTGAAGAACGTCTACCTTCAGGGCACGCAACGAATTCAACCACCCGCAACGCAACCGAAAACCAAACCTGCATCCAGAACCAGCCAACCCGTTGAGCCACCTGCCAATCCAAGTGATCCCTCGACAACCTTGCCCAAGATTGCCGGCGTTACCTTCGAGCACCGTCAAGGGGTGATCATCGCCATTGGCGACCATCTCTTCGACAAGAAGGAACTGCTCAAGGCCGCAGGCTTTCAGTGGGACAAGACCGCAAAGACCTGGATGAAGCAAGCAGCGTAACAACCACAACATCACCCAACCCCAGAGGGAGCGATACCATTCCCTCGGCGGGAATCCGTGTATCCTCCCTTATTTTTTCAGGAGGATCCCACCATGTCAGACCAATTGATGCTCACCTTGCAGGCCGCTCTCCAGCAGCTTGCCATCCAACAGACCGAGGCAACGCTTGGTGATCGAAGTACCTATCTCGGGGCTTCCGACATCGGCGCCTGCCCGCGCAAAACCATTCTCAGAAAACTGCATGCCCCCGAGGCCGACCTGGTTACCCTGCTGCGGCAGCGACGCGGTCACATGGCCGAGGAAGTGGTTGCCGCCGCCTTTATGATTGCCGGTTTCAGCAACTTCCAAAGGCAAACCGAAGTTCGACATGCGGGCGCTGTCCCGGTCATGGCCCATCTCGATTTTGTCTTTATCTCGGAGGTGCGCAAGACCATGGCTATCCTGGAGGTGAAGGCACCGGAGAACATCCCGGAACACCCTTACGGCGCCTGGGAGACCCAGCTCTATCTGCAAATGGGCCTCCTGGCCGATAGCTTCCCCGACTACACCGTGGAGAAAGGCGCCATCCTGGCCGTCAACTTCGGTGATCAGGGAATGCGCTTGTTCGGTGGCTACACCCCCCAGGACACCATCTATCACGGCTTGATCGACCGGGCCGTCACCATCTGGAACCAATACCAAGACTACAGTGCAGGCGATCTGGCCACTCCCTCCATGGAAGTGGGACCGCTCTGCGGCTACTGCCCCTTCCTTATGGACTGCCCCAAGTTCAAGGCCGAGGAGGTGCGCGAGCTGACCGAGAGTGTCGAGATCCTGCTGGAACTGCAACACCAGCAAAAGGATCTGGATACAGAGATCGGCATCCGCAAGAGCAACCTGCTGGCCATCGTGGCCCAGCGAGGTCCGCTCAAGGCTTACGGCCATCTGCTGCGCAAGGCGGTTCGCACCAGGAAGTCGCTGGATACGGACCAGCTTAATCAATTCCTCCAGGGCTACGGCCATTCGCTCAATGATTTCCAGAAGAGCAGCTCCTATGCCTTCCTGGAGATCAAAAAAGCAGCCTGAACCCAGGCTTTCCACCCACATCGATCCCTAAATCTCTCCCCATGGTGGGGAGAGCAATCCTCTCATTTTTCAAGGAGAACCACCATGTTGAACAAGACCATGCTGATCGGCAATTTAGGCGCGGACGTTGACACCCGCACCACCAAGACCCAGGTCGCGGTGGCCACCTTCCGCATCGCCACCACCGAACGGTGGAAGGATAACGAAGGCAAGCCGCAGGAATCGACCGAATGGCACCGCATCGTTGCCTTCGGCCGTCTGGCCGAGATCTGCTCCGAGTACCTCTCGAAAGGATCCCGGGTTTACCTGGAGGGCCGTTTGCAGACCCGCAAATGGCAGGACGCGGAAGGTGTCACCCGCTTCACCACGGAGATCATTGCCCGTGAGATGAAGATGCTGGGCGGCGGGGAACGAACCGATATTCCGGTGCCACCGGAAGACGGCCAGGAACCACCACCCTCAGATGACGTGCCGTTCTGATTGCCACGCATTGCAACCACAACCCCCCATGCCTGAACTCCACATCTGTGGGGTTCAGGCCCTTTTATTTCGACCATCAGGAGAACCACATGAACAACCTACCCAACCAACAGGAGCACCCGCATGCAGAACCATCGTTTTGCACGCCTTTTCCCTGGACCATTGAATCCCATCCGGACACCGAGGGTGGATATGTCATCCGTGAGGCCCGCCATGAGCAACAGATATGGTGCGACCAGGGCTATGACATTTCCATTGAGGAAGGCGACCGACGCAGTCTGGTGGTGGCACGGCACGAAGCCGGCAACATCCGACTGCTCCAGACCGCCCCGGCCCTATTCGTTGTCTTGCGGGATTTGGTGACTTCCACCGGTACAGCCGCTGCGGCGGCACGCACCGCGCTGGAAGCCATCTTTCCCGATTGGCAGCAACTGGAGATCCATGACAACCAGGGAGAAGGACCATGACACGACGCACCGAATCCGCCCGCCAGGCGCTTGATCAATACTGCCTGAGCAAGGGCGAACCCATGGACACCCTCGAAACGGCCATCATCGATCTCCTGACCGACCTGCTGCACCTGGCCCGATTAGAGGGCCTGGATGCCTGCACGATTGGCCAGACTGCACTTACCCATTTTGTGGTTGAGATCGAAAAGGCACGCATGCCCTAACCAAAGAGGAGAACACTCATGGCACGACTGGGTTCACAGGCCAAGGCCGGCTTTTATCCGACACCGGATAGCGTCCGTGACCAACTCAAAGAACTGCTTGATCTTGAAGACGGCGCCCGCATCCTCGACCCCTGCTGCGGCCAAGGCAAAACCCTTGCCGCATTGGCGGAAGGAAGCGGGGCCATCACCTATGGCATTGAACTGGATCATGATCGGGCCACCGAGGCCCGGCAACGCATCCACCATCTCCTCTGGGGCGACGCCCTGGTGGAGATGCGGATCTCGCCCGGAGCCTTTGGCCTGCTCTATCTCAATCCACCCTATGACTACAGTCTGGAGCCGGAAGCCAAGGCCCAGCGGCTGGAAGCGCTCTTTCTCAGACGCTTCCAGGAAACCCTGCACAAGGACGGCTGGCTGGTGCTGGTTGTCCCCTACACCGTGCTGGCAGCCTGCGCACCAATCCTGGCCCGGTATTTCTCAGGCTTTCAGGTCTACGCCTTTCCGGAGGATGAGTTTCACACCTTCCATCAGTGCCTGGTGCTGGGACGGAAACGTTCGCTGGTAACCAAGGCCAAGGCAGCCCACATGGAGCAGGAGTTGAACTGTATCGCCGGCATGGCGCCGGAGATCTTTCTGGCAACAGCTCCGCAGTTGTCATGCTGTACGGAACGGCTGGTTATCCCCGCGCCCAAACATCCCTGCACCTTCAGGTGCAGCCGGATCGATCCCCGGGAAGCCATCCCCCTGGTCCGCAAGAGCGGGCTGTTGGCGGATCTGCTCTCGCATGATCTGGCACCCGGACAGTGTCACTCCATCCGGCCATTGGCGCCGTTGAAGAACGGACATCTGGCCCTGATGCTTGCCGGCGGTTACATGAATGGTGAGATCGAGATGGACGGCCACCGGCTGGTGATCAAGGGCGTGGTCCACAAGACGGAAAAAATCCACTCCATCGCCGAGAACAACAGCGGTGACACCATGGTCACCACCCGTGACCTGTACCAGCCCACGGTCAAGGCCATCGACATGGCCAAGGCCGAAATGCTGATCATCCGCTGAACTTTTGTAAATTTCATCCACACCAACCCATGGGGGGAGCATTCCCCAGTGGGGATGCCTCCCTCTTTTTTCAGGAGGCATTATGCACGACTATCTCACCATCCGCAGCAACGGCTTTGTCACCTACTGTGACGGTCTCATCGCCAGCATCGAGGCAGATCAGGCGCGAGCTTACCTACTCAGTCTGGTCGGCAGCCCGGCCCAGATCCAGGCAACCTCGGCCCACTTCTACAACGGCGGCTACAGCCGTATCTCCGGGATCGAACCGACTCCCCTGGAGCTGGGTCGCACTCCGGGAACCATCCGCTCCATCCGGGCGCGGAAGATCGGCGATGTGGTCAACAAGGTGCTGATCAGCGCCGAGCAGTTCGAACGCAAGGCCCAGCACACCGAGACCGCCTGCTCGGTCATCGTCTTTGGCGAGGACATGGCAGCGGTCAAGCAGCAGGCTTATCACCGGTTGGACAACAGCACCACCATGCCGCTGAAGCCTGAGTGGCGCGACTGGTTATGGGACGAGGTTCTGCAACCGGAGCGGCTCTACTCGTTCGGCAATCCGCACCTGCGGCAGGCCTGGAAGATCAGTTGGCAGGAGGAAGAGTTGGAAGAACGGATCCTGGAAGGCATCCGGCTGGGCTATCTCAATTAAACAAACTCACAACAACCCGATCAGGGGAGGCATTCGTTCCCCTGGTGGGGATCGTTTGCCTTCCCCATGGAGGACAGACGATGGACATCCCTTTAAGCGACTTTCTCGACCAGTGGGGCGAAGTGCTCAAGTCCCAGGTCATCACCACCATGCACCCGGTGTATCAGCCCAAGACTGAGGATCTTTGGGATGCACAGGCCCGGGCACAACTGGGCCAGCTCAAACGTACCCCGTTTGAGGCCCAGATCCGCTGCGGCATCCTGCCCATTGCCCGGACGCTCTACAAGGAGGACCGCAAAGGAGCCTTCCTGGTGGGTGAGATGGGAGCGGGTAAAACGATCATGAGTTTGGCTGTGGCCGCGCTTGATCCCAAGCCGGCCAAACGTATCCTCATCCAATGCCCCGGTCATCTGGTACGCAAGTGGATCCGGGAGGCGGAAGCAACGCTGCCCGGCTGCACCTGCATCAACCTCAACGGCCGGGACATGACCTTATTACTCGATCATAAACATAATCCTGCACAACCTCGGGGCACCGAGATCTGGGTCCTGGGCAAGGAGCGGGCCAAGCTGCACTACCAGCGCAAGCCCGGCCTCATAATCCGGCAAGGTGCATCCTGCTGCCCGGACTGCGGCGCTCAGGTCTTTTTGAATGCAAACGACCCGGCCCCGGTCTGCGAACATTGCCAAGCCAGGATGTGGTCGGCCGATGGTGGACGCAACCGGCGCTATGCCAAGGCCGAGTTCATCAAACGATATCTCCCCAAAGGCTTCTTCGATCTGGTCATCCTTGACGAAGTTCATGAACTCAAGGGAGGCGGCACTGCTCAGGGCCAGGCCATGTCCTGCCTAATCGCTCGTTCCCGCAAGGTGCTGGCACTCAGCGGAACATTGATGGGAGGCTATTCGAAGGATTTGTTCTTTCTCCTCTGGCGGATGTTTCCCCGGCAGATGGTGCAGGCCGGTTTTGAATACGGCCGCACCCTCGGGTTTGCCGAACGCTACGGAGTGGTGGAACGCACCTACAAGGCCGATGATCTGGGCCCGGACTGGAATCAGGCCAGCATCGGCCGCAAGACCGGTAAGGCCCGGATAAAAGAGGCGCCGGGGATTTCCCCGCTGCTGCTCCCGGATCTGCTCTTGGAGCGTTCCGCCTTTGTCCGGCTGAACGATGTCAGCCAGGCCCTGCCTGACTACGAGGAGATCATCGTCACCACCCCGATGGATGACGCACTGCAAACGCATTATTTCGATCTCGCCAACACCCTGGTCGCCGCCACCCGCAAGGCTCTTGCCTGCGGGGATATGCGGCTGTTGGGTAAGATGCTGCAAAGCCTCTTGGCCTATCCGGATGGTTGCCGCTTCGGCGAACGGGTTTATCTCGAACGCGGCGGCGTGGAGGAACTGATCGCCTCGGCTCCGGCCTTGGAAATCAACCTCCTGGCCAAGGAAAAACGGCTGTTGGAGATCCTGGCCACGGAACGCAAACAGGGACGCAAGGTGGCGGTCTTCCTCGAACACACCGGCACCCGCGACTTGGTCCCCACCCTGGTGGACAAGCTGCACCACCATGGTTTTGCCCCCTTGGTCCTCCGGGGCCAGGCGGTCAAACCGGAACAGCGGGAGGAGTGGCTGAAAGAAAACCTCTCCATCGGCCAGTACGATTGTCTGCTCTGCAACCCCAACCTGGTCAAGACC
Source organism: Desulfobulbus elongatus DSM 2908 (assembly GCF_000621145.1). Lineage (GTDB taxonomy): Bacteria > Desulfobacterota > Desulfobulbia > Desulfobulbales > Desulfobulbaceae > Desulfobulbus > Desulfobulbus elongatus. Next base: position 7,812 of record NZ_JHZB01000054.1, read on the forward strand.
GGTCTGGATTTGCTCGACTTCCCGACCATCATCTTTTTCCAGTGCGGTTATTCGGTGTTCACCCTCAGGCAGGCCAGCCGTCGTAGTTGGCGGATAGGTCAGAACCTGCCGGTCCGGGTCTTTTACCTGGCCTATGCCGAAACCATGCAGGACAAGGCGCTTAGCCTCATGGCCCAGAAAATGGAGACCTCGCTCGCAGTTGAGGGCGAACTCTCGGGTCAAGGCTTGGCTGCCCTCTCCGAATCGGAGAACAGCATGCTCTACGAGCTGGCCAAGGCCCTCACCGGCCAGCAGCCGGTGGAGGATGTCACCACCGCCTGGAGCCGGTATCGTCAGCGGGAACTCGCCTCGGTGCTCGATCTCGATGAGACCGAAAACATCACCACCACCGAGGAAACCCGGGTGACCACCACGACCACCATCAGTTCTCCCGATGGACAGACCGCCCTGGTCCGCCACGAGCTGGTGGTCAGGGGGCGGGTGTACCTCCGGGGCAACACGGCGGTGGCCTATGTGGACGGCAACCGCTTCCGGCTGCAAGCCGGGGTGATCTATTGGCAGGACCGCCGGATCGGCAGCTATGACCGTCAGGGTCATGGCGAGATCAACCACAAACCCATTCGTCTCTACAAGCCGCCCCACCTTGGCCACTTCGTCTTGGCCGAGGTCCGACGGGCAGCTTGACCACTTTTTGCACTTAACCCAATCCCTGACGGGGCACACTGCCCCGATGGGCTGTTGTGCCTCGTCCATAGGAGGCACACATGCTCTACATCAAAGATCCCTGCGGCGTCTACCAACCCGCACCCAAGGAAACCATTCTCTCCGAAGCCCGCAGGTTAAGCGGCTATCAGTTCCGGCGTGGATCCGCGATCCTGTCGCCCACCGCCGCCAAGGAGGCCATCGGGCTCAAGCTCACCGGTCTGGAGCACGAGGTGTTCGGTTGCCTGTTCCTCGACAGCCGGCATCAGGTGCTGGCCTGGCGGGAGATGTTTCGGGGCTCGATCAACCGCAACTCGGTCCATCCCCGAGAAGTGATCAAGGAGGCGCTGGCACTCAATGCAGCGTCGGTCATCATTGCCCATAACCATCCCTCCGGCGGCATCCAGCCCAGCAAGGAAGATCTGGAACTCACCCGCACCCTGACCGAGATCCTCAAGGTGATCGACGTTCGGGTACTCGATCATCTGATCGTGGGCGAAGAGGTTCTCTCCCTTTCCGAAACCGGCCATCACAGTGCCTGACACCCATTGGGGACGATCCGATGGAATATCCCTGCATCCAAGGAGCGAAATCATGAATAATCAGAAAGGAACCATCTACGAAGAAATCACCACCAAGATCATCACTGCCCTGGAAGACGGCGTCAATCCCTGGGCCAAGCCGTGGCAAACGGTTCATTACGGCCCCTTCCGCAATGCGCTCACCAACCGGCCCTACCGAGGGATGAACGTCCTGTTGCTCAACCTGGTGGCGCTGGCCCAGGGCCATGTCGACCCCCGCTGGCTTACCTATCGTAATGCCGAGCAGTTGGGCGGCCATGTGCGCAAAGGCGAGAAAGGGGCGGCCATCGTCTTCTGGAAGTTCCTGCCCGCCAGGGACCGGAACGGCGATGCGGAACCGGACACGCTGACAGATGACGAACAGGAGCGGAAGCTGATCCCCTTTGCCCGCAGCTACACGGTATTCAATGTGGAGCAGTGCGAGGGGTTGGAGCTACCGCCACTGGTCGAAGAAGAGGCACTGGATGTGGACGAATGCAACCAACTGGCGGAGCAGATCCTTGCCCTGCCGAACTTGAAGCATGGCGGCAACAAGGCCTGCTATCTGCTGGGTCCGGATATGGTGATCCTGCCGTATCGGTCCAGCTTCGAGCATGGTGATTTCTACTTTTCAACTGGCTACCACGAGACAGTGCACTGGGTAGGCCACCCTAGCCGGTTAAACCGGGGGTTTGGCACCCGCTTCGGCGATCTTGGCTATGCCTTCGAGGAATTGGTGGCCGAGATCGGCGCCGCCTTCCTCGGTGCTCATACAAACATCCCCTTTGAGAACATGCGGCATCCGGAGTATATCCACCACTGGCTGCAGATTCTCCAGGGCGACAGCAGGGCCATCTTCACCGCCGCTGCCAAGGCCCAGCAAGCCGCCGACTTTGTTCTCGACAAGGCCGGGATTGTTGGTGATCAGGAAGATATTACCACAACGAATGAACTTCCCGTTGCGGCGTGAGAGGAGGAGATAATGACGAACATGAGAAGATACAAAATCCCGGTGGTTTTTGAATTCGCAGGTGAATTCAGTATTGATGCGCCTTCACTCGCAGCAGCGAGACAGTCTGCGCAACACCATTGTGGACTCACCATAGGCACGGTGCATTCAACCTTGCCAACCCGATCAGGTTGACTGGAGTTTTTCCTACCATCCAACCAAGAAGGTCGTGAAAGGGTGCCGCTGTGAAGAGCCGGTAACCGACCAAGAATAATTTGAAGAAACGAATAAACCCCAGCAACGCCAACGGCTGCTCCGACCATGACGGTTGGGCAGCCGTTTTTTATTGCCGGCTTAACGGGTCAAGAAAGGCAAGAAACAGGGCCTTCGGCCAAGAAAGAAGAAACGGCGTGATGGAAGAAACCAAGAAAGAAGAAACGGGGGACCTTGTTCTTGGGAAATTGGTTAGCGTTGCATCTGCTAATCATCAGCTAAGATTCTCTCTTCTTTTTGATCAACACGCCACTCCTTGCCTCGTGCGAATTCCAGACGATCCCGGCCATCCATTCCATGTGAATCCGGCCAGTGAGCCGGAGAGGTAGCGATGCATAGAACCAACTGGTAGGGAACCTCCTCCGATAAAGATTCAGGAGTGGAGGGGTCCATGCCAGGCAAGATGCTATCTATGCGAAAGATCGGTGAGGTATTACGCCTCAAATATGAACATTGCCGCAGTAACCGGGAAATCGGTATCAGCTGCGGCATCGGCAGCAGCACCGTCAGCGAATATATCCAACGCGTCCGCAGGGCTGGCTCGAGTTGGCCTCTCCCCGAGCATCTGAGCGAGGCTGCCGTGGAGCAGTTGCTTTTTCCGCCTCCGCCACCTCAGGGCTGCGTGCGCAGATGGCCGGATTATCCATCCATTCAAGGGAGTTGCAATCGCGGAAGAGTGTGACCTCGCATCTGCTGTGGCAGGAGTATAGGGAGCAATATCCGGACGGTTATCACTGTCACAGGCGGAAATTCGTACCAAGCAGATCAGGCACCATGGCATTTTTTGAACTTCTTTCCCGATCCGCAGGGACACGGTTCATTGCGTCCCACCTTGGAGCCCGTCCAACTGGAGGCCACAGTCGCAGCAGTGGTAGCGGACACTGGAACAAACTGCGTCACATGTTCGTTATATTGCTCAAGCTGTGGTGTCTCGAAAAATTTCCATTCCCGGTTCTGCTCCTCGTAGTACGAGCGCATGTCATCATTCCACGTCTCGCAAGGCAAAAGGATGAAGTCCTCTGAATTTGTGCCCCCTGCGAACTTGGGAGCATCCACACTGATGCCGATGACTTTGGTCAAATGAGGGAACTTGTTTTTCGCCGCTCCACACGCAATCTCCAGAATCGTTCGCCGCTTAGCGAGATAATCGGTATACGCGCGGTAATCCGCTGGAACCCTGAGCTGAAAAAACACATATCCAACATCCGGAAGGTGCGATGGCAAGAAAGTCACCTGGCGGGTGAACTGTCCAGGATGATTCGGGAAGTTGAGGACCGCACGCCTTATCTTGTCCGCAAGAGCCCGGCGAATAAAGCGTGGCTCCTTCACCATCTCGAAAATGGCGCTCTAGCCGCGCAGAAGATCCGAGTTTCCACCAAGCGTACCGTTCAGAGCGTTCTGGCAGGTTCTCTGAATCAGTTCGTCCCAGGAATACGAGATCTTGTCCTCTTTCTTAGTGTTTTTGTACAGGTCAGTTCTTGTGAAATCGTGCCATTCGCCTTCGCCGATCATCACACCATTCACATCGTCAAGTTTCGTCCCGATGATGTGTTGTTCGGACTCTGTGTCATAGTTGAGCAGATAATGCCCTAGCAAATCTTCCTCGCCGCAATAGATCAAGGAATCATACTTGGCTACGGCGCGCATTTTTTCATCGAGATAGTTCGAAAAGTCACTGACCGTATCGAGTTCGCTTAGGACAATCGAAATATTGTGGCTGTCGAAGATGTGTACTGGGTTGCGCCTGTCGATTTTGATATGAAATGGAGGTGCCGGCCCATTGTCAGTCTCGCAATAAGTGATTGCAAGACTTCCATAGACATTTTGGTCCGATGCTCGTTCGCAGGCTTCCTTCGCTCCATGTGCGACCACAATCTTGTGAATGATCGCTTTTACAGGATCGATTGTGAGTGGAAAAGGTATTTCTCGCTTCGCATCCAGGAAGATGGGGCGTCCTCCCAGGATGTATCGCTCGGCACCGTGTGCAGTCCTGACCTGACGATCAACTACATTGCGCTTCCATCGATCCCAGAGAACTTGGGGGTCTTTGTCCGGTATTTCTGGAAGCAGGTTCTCGCGGTCAAAAAAGATAAAAACGTAATCGCCAAAAACCGCCAAGAGATCGCACAACTCATGGCCATCATCCTTGAACGGATTTGGATAGCTCCAAAGCTTAAGTGATTATCCACAAATAATTTGCTCGCAATTTTCCCACCTCCAGCTAATATCCGTTGAAACCAAGCAACGGGGGGAGAAATGGCACGCATCAAAACCTGGGAAATTTCGGATGCATTCTGGGCGATCGTTGAACCGTTGATCCCCACAGATCTGCGAGAAGCCGGAAAAGAATATACTCGTAAGCCGGGCGGCGGCCGAAAGCCGAAGTATTCGAACCGACTCTTTTTCTCCGCAATAGTGTACGTCCTGAGGACAGGAATCATCTGGAACGCCTTGCCGCGTGAGAAATTTGAAGGCGTCAGTTCTGCTATGGTTCATCGGAA
>NZ_JHZB01000055.1 GCF_000621145.1 Desulfobulbus elongatus DSM 2908
GCGAAACCTTCCAGGTAGCCGATGAACAGCATCCGAAAATAGACTCCGGGCGGAATGGAGGGCCTTCCCTTGCTGGCAAAACACGGGGCGCAGAGCTCTTCCGCCCAAGAGTCGAAACCATCCTTGGCGAGAAGATCGTTGAGCCGGGAGTAAAAGGGATGCCCTTGGCCCTTGGGAAGCTGATGCTGGTTGACCCACATTGTCTGTTGCTTGGGTTTGCGTCTACCAATCGCCATACGGTAATAACTCCTTGTTGTGAAATGATAAAATCAATTTACCGCACATGGGGATTGGGGCAATAGGTTTTACAGGGTTACGGGGTTTTTCAACGGGCTGATATAGGAAGGAGACCTCTGAGAATTTGAATTTCTTTTATAGAACTTTCAATCAATTCTTTATCACTGATTGCCTGATTTAACATTTTTTTGTTCAATTCTCTTTCTATATCATATTTTTTGTAAATGATATGAATCGATACACCACTAATTACCAAGCATATGATTATAGAAGCACCAAGATCGAGAAAATTATGAATTCTTGACTTATATAAAATAATAATATCTGGATTTAAAAATTCTATTATAGAAAGAAATAATACTGTTACAATGATTAAAGGAATAGCATTAAGGAAAGGTTTTTTAAAAAAAATACCAGAATAATAAGATAGCACAAAAAAGAAGAATGGAATGCCTCCGTGTATTCCATTGTTAAAAAACCATCCTGAAGATATGGCAATATACAAAAAAATAAATGTTGTTATTACCAATTTATTATGATTGCAACTCTTTAAAGAATAAAAATAACATGACATTGAATAAACAATGCATGATATATCTATAATTTGAGACGCTATGTTTCCTAAAATTATATCGTAAGACAATAATGCTAACCCAGCTACGCCAACAGAAAGCATCACTGTGTTAAATGTTCTATTTTCAAATGTTTGTGTTTTTTTATCTCCCAGCAGTCCAGAAAATAATCCAAATATATATTTATAATTCATATAGATAAAGGGATAGGGAAAAGGTTTATCCCTTTCAGGGACATCCGGTGATATTGTAGAAAACACAGAGTCAGTAACCACCGGCAAAGCCGGTAGCTTGAAAAGCTGTGAACCGCTCTCGATATGCCCAAGCTGTATTGTTACCTGCAAACAGGCGCTCGGATGGATGGATGAACTGTTCCGCTTGAAATGGCAGGATGTTGATTTCTTCGGCAAAAGAATCCGGTTGTCGTGGCGGAAAAACAAAGCTGGTGAATGGCGTTTCCAGTGGATCCAAGTTCAAGATGATCTGATTGCCGCATTGTTGAAACTCAAGAAGAAGACGCAAACCGAATTGGTTTTCCCCTCAAAAACCGGATTGCAATATGTCACGCGCATAAAATGGATGTCTGAATTGTGCCAAAGAGCAGGGGTGGAAAAAAAGGCAAGGTCAGTCATCACATGACACATTAACCGATTGGTTTTGCTTGGCATCAACAACCACGGTCACCGGCATGCCCAGACGGAGTTCCTGCCCGGAATCGCAGACGAAAATGCGGGTCCGGTAAACCAGCTTGGTGCGCAGCTCCGTGGTTTCGACGGTCTTTGGCGTGAACTCGGCGGTCGAGGAGATGAAACCGACCCACGCCTTGTACCGTTTGTCGGGTCGACTGTCATTTTGGACTTCTGCCCTCATTCCTTCCCGCACCCGGCCGAGGTCCGGCTCGTTGATATAGGCCCGGACCCAAAGCGGATTGGTCAGTGCCATGGTCAGGACCGGCGCCCCGGCCGAAGCCATGGCGCCGGGCTCCAGGATACGGGTGCGAATCACGCCTTCGGCCGGAGCCCGCAACTTGGTGTCGGCCAGACGCTGTTCCGCCAGATCCCTCGCCGCCCCTAGGGCCGCGAGCGAGGCCTCGGCAGCGGCGACATCCTCCCGACGCGGTCCTTCGATCGTCAGCGACAGCTCCTCCTCGGCCGACTTGAGGGTGGCCTGCCACGTCTCCATCCTGGCCCTGGCGCTGTCCACCTCCTGTTGCGAGATGCGGTTGGTGACCTGCAACGACAGTTTGCGCGCCAGCACCAGTTCCGCTTCCTTGAGGTTCGCCCTGGCAGAGGCCACCGCCGCCTTGGCGCCGGCGATCTCCTGAGGCCGGCTGCCGCTCTTGAGCCGTTCCACCAGCCGGGCTTGAGCCACGACCTCGCCGGCCAACCGCTCGACTTCCATCCGGAACCGGGCCGGATCGAGTTCGGCAACAACCTGCCCTTTGTCGACCACAGCGCCTTCGTCCACCGACAGCCCGAGAATCCGTCCCCCATCCTGAAACGCCAGCTGCACCTCCCGGATATCGATGGTACCGTACAAGGTCAATTTCCCGGCGCCGCCGTTTCTTCCTCCCTGTTCCGGGCAACCGGCCGCAGCCAGCGCCAGTGCCGTTCCGACAGCCGCCAGCAGGCATCGCCAACCCGCTCCCCGCACCGTGCGCCTGCTTCTCTGGTCTTCCCGATCCATCGCAATGATACGCCGGTTGCTGTTCATTCGCCGATGATTTTGACCAGCACCCGTTTCTTGCGCCGGCCGTCGAACTCACCGTAAAAAATCTGTTCCCAGGTGCCGAAATGCAGCTTGCCCCCGGTGACCGCCACCACCACCTCCCGACCCATGATCTGTCGTTTCAGGTGGGCATCGGCATTGTCCTCGTACCCGTTGTGTCGATACTGGTTGACCGGCTCGTGCGGAGCCAGCCGTTCGAGCCATTGTTCATAGTCGTGATGCAGGCCGGACTCGTCGTCGTTGATGAACACCGAGGCGGTAATATGCATGGCATTGCAGAGCAGCAATCCTTCCTCGATGCCGCTTTCGGCCAGGCATTGCTCCACTTCCCGGGTGATGTTGATGAAGGCGCGCCGGGTGGGCACGTTGAACCAGAGTTCCTTTTGATAGCTTTTCATGGACGATCGGAGGAAGGCAGAGATTGGTGAGGCATGGAGAGATCGGAAACACGGGATGACAGAGCCCAGGAAACGGCATGCGGCGGTTTTCTCCACCGGCAGAAACCCATGCCATCCGCATTCTTCCCTGCGTTCCACAACAAGCCGACGTGCGCCCTTCAATCACGGTTGTTGGCGGCAATGGTGCGGAATTGCCACTCCACCGCAACGAAGGCGTCGATCAGGATCGGGTCGAAATGGGTTCCCTTTCCCTCGAGTACAATGGCCATGGCCTCTTCGTGGGTCATGGAATTCTTGTACACCCGTTTGGAGATCAGGGCATCATAGACATCGGCCACCGCCATGATCCGGCCGGCCAGCGGGATGCCGTCGCCCGCGAGCCCCCGCGGATAGCCGCTGCCGTCGTATTTCTCATGGTGGCTGCCGGCGATTTCTTTGGCGCAACTGAGGAAAGAGGTCGGCTGGCCGGCCATGTGCTCCAGATTGGCGATGACCTCCTCGCCGAACAGGGTGTGTTTTTTCATCTCCTCGAATTCCCCGGGCGTCAGTTTGCCTGGCTTGAGCAGGATGGAATCGCGAATGGCCACCTTGCCGATATCGTGCAGCGGCGCCGATTTCCACAGCAGGACGATATACTCCCCGGTGAGTCGCTCCTGAAAATACCCCAACTGCACCAGGGACTCGGCGAGCACCTGAACGTACGCCCTGGTCCGGTGGATGTGACTGCCGGTTTCGGGGTCGCGATACTCGGCGAGCTCGCCCATGGCCTCGATAATGACGTCCTTGAGCAGCTCGGCCTCCCTGGTCCGCTCTTCGACCAGTTGTTCGAGACTGGCCCGATAGGCATGCAATTCCAGATGGTTGCGGACGCGGGACCGCAGTTCGACCCCCTTGAACGGCTTGGTGATGTAGTCGACGCCGCCGAGGCTGAACCCCCGGACCACGTCGTCGGACTCGGCGCGGGCGGTCAGGAAGATGACCGGAATGGAGGAGGTCGCTTCATTCCGGCCGAGCGCCTCCACGGTCTGAAAACCGCTCATTCCCGGCATCATCACATCCATGAGAATCAGTTGGGGCCGGGTGGCGGCAATCCGTTCCAGGGCCTGTTCGCCCGACGTGGCGTAGGCGAAATCGCAATCGAGTTCTTTGAGATGCGAAATGGCGATCTGGATGTTCTCGGGCACATCGTCGACGATGAAAATCAGGGGTTTTTTCTTGATCATGACTCGGTCCGATTCGCTATCCGCGACAGTTGGGCGAGGAGACGGTCCACGCCGAGAATATTGGGTTCCTGGGCATGATGAAGCAGTTCGTCGCCCAATCGGGTCAGGACCGGCTGCTCCTCGGCCACGCCCTGCTGCCGCATGGCCATGCCGAGGGAAGCCGCATCGCACAGGCTTCCGGAAAAGACGACCTGCTGCCGCAACGATTCCAGCTCGGCGTTCCAGACCTCGGCACCGAGCCGGGCAAGGATCTGTTCGTCCTCATCCCTGCCCTCCGCGGGGGGCGCAGCCGGTGGCATCGATGCGGCGCCGACATATCGGGCGACCAGTTCCTGAAGTTCCTCCAACCGGAAGGGCTTCTGGAGAAAATCGTCGAACAGCGGCCGATAATCGGCCTCCTCCAGGATATCCCCGGTCATGACCACCACCGGAATCGCGGCGGTTTCTGGGTATTCCCGCAGTTGCCTGGTCACGCTGCGGCCATCGATCCCGGTCAGGTTGAGATCCATGAAAATAAGATCGGGCTGTTCGGCACGGGCCATGGTCAGGGCCTCCGAACCGTTGTTCGCCGTGAGCACCCGGTATGGGCTGCCCTGGAAAAAGTCGAGAAAAACGTCCTTGATCAGGTCGACATCGTCCACGACCAGCAATTTCTTCCGTTCTTCGTGCCCGGGCTCGCCGACAGGGATTTCATGCAGAGCGGGGACCGACTCAATGGACGGCACCCCGTCGAACAGCAGGGTGAATCTCGTTCCCTCCCCCTCCCTGCTGACCAGTTCGATCCGGCCGCCCATCATCGCCGTCAGCCGGCTGCACAGGGTCAGGCCCAGGCCGACACCGCCGTAGTGCTTGGTCGTGACGTCCTGCCCCCGGCGGAACAACTCCACGATCTTCCGCTGGTCCGCCTCCGTTATGCCGATGCCGGTATCCTCGACGACAAACCGCAGACGCAGACATCCGGGCTTGTCCACCTCGAAATCCCCATCCACCGCCAGGGTGACCGCCCCCTCGTGGGTGAACTTGATCGCGTTGCCGACCAGATTCTGCAGGATCTGTTTCAGCCGCACCCCATCGAAGAGGATACATTCGGGGAGGTGGTCGGCCAACCGGCAGTTGAGACGGATCCCCTTCTCTTCGACGAGATCCTTGAACAGTCCGTCGACATCGTTGACGATCGACTGCACGCGCATCGGTGTGGCCATGATGTGCAACCGGTCCGAGTCGATCTTGGACAACTCCATGATATCGTTAAAAATCGACACCAGAGCCATGCTGCTCTTGTGAATGATGGCCACAAACCGCTTTTCCTTGGGGCCAAGCTGGGAATTGGCGAGCATTTCGGTGTAGCCGATGATGGCGTTCATCGGGGTCCGAACCTCATGATTGATGTTGGCGATGAATTCGCTCTTCATCCGGCTGGCCGATTCCTCGGCGAACGAGGCAATATCGCCGGACTTCCGCTCCTCGTACTCGCCGGCGGCCGGCACGGTTCCGAACCAGAGCATCCGGGCGCGTCCCCCGGCGGCTATGGACACCAGCGTGCCCGGAACGGAGGCCTGCCGTTGTTCCTCCTGTTCCCGGGGCACGGCCGAGACCGGCGATGGCTCGCGCCCTTCTTCGGTCGTGTGCAGCGCCGCGATGTCTGGATGGCCGGCCAGTTCCGGAAACAGATCCAAAAGACTGAGGCCGATCAGCGAGGAACGCGTATGGGAGTACGTCTGCAGGGCACTTTGATTGGCGGCGAGCACCCGGAAATCGGCATCCAGGCAAAGGATGGGCATCGGCACCCGGTCCACCGCCTGTTCCGCCATCTGCAACCGGATGGTCAACTCGTCCTTGTCGTGAACCTGCCGCTGATACCACAGCCGCAGCATCAGGGCCACGCCAAGCAACACGGTGGCGGCGAGCAGCAGCGGCAACCAGGGAAAAAAGAGCACCTCCTCCGCTGCCGCGGCAACAGGCACGGGAGAGAAGACGAGGCAAGAGGCAACGAGACAGACGGCGACGCACAATGAACTGTTCACATGACCTCATTCCGGAAAGAAACGGAAAACTGCTTGTCGATCCATCATTATAGAGCCCGCTCGAACGGTTGTCAAAACCAGCCCCGGCGGCGGTGCGTCTATTGTGCGGAAAAAACAGACGCGCGGCGGCAGACGGTCCGGCGATGCGGCCGGAGCCGGGGGGGATCAAGCCGGGGCGGCCGTGCGCCCACGGGCGGCGAATGTGCGGGCCGCGGCCATGAATCCCGCCACCCACTCCGGCGTGCCCGAGGCCATGACATGGGTGTAAAGGGCCAGGGTATTGTTCTTCACCAGGCCGTCGCGGCCGCCGCAAAAACCGGTGCCCCGGTCCATGACCAGGGCCAGGTCGTCAGCCGCGCCATCCCATTGCTGCACGATCGAATAACGGAACTCGTGCCCCTTGATGCGGGTACCCACCGGATAGAAGCTGTTGGCCTTGGCCACGGTAAAGGTGGAATAGCCGTGGGCCTGCGGCTTGGCGCCTATGGTGAAGGTCACCGGAAACACGCCGGCCAGCGGATATTCCTGGCCGTCGAGCTGGATGGCGCGGCCGAGGTAGATCAGGCCGCCGCATTCGGCATAGACCGGCAGGCCGGCATCGACGCATTCGCGCACCGATTGGCGGAAGCCGGCGTTGTCGGCCAGCTGCCGGGCGCTGGTCTCGGGAAAACCGCCGCCGATGTAAAGTCCGTCGAGGTCCGCCGGCAGGGCCGGCGAACGGAGAGCGTCGATCGTTACCAGCCGGGCCCCGGCCGCGGCAAGCGCCTCCAGGTTTTCCTCGTAATAAAACTGGAAGGCGGCATCGCGGAGTACGCCGATGATCAGTTTTGGGGCAACAGAAGCGCACGATGCAGGCGGCAGCGGCGCCACTCCGCGCATGCGGCCGACGATGGCATCGATATCGAAATGGTTTTCGGCCAGGGCCGCCAGATTGGCCACAGCGGTGCCGGCCGCCGCATATTCCTGGTGCGGCGTGACCCCGAGGTGGCGCATGGGAAAGATATCCTCCTTGAGCCGGGGCATGATGCCGAGCACCGGCAGATCGGTGTACCGTTCCAGGGATTTGCGGATCACCGTCTCGTGCCGGGCCGTGGCGATCTGGTTGAGGAGGACGCCGGCGAAGCGGATGCGCGGATCGAAGGCCTGGCAGCCCAGGACCAGGGCGGCCACCGTGCGCGTGGTCTTGGCGCAGTTGACCACCAGCAGCACCGGCAGATCGAGTTGCCGGGCCAGTTCGGCGGTGGAAAACTCGCCGCCGGCGTTGACCCCGTCGAAGATGCCCCGGTTGCCCTCGACCACGGCAAAATCGGCACCGCCGATGTGACGCTGAAAGGTGGTGGCAATGGCTTCGGCCGGCATCAGGTAGGGATCGAGGTTGTAGCAGGGCCGGCCGGCGGCCTTGCTCAGCCAGCCGGCATCGATGTAATCCGGTCCCTTCTTGAACGGCACCACGCCCCGGCCGCGTTTGCTCAACGCCGCCACCAGGCCGACCGCAACCACCGATTTTCCCGAGCCGCCGCTCAACCCGGCCAGCACCACGCTCCTGACTGTCTCCACCACCATCAACCTCTGCTGTCTGTGCGGAAGGAAGCGGCCCGACAGGGTGCTGCCCCGCCGCCGACCGTCGGATCGTCGTCCACGCCGCCGCAATAGCGAACCAGTTCGCTCTCCGGGCCGCCGTCGTGCGGCCCCCGGCCGACCTCGTGCCAGGCGGCATCGTAGAGCCGGTTGAGGCGCTGTTCCAGTTCGAGCCGGTACGCTTCCACCTGCTCCGCGTTGACTCCCGGTTCCACCCACAACGGCTCGCCGTGCCGGACTACCACGGTGGCAAAGGGCAAGGGAATCGCCGTCCGGTCCCAACTCCTGAAGATCAGGGCACGGTCGGCGGCCCAGGCCAGGGGAAAGATCGGCTTGCCCGATTTGCTGGCCATGAGGATGCAGCCGGCCTGCGCCTTCCGCGCCGGCCCCTGGGAGCCGTCGGCCACGATAGCGCTATTGTGGCCCTGCTGCAACAACTCGATCATCTCCCGCAGGGCCTTGACCCCGCCCCGGTGGGACGAGCCCCGCACCGGCACATGCCCCATCAGCAACGCCAGCCGGGCGATGTATTCGCCGTCCTTGCTGGCGCTCACCATGGCCGCACAACGAAAGTTTCTGAAATAATACAAAATAAACAGGAAGGAATAGTGCCAGAAGGCGGCAATGCCCGTGTTGCCGGTCCGGACGAATTCCCGCAACGGGCCGTCGCCCCGCACCTTCACCCGGCAGGTGGCGAACCACAGCCGGGTCAGGCCGTAGACCAGTCGGGGCAGCACTACCAATGAACATCGATACCAGAAATCAGCCAACTGCCAGCTCCATCATTTTGAGTTCCCTGATCCGGTCCCGGTAACCGGCGGCTTCCTCGAAAGCCAGTTGCCGGGCCGCCTCGTGCATCTTTTGCTCCAGCTCCGCGATCTCGCGCTGAATCTCGGCGACGCTGTGGTAGACAATCTCCGGTTCGGCCGTCACCGGCACCGGCCGGCCCGCCAGGTCCTCGGCGCTCACCCAGCCCGACGCCCTGAGGTGCTGGGCCATGGTGTCTTTGATCTCCGAGATGACGGTCTGCGGAGTAATGCCATGCTCGTGGTTGTAGCGTTCCTGGATGCCTCGCCGCCGGTTGGTCTCGTCGATGGTGGCCCGCATCGACGGCGTGACCGCATCGGCGTAGAGAATAACCGTGCCGTCGGCATTGCGGGCCGCCCGGCCGCAGGTCTGGACCAGGGAGCGTTCCGAGCGCAGGAAGCCCTCCTTGTCAGCGTCGAGCACCGCCACCAGCGACACCTCAGGAATATCCAGGCCCTCGCGCAGCAGGTTGATGCCGACCAGCACGTCGTAGTGGCGCTGGCGCAGGTCGCGGATCAGCTCCACCCGTTCCAGGGTCTTGATGTCCGAGTGGAGATAGCGCACCCGCACGCCCAACTCTCCGTAATACTGGGTCAAGTCCTCGGCCATCCGTTTGGTCAGGGTGGTGACCAGCACCGCCTCGTTGCGACCGGCCCGAACCCGGATCTCTTCCAGCAGGTCGTCCACCTGGGTGGAGGCGGGCCGCACTTCGATGCGCGGGTCGAGCAGGCCGGTGGGCCGGATCAGTTGCTCGACCACATGGTCCCCGGCGTGTTTCAGTTCATAGGGGCCGGGCGTGGCCGACACATAAACCACCTGATGGATGCGCCGCTCGAATTCGTCGAAGCGCAACGGCCGGTTGTCCAGGGCCGAGGGCAGGCGGAAGCCGTAATTCACCAGGGTCTGCTTGCGCGAGCGGTCGCCGTTGAACATGCCGCCGATCTGGGGCACGGCGATGTGCGATTCGTCGATGATCAGCAAGTAGTCGTCCGGAAAATAGTCGAGCAGGTTGGGCGGCGGCACGCCGGACGGCTTGCCGGTGAGATGGCGGCTGTAGTTCTCGATGCCGTTGCAGTAGCCCAGCTCGGCGATCATCTCCAGGTCGAACAGGGTGCGCTGCTCCAGCCGCTGGGCCTCGACCAACCGGGACGCCTCCTGCAATTCGGCCAGCCGTACCTGCAACTCGTCCTGAATCGAGCGCATGGCCGACTTGAGGTTGTCCTGGCTGGTGACGAAATGGCTGCCGGGAAAGATGGCGATTTCCTCGACATCGGCCAGAACCACGCCGCGCAGGGGATCGATCAGGGTGATGGCCTCGACGGTGTCGCCGAAGAACTCGATCCGCACCGCCCGCTCCTCCTCGTGGGCCGGAAAGATGTCGAGCACGTCGCCCCGCACCCGGAAGGTGCCGCGGTGAAAGGAATAATCGTTGCGCTCGTACAGCATGAAGGTCAGGCGCCGCAGCACCTCCTCCATGGGATAGTCCCCGCCGGTGCGGAGGAAGAGGTGCATCTCGCGGTATTCCTCGGGCGAACCGAGGCCGTAGATGCAGGAAACCGAGGCCACGATCAGCACGTCGCGCCGGGTCAGCAGCGAACGGGTGGCCGAGTGGCGCATCTTGTCTATGGCGTCGTTGATCGATGAATCCTTCTCGATGTAGGTATCCGAGGCCGGGATGTAGGCCTCGGGCTGGTAATAGTCGTAGTAGGAGACGAAGTATTCCACCGCGTTGTGGGGGAACAGCTCGCGGAACTCGGCGAACAGCTGGGCCGCCAGCGTCTTGTTGGGGGCCATCACCAGGGTGGGCCGCTGCACCCGGGCCACCACCTGGGCCATAGTGAAGGTCTTGCCCGAGCCGGTCACGCCCAGAAGAATCTGTTCGCGCACCCCGGCTTCGATGTTGGCCGTCAGCCGGTCGATGGCCGCCGGCTGGTCCCCGGAGGGCACGAAATCGGAGACGATCTCAAAGGGGCGGCTGGTATCGTACAATGAAGAGGACACGGTCGATGTCAACGAGTCAAGATAAGATATGGCTGTGTATGGGGCAGATCATGATCTGGTGTTTGGTGATGGTGCGCAACGATAGTATTTCATATTAATGTTTGAATGGAGTCCCGCCGTGAAGTGGTCTTGGCTTGAATGAATTATTATGCGAATGGTTGGCACGCATCAAACGATATAGGCAATGCTGACGCAACCCACTGCTTTTCGGTACATCAGGATGTTCAAAGGTACCAGACTCCCGCATGCCAAGACGCTCCATAAGTGCGCGAGACCGGCGGTTATCAATTGTGGTGAAGGACACAATTTCCTGCAAATGAAGCACCTGAAAGCCTATATGGAGAGTTGCTGAAGCTGCTTCCAGGGCAAGACCTTTGCCCCAATGCTGAAATGCCAGACGCCATCCAATCTCTACGCAGGGAGAAAATGGGAGTTTTGCCGAGGGGATATGCAAACCGACAAACCCTATGCATTCTTGCGAAGCCTTGGATTCTACAGCCCAGAAACCCCAACCGCGCTCTGCGATGAGTGACTGACAACGGTCGGCCAGGGCGTCACTCTCGGCATCCGTAAGGGTTGACGGAAAAAATTCCATTACTCTTGGGTCCGCGTTGAGCGCAGCAAAAGGCTCACGGTCAACAGGTAACCACTGCCGCAAACGAAGACGCTCAGTTTCAAACTCGATCAAATCAGCCATTGACGAGGAATCAGATGTTGGTGATGCATAACAGTATTGGCAGATAAAAAAAGTTCATCCGGCAAACGCGTACCTGGGCTCGGAAGGAGTTATGGAAAAGTGACATGACATGAGCGATGTTGTCTGGCGACCAAACCCGACAACAAA
>NZ_JHZB01000056.1 GCF_000621145.1 Desulfobulbus elongatus DSM 2908
TTGCTGAAAAACAGAGTGGTGGCGCCAAAAGAAAAGGATACTCCGCAAAATCTCTGCCTTGATGCAGCATATGTGGGCAAGGAGGATACTGTACTCTCCAATGGCTTCATCCCCCACATCCGCCCACGAGGCGAAGAGAAAAAATTGATCGAAAGAGATCCTTCGTTCAAGGCACGGCGCTGGGTCGTTGAGTTAGCACATTCATGGTTCAACCGGTTTCGCAAATTGATACCACGATACGAGAAGACAGATCTCTCGTACATTGCACTCAACACATTGGCAGCCGCCATGATTGTCCTGAACAAGGTCATGGTTATTTATGGATAATCACTTAATACGCCAGCTGTTGGGCGGAAATTGATCTGAGGCGTACATAATCCTTACCTGCTGATACCAGTCATCAGATCCATGGCCGGCTGATCGGCCCGCAGCCGAACCTTGATTGGTATCAAAACCCGTTGTGGCCATCGCATCGAGCAGCTGCAAATGGTATCGTTCGGGGCGGCTGTTGGTCGACCATAGCCGGGGATGACTATGCATGCCTGCATAAACATGATCGCCTGTTTCGACTCCAAAAAAAAAAGAAAGAAACCTATGGCAATCATCGAGTATGTCAGCGAAGAGGAACGGCGGGAAATAATTGAAAAAGTGAACGATGCCCTACTCCGGAATGCGTCGGATGAGGAAATCGACAAGATCAGGGCAAAACTGCCGCTTTTGCCGTGCCTGGCGTTGTCTCTCAAAGAAACAAGGGGATTGCAGGGCCTTCTTGATTCGGATTTCAATCTCTATGACGCGGTGCAAGAGTATGGCGAAGACTTCCTTAAGCCCTGAAGAGCGCAGGCGGCGCGAAGAGGCATTCCGGTACGGCCACGCATCCGGTTAAAGTGGATAGCTTTCCCCCCGGCAGCAGGGAAAGGGCGGCCAAGGGAGAAATCGATCAGGAAGGGGCCTAGAACGCGCCCAGGGCGCCCTTGGTCTGCCGGCTTATCCCTGGATATCCACACCCCCCAAGAGCAGTTACAGCGCCGCCAGGCGTGTCCTGGAATCCCATCGAGCGAAAGCAGCGCTCTAAGGCAGAATGTCAAATTTTGACCTGGCCAGCTCGGCCGCGTCACCGATGCCGACGTGTCACCGACACGGTGCTGTTCGCCCGGCGCATGACTTCATCGGCCTGAGCCTCGCTTCGCGCCCGCTCCAGCTCGACCGGATCGGCCGCACTGTCGATGTGGGCGTCAACGCCGAACTTCCGGCCCTGCTGCCGGTAGAACGCCAAGACTTCCAGCTCGTCGGCGGACAGCATGGCGAAGATGCGCCCATGCAACGCAGCAAGGGCGGCTTCGACGGGGAAACGCGGCGCGGCAATCATGCGTGCGCTGCCGGGTGCTGGATGGGCTGCACCGCGAGGCGCAGGCCCATCGTCTTGAGAATCGCCGACAGGCTGCGAATCTCCGGGTTGCCCTTCGCGGACAGCATGCGGTAGATGTGCGTGTCGTTGAGCTGCGCCTTCTCTGCCACCTTCGACACGCCGCCGAATGCCTTCGTCATCTGGCGAAGTGCGATCAGTAGCTCGCCCTGGTCGCCGTCTTCAAGGATGCTGTTCAGCAGCTCCACCGCATAGGCCGGGTCTTTGCGGAAGACTTCGGCCATCGCGTCGTCATGTGCTCGATCTTTCATCGCTCTTTCTCCTGTTTCACGTTGCTGCGCTGCCAGTCCTTCCAGTATTCGCACGCCTTCGATATGTCGGCGTCCTGCGAACGCTTGATGCCGCCGCAAAGCAACAAGACCACGGTTTGCCCGGCCCTACGTCGATACGAAGCTCCCACACCCCTTCCCTGCATGGCTTGTGGTCGCCGAAATTGCCAAGCTCGGCGCGGTAAATGCGCCGGTCGATGGCAATCTTCGCCTTGCTATCCTTCACTTTGTCGCGCCAGTCCTCGAACACGTCGCGGCCGTCGTCGGTGATGTAGTGCTTTATCTCGAACATGCTTTATTTTCGCTTATAAGCGAATCCATGTCAAGGGCTTTGGTGACAAAATCCGCCAACCTGGTGGATCTTCCTGTCGCCATTACCGCCCGCGCCCCTTGTCCTCTGCCCTGCTCCGGGCTTGGCTTCCCTGGCTGCTGCGCCTGCTCGACGCTCTGCCCGCCCTTGCGGCGCTCGGCGATCTGCCCGCAACGTTGGGCCAGGTGGAAGTACTGTTGGCGGATGCCGGGTACTTCAGCGAGGACAATCTTGCCGCCTGCGCGATGGACAAGATTGAGGCGTTCATTCCGCCGGGCCGGGAATCACATAATCAACCGCTGGCCGACCGTTTTGCCGAACCCGCGCCGTTGGCGCAAAACGCGACGCCCCTTGAGCAGATGCGTCACAAGCTCAAAACCGTGACTGGCAAGGCCGTTTATGCCAGACGAAAATGCACGGTGGAACCGGTCTTCGGCATCATCAAGCATGTGTTGGGGTTTCGCCAATTTTTTCTCCGCGGGCTGGAAACGGTCACCGGCGAGTGGACCCTTGTGTCGATCGCCTGGAATCTGAAGCGGATGTTTGCCCTGCAAAACTAAGCACGATCAAAACCGGCCTTTTTTGAAGATTTTTTGCCGATATCCGATCAAAATGTCAGAATTTAGCAAGAATGTTTGTCAACCAGGAAACCTGGAGCTTTGCCGGCCGGGTTTGACCTTCACGGCAACTGTTCATTTCCGACAGACTCCTAGAACGCGCCCAGGGCGCCCTTGGTCTGCCAACTTACCCCTGGATATCCACACCCCCCAAGAGCAGTTACAGCGCCATCAGGCGTGTCCTGGAATCCCATCGAGCGAAAGCAGCGCTCTGAGGCAGAGTGTCAAATTCTGACCTGGTCAACTTTTTGTTCGTGGCAACTGCAATTCGCTGCACGCGACAACCTGGTCATTCCCCAAAAAAAGATAAAAAAAACCGGGTCCGGTAAAAAACCGAACCCGGTCCGTCGCCGGTCCCGCCCGGGGCGGCTCTACGCCACGTTCGCCAGATCGAGCGCCGCACATATCTCCTGCCAGAATATTTTCAGACGTTGCCGGGTCATGATCGGCACTTCGCCGGAGTTGATCGCCGCCTCGAAGGTCTCGAGCCGGCCCAACATCTCCTGAAAATCAGGCCCGAACAGAGGAGATCGCTTGCGGTCGGGAAACTGGACGATGGCGTAAGCTTGGGCCACCTGCGTGTCGGTGAACACCGGTTTACCAAAAAAATGGTTCATCCAGATAACGCACGGCACCCCGCCAAAAGTGTCGGGATTAATGAGTAGATCCAGCCCTTCGGCAGTCGATACACCCGCACCGCCTCCAACATGCACTACATGCAGAAATTTCGTGGTTGCTTCCGGCCGAAGCAGACCAGCCAACAGTTCCACCCTGTCAGGCGCGACATCTACCACCAGATGAGAGCCTTCCGGGAGCGCATGCAGCAAAGAGTCTGCATCCACTCTATCGCCTGTTGGCAAAAACCGGACGTTTAGGCCTTTGTACCTGGATAATCCCGGTTCGCTACCCACATCCAATCCATACACTTCAATTTCTCTTTTTTGAATGTATTGCATCAGAATTGAAGCAAAAACTGTTTGCCCTATACCACTCTTTTTTTGCATAAAAAAATGCGCTGTTTTCATGACATTCCTCCTCCAATAACTGGATATTTTCAGATTCTTCCGCTATTTTTCTTCTCGTGGGTCCACTTTCGGAGCCTCTTGCTGGGGTGGCGCGTTCGTCGCCCTGGAGACATCCCGTTGGTCTTTGAGGATCGAGTTCATGCGCTGGCCGGTCGAGCCCCAGGCATTTTGTTGCCGCCGGGCCGTGCTATACGCGTCGCCCAAGTTTTTGAGAGTTTCGCCGCCGCGTGCCCAGGCGGTCTTGCCGCCGCCTTGTGGACCGGCAATATCCATCGCAGCCTTGATCGAAGACAGGCCACGGCCGGTGCCCATCGCCGCGCCGGCCATACCACCGACAGCTCCGCCGGCAGCGGAAGCAATCCCAGAGGCCGCTACGCCGAGGCCCTGACCGCCACCATGGTGCGAGCCGGTGATAATGCCGGCGCAAATCTCGGGGATTTTGTCGATGAGGACGAGAAGGGCCACCGCGCAGCCGATAAGAAGAGCCACGTCCATGAGATCTATGACGGCGGCGCTACTGAAATCCATCATAAACTTTAAGCCGATTGCCACAACGAGCTGCATAACAAACATCTTGAAGGCCACGCTCAGGGCATAGCGCATGGTGTTGATCGCGTATTCTTTGAGCAAACCGCTGCCGCCGAAGCCGAGCAACAAAACGGCCGCGTTTATGGCGATATAGGACTCGCACAGGACCAGCAGCATTCTGGCACCCATCAGCGCAAAGATGGCCATAATGACCAGCGCTGCAATGATGTAACCGAGTTTGGTCATTACAGCCTTATCCCCGGCAGCCATGATTTTCTTCGTTACATCATAGCCTACCTGGAAAGGACTGGACACATCCTGGCCCGCGAGATCGGTGGCTATCCCACTCATGCCATTGATGATATTGCCGGTCCATTCCTGGTAATGAGTGATGACCGCAAAACAAAACCCGGCAAAGAGCAAGACCATGATGAATTGCTTGATGGTGTCGCCGATCTCTTGCAGGCCGAGCGCAGCCCTAATCCCGAGCAGGGCCACATCTAGGATCAGGCACCACTTGAACAGGCTTTGGGCATATTTTTCCAGGGCTCGACCGTATTCTCCAGAGACGGTCGCGAACTTGGCCGCCAGTTGATTTATTATATTTATGTCAGCTGCTTGACAACATGGCGCCATAAATAAGAAGGCAAAAAAAAGGCAGAAAAAAATCAAACAGGAGCGTTTCATAAAAAAATCCCTCACATTTTTTTGTTTGTTTTGAGTCCTCGCCCTCGCAGCCTGCGACAGCAATAAAACCAAGGAACCGCAAAAATCCATCCAAGTCTCCCCACAGGTCAACCAGCAAAAAAAACAAGCCGAGATCGAGGAGATAGGCAGAAAGGCCATGGGTACCGATGGCCATGACACGAAGCCAAATAAACCATTACCGTTCCGTCGCTGACCTAACGCCGAAATGGTAGCGGTGCATCAGGTTCCATATAGTGCCCCTCGGTGCTCATGGCGCGGCGATCCGCCGCTTGCGCCATTTCTTCCTGCTTTTTCTCGTCCGCCTGCCTGATCTGCTGCGATTGGGCTACGGTTGCAACCAACTCCCGCAGCTCCCGCTGTTCTTGCAGTTGCAGGGCTGCGAGTTGATTGCCGGCCTGCATGGCCTTCATTTGCCCGTCCGGGCTATCCAGTAGACTCTGCACATAGGTTTCGAGTTGGCCGGCGTTTGCCAGGTCATCGAGCTGGCGGCCGGTGAGCTGGTAGGTCGACAGGCTCGCTTCATCTACGGCCGCCGACCATTTGTCTTGATGCTGGCGGTATTGCTGATTGGCTGCTTCGATCTCTTCCGCAGTCGAGGCGGCCGTCAGATCGGCGAAGGTCGATTGTGCCGGGAAAAGGTGATTGAAGACCTGAGCGAGGGCCGTGTAGTCGCCGCGCTGGGTCCGGAGCTGATTGGTCAGATTGGCGAGCTGCGTCATTTGCCCGGTCAGCTCGCCGCGCATTGCCTGCGGCAATTGCATCGTGTTCTGGATCGCATGCTGGACCAGGCTGATCTGCTGGGCGGTCTGCGTGATTGCCTCGGTGTACTGGTTCGTCA
The DNA here is from genome assembly GCF_000621145.1 of Desulfobulbus elongatus DSM 2908. GTDB lineage: Bacteria > Desulfobacterota > Desulfobulbia > Desulfobulbales > Desulfobulbaceae > Desulfobulbus > Desulfobulbus elongatus. The sequence continues at coordinate 5,722 of NZ_JHZB01000056.1, forward strand.
GCGTGGTCAACTGTGAGAGATTAGTGACTCGATCCAGGGCTTGCAGAGCGGTTGTGGAGCAGTTGGTGCAGTAGACCGTCTCTCCAAAAGAAAAAATGGGGACATTCAGGGTCAGGGAGACAGCGGCAATGATCAGCAGTTTCTTCATGATGTTCCTCCTCACAAATAGGAATCGATTGTGCCTACAGCGGCAGATTTGATCTCTGGAGTCAGGTGCGAGTATCTCCTTGTCATCTCCAGCGTCGAGTGCCCTAATAACTCTCCAACAATATGCAATTGCACACCACTTTGAACCAGCCATGACGCAAAGGTATGCCTCAGAGTATGAAAAACAACTTTGTCTCTCGGGTCGGTTACTCCATCATTCAGCCCGATCATGTCAACAATTCTGGGAAATGTTTTGCTAATTGTATTTATTTTTTGCCCATTTCTGTTCATAAATACAGGTAAATTTTTTTCATTTCCATATCACTTAGCATTTGCACTGCAATTTTTGGTAAATATACTGTTCTATTTTTTTCTGTTTTGGAGTCAACTATTCGCATTGATTTATTATACAAATCAATGCGGTTTCCAGTTAAGCTAAAAACCTCACCAGCCCTTGCTCCAGTTGATAAACTCAACAAAGCTATTTGCCATGTTTGCAAACTATGATCTTTCAGTTCTTTCAACAATAAATCGGCCTCTTCCTTCTTTAGGAATCTGTGCCTCTTGTTATCTCGTTGAGGTACATTCAATTTTTGAGCTGGATTGTAGTTGAATAACTGCCATCGTATTAATAAATTGTACGTTTCTCGAATCGTTTTCAGAATAAGAACAACTGTTGCGGGCGATCTGTTACTTTGTAAAAATTGAATTTTTATTCTTTCAACAAGCAATGGCGTAATTTCACCAAGTCGCTTGTTGCCGATTATTGATCGCAAGTGATTCTGGTATCTTTGTTTTTCCATCTTTGATTTCGCTCTAAATTGGAAGTGGAGCTCCCAGCCTAGGTTATACGCCTCGTCAAAGGTTGAGTCTTCCGTGATGACTTCGATGTTCCGATGTGGCGGTTTTTCTAGGGTGGGGCTTGTTGTCTGCGCCGATCGGCGGGAGCAAGATGGTTTTGATTTGATTTTTTTGGCGGGTTCGCTAGCTTGTTCTGCAGCCATGATTCACCTCTTCTGTAGGTGTTTTGTGGTTAGGCCCTGGTTGGTGTTGGAGGCACCGGCCGGGGCCGTATCATTTGTTTTTTTGGAGTTAATGGTTGTTGTTTTTCAGGGGCAGCCGCCGCCCCAAAAGGCGGCTGCCCTATAGATTATCTTAGATAATCTCTTAGATCGATTTTTGAGATTGTTGTTTTTTTACGGAATTTCAAGTCAATGCGAAGCGTGCCCCGTCAACGTTACGACGGGGGAGCGTCAACGTTACGACGGGAAACTGTCAACGTTACTACGGGCTTTTAGGTCGTCCTATCTCCCATTTTCCGGAAGCATATTCGCTCACTGACCAGCCAATGCACACAAGCTCGGCGAGCGCCTTCCGGGTCGTTTGTCGGCGCATCCGCATCGTTGACCCTGTAGCTTCGTTCGGCCACACATACCCGCAGAGCGTATCGATACCGACTCGTCCGAACTTGCCGGGACTGATCCAACCGCATAGCCGCTGATGGATCAGCCGTGCGGGAGCGGTTTTTAGAGCCCTGACTTCGGCCATGTCGATCCGGGCATATGATCGACGGCCGAGTATCGCTTCGGCAACGCGCGGGTTCAGCCCCACCCATAGCCGGCCATCCGCTTCGTCGAAAGCGTGGCTCATCAGATGGAATGCGGCCTGCCGCTTGTCTTTCATCACCACCACGGTGACGTTCGACATGCGCAGCAGGCTGGCTTTCAGCGCCTTGATGTTGTCTCCGCTGTCAGTCATGCCTATTTCGGCCAGCAGCTTGGACAAGCTCTCGCGGACCACCAGCCCGTCTTGATTGACGGCATCAAACCGAGTCTCCAGGTCTGTTCGTAGCTGCTGCGCCGTCTTCGCGGTCGGCTCTGGGGTAAGCAAGAGACCACTCGGCCCACCAAGGGCAACGATACCCTGCAAAACACGCAGGTCATCAGCCCCCAAAGGCTCAAACCCGACGAACCGCACGGACTCGCCGTCGCCGAAAGTGTAGGTCACATCCAGCTTGCTGCGTTTGCGTTCGCCGCGCTTGATGCTGCGAAAGAGGCCAGGGGCCAGACAATGCGCCGGGTCGTGTCTGGCATGGGTTAGATCGTGGTCAGGCTGCGGCACGGGCTGCTCCATTTTTTGTATTTGTTTCGCGTAGTTCTAACAATTGCGCGGGGATAAGCACCCCACCCTCGGACCGCCGATACCACCTATCACAGAGCCCCACCCCGTAATTGATTTTTGTGGTGCCGTATCGTACATATTGGCGGCGCTGATCGGGTCCGATAAGCCGCTGGTCAGCACAATCCGACAGGCGTTCGGCCTCGGCGGCGGTCATAGTAGCCACATACCCGCACCATCGGGCATTATCGACGAGGGCCGATGCGCCCCGCGCTGCCTGCTGCTGGTCGGCCAGGCCGTCGCGGACGCTGGCCTTGGCGACGTGATGGAGATAGAGTATGCTAGCGCCAGTGGTGGCCGCTATGTGCTCCAGCGTGCACACCAGACGGGCCATTGCGCCGTTGCTGTTTTCGTCGAGGCCGTGGATGCGAGACAGCGTGTCTATCACGATGAGCCTGGCACCCATGCAGTACTCGATCATGTGCCGAAGGTGCCCGCCATCCATGATATCCAGGCGACGGCCCATCATTGGCTCGATGGTGAGGTTGTCCGCTATGGCTTGGCGAGCGGCGGGATGCAGGTGCCGACCGATGGCATGTACCCGATGGACCAGCGCCGGTTCGGGGTCCTCGCCCGCCAGGTAGACCACGCGGCCGGTACACTGCGGCGACAGCCCCAGCAGGTCGCCACCTGCCACACTGCACGCTATGGCCATCGTGGCCTCAAGCGCCCAATAACTTTTACCCGTTGCGCCTGGCGCCACGAGTGCGCCGACTGTCCCGGCCAAAAAGCCGGGCCAGACAAAATCCAATTCCGGCGGCTCCTCGGAGAACGCCGCCATCACATCCAGCGGCATCACATCTCCATGGTATTTTCTTGGATTTTTTGGAAAAATTTCGGTACGTTAATGAAGATGCGTTTTGGCCCCACTTTGAGAAAGCACTCGCCAAACCCGTTGGTTCTGCGATTGAATATCAGCCACCGAATGGAATTTTCAGTAAACGCAGGATATTTCTCAACAAATTTTCTCACGGTGAGCAGGTGCTCCCAGGCGACGGGGTCCATCTCGGCGGATGGATTTTCTGTTGTTTGTTTCATTTTTGCAGGTTATGTTTAGTTAACGATTGGTACCTGATTTTATCTAGGTACCTATTAATAGGTAGAGCATAGAGTGTCAATAGTTTTTATCTGTGGTGAATTGTGGCTAAAGGAAAAGGTGGGGGCGAAACACCCCAAAGAGTGGTTGATTTAGTAACGGAGGCTGTTCAAGAAAAAGGCAGTCAAAGCATTGTCGCCCGGGAATCAGGCCTAACCCTGTCAACCGTTCAGCGCTGCTTAAAGGGAATAGGCGAGCCTACAAGGGCAACTTATGAAAAGCTAGCCATTTACTTTAATGTATCAGTATCATGGTTGCGTGGGGATGACCCCGAAGATTACCTGATGGCGCAAAAAAATATTGATAAAGAGTTTCTTGAGGAGGTTATTAAATTTGCAGATGGATATTTGTTACAACGAACTAACAATTACCTCTCTTTCGAGAGAAGAGCAAACTTGTATGCACAACTTTATTATGAATTAAAGTCTAGAGGTGGAAAAAGAGCTGAATATATTTTGTTGCAGAATGAAGGTGAGCAGTTATTAAAAAAAATATTACATGGAAATGTATAATGAAGATAACGGAAAAGCACGCTATAATTGATGCTATTTATGAACTCGGCGACACTTATAAATCGAAAATTATTCTTAGGCGCATAGATAAAATTATATTATATTGTTCTGCTTTAATGCTTGCTTTTGCCGCTCTTGCCGCTGCTGGTTATCAAGATCACATATCATCTCATGCTGATGCAATAACAATTATATGTTTGTTTTTTTGGGCTATGCGTTTTTTTGAAACAAAAACAAAAAAAATCTCTGGGCGTTGGTTTGATTAGGGGGGATTGGCACGTTAGTGCCGATTCTCTGACCTACGAATTCTACCCCTTCGTTAACAATGAGCCGCAGTCACCGAAAAACACCTATATTTGGCATCACGACTTGCCGCAGCGAGCGCCAGGACAAGAAGCTCTGGCACCAGCGTTGGCGAGCACGTGAGCGAAACGCACTGGCCAGTGCATCGACGGAGGCTTTGGACTCTCGTGGGAGTATCCGATAGTTATGCGTTAAAAGCGCCCAATTCAGATCGGTATGAAATGATATAAAAACAGCGTGTTGGAGCAGAAAATGCTATAAATTATTGCAGTCTTTTGGTATCATCACTTCAATAAAGGAGATGGTGCCATGAACGCTGCTGTTGATATCGGATCAGAACTCAAAATGTCATCGAAGAAAGAGTATATAGAAAATTTCCATCAAAAATTTGATGCCATTTTTGATGTCGTCGACCTGCCAAATCTTTCTCTTTTTGAAATTA
>NZ_JHZB01000057.1 GCF_000621145.1 Desulfobulbus elongatus DSM 2908
GGCCCAGGCTTGCAGACCGGCCAGCAGGGCCTCGACATCCTCGCGGTACGGCCGCGCCTTTTCCTCGTGCTCGGCCTTGATCCGGGCGATCTCGTCGTTCATCGCCGTCTCGATCCGCACTACCTGGCGGCGGAATTCTCCGATTTGCCGGACCCAGGTCTCGGCCTCCTCCCTGCTCTGCGGCACCGCGATCCGGGGCGTGGCCTTGCCTTTCACCTTGCTCATTCCTCATCTCCTTGATTCCATCCGGCCTGGATGGATTTGTTGACGGCGGCGCGGTCAAGGGCCAGGTAGGCCCGGATCTTGTCCCGCGCCAGTTCGCAGGCGTAGCCGATGCTGATCAATTGCCGCGTGTCCGGAGCGGCGTCACACTCATCCATCAACTGAATGATGCGGAGCACCTGATCCACGGCGTCTGCGCGGTATCCGGAGATCACCCCCGGTAATTCCAGGGCTCGCTGCAATTCCTGGGAGGCATCCCACACCCTGTACAAGTGATCCTCCAATCCCATAGTACGCTTCACGCGCGGCACGTTGGCGCGCACCGACTCCATAGTGGCGCCGATGTCGCGCAGCTGATCCTGCATCTGTTTTTCCGCATTACTGTTCATTGTCTTTCTCCGTGGTTGCGGCCCCGTTCCCCACGGTGTATCGTGGCTGCGGGCCAATTGATTAGATTGTGCTCATGCTCAGCTCCGGTCGGAGAGCGGTGGCAGCCTCTCTCCGACCATTTTCTTCATCTCCCGCGCCGCGATCATCGCGGCCAGGTTCACGATCCGCAGCTCATCCGGCCGCTGCTTCCCTCGGCATTCATCGCACCAGGTATATTTGTAGGGGCGCCGCTCGCTCCATTCATGCCGGTCCTGCTTCCGGCACCGCTCGCACGCGGTCTGGAAGCCCTCCAGGGTCATGCTGGTCGGCCGGCCGTTGGTCACCGGGCAGATCTTGACCGCCCGCAATTTTTTCACTGCTTCAGCCCGGTCATCCCTGCGGCCCAGTCCCTTCAATCCCTTCACCATGGCACCTCCATCGTTAAATTTTTCGGCCTGTTTTTTTACTGGCCGGCCGCTTGTTAAAGCTCCTTAAATCGCACTTCAAACAGGCTTTGTGCTGCCTGATCATCTTCGGGTTGCTGCCTTTCACCCCGAGTTTGTGCGCCTTGTTCCACAGCTCGGCGCACCGGCCGGGCTCTATTTCGCCCAGGATGGGGCACACGACCTTGCCGTCGCGGCCGTAGATCGACATCACCCGCTCCTCCATCTTCTCCGTGCTGGCGGGGTACTTCCCGGCCTTGAGCAGAGAAATCGCGGCCGGGGACACGCCCATCTCCCTGGCCACTTCGGAGTCCCCTACCACTTCGGCTCGTTGCCGCAAAATTTCCAGCCATCCCATGGTCTCGCCTCCAGGGCGCGTATCGGCCTGTTCCTTGACCTTCGGCCGCTTTAATTCATCTGACACCAGGTTGTAGCGGTACTGCCGGCCCGTCAGGCCCACGGTCTTGATATGTCCGTCGCGCTCCAGCAGTTTGGTGTAATCCTCGACGCTGCCGCGCGACGCACCGGAAAGCCGGACAATGTCCGACCGGGTGAATCCTCGTTGCAGCCGCTTGATGGCCCGCCATATCCGGTCGCGGCCGGTGTCCCTCTTTGGCCTCTTGACGGGCCGGTCCGTCAGGTCGCGGACAATCTCCCAGGTCGGGTTCTGCAGGTACGGGCCGGGATCGGCGTACCCCTTGGCCATCTTGTGGTCCTCGATTTCCCGCAGGTAGCCCTCGCCGGTCAGCTTGTCCAATACCCGCAGCACCGCCTTGCGGTCCAGTTCCACCCCGGCGGTCACCTGCTCCAGGGTCACCTTTCGGCGGCCGCAGGTGAGCAGATACAGGACGACAGGGTCGAGCACGGTCATCGTTGCCGCTCCTTCTCCAGGTATGCCTCCAGGTGCGCGGCGGAGACCTCTTCCAGCCGGTTGAGCCCGGCGATCCGCTCGGCCCGCTCCAGCCAGGTGGTGGTCATCCGCAGCCGGCCCTTGCCGTGGAGATGGACGAATGCGATCGCATCGTCGGTCAGCCTGACCTCGCACACCTGTTCGGCGTAATTGGCGATCTCGGCCTGGCTGAACAACTCAAACCGCACCCGTACCGTGACCCGGTCGATCAGGTGCGCGTAATTCTTCAGATCCTTTTCCAGCGTGTCCATCCCCATCAGGATGATCGGGGCGTTGGTCATGTCGCTGATGTCGCGCACCGTCTCGATGATGCCGCTGGCCACCAGATAGTCGGTCTCGTCGATGATGATCGGTTTCGACTGCTCGTCGAGGATGTTCAGCAGCTGCTCGAAGATGTCGGCCGACCGGTATTTCGGGGCCTCTTCCAGGGCTGAGACGATGTTGGCCAGCAGTTCGCGGCGGGTGATGCCGTCCGTGGCCCGCACGTAGGGGATGGCGTGGTTGGTGTAGCACCAGTCGCCGATTTCGGTCTTGCCGGTCCCGTAGGGTCCATACACCAGCATGATGCCGATCCGCCCCTTGACGGGTCGCCGCAACACCTCCAGGCCGGCCATGAACCGCCGCACGTTTTGCGTCATTGCAAAAGTGTCGATCATTGGTTATTTTTCCTCCGTACAGTCACAAGCTCCTATGGCCCCTGCTGTGGCAGCAGCAGGGGCCGCCTTTGTTCAGATCTCCGCCCGGGCTTCCGTTACCCCGTATTTTTCCCGCAGGTCGCCTTCAAGCCGCAGGTAATCCTTGCCGATGCCGTCGGCGTAGAAATCGGTCAGGAAATCGTGTTCCCACCTGGTCAGCGGCCGTTTTTCCTTGCGCACCGAGGTCAGGATGTCGAGATACCGGTCGGACTTGCAGGTGATCAGCTTGACCACCTTCTGTTCCTTCGCCGGCGCCGGTGGAGCCGGTTCGGTCAGCACGATCTCGACATCTCGCAGGTTCGCGCTCATTTCGTCCTGCCGGCCCTGCACCCGGTCAATGGCCGCCACCGCCTTGGCCGCCTCCGCCAGCATCGGTGTGGTGTGTTCGACCGTCGGGACCGGGAACTCGACCAGGTTGGCCACCTCGGCACGGCGGAAATTCACGTAATCCTGATAGGCTTCCCGGGTGCCTTCCTTCTTGGCCCGCCGGCGCAGCTCCTTCGCGCCTTCGGCGACGATCCTGTCCGCATGGTTTTTGGCGGAGGTTGAAAACCTGGCCCGATCGATGCGGTACCATTTGGGATCGATCGCCACGCACAAGAAGGTCCGCTCCCCTCGGTCGCCCTGGAGGTAGATGTAGGCCGTGCCCATGTCCGCCGGATCGAGCAGCACGAACACCTTCTCCCCGACATGGCCGGCGAAGTCGCGCGCCTGGTAATACCGGTGATCGACCCGCACGCCCTTTTTGGTGATCGTGCCGATACCGCCGTCTTTCGGGGCTGGCAGCAGCAACATGTCCAGCACCCGCAGGTCGGATACCCTGCGGATCGGCTGCGTCCAGGTGCGCGCCATGTCGATCGGCTTCCTGCCGTCCAGGCCGCTGTGCGGATCGTGCTGGTACACAAACGTGGTCCATTCGTTGCAGAACCGCTGCAGATCCTCGGAGGTCAGGTTCACGTCGACCGGGTCGCCGCCCTTCTTCATCACCCGCTCGGCAAAGCTGCGCCTGGCCTCGATCGCCTTGCGCTCGGCCACGTTGTGGCCGATGTAGCCCGGCATCATCTCCACCAGGCCGTGCAGGAAGGTGCGGAAGGCGCGCTCGATGTGCGGTTTCTCGTCGCCACTGAAGGGCGTGCAGTACTCGGGCTCGATATCCAGGCTGTCCAGCACCATGTTCACCCTGGCCGACCGGTAATCCTTGCCGTTGTCGATCTTCAAAACCTCGACGATGCCCCACTCGATGCAGCAGTGCCGCAGCAATGCCACAATGGCCGAGGATTTCGAGGTTTTGGAGACCAGCAACCGCAGCCGGCGGGAATACACGTCGATCACCCCGATCAGGGAATGGCGGCCGTCGATCAGCATCAGGTCCGCCGGCGTCGAGTCCGCCTCCCACAACTGGTTGAGCCGCTCCACCCGCTCGCTGGCCGAGCCAAACGCGAGTCGTTTCTTGTTCTTGTATTCGTCGGGGTTGGTGTAATACAGCCACAGGTCGGCGTTCTTGCCGATCCAGTTGTCCCGGAACCGGCCGATCGCCGTGGCCGAGGGGATATCCCGGCCGAACTTGCCCATCAGCAGCCGGTGGATGTTGGCGTTGGTGGTGTTCGGGTTCAGGCACATGGCGTCGATCACCATGTCCTGCTGTTCCTCGGTCAGCGTTGTCTGGCCGCGTTTCGGATTGTGGTAGCCAAAGGCCAGCCCGGGCAGGCCGTTCCGGTCGTAGGCTTCGGCAATGCGGCGGAGCGTGGAGCAACTGGTCGTCTTGCCGACGATCGCAAGCACGTTCTCCGGCACCCTGATCTTCCCGGAATTGTAGGCGGCCACAAAGGCGCGGTCCGCCTTCTTGCTCCGTTTGGCGTGGCGCGGCACCTCGAACCCTGCCGCCTGGACGAATCCGTCACAGAGTTGGAGCAACTCGTGCCGGGCCAGGGCCTCTTTTTTGCGCTGTGCCGACATCTGGCCGAAAACCAGCTGCGCCTGCTCCCGGGCGATCAGTGCCCGCTCCTTTTCCTCGGCGCGGACGGCCAGCATTTCCCTGGCCGCCTCGGCGCCGATCCGCTCCACCGCGCAATCCGGCTCGCCGCATCCGGCCGTGGCCCGCGCGGTCATCAGCGCCAACCGGTACTCCTCGGGCAATAGCGTGATCGGGTAGTGCTTCTCAGGCCCGCTCGGCCCTTTTGCCCACACAAAAATTTTGCCGAGGGCGTTCAGATTCAGTTGTATGGCCCGCTTGCTCAGGCTCATTGCCCCGGCGATCTCCTTTGCGGTCACTGTCCCGTTCACGATCCGCTCCTGTTTCTTCCCGTTACTTCTTCAGCGTCTCCAGCAGATCCTCGAGCAGGCCGATCATGGTCCGCTTGCCGACCGCCTGCCACCCCTCGTCGTTCTGTGCCACGACCACCTGCAACAGGGCCTGGTAGGTGGTCTGCACCAGGGGCGGCAGATCAGTCTCCTTTTTGGTCCGGTCCGCGTGCTTCTTGACTTCGTCGTCAATTTTTCTCTGCTCGATCTCCAAAATCACCGAGATGACGAAATTGGCGGTGATCCTGGCGCCCGTGGCACAGGCCTTGTCCAGCACCTGCAGCCAGATCTGGCGTTGTTTCTCGGGGGTATATTTGGTGAGGGGCCGAGCCTGACGCTCGTTTTGGGGAAGGAGGTCTTCGATGATTTGTGCACCATGGTTCACATTTTCGTGACTGCTAGAAAGTGTCCCATGGGACACTTTTTCTTCCAGAAGCGCTTTCAGGTTTGTGTGCACGTCTGCGGCCTCTATCAGCCTGTATCCGTGCTTTTTGGTCATATCCCATTCGCGGAGCAAGTAATCCTCAAAAATTGGATAGTTGATCCGGTACAGCCGCTGGTCCCGAATCTCTTTCAAGGCCAGCCCGACCGGCACAAAGCCCCTCATGTTAGTGTCGATTACGGCCTCAAGTTCGGCCAGCAGCTTCGCCTCTCTCTGCGACAGGGGTTGTTCGGTGGTATTGATCAAAGGGTGCATGGTTGGGGTCTCATTACTTGGGTTGATTGTGGGCTAAATTCATGCCTTCAGGAGAATTGGTTCGCGCAGGGTCTCCTTATTCCCCCGCTGTGCCACCTCCCTTCTGAGCCGTTCTCGCAACTCTTGCACCGTGGCCTGCGGCACCTTGGTCATTTCCATGAGTTTGTTGATTCCGAAAATTCCTCTCGCGTCATGCTCTGTTCCCTTCTCTTGAAAGTTTTTCTCCAATAGCGACGGCCTGTTCCAGGGTATAAAAAGCGTATTTAAACCCAGGGCGTCCCAGCCACCGTCCATCAACACGCAGCCGGTAATACTGGTGCCAGTATTCTCGATCGCGCAGTGGTGGGCGTGGAGTCATCGTCTTCCGGTAGGGGTTCCAGTTGCAGCGCCATTGCTCGGCTCTGTACAGCTCGATTTTGAGTGTTTTTTTGCCCTCTCTTGCGGCATTTCTGTATTTCCAGACAATGTCTGCCACTCGCATCTCACTCATTTCACTGCTTCATTTCCTTCAGGAAACGCTCCCGCTTCCGCTTCTCACGCTGGAGCCGCTTGGTCTCCTCATCCAACTTCTGGATTTCCGCCCGGAGCGCATCCGGCCCGGGCAAGGCAAACAATCCGGCCGTCTCGGCCATCATGCGCAACGGCCCGTGATCTCCGGTCACTATGCAGAACGCCGGTAGATATTCAGCAGGAACCCGGTGTCCTTCCTTGCTCTCCGCCGTCCAGGCGTCAATTTGGTATTTACTCACCTCAACCCCGAGCAGATGGCTCATCTTTCCGGCGATCTCCCAGCGGGAAAACGAACATCGCTTGATCGAGTCGGTCATGGCTATTCGCAATCGTTCTCTGATGTTGGCCGACCCCTCGGTTCCGTTCTCCTCATCCAGCTCGTTTTGCGCGTGCGTCAGCACGTCCAGCAGGCTCATCTGCCTGCGGTCTCTACTGTCTGTTCTTTTCCCCCGTCTAGACATTGACGGTATGTTGCCCCGATGATAGGGTAGAGCCACCAAGAGCTTTCCTGGTGAGGGCTTGCTCGTACTCTGCGCGCTTTTTCAGGATCTCTTGCCTGATCAGCCGCCGAAGGACTTTTCCGGCGGCCGATCCGAAACAATCGTCGACCTCGAGACCGAGGTATTCGGCGATGCTGGCCCGGACATGTGGGGTCTCTCTGACGCCCTTTACGGTTTTCTGCACCGAGTGGGTGTTGAATCCAAGCTGCTCGGCGAGCTTCTCCATGGAGATGCCGCGTAGCCGGAAAAGTTGCTGCAGGTCGTTCATTCAGTCGTGGGCTCCAAGGTTATTTGGGAAGTTCGAAAATCATGGAATTGCCACCCCGTCCACATCGACCGATCAGGCCAGCCGACTCGAGGGCGCATTCGGCGGCAAAATCAGCGTCATTAAGGCCGAGACTGAAAAGACGAAGCACGCGATTTGCGGCAAGAAGATGTCCCGATTTGATCAGGCTTTGATAGGCGGATATGGCTTTCTGTTTCATTGTTGCCTCCTTTTTTGATTTCCAGCGACTATGTTTCAAAATTTGACAGACACCTACTGTCTAGCAAACCGTAAACGGTTAGTCAATCTGTTTCAGGTAAAAAAATAATCGAAAAACGTCAATTGCCATAATCTGATACTGTGACAATGAGCTTTGGTGATCGAGTAAAATCAGTGAGAGGCGATCTTACGCAAAAGGTATTCGCTGAAAAACTCGGCGTTCATACTAATACGGTTAGCAGGTGGGAGAGGGGAGAGCAGATTCCTGATCAAGAAGATTTGTGCAATATTCTTGCGGTCTTTTGTGAAGTATCTCCCGAATGGCTTCTTACGGGCAACGGCTTTAGGGAAAAGAGCACACCCAATTTTGACAAAATATCGGAAAATGAAAATAAGGTTAGGTCGCCCGAGTCCGAGGCATCGATTTTCGACTCTCTTGGGATGGTCGAAGGCATGGGGCTGCTGACTAAAATTTACTCAGCCGCAGATCCGGTCTATATCAGGGCCATCAATGCCAACCTTATGGCCTTCGCCAATGCGGTGGAGAGTAAGACTGTGGCCCAGGATATGGAGAAGCGCCTGCAGGATATGGAAGCCAAACTCGCCGAAATGGATGAGCTAAAACGCTACGTGCTAGAACTGAAAATCAAAGAAGAGGCCAGTGAGAAGGCCCGCCTCGGGGAACAATCTTCAAAAAGGAAGGTGGCGTGATCTACGTCAACTTTTAAAAACCAAAGAATACACTGGCAGAGTACCACAATGTTCCCTTTTGCCATTTCACCCTTGCTAGTTTTTTTGTGGCACCTGCACCGTGCGGGATAATAGCGAAAAATCAGCAGTATGATATTTTAAAACCAGGGCGACCCCCGTTTCACCCTTCGTTTCACCCTTTCTAGTATGGACTCAAACTTTGCGGAGGTAAATCATGGACCGGATGATAAAGCTGTTCGAGGCCACGAAGCGCCTCGACGTCCTTGTTTGGGAGAACAAGGAGGGCACCGGTGGCTATCTCTCAATCAAGCACAAACCCCGTACAAGAGACACCCAAGGTGAAGCTCTTGTTTTCCACACGGATGTCCCTGATCTCGTGAAAGCCTTGACCCAGGCCGCTTTGGAGCTATCTTCGAGAGGATGGTATTTCGCCGGTTACAAACACGGCTTCGATGATGGAGAGGAAGAGAGGACCAGACCCGTCTCGTCTGCACTGGCCTGGAAGAATATTTCATTAATGGAGGAACCATTGAATCCCTCCTCGTCAAAACAGATCCAAGAAAGACTGAACTGACCAAAAACGGACCCAAACCTTACGGCTGGTTTATGCCATTTTTAGCCAAATTTTAAAATTCGGACTCACCACCAAAAAAGTTCCATTCAAAACCCGTAACCATCTGTTTTCGAGCCAATCCCACCACATCTCACCTTATCCCACTTCATCCCGGATACGGGTTCATACCTTGTGTTGTTGAACAGCTTTCTGGAAAAAACGCTTTGATCAACAGAGAGCCACCTGAACATTATATGGAGTCCATTATTGCGGGTACACTTCACCTGAAAAGATGTGGTTCATCCGGCAAATGCGTACCCGGAGTTGTGTAGGTTGTAGAGTCTGAGCTTGAAGTATTCCATGTCACGGAACCCATAGCAGCCCGTTGAAAAACCCCGTAACCCTGTAAAACCTATTGCCCCAATCCCCATGTGCGGTAAATTGATTTTATCATTTCACAACAAGGAGTTATTACCGTATGGCGATTGGTAGACGCAAACCCAAGCAACAGACAATGTGGGTCAACCAGCATCAGCTTCCCAAGGGCCAAGGGCATCCCTTTTACTCCCGGCTCAACGATCTTCTCGCCAAGGATGGTTTCGACTCTTGGGCGGAAGAGCTCTGCGCCCCGTGTTTTGCCAGCAAGGGAAGGCCCTCCATTCCGCCCGGAGTCTATTTTCGGATGCTGTTCATCGGCTACCTGGAAGGTTTCGCCTCCGATCGA
>NZ_JHZB01000058.1 GCF_000621145.1 Desulfobulbus elongatus DSM 2908
TTATAGCATTTTCTGCTCCAACACGCTGTTTTTATATCATTTCATACCGATCTGAATTGGGCGCTTTTAACGCATAACTATCGGATACTCCCGATTCCATCAGCCCCCGCCTGGTGCCCAATGTCGAGATGACCACCGTCGATGGCAAAACCCTGCTGGTGATCGAGGTGTTCCTGAGCAATTCGCGGCCCCATTACCTTCGCGCCGAGGGGCCGGAAACCGGCGTCTACGTCCGGCTCGGCTCCACCACCCGCCTGGCCGACCGGGAACTGATCGCCGAACTGCGCCGCTCCGTTGAAGGCATTGCCTTTGATCAGCTGCCCATGCCGGAGTTGTCTGCCCACGATCTGGATATCGACGCGGCGCAGGCTGCCTTTGGCTCCATCCGGGAGTTGGATGAGCAGGCCTTGCTCACCTTGAAATTGCTGACCCCTTATCAGAAGAAACTGGTGCCGACCAAGGGTGGAATTCTCCTCTTTGGCAGGCAGCGTACGCAGCATTTTTCCGATGCCTGGATTCAATGCGGCCGTTTCTTCGGCACCGAGAAAATCGATATTTTTGACCATATCGATATCGACATGCCGCTGCCGCAGGCCGTTGACGAGGTCATGCTGTTTCTGAAAAAACACGCCTATCGGGGCGCGGATCTCTCCGAGGTGCGCCGCAAGGATGTCTGGAGCATCCCGCTGGGGATCTTGCGCGAGATGATCATCAACGCCCTGGTGCACAGTGACTACTCGCAGCGTGGCGCCCCCATCCGGGTTGTCTTTCTCGATGACCGCATTGAGGTGGAAAGCATGGGTATCCTCCTGCCAGGCCTGACCATCGAAGAGATGAAACAGGGTGCCTCCCGTATTCGTAATCCGGTCATTGCCCGCGTTTTCAAGGAACTGGGCCTGATCGAACAGTGGGGCACCGGGGTGCGCCGCATATTTGCCGAAGCCCAAGAATTAGGGCTGCCGGAACCGAAAATTGAAGAAATCGCCCTGCGCCTGCGCTTCACCGTCTATCTGGCGAAACCGCATCGCATACCAGCGAATACGCGCAAGGGGCGCTCAGAAGAACAAGCAGAGATAACAACCCAGCAAGTAACCCAGCAAATAACCCAGCAAGTAAGAAAGCTGTTGGCTGTTTGTGTTGGTGAAGCAAGCAGGGCGGAGCTCATGAAAGCTACCGGCCTGAAAGATCGAGTCACGTTTGCCAGAAACTATCTGGAACCGGCGCTTGCAGGAGCTTTCATCGAAATGACCCAGCCGGATTCTCCGACAAGTCCGACCCAGAAATACCGACTAACCGCAAGGGGCAAGAGCGTGTTGGAGGGCGGGGCATGAGGAGACAAGTTCAAACAGTGCCCCTAATCACTGAAGTTTCTTTCCTTTCCGGTGGCACGCCTCGGATGAGTGAGTCTCGATTTTGGGGTGGTGATATACCGTGGATATCTTCAGGTGAGATGACCGAAAGTCGGATTTCGTATACTCAACGCAGCGTCACAGAGGATGGTGCGAGACACGGTGCAAGGATGGTGCCAGCGAATACAGTGCTTGTCGTCGTTCGCGGAATGTCACTGGCCAAAGAATTCCGTATTTCAATTTCAGAACGCGAAGTCACATTTAACCAAGATATTAAGGCATTGCAGCCATCCAAAAAAATCGATCCTTGGTTTCTCTTCTATTATTTGAAATCTCAGAAGCATGCTATTCGGGACTCTGCCACAGATGCTTCACACGGCACTAAGAAAATAGAAACTCGTGTGCTTGAGCAATGGCCATTCCCTTTACTTGATATTCCGACTCAACGATCAATCGCCTCAATCATCTCCGCCTACGACGACCTGATCGAAAACAACCGGCGGCGGATTCAGTTGCTGGAACAGGCAGCCCGGCTGCTCTACAAGGAATGGTTCGTCCACCTCCGTTTCCCCGGCCACGAACACACCCAAATCATTGATGGTGTCCCTGAGGGGTGGGAGAAGAAACCGCTGGGGGCTATCGCACCCCTGAAATATGGCAAAGCCCTGAAAAACGACGACCGTGTTCCTGGGCCGTTTCCGGTCTACGGCTCAAGCGGGATTGTTGGGACCCACACAAAAGCCTTCGTATCCGGCCCCACCATCATCGTCGGCCGTAAAGGTAATGTTGGCAGTGTATACTGGTCGCCAGACGATTGTCACCCCATAGATACAGTGTACTACGTCGACTCGGGACTCTGCTCTCTTTTCCTCTACTACGCTCTGCAGTTGATGACCTTTATCAGCACGGATGTTGCGGTCCCCGGATTGAATCGAGATTTTGCCCACAGCCGTTTGCTGCTGGTCGCGAATCATAAGATTCTTCGATTGTTCGAGGATACGGTGTCACCACTGCATCAGCAGATGGAATTGTTGAAGCGGCAGAATGCCTCACTCATCAAAGCCCGCGACCTCCTTCTCCCGAAATTGATGACTGGAGAAATAATGGTATGAGCATTGCGACAAATCTTCAAGGTCGTCTTCGAAACACATCTCTTCCAGCAAGTAGTGGCATGCTTCCTCTTTTTGAGGCTGTGGCCAATTCGATCCATGCTATTGAGGATGCCAACCTTTCTCCTGATGAGGGTAGTATCACTGTCCAGATTGTTCGTGATGGTCAGTTGAAGTTAGATTTCGATAAAGGGCGTAAGCGTTCGGGTCCAGAAGCTAAAGGTTACATTATCGGATTCACAATCACGGATAACGGTATAGGCTTCACCGATGAGAATATGGAATCCTTCTTAACCCTTGACAGCGAGCATAAGGTGAACCGAGGGGGACGTGGTGTTGGACGACTATTATGGTTGAAAGCCTTCGATAGAGCATCAATTCAGAGCGTCTATGAAACCGATCAAGGGCAACTGAAGAAACGGAGTTTTATTTTTAATGCAAAACAAGGGGTTTCCGACCCTCTAACAGAAGAAGTCTTCAACGAGAAGCGACAGACTGTTATCCGTTTAGACGGATTTTCTAAACGTTACAGTGAGACTTCCCCAAAAACTGCTGCAATAATTGCCCGTGCTCTTTTCGAGCATAATCTATGGTATTTCATTCGTGAGGGAGGGGCTCCACGGATATATGTTATTGATGGGGATGAAGTGGTTTCGCTGGATGATGTTTATCAAGAACAAATGGTTGAAGCGGCCAATACGGAAACATTTGAGTTGAAGGGGACTAAGTTTGAGTTAATACATATCAAACTTTCCGCATCATCCAGCCGAGGCCACAGTATCGCCTATTGTGCTTCAAACAGAGTTGTGACGCAGGATTCTATCAAAGGAAAAATCGCAGGTCTTCATGGTAGCCTTTCTGACGGACATAATGACTTTGCTTATGAATGTTATATCAGTTCGCCACTTCTTGACGAGCGGGTCCGATCAGAGAGGACGAGCTTCGATATAGCAGAAAATCCACTTGAGCTATTTGAATCAGTTGAGCTATCGCAGCGCGAAATTCGAGAGGCAGTATTGGAACATGTGACAAACTACCTGTCCGGCTACCTTGCAGAGAAACGACGCCTTGGAAAAGATCGGATATCAAATTTCGTCGCATACAAAGCCCCTCGATACCGGCCAATACTGAACCGGATACCGGAAGATCAGCTTGCTGTTGATCCTGACATAAACGATAAAGAATTGGAACTTTTGCTTCACAAGCATCTCACTGAAATTGAGAATCGTTTGGTCGCCGACGGGCACGATGTTATGACCCTAAAAGACAACGAGTCATATGACGATTACAAAGCACGACTTCAAGAATATCTAAAGACTGCAGAAGATATTAAAAAGTCTGACTTGGCAAACTACGTGGCTCACAGGCGCATAATTCTCGACCTTCTTGAAAAGGCAATTCAGCGCAAGAGCGATGGCAAGTATGAACGTGAGGATTTGATTCACAATCTCATCATGCCAATGGGTAATACATCTGATGAGGTAAATTTCGACACCTGTAACCTTTGGTTAGTTGATGAACGGCTTGCCTTTCATAATTATCTCGCTTCAGACAAAACACTTTTGGCCATGCCAATTACAGATTCAACCGAGACCAAGGAACCCGACATACTTTCATTAAATGTCTTTGACAATCCTGTCTTGGTTTCCGATACGAAAAAACTTCCGCTTGCATCTATTGTTATTGTCGAATTGAAGCGTCCGATGAGAAACGATGCTGCATCCGGAGAAGAGAAGGACCCTATTGAGCAGGCTTTAGGTTATTTGGAACGAATCCGAAGTGGAAGTGTACTGACACAGTCAGGCCGCCCAATACCAAAATCCTCAGATATTCCAGGATTCTGTTACGCTATTTGTGACATCACGCCAACAGTTGAAAAGCGATGCAAGGTTCTCGGTCTCACACCGACTCAGGATTTCTCTGGATACTTTGGGTATAATCCTAACTTCAAGGCCTATTTGGAAGTCATCTCCTTTGATCGCCTTATCAACGCCGCCAAAGAAAGAAACAAGGCGTTTTTTGATAAATTGGGTCTTCCAACTACATGAAATATAGCGAAGACACCCTCGTCCAGCAGACGACTGCCGAGTACCTGGAGCAACAGCTCGGGTGGTTGTCGGTGTATGCCCATAACAACGAGGACTTCGGGGCGGACAGCCTTCTGGGGAGAACCTCGGACCGAGAGGTGGTGCTTACCCGGATATTACGAACCAAGCTGGCTGACCTGAATCCCGATTTGCCTGATGGCGCTTATGACGATGCTATTCGTCAGATCACCGCCACCATGGCCTCCCAGACCATGGCCGCAACCAATCGCGAAAAGTACGCTCTCTTGCGCGACGGGGTGCAGGTCGCCTTTCGCAACGACAGGGGCGAACGGGTCCGGCAACGGCTGAAGGCGGTTGATTTTGAGGCCCCGGAAAACAACGATTTTCTCTGCGTGCGTGAGTTGTGGGTGAAAGGGGATCTCTACCGGCGGCGGGCGGATATCATCGGTTTTGTCAACGGATTGCCTCTTCTGTTCATCGAGTGCAAGAATATTCACAAGAATCTGAAGACCGCCTTCGAGCAGAACTTTTCCGACTACCGCGATACCGTTCCCCACCTGTTCCACCACAATGCCATCGTCATGTTCGGCAACGGTGTGAAGGCCAGGATCGGTTCCATCACCAGCCGCTGGGAGCATTTCAACGAATGGAAACGGTTGGAGGAGGAAGCGCCTGGAGCCGTGGACATGGAGACGCTCCTCAAGGGCGTCTGCGAGAAGCGCAACTTCCTCGATCTGGTGGAAAACTTCATCCTCTTTGATGAGACGGCCGGGGAACCCAAAAAGATCATTGCCCGCAACCACCAGTTCCTGGGCGTAAACCGGGCCATTTCTTCGGTCCGGGACCGGACGGCGCGGCAGGGCAAGCTGGGGGTCTTCTGGCATACCCAGGGCTCGGGCAAGAGCTACTCGATGGTGATGTTCACCCGCAAGGTACACCGCAAGCTGGGCGGCAACTTCACCTTTCTGGTTCTGACCGACCGGGATGATCTTGATACCCAGATCTACAAGACTTTTGCCAACTGCGGCGTGGTGAGCGACCAGGAGCCGTGTCGGGCCGCCAGTGGCCGTCATCTGAACACCCTGCTGACGCAGCACAAGGCCTACATCTTTTCTCTGATCCAGAAATTCAATCTGAAGGTGGAGCCGGAACAGCCGTACAGTGACCGAGACGATATTATCGTCATCACCGACGAGGCCCATCGTACCCAGTACGGCACTCTGGCTCTTAATCTGCGTAACGCCCTGCCCCATGCCAGTTATATCGGCTTTACCGGCACGCCCCTGTTCAAGGATGATGAGATTACCCGCCGGGTCTTCGGCGAATATGTCTCGACCTATGACTTCCAACGGGCGGTGGACGACCAAGCCACGGTACCGCTTTACTATGACGCCAGGGGCGAGAAACTGGGCGTGGCCATCGGTGACTTGAACGAGCGGATCGCCGCCAAGCTGGAGGAGTTGGAAACCGACAGTATCGATGTGGAGCAACGGCTGGAGAAGGAACTGAAGCGTGATTACCACGTCATTACCGCCGGCAAACGGCTTGACCAGATGGCGCGGGACTTTGTGCGCCATTACTCGACCGGCTGGGAGACCGGCAAGGCGATGCTGGTTTGCATCGACAAGGTCACCTGTGTGCGGATGCATAAGCTGATCGATTTCTACTGGCAGGTGCGGATCAACGAGTTGGAGAAGGAATTGGCTGGAATCGGTGACGAGCAGGAGGAGCTGTTTCGCCACCGGCAACTGGATTGGATGCGTGAAACCAGAATGGCAGTGGTGGTGAGTGAGGAGCAGGGAGAGGTAGACAAGTTCCGTCGATGGGATCTGGACATCATTCCGCATCGGAAACTGATGAAGGAAGGGATCGACCTGCCGGAATCGATGCGGGAGAAACCGGAATACCGCAACCTGCAGACCATGGACATGGATGATGCTTTCAAGGCCGATGAACATCCGTTGCGGGTGGCCATCGTCTGTGCCATGTGGCTGACCGGCTTTGACGTGCCAAGCCTGGCTACGCTCTATCTGGACAAGCCGCTCAAGGCCCATACCCTGATGCAGGCCATCGCCCGCGCCAACCGGGTAAGTGAAGGCAAGAACAACGGCCTGATTGTTGACTACTGCGGCATCCTCAAGCACCTGCGCAAGGCTTTGGCTACCTTTGCCGGAACCAGGCCCGAAGGTGAAGGTGGTGAGATTGACCCGGCCCGTCCGGATGAGGAGTTGCTGGCTGATCTGGCCGAGGCCATCTTGATGGTGCGGGCATTCCTCGAAGACCGGGAGGCCTCGCTGGATGACGTTATCCAGAAAACCGGCTTTGAACGGAATGGGGCCATTGTCGCCTGCAAAGAGGCGGCCAACGAAAACGACGAGACCCGCAAGCGGTTTGAAGTGATGTGCCGGGAGGTGTTCAAGAAGTTCAAGGCCTGTATCAACGTGGAGGGGGTGAACGCACATCGGGCTGACCGGGACGCGGTCAATATTATCTATAAGAGTCTGCAGCAGGACCGCGACCAGGCCCACATCAGCGATATCATCCGCCAGTTGCATGCGATTGTGGATGAGGCGATTGAAGTGAAGTCGGGGGTGACTATCGGTGAGCCTGGGCCGGATACCACCTACGACATCAGCCGGATCGATTTCGAACGGCTGCGGAAAGAATTTGAGCGGAGCAAGAGCAAGCGGACCACGGTGCAGAATCTCAAGCAAGCCATAGAAACCCGGCTGCGGCGGCTGATGGAGCGCAACCCGTTGCGAACCGACTTGCAACTTCATTACGAACAAATCGTGGCGGAATACAACCGGGAAAAAGACCGGGTAACTATCGAGCAGACCTTTGAGGCCCTGTTCCGCTTTGAGCAGGGGCTGGACGATGAAGAACGGCGGGCAGTCCGGGAGGGGCTGGATGAGGAATCGTTGGCCATTTTCGACCTGTTGAGAAAGCCGGATTTGTCGGCCAAGGAGATCAAGCGGATCAAGCAGGTGGCGGTGGAGTTGCTGCAGACTTTGAAAAGGAAGATTTCAGAAATCGATCATTGGCGTGACCGTGAGACCACCCGCGATACGGTAATGGTTGAAATACATAATTTCCTGTACAGCGATACCACCGGCCTGCCGGAAGTTTTTTATACGGAAGAGGATGTGCAAGCCAAGACGGACGAGGTATTTCATCACATCTACCGGGTCTACCCGACCATTCCCTCGCCGTTTTATGCATGATTGTTTGACGCGAACTGGTGAATCCTTTGGAGCGCTTTTCCATCAATGAAAGGGCTACGCAGGTTTTTATTTTTGGTTCATCCGGCAAATGCGTACCCGGAGTTGTGTAGGTTGTAGAGTCTGAGCTTGAAGTATTCCATGTCACGGAACCCATAGGCCTGCCGTTTCATGGTTTTGATTTTGTTATTAAGGCCTTCCAGCGGGCCGTTGGTAATCTTGTGGGGGTAGTAGCCGAGCAACCCTTGCATGCTGGCAAGTATCGTCGAGCCGACCGCGTTGAGTTGTTTGATGCCCGAGGTCAAGGCATCGAAGCACCAGTTGAGGAGAAAGGATTGAGCACGGTCTGCTGTGCCCTGGCTCCAAAACAGGCGGAGTTGTTCCTTCATGGCATGGAGAGTGAACAAGGGCTGATTGG
>NZ_JHZB01000059.1 GCF_000621145.1 Desulfobulbus elongatus DSM 2908
TTTCTCACGCGGCAAGGCGTTCCAGATGATTCCTGTCCTCAGGACGTACACTATTGCGGAGAAAAAGAGTCGGTTCGAATACTTCGGCTTTCGGCCGCCGCCCGGCTTACGAGTATATTCTTTTCCGGCTTCTCGCAGATCTGTGGGGATCAACGGTTCAACGATCGCCCAGAATGCATCCGAAATTTCCCAGGTTTTGATGCGTGCCATTTCTCCCCCCGTTGCTTGGTTTCAACGGATATTAGCTGGAGGTGGGAAAATTGCGAGCAAATTATTTGTGGATAATCACTAAGCCCTTCCTGATCTTCGTCTGCCATCGGTTGGGGAATGGTCCGAGGCATCTCAGGAGTTCAACAAGCGTGTAACCGGGTCCGGCCGTTGGCCGGTCCCCGCCGGCGGCGTCAAGGGAATTCGAGTGCTTGATTGTCTGCGAAGCACCTTCGCTTGAAATCTGAGAATTTTTCTGGCGGCTCTCCTCTATTTCCACCTTTACTTACCCCGTTGACCTTCCATGGTTTGCACAGTTTGCATCCAGCTCTTCTGTTTCTTGGTCTGCCGCGTTTATGATGTGGCATATCGTCCCGATTTTATCAAAGTTATTCTTTGGGCATCTCGACAGTTAGGCTCGTTGAGCGAAGCGCGACTTGGGGAAGATCACGTACCGCGAGCGTGGCATCAACAAGAGTGTCCCTTTCGGATGCCGTGAGTGTTCTCAAATCGCCGTCATTGAAATAGACCAGCGCCTTGAGGCTTTCGCTTGGTTGAAAGACTGGACCAAACAGCAGACGAGCCGAGGCCAGTCCGCGCGACAAGTCCACGCCGGCATTGAGCATTGCCACGACATCACGATAATCCTTAACCTCGGCCCGCTGCTGAAGGATGACCTTGACCTTCGTTGCCATCAAATCGTTGAAAGAGGCGACCAGCAACACGCCGTCATCTGTGAGGTCCGGTTCCTCGACTCTCCCGAAAGTGATCGCCCCAAAGAAAGACACTTTGATGTGTTCCCTCTCGGAATTTCCATAGGGGACACGCACAGTCCATGTATTGCTTTGATCCTGAAGGGTTGTGGATTGGGCGATAAATGGGAAAGCCTTCGTGATAACTTCCCGGTCGAGCGGTTTTTCCGAGAAGAAATCAAAATCGACTGAAGCGCGGTGTCCAAGCCTGAGCGCAATGGCGGTGCCGCCGTATAGCGTGAAACCGAGATTGGGCGCGTTCCGAAGCTCCGGCCAAAGTCGTTGCTGCGCGGGTGGCAGTATGTGCATGTGAGGGCTGAACCGGCCAGTCATTGGAATCTCCGCATAGGCAGGGGGGGCACCTTATCCACTTTGGCCAGGCCAAGGCGGTAGTGCCAATATGTCCAGGAACGTTCATTGAACCACCCGGCTTCGGCGTGCGTAAGGACTTCACGCAGCACGTCATCGCCGACCAGGTGGGCCAGCGCCTGGACATCGAAGTAGTCGCCTATATCCATCACCTGCGCGATGACCCGCGCGGGGAAAGCGACAGCTTCATCAGGCGCTTTCCACCAAATGTATTTGGCGAATGGCTTCAAGGCTTCAGGAGCGATTTGGTGCGCATGTTTGGCCATAGCTTCACCGTTATTACTTATTTTACCACAATTTTTCAAACCTGGCCGGGTTGGCCGCCGTGTAGATGACGGTATGCTGGATGTTGCGATGCCCCAGATCAACCTGGTGTTCCGCGCCTTGGTCAGAGCACAATAGAAGATTCTGGCGATACCTTCCCGGCCTTTCAGCCGCATCTCCAGCAGTCCGCCACCCATGGCTCTGGTGTGCGGCATTCCGAGATCTGGCCCATGCATTTCCATCCTGTCTGCCAGATGGAAATACCGTGCTCTAAGGGTCAACGGCAGGGCCGCAATCTCAGCCATTACAAAGGTTAGACGGCTTCGAGTACACGCATTTCAATGTGAAGCCCGGCAGTCGTCGCCATGTTCACCAGCGTATCCAAGCCGAACAGGTTGATCTTGCCACGCATCAAATCGGAGACGCGAGGCTGAGTAACACCAAAAAGCTTGGCGGCCTGCGCTTGGCTCAGGTTCGTGCGAGTGATGTAGTCCTTTAACGCCGCCATCAATACGGAACGCAGTTTCATGTTTTCCGCTTCTTCCGGGGTATCCTCGATAGCATCCCATACGCTAGCAAATCGTTGGCTGCTCATTTTTCTAACTCCTTTAACAGGTCACGGTAACGCTTCGCGGCCAAGTCCAGATCGGTTTTGCTGGTCTTTTCTGTCTTTTTCTGGAAGCAGTGAAGCACATAAACGGCATCAGAGAACTTAGCAACGTAGATGACCCGGAAAGCACCAGTTGCATCCCGAATCCGAATTTCTTTCACGCCCTGGCCCACGGTGGTCATGGGTTTCCAGTCGGCAGGTTCTTGGCCGTTCTGAACTTGATCAAGCTGGTAGCCCGCTTCACGCCTAGCCGCGAGCGGAAAGGCGCGAAGGTCGTCAAGGGAACTCCCTCGGAACTCGATTGGCTTTGAGTTGATCATAAATCAAATATACATAATTTTGTATATTCTGGCAAGCTGGTAAAGTCATTTTCCCGATGGCAATCCAGCCGTTACGCCGTACAAATAATCAGAACAGATGACGGAATAACCATGCAAGATGAAAAGATCACTCCGATCTTGTTGATGTCTGCCAAAAGCTCCCGGTCCGTTGATTCGGATTCGGCTTGTAGGAATCGTCGAGATCAGAAGCTGGTGAATCGTTTGCAGGTGGCGAGGATGCAGGAAGTTCCTTGCCTTTGCCATGTTGGTTTTTTTTCCGAACATGGCCATAAAATGTGCGATAGCTCATGGTGATTTTTCCTGCTTCAACCAGGGCTTCATAGGCCAAAACGAAATTGTATCCAGCCGCGAGCAGCCTTTCCACCTCTTCCTCTACGGCAAAAAATTCGACCCGCGCAGTGCCCTTCCTCAATCGTTTTTTTTCCATCCTTACGCACCTCCCATCATGCGAATTCACGTCACATCGCAAAATATTATAAAATTCATTGCAACACCAAGCTACATGAAAGACACACAGCGCCTGATAATGTAGCAAATAGCGTGTAATCTCGCAAACTGATTTCGCGAATCATTTTGCTTTGTTTTTTATTATCACTCTATTGTTTGTCTTGATCATTCGAATTTTTCATCTGTATAATATATATTATAGCGTGTATACTGCATCAACTTTTGATTGTAGGAAAAGGCAGGATAGGTAAAGTGGGCCTACCGGCTCCCCTTTCCATCCTGCCCTTCGGGGACGGCTTATTCGCCTTCGGCTCAACGCAAACAGCATCCACCGGAACGGTGCCCAAATGCCCAGCAAGTTGAAAGCCGTGAAAACCTACCTGACCCAGGGGGAATACGACCAAGTGGTCGCTTCGGCCGCTCAGGCCGGGGTGTCGGTTTCAACGTTTATCAAACGGGTTTGCACGGGGCAGGCGATCCGCAGCACGGTGGATCAGCAAGCCGTGCTCGCACTGCTCAAGGCAAATGCCGACCTCGGCCGCTTGGGCGGGCTATTCAAAATGGCGTTGTCGGATGGGCTGGGGAACGCCGGGGAACTGCGGCCGATCTTGCGCGAGATCGAGCAGAGCCAAAAACAAGTGGCTCGCCAGGTCGGCAAGGTGGCGGAGGAGTTTTCAAGTAGGAACAGGAGGGACGGGGAATGATAGATTTTTTTTCGAGCCTGAGCCTGCCGGCGCTGGAGCGGGTAGCCAAGACTCTCTGCGACACCCACAGCTGGCCACTATGGGGAAAGCTCCTTTGGGTATGCTTTCTTGCCGTTGTCGCCCTGGCGGTTATCGGCCTGGCTATAAGGTGGATTACCATCGCTTTTTTCTTTGTCCTGGTAATGATTCAGTTGGCAATAGAGGCGACTATCAAGGGCATCTGCCGGTTGATTTGGTGGCCGGTAAAGAAGACGGGCCATTTGGTGGCAAGGGGCGGCAAGGCGATACTGAGGATAAGCAGATGATCGCCAAGCGGATCGACGCCAAGCCTGGAAACGATAATATCCAGGCTTTGGGCAACTACATCGCTGACGCGAGCCACGAAGGAGAAAAAATTCTCTTCGCGTGGCATGCCGGCTGCGCGGCGGAAACCTACAAACTGGCGCTTATCGAAATCGCCGCGACGCAAGCGCTGAACACCCGGTCGACGAAGAGCAAAACTTATCACCTGATGGTGAGCTTCCGGCCGGAGGACGAACCGAAACTCACCCCCGACGTGATCCACGACATTGAAACCCATTTTGCGGCAGCCCTTGGGTACGAGGGCCATCAACGGCTCTGTGGCGTCCATAAAAACACCAACCACCTGCACCTGCATGTTGCCTATAACATGATCAATCCGGATCGATTCACCCGACACGAACCGTTTCGGGATTTCCACCGGCTGGCCGAAGTGTGCCGGACGATGGAAGAAAAATACGACCTGGCCGTGGACAATGGGATTGACCGCGAGCCTCGGCCGCAGATCGACCAGCGGGCCGCCGCCATGGAGGCCCACGCCGGCGTGCAATCGTTCCAGTCCTACGCCCTGGAGCGCAAGGCGGAGCTGCTGCAAGCCCTGGAGGGCGCAGCGACATGGGCAGACGTGCACACCATCTTTGGCCGGTATGGCATGGAAATCAAACCGCAGGGCAATGGCTTGGCCGTGGTCCGGACCGGCGGCAAGGAGGGTATCAAGGCAAGTGCCTTGGATAGGAGTTTGACCAAGACCCGCCTGGTCACCCGGTTGGGCGACTATGAAAAACCGGCGATTTCGCCGGTGGCCAAAGAGCACTACGACCGCCGGCCGCTGCATCCGCGATCAGCGGAACGGGATGCGCTTTATGTCGATTTCAAGGGCATAATCGACCAGCGTGAACAGCAATTGAAAGCCGCCAGGCAGCATACCCTGGAGATGCAGGCCACCGCGCAACGGTTCGCCGAGAAGCGGAAAGAACTGGAACAACGCATCCTGCCACGCCAGACCAAGACCAAAATCCGCCAGGCTTTGCGGCTGCAAGAGCGCGAAGCCTTGTTGTTGGCGCGAACGGCCGGGCAGACCGATGTGAAGCAGGTGCGTGAACAGTATCCGTTCCACAACTGGCATGGTTACCTCAAATGGCGGGCTGACCAGGGCAACGAAACCGCCCTGGCGGTGTTGCGATCCAGGCAGCAGCAAAAGCCGGAAGAACCGCAGTCGAAGGCTGACGCGGCCGCCCGGGCAAAAATCAAGCTAGCCGGCCTGGCGAAGGAGCGGCGGATTGCCGCAATGCCCCTCGGCTGGAAGCACAAGGCCGCCTTGACGGCCATCAACAGGATGGAGCAACTGGCGGCGATGGAGCAGGTGGGCGCGAACACCAGCCCCTTGTTCACCGGGGTACGGCACGACATCGACAACCGGGGCGTGGTCATCTTTACCCTGCCCAACGGTGGCACCATCCGGGATGCCGGCAAGAAATTGTATTTCTCGCAGGGGCAGGACCAGGCCGCACGAATTTATGCTAACGCAAAATTCGGCAAGCGAATTTCAGTAACCGGAAACACCATCGAAAGAGGGCCGAATGGACGACCAGCTCGACCAAACAACCCCATCTATAAGCAGTCCTACCTTGCTCACATTAAACAAATCTGTGCCAACGGTCTGCGCAAGGTGTCCGAACTCAATGTGGTTCGGTTCGGAAAAGGCAATAAAGTGCTTCTGCCGAGTGATGCACACCCTGACATGGAGCGGTGACGGCAAGGACATCATCACTCATTGCGACGGGATTTTTTTAGTTTCGGATGAAGAGGAAGCGTAAACACGGGGACACCGAAAGCGCTATTCGTGACGGTCACCACTTTAAAACCATAGAAGCCAAACGGCACACCGTTGCCGAGATGGTTGATCGGTACATCAGACATTTTGCCGGGCAAGAAAGATGTGCGTAACACCAGCCGTCAGTTGCTTTAATGGAAAGAGCGGCTTGACGCAAAGCTTCTTTCTGATGTTAACACCTCTTTGATCGTCTCCATCCGCGACCAACTTTTGAAAGAGCCTTACATTACCACCAAGGAAAGCCAGTGGTGAGATTGTTACTACTGAACGACGCCCTGCTGGGCCGGGGGACGCCGGTGCCCACCTGCACCAGCCGGTTGAGGTCGTCGTAGGCGTAGGTATAGTTGGCGATCACGCCGGAGATATTCTCGGCCAGGGTGTTCCGGTTGCCGAAACCATCGTAGCCGTAGGTATGCCGGCCTGAGTTTCAGTTATCATCTCCCCATGGAACTTTGACTGAAATATCTACAGTTTTCATGTTTGCCGATTTGGTAGAGCCTGTTCGACGAACAGAATCTAATCTACTGATACGAGGGTACAGTCTCGGAAACCACCTCTCAACCGCATTAATCGGAAAGGCGAGAGTGAGCGGAGCGCGGGAGCTGGCGGATTTGAGATAGCCCTTTTTAATAAGCTCAGAAACGACATTGCGAGCCATGCGCTCGCCATAGCCGGTGATCTCACCGGCTTTGCCGCGCGGCACCTCGCCTGCGAGCAAGGCCTCGCGTAGCAGTGAGAACGAACCTTTGGGCAATGTTCCGGCTTGCACCTCCTCCTCGATATGTAGGCGTATCCGGCGAAGCAGTTCGCTTGGTTCCAGCAGCGAGGCCATGAATTCAATCTGGTCGATGCACACGGTAAGGAAGAATGTGCAAAACGCATTCAAGGCTTGCGTTGAAAGAGTCCCTCTTCCATCCAGATCACCGCGCCGTGGAGCATCGGCGGCCATTAGCAGGGCCTTATAATCCTGAACATGGCGTGCCAGTCCCCGCGCCACGGACCAAAGGCTACTGCCAACCCCACAGCGCAGAAGCGATGCATGGGACATGAGCCGGGTCACGCGTCCGTTGCCATCATAGAAAGGATGTATCCAGAGTAGACGGTGATGCGCCGCGCCTAGGGCGATAATCTGGCGTACCCGAGAGAGCTTGTCCATGTTGTATGCTTCGGCAAACCGTTTCAAGAAACGCGGTAAGGCCTCGGAGTTTGGTGGGATATGCCTACCAACCTGTACCCATCCCTGCCGCAGTTCTCCTCCAACTACGCGCAGCTTCTCACCAGTATCCGGATTCTCGACCCAAAGAAATTCTTCCGGTAATCTATTGCAGAACTCTCGATGCAGCCAAGAGATATCCTGAATCAGTGACAGCCATGGCCGGATTTCCCTTTCATGGTTCTGTTAAGTCGTTTTTCAGGGAGTGACTTCTCCCCAAGTTGGCATAACCCGCACGCTACGGCGACATTGGCGTCTTGTTCCTTGAAAATTTCAGTAAATTTGCGATCAATGAGCGCACTTCTCCCCTGATTGCATCGATTGGGGTGTGCGCCTACGCTTAATGCGCGGACAGCAATCGGTTATACACCGCCGCGAAGGCCGGAAAAGCCGGGCAGTGACGGCTGAACCGCAGCCTGAAACGTCTGCCGGTGCTGATCAGTCTGGCGGCCAGATAGATCAACTCTTGGATCACG
>NZ_JHZB01000060.1 GCF_000621145.1 Desulfobulbus elongatus DSM 2908
GCAACCGGTGGACCCTTACCCGTAACACAGCCTGCTTCCGACCGATCGGCGGCATCCGGAGCCATCGGGTGTTCCTCCCTTTGAAATGGCAATACCGATACCCGCAGGTTGGACAGACAACATGGCGGCTGGTCGTTTCAACAGAGAAGATGAGCGCATTGCCAAGAAGTTGGGGGTTGCGATAGGTGACGCCCTTGATGCCAAAAGCATGGTATAAAAGTGTTTGTGACATGGCTGAGACTCCTTTTGTTGTCGGGTTTGGTCACCAGACAACATCTCTCATGCCATGTCACTTCGCCACTCATTCCGCAGTCGGGTACGCATTTGCCGGATGAACCTTAAAAAATGCCCGACGAGGCCTATGCCGTGATGTTGCCGACGTTTGAACTGGCAGCGTACCTATGCGCAGAGATTCCACTTGAAATCGGAGACTCTTGTTCAAACAAGCGGGGCCCTCTCTCCCGCCTATTCGGGAAAGGATGGCGGATGAGGATGGTTTCTGCGCCATCGCTCGATGAGCAGCAAGGCGCCCACGATCATCAGCACCACCGCGCTCTTGACCAATTCAAACAGGATATAGCTGCTCATGAAACACCTCCTTGAATTGTCTTGTTGCTTTCGCCTATACGATATGCTCCCTGGATGCCTCTGGCAACAGGGCAACCGGCCGCTCGTCGGGAATTGTGGAGCCTGTGCGTTCCTGAATCATTGGCGGGTCGCGACCATCGAAAAAAGGCGATCATGCTGCCCGATATCGATGCGCGCATCCTGCCGGAGGACGCCCCGTCCCGGTATGCCGCCTGGCTTCGGTGCTGCTCGGACAGCCGCATAGTGGTCCGGTAGACGGCATGGAGCATGGTGACGATGCCGCTGTCCAGGAAGCGGCAGATCGTGCACCGATGGGGGCGGCTTTCCGCCAGACTCGTCCAGGCGCCGGAGAAAATCGGTTAGGTTAGATCGAGGTCATCCTGCTCGTGGATGCTGACCCGCTCCCGGTCGAGCACAAGGCAACTGTCGGCGACGGCGCTACGGGGCAAAGCCGCGAAAAGTAGACCGGTCTGTTCAGGCTGAAGCGGAACAGATTGGCCAGAAACGAAATCTTCGTCAGATCGTTGTCCCGCAGACGATGTTCCAAGGGGGTCATGACAGCAGCCAGCGGCGGTTCGGCAAAAAAGGATGCCCCCTGCCCTCCTCCAGCCAAGGGGCGGTGACAGCAGCCTGTTCGCCAGACCACCGGTCGCCCGGGCAGGCAGCAGGACGCGCACCGGTTCGCGGCAGAAAGGTTCCCACCGTTCCAGAATCAGCAGCAGGGCCTCGTGCCGGACAAGAAACGTGGCCGGCACGGGGGCCGGCGGAATCGTGCGGCCGGTCGTGGCATTCCTCCCAGCAGCGGCTGGCGACATCCGTGAAGAGATGGTCGGAGCAGACGTGCACCGGCAGCCCCGGGCGGACCATCCGGTGCGTGAATCCGAGTACCGCCGCGGTCATCGTCGGATGATGGCAGCAGTTCCTCGGCAAAGCAGGAGACGGTGAAGCCGCCGCCCAGAGACGGCACTGTGGAACCCCATTCCCGGGCCAGGGTCGCCTGCAGGCCGAAGCTGTCCATGGGGGATGGAGAGAAAATAGGGACTGGCGCAGTTGACGATCAGAAGACGGGGGGACATGCGCATGCTCAGGACGACTCGCCGCTGCTCTCCCCGAACGGAACGCGATCCTCGGCGATGTCGATGAACTGATCGCGGAGCAGGTCCTGCAGGGCCACCGAGGCTTCTTCCAGCTCGCCCTCGTGGCCCTTGCGCACCGCCCGGAAAAAACGGTCGGCGATGGCCCGCTGCTCCCTGCGCCAGTGGCTGGTGAGGCCGCCTTTGCCGGCAACCGGGACCGGCTGGGTCAGGTGCTCGTAATCGCGGCGGCCGTGCGCCCAGTTGATCACGTGGGCGTAAAAGAGCAGGCCCCGATCGAGGAGAATATAGAGCAGTTGGATGTTGGCGACCGGCCCCACCTGCAACTGCTCGCCGCCCATGCGCATGCCCAGAAGCCGCACCCCGGAAAGGATGTCCTTGCCCTTGAGGGCGGCGGCGCCGGCGCCGATCAGGCCGCCCACCGCCGAAAACAGGCCGAACGACGTGCCGATGGTGGCGGCGTCGATGCCCACGCCCAGGGCCGCGCCGCCCAGGGCCCCGGCCACGATGATCTGCCGTTCGCTCAGTCCGAGGAATTCCCAGGTCCGCCGGCTGAACAGGTCCTCTGCCAGGATCGACTGCGGCGGCAGGTCCAGGTTGAAGATATTGTGCTTGAACAGGCTGCGGATCGCCTGCCGCATCTGCTGTTCCCGGCTGGCGACATAGGCGCGGTAGGCCTGATGCAGTTCCTGCCGCCGGCGCTGTTCGTCCTCCGGGGCGCAGGGCACGGTCCGCCGGTAGGCCAGCACATCCTGGAGAAAGCCGGCCAGGAGCGCGGCGGCGCGCTGGTTGCGCACCTCCCAGTCCTCCTGGAAGGCCTCGATCACGTCCCGGAGCACTGGCGCCAGCCGCTGGTCGATGGCCTTGAGGCTCTCCAGCAGGTCGATCCGCTGGCGGTAGTTGGCCCGGCAGGAGTTGAAGAGCCTCACCGCGTTGAAATGCTTGCGGAATTCGTTCTGCCACTGGTCGAGGAAGCCGGTCTCGTCCTCCTTGCAGTTGATCACCGCCATCCGGGGCGCGCCGCTCAAGCGGAGGATCTCCATCTCGGCCCGGTCGACGTGGCGCAGGGGCCGCGAGCCATCGACCACGAAAATCACCCCGGCCCCCTCGGCCACCGGCACGAGCAGTTCGCAATCGTCGCGAAAGGCCGGATCGTCCCGGTGGGCGGCGATGAAGGCGGCGAGCATCCCCTCCTCTGGTCCCTGGTAGTCCCTGAACCATTGCAGGGTCTGGCGCGGGTTCTGAAAGCCGGGGGTGTCGATGAAGCGGATGATCTCCCGGCCGTCGATCCGCACCGGAAACGCCTGGCAGACCACGGTTTCGCCGGGGATGGGACTGACCCGCACCGAATCGTCCTCGGCCAGGGTGGAGAGCACCGAAGATTTGCCCTCGTTGGGATGGCCGATGATGGCGAATTCGGGCACCGAGGCTTTCATGGCTGCACCAGGGGGCGGACCGAGAGGTACGGATCGGCCAGGGCCTGCATCTTGCGGCGCCAGACCTGCAACTGCTCCAGCTCGACCGGCGTCAGCACGGTTTGGGGCGCGGGCCGGCCGATGAGGAGGATGGCAATCGGGGTCTGGTCTCCGACCAAGTCGCGCAACTGGCGGACCAGTCCTTCGGTTTCCTTGAGCGGCGGCTGCCAGGCCTCGTGCAGCAGCAGCACGCCGGCCGGCGGTTCCGCGGCCGTCGCCGCCAGCGGCGCCAGGATTGCCGCATCGGGTGTGCCGGGCACGCCGTGGCGCAGACAGGCAGGATCACCGCCGAGTTCCGGCCGCAAGCGCTCGATCAGGGCGGCCCGCAGTCCCTCCCCATCCAGTTCGTCCGGGATCAGCAGGACCCAGCGGCCATCGCCGGAAAACGGCGCTGCTATTGGCGGCGAACCGGCGAAAACAGTGGCGGCCGGTTCCGGGGCAGCGGGTCGGGCCGGGCCGGTCTGCCCTTCTTGCCGAAGGCCGTTAGTATCGATCCGGGGAACGGTCATCCGCTGCACCAGCGGCCGGAGATCCAGGGTGGCGAAATGGAGCTGGTCCAGGGTCCGCCGCTGTTGCGCCAACCCCACGATCAGCAGCAGGCACCGGGGCAGCAGGCCGTAAACCAGCACCGCGCAGCAAAGAAAAGGCCACCAGGCGACCAGATTGGCGGTCTCCAGATGGGTCATCCCCTCCTTGAGCACCATCTGACTGCCCTGGATCTGCGCCAGGGTCGGCACCGCCTGCGGCAGCCACCAGGACCACGGCAGGGCGAACCACTGTACCAGGCCGGCCACCAGTTCGGCGGAGAGTTGCAGGGTCGACTGCCAGGCAAAGGCGATATCGGCAAAGGTCACCTTGGCCAGGGTGGCGCCGATCACCCCCAGATTGAAGCCGATGCCTCCCAACTGCACCAGGGCAAAGGCCGGCCAGATCAGCAGCGCCGCCAACTCCTTGCGCTGGCGCACGCCGCCGGCGATGGCCGCCAGATCGAGCCGCTGGCGGCCGGTGAGCGCCGGCTGCAACCGCCGGCGGATGCCATCCAACCCCCGCATCAGCATCCGGCCGAGGAAGAGATAGAATACCGACGCCTCCAGAGACAGCCGCCGCAGCCGCCGGTAGCCGAACAGCAGGCCCTGAAGGCCGATCATGCCGATCTGCAGGAGCACGAACAGGCCGAAATAGACCGACACGTTGAGCGGGGTCGTCCCGGCGTAGAGGAGCAGGGAGGCGGCCGCGCCGATACCGACGGCAAGACCGGAGCAGAAGATCAGCACCTGGCACAGGAAGGCCAGCTCCCGCCACACGGTGCCGGGCAGCGGCGTTCCCTCGGCGGCCTGTTCCTGCCGGTAGTGCAGGCGCCGCATGGTCAGCCATTTCCGCACCAGGATCCGGGGCGGAATGGCATCGGCCTTGCCCAGTTGCGGCTCGATCTTGGTGAGGTAGATCAGCCGGTCGCGCTTGGCCAGCGCCGCCTCGCCGCCCTCACGACGCAACTCCTCGTCAATCCGGCAGAAATAATGGAAATCGATGAGGTCGGCGATGGTCCACAGGGTGCTCACGACCACACCTCCGGGGAAGCGGCCGTCTCATGGCACAGGGGCGGGAAAGCGGGGCGGGGCGACATGCCGTGGTCTCCGGAGTGGGGCCTTAGGCGGCTGCAACCGGCGGGACCGGTTGCCGTCCTTCGAGAAAATAGATGGACTGCATGCCCTTGCCTTTCATGTCGACATCCAGCGAGCAGGAAAATACAAATTCGGGCCGCAACACCTCGTAGACCTCGGCCGAGACGTTGATGCGCATCGGTTCGGACAGGGCCTGCAACCGGGCGGCGACGTTGACCGTGTCGCCGAAGATGTCGTAGAGGTATTTCTTGGTGCCGACGATGCCGCCCACCACCGGCCCGGCATGGAGGCCGACCCGCACCTGCCACTGCCGGCCAGAGCGGTTGCGCTCCCGAAGACAGGCCACCATCGCCAGGGCCGCCCTGGCCGCATTGCGGACATGACCGCCATCCGATTCGGGGATGCCGCAGACAAAGAGGTAGGCGTCGCCGACGGTCTTCATCCGCTCGCAGCGATGCACCTCGGCGATCAGGTCGAAGGCGGTGAACAGGCCGTTGAGTTCGTCGATGAGCACCTCCGGCGCCAGGGCGGTGGCGGCGGAGGTGAACTGGACGATATCGACGAAACAGACCGCCACGTCGGCGAAACACTGGGGCGAACACCGGCCCTTTTCCATCAGTTCGGCGGCGACGTGCGCCGGCAGGACGTTGAGCAGCAGGGACTCGGATTTCTGTTTTTCCAGTTCGAGCTGGCGGTTTTTTTCGGCCAGTTGCCGCTGCAGCCGGCAGAGTTTGAGGTGGGTGCCGATCCTGGCCAGGACCTCGGCCGGGTGAAAGGGCTTGGTGATGTAATCGACCCCGCCCGCGGCGAAACCGCTGAGCTTGTCGGCGGTGTCGTCGAGCGCCGAGATGAAGATGACCGGGATGTCGCGGGTCGCCTCCCGCCCGTTGAGCCGGCGGCACAGTTCCAGCCCGTCCATCTCCGGCATCAGGATGTCGAGCAGGATCAGATCGGGCCGCTCTTCGGCGATCCGATCCAGGGCCTCTTTGCCGTTCCCGGCGATCCGCACGGCAAAGCCTTCCTTTTCCAGCAGATTCTGCAGGATGCGCCGATTGATCGGGGAATCCTCGACAATCAGGATGACGGCCGAACCCGTCACGTCCCGATCCGTCACGCAGGGGTGACCGACTGCCGGGCGCGCTGCCGCAGGGCCATGTCGATGAGGACCAGGGCGGCCATGGCCTCGACGATCGGCACGGCCCGGGGCACCACGCAGGGATCGTGCCGCCCCTTGGCCTCGAGAGCGACCGGCTCGCCGTCGAAATCGACCGTTTCCTGTGCCAGGCCGATGGTGGCCACCGGCTTGAAGGCCACCCGGAAGACAATGGGCTCGCCGTTGCTGATGCCGCCCTGCACGCCGCCGCTGAAGTTGGTTTTGGTGCCCAGCCGGTCGCCTTTGCTGACGAAGGGGTCGTTGTGCCGACTGCCGCGCATGCGGGTGCCGGCAAAGCCGGAACCGATCTCGAACCCCTTGGTGGCGGGGATCGACAGCATGGCCTGGGCCAGCCGGGCCTCCAGCTTGTCGAACACCGGCTCGCCGAGCCCGACCGGCACGTTGCGGCAGACGCAGGTGAGAATGCCGCCGGTGGAGTCCTTGGCCGCCAGGATCTCCTTGATCCGCTCCTCCATCCGCCCGGCGGTGACGGCATCGGGGCAACGGACGATCTGGCGGTCGACCTCGGCGCGGGTGATCCGTTCGACATCCGCTTCCGGGGCCTCGATATCGCCGACCGCGCTCACCCAGGCCACGATTTCGGTGCCGTAGGTCTCGCGCAGCCATTTCTCGGCAATGGCACCGGCAGCCACCCGGCCGATGGTCTCGCGGGCGCTGGACCGGCCGCCGCCGCTGGAGGCGCGCACGCCGTACTTCATCTGGTAGGTGAAATCGGCGTGCGAAGGCCGGGGAATGCGGCTCATCTCGCCGTAATCCTGGGGCCGCTGGTCCTTGTTGTTGACCAGGAGCATGATCGGCGTGCCCAGGGTCCGGCCGAACTCGGTGCCGGAATAGATGACCACCTGATCGGCCTCCTGGCGTGGGGTGGACAGGTCGGACTGCCCCGGCCGCCGCCGGGAGAGCTGCGGCTGGATGTCCGCCTCGGTCAGGGCCATGCCGGGCGGACAGCCGTCGACGATGGCGCCCACCCCCTTGCAGTGCGATTCACCGAAGGTGGTGACTCTGAAAAGTGTTCCCAGCGTGCTGGACATTGAAGGCTCCTTGGATTTTTATGACTGTAGTTTTGTCGATTGACAAAGCTATATGCAAGTTATCGATGTGTTCACAAAATAAATGAAAAATCACGCCACAGGAACAAAAGCATTACTGGCAGTTCACATAAGTGATTATCCATAAATAACCATGACCTTGTTCAGGACAATCATGGCGGCTGCCAATGTGTTGAGTGCAATGTACGAGAGATCTGTCTTCTCGTATCGTGGTATCAATTTGCGAAACCGGTTGAACCATGAATGTGCTAACTCAACGACCCAGCGCCGTGCCTTGAACGAAGGATCTCTTTCGATCAATTTTTTCTCTTCGCCTCGTGGGCGGATGTGGGGGATGAAGCCATTGGAGAGTACAGTATCCTCCTTGCCCACATATGCTGCATCAAGGCAGAGATTTTGCGGAGTATCCTTTTCTTTTGGCGCCACCACTCTGTTTTTCAGCAAAACGTCAAGAGAGACGCT
>NZ_JHZB01000061.1 GCF_000621145.1 Desulfobulbus elongatus DSM 2908
TACTTCCGGCATGAGTTGCCGATCGATCCGTCTTCGTTGAGTCGCTGGCGGAAACGGATAGGCGAGCAAGGGTCGGAGTTGATTCTGAAGCTGACCGTGCAGGTTGGTTTGGCGAGCAAAGCCGTGGCTCCGGCCAGTTTGGAGCGAGTGATTGTCGATACGACCGTCCAGGAAAAGGCGGTGGCGTTTCCGACTGATTCACGCCTGTACAACCGGAGCCGGGAGCGGCTGGTCAAGCTGGCGGCGGCGTGGGGCATTGGTCTTCGGCAGAGTTACTCTCGGCTTGGGCGTCAGGCCTTGTTGAAGGTCGGCCGGTATTTTCATGCCCGCCAAGCCCGAAGAGCCCGTCGGGAGGTGAAACGGCTAAAGACTTATTTGGGCAGGGTGTACCGGGACATTGTGCGGAAAATCGAGAGTCAAAAGAATCTTCACCCCGCGTTTCTTCCGGAGCTTGCCCTGGCCGAGCGCTTGCTGACGCAGCAGAAACAGGACAAGAATAAGCTCTACAGTCTGCACGCGCCGGAAGTCGAATGCATTTCCAAGGGCAAGGCGCACAAGAAGTACGAGTTCGGGGTCAAGGTGAGCGTGGCGACCACCAATCGCGACAACTTCGTGGTGGGCATGCTGGCCGAACCCGGCAATCCCTATGACGGTCACACCCTGGCCAGGGCAATTGAGCAGGTGCAGCGGATCACGGGTTGTACGGTTCAACGCAGCTTCGTTGATCGGGGCTACCGTGGCCACGATGTCAAAAGCCACCAGGTCTTGATCTCCGGCCGCAGGCGGGGGATGACACCACAGATGAAGAAGGAACTGAAGAGGCGCAGCGCTGTTGAGCCGGTGATCGGGCACATGAAGACGGATGGCAAGCTCGGACGCAACTACCTGCTGGGTGCATTGGGTGACACAATCAATGCCCTGCTCTGTGGTGCAGGGCACAATATTCGTTTGATCCTCAAGAAGTTGAGGAACAATTTGCTGCTTCTTTTTGCCGAAGTGTTTTTGATTCTCTGGTGCTGCTCCGAAGGGCTGAAGAAAAATGCCGGAGCGCCCACTCTGGCAAATTGAAAAAGGCCTTTTTCAAGGACGACTCGCTACTTTTCTTGCATGGGAAGCAAAGAAAGTCGTGCAGATACCACGCGATTACATGGGTACAACATTACCATGGCAACAATTCACAACCTCCTTTGCCCACAATCTCAAACAACTTCAAAAGTCGGTATTCTACACAACCAGAAAGCGTTCCTTTATCGGCGCTTCCCCGCTCCCCGTCCATTCCACCTCAGCCACACAGGCCTT
The DNA here is from genome assembly GCF_000621145.1 of Desulfobulbus elongatus DSM 2908. GTDB lineage: Bacteria > Desulfobacterota > Desulfobulbia > Desulfobulbales > Desulfobulbaceae > Desulfobulbus > Desulfobulbus elongatus. Next base: position 1,300 of record NZ_JHZB01000061.1, read on the forward strand.
GCACAACCGGTAATAACGCACTGAATCCGAGCCGTGGTCAATCAGGCTTTCCATCTTCCTTTGCAGCAACAGCAGACGTTGTTCGCTGAGATCAGGGCATTCAAAGACCGATTTCTGTACTCGTCGTCCGACTCCTTTCAGAACCTTGACCACCCGATACCGAACCCGATCATCGCTGATATCAAAACAGATGAGGTACACCATACCCTCCCTTTTTTCTCATCCGCCAGGATCAGGCCCCCTCACCTGGGCACCTGAAAAGGAGAATACATTGCACCAGTTTTGAGACTCTCGGCAAAATGGCGGCACTGGCTGTGCATGATCCAGCGCACGGCGGTCTTCTGGCCGGTCGGCGGATAGAGCAACCGCTCCTCCAACTGGCGCTGGTACGCCGCGATCAGCGCCCGCGCCGCATTGGGTTTCATGGAGACCGGCAGCTGTCCTTCGGTCCGTTCCTGCTCGTTGCGGAACACGAAATCCTCCGGTCGGATCGCCTTGCGATTCACCAGTCCAAGGACCAGTCTTTCGGCAAAAGGTCGCCACTCTTCAACCAGGTCACAGGCCAATGACGGCCGTCCGGCGGCTATTTCATGCAAGGCGCCGCAATAGGGATCAAGCCCCGCACTCTTGACACCGTTGAGCACCTCGTTGGTAAACAGGGTATAAACGAAGGAAAGCAGCGCATTGACCGGGTCGCGGGGCGGGCGACGGTTACGGCCGTGAAAATAAAAAGCTTCGTTGCGCAACAACAGGCCAAAGACACTGAAATAGAGCCGAGAGCCGTACCCCTCGATCCCCCGCAAGGTCTCAAGATCGGCCGCGGCCGTGCTTTTCCGGCGTAACGCCTTGATCTGGGCTCCCACCGTCCGTAATTCAGGCCGATCGTACTGGGAGGCGCGCCGCAGGAGCAGTCGGGATTGATTTTCCAGCTTTTCCCGGACGATGACCGCCGCCAGCCCCTGTTTGTACGCAGGATCGTTGAGCCGCACATACTGCCGCTGCCGAAGAGCGGTGTGGCTGGAGTCATCCAGCAGCAACCTGGCCCGGAATCGGCCGTCCATGGTCATGAACACGGTGTCGATGCCGTGATTGATCAGGAAGTCCAACACCGCCCCGCTGATCGAGGCCCTCCCGGCCAGGGTCAGTTGTTTCAACCCGGCCGCCGGAATCGTCTCCACCCGCTGTTTCCCCTTGCAGATGACCAGCGTCTCCCCCTCCTTGCGGAGATAACTGCCGGTTTCGAGTACATACAGTGTCTGCATGATTTCCCTTCACAAAAAACGTTCGACCTGCACGATGGCGGTCTTCAGCGACACCAGCGCGTCCTTGAGATCGACGACCTTCTCCTGCATCGCCGGCTGTTGTCGATACTTCTCGAGATGGAGCAAGGGATGCGGATAACCGCTCCGATCGAATCCGCAGGGCAACTCCCCGCCACCGGCCTGATCCATCAGACTGTGGATCCGCTTGCATCCCAGCGGGGTCCCGCGAATTTTGGAGATCTTGAAATCGAGCAGCGGCCGGTTGTACTCCGGCATGCGCGAAAACAAATGGTGCAGCAAAAGCCGGCCCCGCTCCAGATGACCAACCGTGCCCAGCAGGATTTTTTCCTCCCGCACAGAGAGTTCCTTTGCCGAACGGGCCATGGCGATGAGTTGTCCCAGCATGGCGCATTTGGCTTCCAGTTCCGCCAGTTCCGGGTATTGAGACGCCCAGGCCGCCAGTTTCGGGTGCACCATCACATTCGCTGTCCGATGCCGTTCCGCCAGGGTCAGTATTTTTTCGGCTGCCGCCGGCCGCTGGGTTCGCAACCAGGACAACTGATCTGCCGTTGCCTGCCCCCTGGCGCCGACAAAATAGGATTTCTTGCCGGTGACGCGGTGAATGCCCAGCGGCAGTTTCACCAGATTGCCGAACCCCTTGCCGGTGAGATGATCCTGCTTCGGAAAAATTTCCAGGGTGAAGCAGCGCAGATCATTGGCCAAGCTGCCAATCAACGTTTTCAGGCCGTTGCGCATATCCGCCGCCGCTACCGGCTGGGCAAGCGGAAACCAGAAATGGTATCCCTTGCCGCCGCTGACCTCGGCAATACAGGTCAGTCCGGCGTTGCCGGCCATCTCCAGCAGGCGGGTGTACAAATAGACCGATTCCCGCCGGATGGCCGCCTTCTCTTTTTCCGCGGCTCTCCGGTCTCGCAGGCCGATCGCCAGATCGACATCGATGACACCGGTCCAGACCCGGCTTTCTCCGGTCAGCAGATATATGCCATAGGTTTTGCGTCCCTGGAGATGCTCGCGTACATCTTCCGGCTGCATCGGCCGCTGCACCGGCACATAGCCCTGTTTCCCCTCTTCGCGATTGGCCCACTGACGGGCAAAAGTATCTTCCCGGCCACGAAACAGGGTCATATATCCTTGCGTTTCTTCGTCCTGACGGCGCAGTTGAACAAAAGGCTCCAGAAAACGCTCGTCCTCCCCGGCCGATGGAACAAACACCGAGGAGGCGGGCTGCCAGGATGTCGTGATTTCGGCCGGAAGAAACCGTCGGGCCTGGGCGGCGACCCGGGCAGCCTCCTTGCGTTTACCCAGAATATCGAGCAATTCGGCATGCGCTCTCCAGCCATCGGCATACCGGGGCCGCTCGCGGTTGAGCCAGTCCAGAATCGCCACCCCCTCGTCGAACAGGCCGTGCTGCTGGGCGACAACGGCCAACTCCATTACTTCCTCATCGGAAAAGTCCGCCCAAAATACACCGCTGGCAAAGGCACGGACCACGAACGCCCTGCCGGCCTCGTCAAACCCTGCCTTGCAGATTCGATCGAGCAGCAGGCGATGGTCTCTGTTGGGAACGGCCTGCGGTTCACTGATTGACTGACGCTGCGCCATGCTCCTCCCTCCCCGGAGCGTCTTGCCCGACCACGTCATCCTCTGGTGCCCTGGTCAACGCCGCCCGGACCAGACCGGCAAGACGTTTGAAATGCGGATACTGAAAATGCCCGGCTTCGAGCACAGTCAACAGTTCCCCGGCCTCCCCGTTCCTCCCCAGCAGATGCAGACTGGCGGCCTGCCAGAATTGGGCCTCTTTGGACGGATTGCCGTAAGTTTCCTCACAGAAACGCACCGCGTGCATCGCGGCGTTCAATGCCTGCTCATACTGCTGCAAATGAAGCTGCAAGCGGCTGATGCGGATCAGACTCACATGACGGGAACGTTTGTCCCGCTCGCTGCATTGCCGCAGCACCTGGAGGGCCTCGTCCACCTTGCCCGAAGCCGCCAGAATGTCGGCCTCGGTCCAGCGCACATAGGGCCGCCTGCGATGAGCCGGCACCCTGGCGATAGAGCGTTCGGCCCTGTCCACCTGTCGCAGGCGCAGAGCACACCGGGCCGCCAGTTCCCAGACAAAATCCGTTGGCTGATGTTGTTCGGCGACATGGCCGGCTGTTTCGAGGTGATCAATGGCCTCCTTGTCCCGGTTCAGCGCATGCAACACCTTGCCAAAGGCAAAATGGCGAAACATCGGATGCAGAAACTTCCCGTCGCGGTCTTCCTGTTCCAGCTTCTCCAGCAACTGCAAGCTGCGGGAGGCTCGGCCGGCCTCAAGCAGACAGGAGGCCAGATGATAGAGACTCTTGACGTACTTGGGCCGCTGCTGGTGGTGCCGTTCCCGCTCCTGGGCGCTTTGCCGTTCCCAGTTGGCAATGGCCTGTTCAAAAAGCGGAACAGCTAACTTCGGTTTGTCTTCGATTTCCTTGAACAGGATCGCCTCCCGGTAGCAGAAGGTGACCGACTCCGGCCGCAAGGCTCGGGCGGCGGAGAAATGGGCATGCGCGAGATCGATCAGCTCTTTCTTCCGTTTTCCGGGAACGATCCGCCGTTCGGTCCGGACCGTGAACAGTTCGTCAAGGGCGGCGTAACCGATGGTGTACCGGATCATGGCATCGTCGGGTTGCCGGGTGGCGGCGGGCAGCAGGGTGCGGATGGCCTCGTCGGTGCGGCGTAACCGGACCAGGGCAAAGGCCACCTTGCTGCGGACATCCACTTCCATTCCGGCCGCCACCAGTTCCGGGGCCTTGTCCTCGACCGGATGGAAGAGTTCGACAATATCCTGCCAGCGGTTTTCCGCCTGCAAGGCCAGGATCTCGTTCACAGTCCGATTGTGCTCACGGCGTAACTGGCCGCTGTCGGTGGCGAATCCGGCGAAGTCGCAAAGAAAGGAACTGGTCGGCAACGGCGGGGATGGTGGTGCGGGAGACGCCACTGGCGGCTGTTTCTGGGCTTCCAGCTGAATATGGCCGATGACACGGGCATTCTCGAGGGCAACGATTTTTCTGGCAGCACTTTCCATAACACCTCCTAAAACGGTTGATTGTTCAGGCGATTCTGAAAAGGGATACGGACAGAGAAATATTTTTTTGGAAAGGAAAATAAAAAAGGACCGGTGGGAGGAGGTGACAATGGCGGGGGCGGGGGCATGGCGGCCGATCGGCCTGTTCCATTGTCAACGCGGACAAGACATGATGCGCCCGACGAAGGCTGACAGAAGCCTGAAAAAAGGTCATCGGCCGCATGGCGGATCCGTGTCGTCCAAGAGTACGCTTCAACCTGTCGATACAGTCTGGGAAACCATCGTTCCATTGCGTTGCTGTGGGGAAAGCGATCACGAGCGGAACCCGGAGCTTTCGGAACGAAGATACGCTTGCCTGATCAGTTCGGCCACGACATTGAAGGGATGAATCCACAGCAAGCGGTGATGTACCGCTGTCGCCGACACCACGCTGCACGGAGGGTGGCAACTGTCCGGTGAGTTGAGAAGCCTTGGTGGCCGGGTCGATGGCCAAATCTTCCGGTTATGTTCATTCCGGCAAACAGGAACGACCCACTGAATGGCGCAGTCCCGATAGTTGCAATCCCCTCTGATCGGGGCGTTCGTTCCGGGTGTAACTGTGGTTCATCCGGCAAATGCGTACCCGGAGTTGTGGAGGTTATAGAGCCTGAGCTTGAAGTATTCCATGTCTCTGAAGCCGTAGGCCTGGCGCTTCATGGTCTTGATTTTGTTATTGAGTCCTTCCAGGGGACCGTTGGTGGTCTTGTGGGGGTAATAGCCGAGCAGTCCCTGCATGCTGGCAAGGATCGTTGAACCGACCGCGCAGAGCTGTTTGATGTTTGAGGTCAGGGCATCGAAACACCAGTTGAGGAGAAAGGATTTGGCGCGGTCTGCCGTACCCTGGCTCCAGAAGAGGCGGAACTGTTCTTTGATGAGGTGCATGGTGAACAAGGGTTGGTTGTCCGTCAACAGGTCATCGAGACGATCCTTTTTGTCGTGGGGCAGTTCGTGGTAGTTGCGGAGCAAAAGGAAGCGGTTTCCTTTCAAGGTCTTGGTTTCCTGGGTATCGAGGCGGTGTTGTTGTTCACGGCGCAGTCCATCGACC
>NZ_JHZB01000062.1 GCF_000621145.1 Desulfobulbus elongatus DSM 2908
CAGTCCGTCAGGTAACGGCCAGGAAAGACCCGCAGCCTGGGCACGCAGCAGGTAATCCGCCACCGTGCTCCGGCTTACCGACACACTCAGGGCCACCTCGCGATTGCTCAGCCCGTGGCCATACTTTAACCGCAGTATTTCGTAAATCTTGCGCATGGATAACCTCTCCGCCGGCATCTTGCCCTCCTCTGAAAAAGGAGTGCAGATACCAGTCATTATCCCGCGCCGCTACCCCCTCAACAGGGTGGCCAAACTCCTCCGGAATCAGTGGCCGCTTTCCACGGAATACCCGGCCGGCTTGAAACGGAATCGGTGGCCGGATTCGAACGGAATACGCAGTCAACAGTTCCATGTCGTCCTTCAGATTGGGATGGCGATCAATATGGTGGTCGATATCCTCCTGGAGTTTGGCCAGTTGCTTGCGGAGAAATGCGCTGGAATCGTCGATTGATTGGCGGATAAGCGCGGGCGTCTGTGTTGCGTCGGCTTTTTCCCGGCGGTTGAGTTCTCTTTGCAAGTCCTGGGCAACGGCTTCCCGACGGGCGAGCAGCGCCCGTAAGACACGGGCCTCCGCAGATGGCGGTTGCCAGGGCTGTGGTTTGAGCAGAGCGCCATACCGGGCGAGAACGAAACTATCCACACCGTCGGTCTTGGTGCGCACAGCCAGGCCACGGGCAAAATCCCTGATCTGGGCCGGATTGACGATGGAGACCGTCACGCCGGTATCGGCCAGGGCCAGGGCGGCCTGCTCATGATACACGCCTGTTCCTTCCATAACGGCATGGAGTTGGGCCGGGGAAACGCCATTTCTGGCCAGCCATTCCAGGAGAGTGGCGAACCCAGCCCTGGTGTTGGCAACGGACTTGGATTTTCGCTTCGTGCTCTCAGGGTCGAGCAACAAACAACAGTCGAGCTTGGCCTTGGCCACATCGATACCGAGATAGAACATCATTCAATACCCTTTTGTTGAGCCAACTTAGCCCAGTTGCCTTGTGCATGCAGGGTTTGCCCCTTGGCTACCGTTCAGTGTCGGAGCTGGCGATGAAGTGAGACAGAGGGCTTGATCTACGGCTCAAGGTCATGTGCCTTAAGGTTGGCGTCAAGCTGTCTCTGTCTCGATATGATGGGAGCTAACCACCATAAAAAACAAGATACAAGGTTGGTGCTGAGCGCAGTGAAGCCTAACGAACGGCTCTTTCATCGCTCACCATAATCGCCATCCGCGGCACCGTTCCCGCCCCAATCCCGTGACATCATGCCCCGCTCGATAGAGCCGTGCACGGTCGAGTGCGGCCAGTCCACAGGACGGGCAGCCCAGCCATGTTTCACCGGATTGAAATGGATGTAATCCACATGCCGCGCCAAGTCGTTTTCGTCCCGGATTTGATGCTCCCGATATCGGCGCTGCCACAGCTCCCGCTCGCGTTTCCCCGCACGGCTTGAGTTGATGCGCTCGCCTTTTTCCACCTGTCTTGAAAATCCCGCCTTGAGCAATGCCCATCGCGTTGGACAGTCCGCATCGCCCGATGGCAAGCGCCAAATAGCGTGCAAGTGCTCCGGCAGAACCACCATCGCAACCAGTGAAAACGGATGCGCGGCCTTCACTACAGCCATGCTCTTCCGCAACGCATCGATATGTCGAACCAGCGTATCGGCGCTGCGGTCGGCCAGATTGACCGTGAAGAAATACGTTCCCCCTGCCACATCCGCCCGCCGATACCGCATCGTTTCATCCTCCCCTGCCAATTGCCACGCTCCCTTTGAACGTTGGGCTGAATGTTGGGATTCGCTACGCTCAGCACCAACGACTCAAGCTCCCCCCCACACCCCGGCAATTGCCGCGCCGCAGCCGAAGCAGCGGTCGCCCCGCATGCCTACCACCTGGCTGCCGAACCTCTGGCGTTGCACGAGCAGCGCACCGCAGGCCGGACAATGGGTATCCTCGCCGCCGGAACCGGCGACATTGCCCTCGTAGACAAAATGCAGGCCCTCGCCCAAGCCGATCTCCCTCGCTTTGCTTAACGTAGCGGCCGGGGTTGGCGGGCGGTCCATCATGGCGTAGGTGGGATAGAAGCCGGTTACATGCCAGGGCATATCCGGCGATATGTCCTTGAGAAAACGGGCAATGGCGCGTAGTTCCCCATCGGAGTCGTTGAGGCCGGGAATGAGCAAAGTGGTGACCTCCACCAGCACGCCAAGTTTGTGGAACAGGCGGATGTTCTCCAGCACCGGCGCCAGCCGGGCCTTGCAGACCTGCCGGTAGAATTCGTCGGTGAAGCCCTTGAGGTCGATGTTGATGCCGTCGAGCACCGGCGCCAGGTGGTGGACCACTTCGGCGGTCATGTAGCCGTTGCTGACGAACACATTGCCGAGCTCCTGCTCTTTTGCCAATTTGGCGCAGTCGTAGGCGAACTCGTAGAAAATCGTGGGTTCGACATAGGTATAGCTGATGGAGGCGCAACCCGTCCGCCGGGCGGCAGCCACTACTTCGGCCGGCGTCGTCGCCGTGCCCGCGATGGCACCGGCATGAAAATGGGGATACTGGGAAATCTGGTAATTCTGGCAGTGGCGGCAGTGAAAGTTGCATCCCACGGTGGCGATCGAGTACGACCGGCTGCCGGGAAGGAAATGAAACATCGGTTTTTTCTCGATGGGATCGACGTTCTGCGAGACCAGCATGCCGTAAACCAAGCTGACCAGGCGGCCGTCCCGGTTCTCGCGCACGCCGCACAGCCCCCGCTTGCCCGTGCCGATATGGCAGCGGTGGTGGCAGAGACCGCAGGCCACCTTCCTCTCTTCGAGCTGCTGGTAAAAAAGCGCTTCGTGCATGGCGACCTCCCGCGCAGGAGCTGCGCTCCTCCCGACCGCCCTTCTCGTTTCCGGCAGGCCGGCATTCAGGGGACGGTCGAGAGCATGGTTTGCAAGTTGGTCTTTTTGTGGGTCAACTCGAGCTTTCTTCTGATATTCTTCCGATGGATACCAACCGTGCCGGGGGACAGGCGCATGATCTCCGCGATTTCCTTGGTGCGCTTGCCCAGTTTCACCAGATTGGCCACCTGGATCTCGGCCGGGGTCAACCGGCTCAGTTTCGAGGAGATGGCGGTGGCAAAGGGCACGGTCAGCTCCTCGATATTGGCCCGGAGGATGTCCACCAGCACCCGTTGCGGATCGGTGAGGCCGCTGGCCATGAGCCGGTCCAGATAGGGGTCGACCAGCTTGGCGGTATTGGCGAGGATCTGCTCGGAAAGCGCCAGCCGGTCTTCCTCCCGTTTGTTCAGCAGCACCTTGAGGGCCACGTTGGACTCGTGGAGTTCGGCGGTCCGCTCCTTGACCCGCAGCTCCAGCTCGTCGTTCATCGCCTGCAGCTTCTCCTGGATCAGCATCAATTCGGAAATGTCGCGGAAGGCGCCCACCGCCCTGGTGAACCGGCCGGCATGGCGGGCGAAGGGATGGACGGAAACCACCGCCGGAAAGCGGACGCCGGACCGCCGCACCAGCGTCATGTCGGAGGCCTGCATGGCCTGCCCCTGGCGGAGCCGTTCGACCCGGTCGGCCATCGCCTCCCTGCCCTCCGGGGGCAAAATCAGGCGCAGGGACCGGCCGATCACGTCCTTCTGGTTGGAGCCGAACAGCTTTTCCGCGCCGGCGCTGAAAATCTCGATGCGGGCGTCGTGCTCCTCCAGATGGCAGACAATCAGGCCGATGCTGTCGAGGGCCTGGTAGATCGAGCGCACATTCTCCGTCTGCCCGCGGAGCCGGGCATTGGCCTCCTCCAGCTCGCAGGTGCGCTGCTGGACCAGTTCCTCCAGGTGATAGCGGTAATGTTCGAGTTCGATGCTGGTCTGGCGGGAAGCGGTGACATCCATCATGGCGATGCGGCAGCACGGTTCGCCGCTGGCCGCCTCGAAGGACGAACCTTCCAGGTAGAGATAGCGTTCGCCGCCCTCGCCGTTCGGCACGCTGACCTCGCCGGTGGCCTTGTGTTCGGTGGAAAACGACCGTTCCAGAAAACGGGCGAGACCGTTGCGGGAGGATTCGGCCACGAAGTCGCCGATCCTGCCGCCGAGCAGCCGGGCCCGGTCCACGCCCAGGAGCAGTGCGCCGGCCAGGTTGCTTTCCCGGATGGTGCCGGCGCCGTCGACGGTACAATAGCCGACCGGCGCGCAGTCGTACAGCTCGTAGTATTTCTGCAAGCCCGCCTCGACCTCGGCCCGGGCCAGGCGCAACTCCTCGTTCTGCCGCTCCAGCTCGATCCGGTGCGACCGCAATTCCCGAACCAGTCGCTCGCGGTCGTCTGCGCCGCGCACGGCTGCTCCATCCCCTTCCGGCATCGCCTGTCCTCCGTTTGCCTGTGCAGGGTCTCGCCCCTGCGACGTAAACGATATGCGTCGATCTTCGAAAACGGAAAGCCGCGGACCGTTCCGGCTGGTGCGCCGCTGGCGCGCAACCGGATTAGCCTGCCATGATCTTATGATATATCGCCGGGAATGTTCCGTTCAACCGTTAATCACGGCCCGAACGGGTCGGATGCCGGTGCGATCATCTTTTTTGCCGTCATCTTTGCCCCTTATTCCGGTCTATCCTTTTTCCGGTTGGCTGCCACAGCCAGAAAAGCCTGGCGGGCTTTCTGGCGGTAGGTCCGCGGTTTTCTGGACCATGCGGTATGCGGATAGAACTGGCGGGCCTCGTTGAGCAAACTCAGGTCGGTAGGATATCGAATCGCCTGATCCGCCACCGTGGCGTCCAGAATCAGCTTCCCCCTGTTGCCCTGCTCCGCATTGGCTGGAGCGCTGGCGGCAATCTGCGAAAGAGTCCGCTCCGCCTTGGTTCCGTTGCAGCCGGAAGAGGAGTCGTCAGGAGGTGGAGACTGTGGGGGACGATTGCCGTTCTTCTTGGCGATGGCGCCGACAATCGCCTCATGGAAGCCTTCGAAAACGGTCTGCCCCATCCGTTTTCTAATCTCAACGAACAGGGAGGGGGCAAATGGCGGTTCTGTTTGATAGCGGGAGAGTCCAACAAAGAACTGGAGATACGGATTCTCCTGGATCTGCCGGACGGTCTCTTCGTCGGACAGACAGAGTTTGTGCTTGATTATCACTGCGCCGATAACCATTCGGGCATCCTTGGCCGGACGACCTTGGCTCGGAGACAGCAAGCTCTTGTGATACGCTCGCGCCAGATCATCCCAGGGGATGAGGTCGGCCAGTTTCACCCATCGGTTTTCAGGGTCAAGCCTGGTCCGAAACGGGCTGGAAAATCCAGTCAGGGTCAGCTGTTTTTGGCTATGGTATCGAATCATGAGGTGCACGCTTTTTAAGGGGCCTTCGTTGATATTCGTGCAGTTACGATAACCAAAAACCATGATTTATTCAATAATATTAAATAGATATATGATAATGAGGATGATCTAATTGGTGTTTCGATGCCCTGACCTCGGGCATCAAACAGCTCTGCGCGGGCGGGTCAACGATCCTCATCAGCATGCAGGGACTGCTCGGCTATTACCCCCACAAGATCACCAACGGTCCCCTGGAAGGACTCAATAACAAAATCAAAACCTTGAAACGGCAGGCCTATGGCTTCAGAAACATGGAATACTTCAAGCTCAGGCTCTACAACCTTCACAACTCCAGGTACGCGTTTGCCGGATGAACCCCTTTTTTATTATCTATGCAGCCTGCTCGACGGCTGCAGCCGTTTCATCGTTCATTGGGAGATCCGGGAACAGATGACGGAGCAGGATGTGGAGAGCATTGTACAACGGGCCAAGGAGCAATACCCCCAAGCCCGGCCGCGGATCATCTCCGATAACGGCCCACAATTCATTGCCAAGGATTTCAAGGAATTCATCCGGCTCTCCGGCATGACACACGTGCGGACGTCGCCGTATTATCCACAGTCCAACGGCAAGTTGGAGCGATTTCATGCCACCATCAAGGGAGAGTGCATTCGCCCCGGTGTACCGCTTTCCCTTGATGAAGCCCGGACGATGGTGGAGAAGTTCATTGCCCACTACAACAACGTCCGGCTGCACAGCGCCATTGGTTACGTGGCTCCAGTGGACAAGCTCAATGGCCGAGAGCAGGAAATTTTCAAAGAGCGGGATCGGAAACTGGAAGAGGCACGGGAACTGAGGAAGAAAAAACGGCTTCGGCCACCTTCGGCAAACCCGATGCTCTCTCAACAAAACAACCCGGATCCTTCGGAGTCCTTACTGCAAACGGCTCGATTGTCCAGTTCCAACTGAGGCGGAACACAACCACTTGCGGCCAGAGGGCTCCATTACCAAGTGATTATCCAGAAATAATTTGTTCGCAATTTTCCTGCCTCCAGCTAATATCCGTTGAAACCAAGCAACGGGGGGAGAAATGGCACGCATCAAAACCTGGGAAATTTCGGATGCATTCTGGGCGATCGTTGA
>NZ_JHZB01000063.1 GCF_000621145.1 Desulfobulbus elongatus DSM 2908
AATAGGCCCGGTTCTGCTTGTTCCATTCTCGGCATTTACGGGCATGCCACTTCTTTTGACACTCTTGACTGCCGCAGGTCTTCTGTCGTGTCCCAAGGCGTGCATCCGGTTGGAACCATTTCCCGCACATGCGGCAAGGACGCTTTCGATTCTTGTTCTTGGTACCCATATCTCCCCCTGCTTTGATCAATATTCAGGAGCAGTATACGAGTCTTCTTCGGACAACTGGGAAACGTTCAGGTGGGTCTTGCAAAAACTGCGGGAAGGAAGGCGAAAAAACGGGCAGGGGGGTCAAATTTTCGGTGGCGGGTGGGTCAGTAATTCATCGGCGGTGACACTCCAGGCCCTACCGCCGCCGATGTCGTAGTGCTGGTTGTAGTGCACACCCCGGTCGATCACCAGACGTGGCTCATCCAACCGTTTTGCTTCCAAGGCCGTAACCAATTCTCGGGACAACACCACCTCGCGTACCAAACCACCCTTGCCGACAACGGTGTACCGATCCCCCTCCCGGCCGGTGAACCGTTCCGCACTCCACTGGCGGTGACCAGAGGCGACCCGTTCACCGGCCGGCCGCAGGGTAAGCAGCTCATGCGCCCGCAACCCGGCATGATAGGCCAACCGGGTGGCCAGGCTGTTGGCCTCGCTCTGAGCATGCGCTATCCGTTCGACCTGGGCCGGGGTATAGCTTCGGGTGGAGAGGATGCTCAGTTTGCTGCTGCAGACGATCTCCAACCGCTGACCAAGATGGATCTGGATCGCCTGGCGGTCCAGATCAAGAGTCTTCTGACCAACCAGTTGGGAGCGTTCGGCCAGATAATGCTGTGCCTCCTGTTCGGTGGCGCTGTGCAGATCTCCCAGTCGATGCTGGCGGAGATAGTCGGCAAAGCCCTTGAGGGCCTGCTCATAGCCCCGAACCGTACCCAAGCTGTGGATCCGGCCATCGTTCTGGTGATCATGCCTGCCGGTTCCCAGGGCAATCTTCCGGGAGACCGCATGCTCAGCCTGGGCCTTCGGCGAGCGGAAACTCGGCATGGTGCAACTCCGGCAAGCGTTTCAGATAGCGATCAATCGAGCTGCGGTGGATCCGGCAGCGATGGATGCGCAGCCACTCGGCCAGATCGGCACAGGAGGCCCCGGCCCGCCGCATGGCAACCAGCTCTGCCCGGTAACGGTCCAGCCGGCTTTTGCGGTAATGTTTCCGCCTGGCCACTGCCCGGCGGTTGCGAATGCGCGCGACCTCGGCCAGCGCATCAAATGTCTCCTCAGGTGTCTCCATGGTTCGTCCTCTGAGCTTTGTCGCGCCCGGCGCGGCAAAGCGGTGCTGGGGTGCGGGTTCCGCGCTGTGTCGGCGCCTGCTGACACAGCGCGGAAATCCGGACATCGAAATTGACAGTGGTTTGGAGCAGGTGACAAACAGTTTTCAGTTGGCCAGCGCTGCAACCACCAGGGATTTCCGCGTCTGTTCCAATGCAGCCGTGCAGGGCACGGTTGCCACGCTCTCAGGAGCAGCCGCTCACCTGCCGGGCCTCCCAGGCCTTCATCTTGGCCAGGATCTGGACCACCTCCTCCGAGGGGTGGGTGCAGACGGGATACTCATCCCGGGCAACGGAGCAGAACTGGTCACGCTCGATGTCACCCAGGCTCTGCCACAGTTCATCACGGGCCTTGTTTTCGGCCTGTTCGGCCATTTGCTGCGCCACTAGACCGACCGCTTGCATCTCCTGCCGCCTTCTGGTCTCCTTAGCACGTTTCTGCCGTTCGTCACGAGGCACATACCAGTCGGGGACGACCAGGGCCTCGCAGAGGGTGTTGAGGTAGCCTCCAGGATTGCGGATCTCTCCCCGGTCACGCCGCCAGGTTTCCGCAGCGACATCGGCTGCCTGCCGTAAACGCCCAGGACCGTGACGTTGCATCAGTCCACCCAGTTCCTGATCAGAGATGTTCGACAACGGTGTCTGTGACAACAACAGCCGTACTCCCTCTGTTGTTGTCTTCTCTACTCTGTTCTTCTCTGTTCTGTTCTCCGGCGTGACATCACGTGACATCAAAGCGTGACTGTCACGTGACACCGATGGTGACACCTCAGGTTCTTTTTCCCGGTGCCGCTGTTGGCGGAGCCGGTCCTTTTCCCTGCGGACCTCCAGCTTGCCTTCGCTCTGGTACTTGCGCCAGTTGCGAATCCGGATGACCGCATCCCGCTCGATCATCTCCAGCCGGGCAAACAGTTTCAGTCCCTGCTCGATGACCGATCTGGGCATCGCCAACAGCAGGCTCAGGGTCTCGGCCGTATAGGGATTGTTCTCTGAGATCATGAGTGCCCCACCCCGGCCACACTTGCCGGCCTCGGCAATGAGCATCACCTAGAGCAGCGCCAGAGTATCACCCTTGGGCCCTTTGCGGATCAATTTGATCTTGCGGTGATCAAAGACGTCGCACCTCACTTTGACCCATTCCATAGCCACCTCACACCACGGTGTCCTGGATAAGTCGGCGGATATCCTCCACCCGCCAGGCGGTGATGCGCGGCCCGAGCTTGACCGGCCGAGGATAGCGGCCTGATTTGACTCCGGCCCACCAGGTGCTTCGCGACACCGGGATCAGGGCCGGAACCGGAGGCTTGGATTTACTATCACCAACAATCTGGGGCAGACGCAGAAATCCGGTTTCCGGCAGGGGCAGGGGCTCCTTGGTATCAGTTCCATGGCGCCCTCCTGATCGTGAAGAGACTGGATGTTAGAGTCACCCTAGCCGAGTTGTTTTCAGAGTGTTCACGGTGCCTGCAAAACGATGTTACGCAGCGTATACGAAAATTTTTTGTAGAACGTGCCATAACGGATTACTCTTGTTGAATAACAATTGGAGATTCCGCAAGAAAACCGGACGTCCGGTTTTTCCCTTGAGGCGGTGGAAAGCCAAAAAAAGGCGAAAAAATCTTTTACATGGAGTCGTCGGATGTCACTCCCCCTGAAAAAAAGAAGGGAGTATCCTGGGCGTCGCTGGCTTTGGTTGGATGGCGGTCGTACTACGTACGGACTTTTCCTGGAGCACTTCAGGCGGCCTGCCGTACAAAAAAAGTATTGTGCGGGCAAACCAAGGCTTACCGGAAAGGAATCCGTGACGACCTGATCGTGGGTTTTCGGTGTCCGGCGCAACGGTCAGCGGGGCGGGCGGACGCTCTAGGAATGCACTGCCTCCATGCAGGCAGGTGACCTGGCATTGTTTTGTATGGTGGCCTGCGTCCCGCGTTTACGGAACACGTACGTTCCTCTGCCAAGCAGAGGAACCGGCGTTCTCTTCCTCCTTCGCCTGCTGTGCATGGGGCGGTGGAGTTGGCCAACGGCCACGAGAACGAACCATCGTTGTCTTGATGTGCTCTCAACGGGTCCGATTTGATCCCGGCCGGGTGCCAGCGGAGCAACGCCGGCAATGGTCGGGGATCCTGTGCAGTTCTGCCCTGGAATGGATCAGTGTTTCTTCGTCCGGGAACCGGGCAGGGTTCTCCGGACTGCATTTGCGTCTGTATGATCTGTATGTATTTACGTTTGATTACCTGTCATGCCACCGTCTCGGGCGGAATCGGGAATACGTGCATACAATAGATGTACCCCGCCTGGTTGTCAAGAGAGATCATTGCATTTAATGTTGGCAGATCAGAATGATACGTTACCGGAATCCTGGCTTGAAGTCGGGGGTCCGCGAGCACAAACAACCACAAATATCATTGGAGGAAAGACCATGGCAGCCAGCCAAAAGAAGCATGGAGAAGACCGGGTAAGGACGCCGGCCCCGTTTATCTCTGAGGCGATCTGACCACGGCGCAACTTCGGGAGAGGCTCAACAAGCCAGAAATCTCTAAAATTGGCTGTCTGAATTTGGAGAGAGGTTCAGTCGGATTTTTGCTGATAATCTGATATTATCAGATGGATTGGAAAAAATTCCAGTTTACCTATCCGTGAAAACTGGAGTGAGACCAGCTTCTTCAAAGCATCTAATTTTAAATTTTTTAATAAAAACAAAAAATTCAAAAATAATATTACTGATCTAGGTAACAATTGGGCATGACGAATAATTTCGAGGGGAACAGCCTTCTACTTCACGAAATACCTTGGAAAAATAAGAGGAATCATTGAATCCGACAGCGAAACACGCTTCCGTAACACTGTACCCATGCCGACAAATCAGCTCTTTTGCCATTCTGACACGTTTACGATTCAGGTATTGTTTAAATGACAAGCCAGTATACTGTTTAAATTGACGGGAAAAATGAAATCTGCTCATAGCAGTTTCCTTGGCAACCATATCCAATGTTACTGATTTATGAAAATTTTTATCAATATATAAAAGAGCTTTATACAGACTCGATGAATCAGGATCGTTACCCGATTCAATCAAAAATCTTCCCTCATGACGCCCACAATTTATTTCATAACACCACCTAACGCCCATGGTAACGTTCTGATAGAAAAAGGATTTCAACGGAGGGTACATGTCCAAGGATTCAACAAAAACGTCGATCGGTTGCACCAAAAAAGAGGTTTGCTCAAGACAGATAACACTAACCGCAGATTCTGTTCCTGATAAAATAGATAAGTCAAAAACGATATCTCCACTTTTCAAATTTCCGCAGAATAATTTCAAGCCATTACTATCAGGGACAACAACCTCTGCACCTCCAGATCGAATGATCCCGAACTTTTGTACCGGTTGACCTTGGCTGATGAACATTTCACCGGCCGAAAGAATTGTTTCCTGAAAGGATTTGGCGACTTCCGCAAGGTGAAGAGGTGCCAATCGACAGTAAGGATCAATTGCTGTGAAAAATTGAGCAGGGTCCATAACTGTTTCGGATTCAAAAGAATGAATTCAAAAACCATGGACATCCTCACCCTTCCCTACAAAGCAAAAAGCCCTTCGAAAAGACATGTGTCCATGAAGGGCTGCACCCAGCTTCTTGACCCTTAAATGTTGGCGAACAACCGTCACTCGCAGAAGGCCAACGATACTGTTCTCAGGCAGGTCTTCTGGCTCCCGGATCATTCTACTTTTCGCCCCTTCCCGTTTTGGATGACAAACAGTGGATATGGCGAATTTCGTCCCCGGTTACAGCGGCGGGACCGCTCCCGATTTGCACGGGATTTCCTATTAAGCAAACAACGCACCTGATGCCACCTGTCTAGCCTTGAATGTAAAAACCTGTCAACACCTTTTTGTCACATAAACACAACACCCCAAAATTTCGCAAATTTCTCCTAATTTTCTGCAATTTTTTACCGGTATTTTATCAGCGTCTGAAGTAGTAATGCGATCCTCTAACGTCACATTCACATCGTATGCGGTCTGATCGTTTCAGGGGAGGATACATGATGAAAAACAAGTTACTTGCTCTGTACAAAGACGAATCCGGGGCTACCGCCGTAGAATATGGCCTGATCGCAGGTGTGATGGCCGCCATTCTTGTGGCCGCCCTGGGTTTATTCGGGGACAAACTCAAGGATCTATTCGGAGTCATTGCCGACGAAATCGGCAAGGCCACGGACGATATCAAAAAAGAAGAATGATGCTGATGGCAACCACGCCTGCAGTACCGGTTTTCCTGGCCTGCAGCGTTCTCGTAGTTGGCTCGGCGCTGACGGACCTTCTGCGCCGCACCATTCCCAATGGCTTGACCTTGCCGGCCTTGTGTTGCGGCTGCCTGTATCTGTGGCTCCTCATGCCCGGTACGGAAGGATTGCTGTATGCATTGCAGGGAGTCGCCCTCGGCGGCGGGCTGTTGTTGCTGCCCTACGTCAAGGGCATGGTTGGCGGCGGCGACCTGAAACTGCTGGCGGCCTTGGGTGCATGGATCGGACCAAGCGCGATCATGACCGTCTTCCTCTACGGCACAGTGGTAGGGGGGATCATGGCAGTCGTTCAGATCTATCGCGGCCAACGACATGTCCGAAAAAAACAACGGGAGAGGGTGCCCTGTCCGGAATCGGGAGCATCCGACAGTTATGCGCATCATTTGATCCTTTTGAGCGTAACAGCGCTATACTGCGGCTGTTTTCTGTTAACGGCCTGATGCATCTCAAAAACATCGTCGAATTTTGCATTGTATTTGGCGCAGCGCAGCTTGAGCACATTATTGGCGTTGTCAATCTTCCACCAGGCCCCCGAACGTTTCAGTCGCACGTGGCAGATAAACTTGTTGGCACTCTCAATAGCTCCGCTCCCCAGCGGATAACCGCCACGACGTAATTTGCCGTAGTCAATGCGCGCCTTGTTGCCCTTGAGATACCCGACAAGTTTGGCGCGTGCTGTTTGC
>NZ_JHZB01000064.1 GCF_000621145.1 Desulfobulbus elongatus DSM 2908
CGCATGACACTTCGCGGTATGGACAATGTTGCCAAACGCTACCTGATGCATGCCGCTGGCTACAATCTTGGTCTGGTGATGCGTCATCTGTACCGGCACGGCACTCCCAGAGAGATGGCCGGCCTGGTTGTTCGTCTGTTTTGGCCTGTAGGGAGCCTTGTATTGCTCCTCGTAACCGGATTTCGCGCTACGGATAAAATTCCTCCAGGGCATGTTTTGACCGGTGCCGGTTTGTCTTGATCGGCTTGGCGTGCCGTACCGAGTGCATGCTCCCGGAAACATGGCTTTTTCAACGGGCTGATAAAAGCGAATCACTGTTCAGAAATCTCTTTGAGCACCATGCCGCGGTGAAATTGCTCATCGACGCTGAAAC
Organism: Desulfobulbus elongatus DSM 2908; assembly: GCF_000621145.1. GTDB lineage: Bacteria > Desulfobacterota > Desulfobulbia > Desulfobulbales > Desulfobulbaceae > Desulfobulbus > Desulfobulbus elongatus. The sequence continues at coordinate 374 of NZ_JHZB01000064.1, forward strand.
CGGCGCTATTTTGGAAGCAAATGCTGCCGCGGAACATTTCTACGGCTGGTCGTGCCAGCAACTCAAAGAGATGCATATCCAGGACATCAACACGTTGACGCCGGAGGAAACCAGGAGTGAGATGGAAAAAGCGCGTAACAACCAGCGCGTCCATTTTGAATTCCGTCACCGGACGGCAAACGGAGACATACGGGATGTGGACGTTTTCAGCAGCCACATCGAGGTGCAGGGCAGATCCATTCTCCACTCCATCGTCCATGACGCCACTGCAAAGAAGAAGGCGGAAAGAGATCTGCAGGCCAGCCAAGAATATCTTAGTAGCGTTTTCCGGGCCGCTCCGGTCGGTATCGGCGTGGTCATCGATCGGGTCTTCAGCACCGTCAACGACCATCTTTGTGCCATGACCGGCTACAGCCGCGATGAACTCCTCGGTCAAAGCAGCCGGATACTGTATCCCTCTGATCAGGAGTTTGAGTTTGTCGGCACGGAGAAATATTTGCAGATCCAGCGGGATAACATCGGGACGGTGGAAACGCGATGGCAACGCAAAGACGGAAATTGCATTGATGTGCTCCTGAGTTCCTCACCTCTCGAGTCGAAAAACCTGGCCGGCGGAGTAACCTTTTCCGCCCTGGACATTTCGGAACGAAAACAGGCTGAAAGAGACAGGGAAAAATTGCAGGGCCAATTGCTGCAGGCCCAGAAAATGGATTCGGTCGGTCGGTTGACAGGCGGGGTGGCCCACGATTTCAACAATATTCTTTCCGTGATCCTGGGATACACCGGAATGGCCATAGAGCAGACGCAGCCCGACGCACCGATCTACACCTATCTGGAAAGAATTCAAGAAGCCGGCCAGCGCTCCGCAGAAATCATCAGGCAATTGCTCGCCTTTTCTCGACAGCAAACCATCGCTCCCAAGGCGCTTAACCTTAACACCACCGTGGATGGCATGGTGAAAATGTTGCAACGGCTGATCGGCGAGAACATACATCTTGCCTGGATACCGGCATCTTCGCTGCCATCGATCTATATCGATCCATCCCAGATCGACCAGATGCTGATCAACTTGTGCGTCAATGCCCGCGATGCCATTGACGGCGTTGGTACCGTGACCATTGAAACCAGAGCCGTCACCGTGGATGCCGAATACTGCATGCAGAACGCCGGATTCATTCCCGGCGACTATGTGATGCTTTCCGTGAGTGACAACGGCTGTGGCATGCCACCAGAAGTCATGGAAAAGATTTTCGAACCGTTCTATACTACCAAGGGGCTCGGAGAGGGGACCGGTCTCGGCCTGGCAACCGTCTACGGTATCGTCAAACAGAACCAAGGGTTCATCAACGTATACAGCGAGCCGGACAAGGGAACCACTTTTAGAATCTACATTCCTCAGTATACCGACGGCGAAACCGCCGACAGACAGCAAAAGGATGTTCTTCCGGAAAAGAGCCGGGGCGAAACCATTCTGCTGGTGGAGGATGACCCGGTTCTGCTCGATATGAGCAAAACCATGCTTGAACGGCTCGGCTATCGCGTGCTGGTCGGGCAGGGGCCGCTGGCGGCGCTGCAAGTTGTCGAACAGAATCCCGGCACAATTGACCTGCTGGTGACCGATGTAATCATGCCGGAGATGAATGGCCGTGATTTATCCAGCCGCATCCTCGAACGGTATCCTTCCCTCAAGGTCCTGTATATGTCCGGATACACGGCCAATGTTATTGCCCATCATGGTGTGCTCGATGCAGGGATACATTTTCTGAACAAACCTTTTTCCACCCACGAGCTGTCGATTAAAATCAGGGAAGCATTAGCCTGACAGCGACTCGATGGCCCTTCTCCAACTGAGGCGGGACAATTTCAACCATTTCCCATTTTCCCGTCACGCCAGGACACAACAGACTTACCCCGGAATATATCGAGGAAGAATATTCCAAAGGGCCGCTATGAAATGGTCGAGGTCCTCATAGGCACGATCACTGATTTTGTTGTCCGGGACGACCATTTCCACTCGAACGATGGCGCCGTCAGTCCGGTGTTGCTTGAAGGCGTCCCAAATCAGATACAGTTTGTTCATCCAAGGGCTGACGGTTGTCCGTCCCCGGCCCAGAAAAAAATAATTGGCAACCAGGTTTGTTTTTTCCTTCTGGAACAGCATGGTCCTGACCGTGATATGCTCCTTGTCCGCAACGGCTACGGTTCTGTCCTGACTGCCGGACAGGGCCCAACCGCTGCCGAGAATGCAGGATTGAGGAGCGTGGGCGGCGTGCAGGGTCCCCTGATATGCGTAATAGGGAATCAGAAGATGGATCTGTTGGCCCGGACGGTCCGGATGTGAAAACGTCATCTTGACGTAGTCGTCGGACCATAATTCCGCAAGGATATCATCCGGGATGTGCTCTCTCGTTCCTTCCCAACCACCGATCTCAAGGGGGAAGTCGAGAAAAGATTGTCGTTCCGGGATGATGTGCGTTGATGGCAGCTTATGTGCAATCCAGCCGCCGCCAAGCAGCAGGAGGCAGCAGAGGAAGACGATGGCCCTGTTTGGGGCTCTCCCGCGGTCGTCTTTGGCACGGGTACTCCAAATCTGCGGAACGGTCAATGTGGGACCGATTGTATTGAGCAAGGAAGTCACAAACCAGAGAATGACTGCCGCACAGAGAAACAGGGCGAATCCGGCAAAATCATGGAAGAAATTGTCGGCAAGTTCCGGATAGCCGTTTATGGAGAAAACGGCTGTGATGAAGATGCGAAAACTGTTGACAAGAACGGCGACAGGTAAAACGAACATAAGCAGTATGGCTCGCCGGACAAGATCCCTTGAGTAAAAATGCCCTATCAGCAGGGCAAGCAAAAACATGGCTAAAACATAGCGTAGTCCACTGCATGCATCGACAACTTGGAACTGTCTCACGCCAAGATCTATGATGTTGCCGTTTTGCAGTACACTGACATCAAGCACGCGAAGCATGTGCACCGACAAGGTGCTGGCCAGCATCTTGAGGTTGAATGTCAGGGAGCGCAGTATAAAAGGAGGGAAAGGAACAATGAAGGCCAGGATAAGCAATTCAAACCACAGTTTTCGTATTCGATTTCCGTAAAGACTGAGACCTATGGCAAATAGAAAGAACCATAGCCCTATGAATGTCAGGGTCACGATGGATCCCAGTTCCCCGACGACCACCAGGAGAAAGGCAAGCGCATAAACTGCCAGGCTCCACGGTTTCCAGTTGAAGGTCAGATAGTTGAAAGTCGTCCGTTTTTCCCAGCAGAGATAGAGGAAAAGGGGGACGACGAGATAGCAATAATTGCTGTCGTCAAAATTCCAAAGCGAGACCATTTTCTGAATCGCCGGCCAAAAACCCACGACAAGACAGAAAAGAAGCGAGAACAGGAAGGTGCACGCCTGAAAAGAGGATGGATTTTGGTTGGGATAGTATTGGCTATGGGACGTCATGCTGATCTCCGTCGTTCTTCTGGGAACTTTTTTGGACAAACTTGAGATGAAAAGAAGCGATAGAAAGGTGTGTATTTTTTCGTTCCCTCTGTTCTGGGCAGAGATGCTGTGTATGATTTTGTCTAGATGTCGTGTTGATTATATGAATTTTTCCACAAGCGACTGAATCTGCGCGTTTCCTGGAAAGAGGGCTATCGCTTTATTGTATAATTGTATAGCCTTATCTTTTTGTGCTGATTGAAAGCAGCATGTTATATATTCATAGTAATATCTGCTGTTATTATTTTCTGATTGCTGTAATTTTTCATAAATTTCAATAGCTTTGTCAATTCTATCATTTGCAATATAGATTTTGGCAATACCTATATGCGCAAAAAAGTCATACCCGATATCCAATGCCTTGTTGTAAAACAATACAGCCTTGTCCTTGTTGCCGGCCTTTGCGAAACAGTCACCGATTCTTGTCAGGGCCACTTTGTTCGCCGGTTCAATACCATGAAATTTTAGCCAGTATTTCAGAGCATTGTCATTGTCGCCCAAGCCGCGATAGGTGTCGGCAAGTCCATAAAGGGCAAATGAATTATTGGGATCGAGCAATTCGCAGATACGGAAATATTTCATTGCTTTTTCAAATTGTTTCCGTGATTTATATATTTTCCCCAATGCAGTGAGCAACTTGATATTTGTTGGATCTTCAACCCAAATATTCAGAATGTATTTTTCTGAATTATGATAGTCTTTGTTGCTAAAGTATAGAAATCCCAATCCTATATTGAGATGAGGATCTTTTGGATAGATAGAAAGGCCTTCCTCGTAATAGTGGATCGCATCGATTTTACTTATATTTTGCAATATATCGCCAAGAAGAGAATATATTTTGGGGTTATATTTTTTTTCATTTATGAGTGATTTGAGTGTTGATGTTGCTTCTTGATATTGTTTGTTTATGACAAGATTTTCTATTTTTGATATTAATTTATCTGTTTTTTCTTTCTTGATGATATGGCATTCTTGTTTATTATTGGTATGGTTTATCATGTATTTTGCTGGACCTTATTTGTGCTATGCTCATGGTTGTTGATGTATGGTATCAATTGGAAAAAACGTCATGGCGTTGGCTGAGTGTAATGTCCTGTTGATTGGTTAGAATACGGGTGCGACCTTGGCGTGAAATGTCAGAGTGTTGTATCGTCTGTCTTCCGGGGCGATGATGTTGGCGAATTCGCATAAAGATCGACATTCTTTCCCTCCCGCAAGAGAATGTTCGCCTGCTCGATGTAGCCGGAAACATTCTCACCTTCAAAGCCGAATGCGACGGCGTTGAAAAGGTCAGCGGCATATTCCCTGTTACCGTATTTCATGTGCAGCTTCCCGGTGACGAGCATCATCTCGCACAGAGTTTTTTGGGAGAGCGTATAGGTGGTTTCGGCGCTCTTCCAGCGTTCATAATCAAGGCCGGTGCGGTAATAGCGGTTGTTTTTCTGAAAATAATCCGCACGTTCGAGTTCATCCCGCATCAATTCCATGATCTCGCCCATTCTGGCGAGATGGACCGAATCATGGGATGTGAGATAGGCCGCCTGAAGTTGTTCGAACGCCGCCCGTTGCCCGGACACGAATCGGCTCATTTTTTGGGTCTCGGTAAAGACCGGATCCTGAGCAAGCTGCTTTTCGTTGAGCCCTGTGCATGCCGTGCCCAGGAACAAGGCGACGGACACAACCAATCCCGATGAAACGACTGTTTTGAATGTCTTCATTTTCCATCTCTCGACGTTCTCGATAATGAAAGGAACAATGCCTGTGATCAACCAGTGCATCCTGCTTATTTTGGCTCTTCGTCGTTTCAAGTGGATTTGACCAGATTTTGTATCGGGGCGGCCAGCAGATAAATCATGCAGATGAACGTGTCATCATTTCTGTATCCTCTGGCCCTACACTTTGCTGCTTGGAAGATGCCGTTGAGCGCTTCTATCCTGGCGTTGTTGTGGCCTGATACCCAGCGCGCAAGGATGGCTTGGCGATGCTTATCCACCGTTTTCAGTGCGTTGCGGACTGGCTTGAGGAGGTCGATATCCGTAACCAACTTCAAGGCAACATTGATGAAATTGGTCAGTCGCCATTGTGCGCCTCGCATCGAAGTTGCCTTGCGCACCCAACG
>NZ_JHZB01000065.1 GCF_000621145.1 Desulfobulbus elongatus DSM 2908
AGTCACCCGCTTTTCTTCAGCCCGGACGGGACTGCCGATTGCCAAAACCGCCACCATAGCGATGTACAACCAACTTTTTTTCATAGGACCTCCGGGGCATCCGCCCCTATATGCTCGCTCTCTGTGCGATCAGATCAGATCAACCTCAAAACGGGGCGGGTTGTGAGCCCGCCCCGTTTTGTTGGAGGTGTCAGGCATCTCTGCCTGTCGTGGGGATATGTACTGTATTGCCGGGGCGGCGGAGAGCCGTAACGTTACGGAACAAGAAAGGGGAGGCCGGAACGACCTCCCCTGCGGGAACGACACCGGGCGGTGCCTGTTGGATGTTTAATGGTTCGTTAAAGTTTGGTCAAGGCTGCTTCGAGGTGATCCTCAATGTGGCTGAGGATGTAGCACAGCCCGTCCTGGTCACGTGCAGACAGCGTCAATCCCCGGTTGATCGCTGTCGCTGTAATCATGGTGTTGAGGAGACAGAGCATACTGTGAGCGTGATCGATCAGGTCGGCCGGGCTGGTATCGCAATCGGTACACATGGCTCACCTCCCTTCGATCACGCCGATGGGGAACAGTTCCAGCTGCCGCCCGGTAGGCGGCTTGATGCCGTAGGGAGTGGGCAGGGCGAACCTGTGGCGGAAATCGATCAGCTCCATCCGCTTCAACTCCCGCTCGTTGCGCGGGCAGAGCAGGCCGCACTGGCGCATGTCCCGCATGTGCCGGCGCAACGCGGCCGGGCTCAGGCTGACCAGCTTGGCGATCTCCTTGTTGGTCAGATCCTTCTGGTGGTACTTGCGGATGCTGTTCCACAACGGAATCTTGGCCAGCATCTGGTGCTGCATCTCCCAGATGGCGCACCGGGTGTCGAGGCGGCATTGCTCGCACTGCTCCTTGGTCGGGCCTTGGTGCGCAGGAGCGGTGGCGGTCGGGCTGGCGTAAACGCCGGTCTTGCGAATGGCGGGGAGGACTTCTTCGAATATCCATCTCTCGAATCGTTGCGCGGCTGGGAGATGTGAGCCGGTGATCAGGCGGTAGACATCGGGTTCGTGGATTACCCGAATCTCTTGAACTCCCCCGGATGTTTGAAGGGGGCGACGTTTCATCGCCCCCTTGCAATGTCGCGCGACTGCGTCTTTTGGGTGTTTGTAGCCCAGGGCCTCGGCCACATCGATGGCGACGAATAAGGGCGCGCCGTTTTCGATGACGGTACGAACCTGTTTTGACTCAAACTGGAAAGGGGTGATGGAAGTTGTGGTACTGGTCATGGCGTTACCTCCTGTTGGGTAGGATTTTAAGCCCTGCCGCGCTGCCAAACGCAAAAAGGGCGGACACTGTACGGGTTGGCAGACCGGCAACAGGACCGGCAGGGGTTGCCCCCTCCCGCACAGCGCCGCCCAATGAAGAGAGCTTCGCCATGCACTGGACGCAAAAAAACCGCCGAATCAAAAGAATGGCGGTGCGTCCGCCTGTTGATCGGGCTGCCAAGCCCGTGCAGCCGTTTTTTGCGGCTGTATGGGTAACATTGCCCAAAAACGGCGCCGGTGTCAATACGTTTTCAATTTTCACCTGTTTCGGATATACTGACATTCCCCCCCCTCAAAGGAGACACCATGGCCCTCGTCAACTGCCAAGAATGCGGCAAAGAAATTTCCGATAAAGCTGAATCGTGCATCCATTGCGGATGTCCTGTGCAACCCCCGGCGCGACAAGACGCCCCGGTCTGCCCCAAGTGCGAATCAAGAGACATCACCGTGGGCACGAAAGGGTTTGGCCTGATAAAGGCCGCCGCCGGGGCAGTGGTCGCCGGTCCGGTGGGCCTGCTCGGCGGAATAATCGGCAGCAAGAAAACGATATTTGTGTGCACCAATTGCGGGCACAGATGGAAACCCCCGGTTTACCCGCCGGATTATTACGGGACGGGGTGGTAATTGTCCTGCCTCAAAAAAATACGGTGGATCGTCGCCCTGATACTTATCTCGGCGGCGGTCACCGCCCTGGCTAGCCCCGCCAAGCTGATCAAAATCATTGACGGCGACACCATCAAGGCGCAGGTCAACGGCGATCTGCCCCACATCCGGCTGTGGGGCATCGATGCGCCGGAGGCAGGGCAAGCAGGTGGCGATCTGGCCACGACCACGGTGCAGCGGCTTCTCGCTGGTCGTAAAATCACGGTGCAACCCATCGACCGCGACCGCTACGGCCGCACCGTGGCCGTGGTCTATACCGATGGCGACGAGAGAAGCGTGAACGAGGCCATGATCCGAGCCGGCGCGGCCTGGGTCTACACCAAGTATTGCACGAAACCGATCTGCTCCCAATGGTCTCAATATCAGCAGGCCGCCCAGGCTGCCGGCATCGGCCTCTGGCGGGACAAAGCCCCCGTTCCCCCCTGGGAGTGGCGACGCGGCGACGAGAGCAAGCTGGTAACCTTGGTCTCTGCGTCCGCCGATGCGATGGGCGCGTACATCGGCAACACCAACTCGCGGAAATTCCACGCCGCCGATTGCCGGCACGCCGGATGCAAGCATTGCACTGCGGTCTTTTCCAGTCGTTCCGAGGCGATTGCAGCAGGATATATCCCCTGCAAGGTGTGCCGACCCTGAGTTCAAAACAACCTCAGCTGCTTCTCTTCCAGGGCTTTCTGCTTTGTCGACGGCTGGGCCAGGATTTTTTCAACACTCGACAGGCTCAACCGCCACATCCAGGCCAACTCCCGCATGGTAATTTCACCCCGATCGTACATGGCCCTGATCTGATCGTTCCGCCAATCCAGCAGTGGACGATCCATCCGGCGGACATACAGGGGGCCACCGCCCACCCTTTGCGCCAGAGCCAGCGCGATCAGTACGCCGAGTCCGGGAAAATCCATCTCTATGGCCTTGGCGATTACCTGCATGTCGCCGGGGAGATCGTCGATCGGGGGGCGGTACTGCTCGGGCAGGTTGGTGAGCCGATTGTCAGGCATTCTTGTTTTCTCCGGTCTCGGCGGTGGCCTGCGGCAGGGGACCGATGAGGGCGATGATCGCACGCAGGGTGGAGCGGCGCCGGCTCCAGTTGCCTGCCAGTTCGTACCGCGCGGCCAGTTGCTCGCGGCTCATGCCGGCACGCGCCAGCAATTCGTCCACCTGGGTCAGCAGGCCGCGCTTTTCCTGTTCGACATGCAGGGCAGCGATCACGGCCGCCAGATGCTCTTGCTTGCGCAGCCAGGTCACGCGCTCGATGCCGGTCTGCTGCTTTGCGATCGCGTGCGCGTAGGCCCAGGGCAGCCGCATGTCGGCCAACTGCGCCTCGATTTTCTGCAGCATGGCCTCGCGGTCGATGTTGTGGGGCGTGCCGGGGTGCTGTGCCACCCGTTTGCGCGGCTTCCTGAGCCCGCCGAGCCGGCGCATGTGATCCAGCACCCGCCGCCGGCCGGCGGCGTCCAGATCCTTGGATGAGTCCGCCCCGGCCACCTCGCGCAGCATCAGCCGGTAGGTGTCTTCATCCATGCCCAGGTCGCGGCGGGCCACGTGGATGGCGGCCAGCTGCCCGCGGCGGTTCTCGGCGGTGCCGGTCTTCGCGCTCTTCCTGTTCATCGCCATGTCGCACCTCATTTTTTAGCATTGAGCTTGCGGGCGAGATCGGAGACCAATTGTTCCGCGGCAGCGACCTTATCCGGTTCCGGTTCCGGCAGGGAGCCGTGCGCGGCGATATACGCCCGCTCAAACTGGCTCAGTCCATCGTCGGCCGGCGGCGGATCGTCGCGGTGGACATGGGCGGCGCCGGTGAGGATCTGTTGATGCTGCTGCCGCTCGGCGCCGGCATCCGCCTGGTCGGCGAGCTGATACACGACCTTGCGCAGGTAATTGTGATTCTCCATCGGCAATTCCAAACCGCTCGCCTGGTCGAGCATCTTTTCGATGCCCCGCACCCACATGGACGGGGTGCAGGGCCGATCGACCTTGCCTTTCCGCGACACGTATCCCGTGCTGACCAAGGCCACCATTTCCCGTATCAGCCGAATGGATTTCGAGTTCTGCATGGCCCGTCCCGATGCCGGCTTGAACAGAGCCATGTATTTGTAGAACGGCGCCTGCAGTTCTTGCGGGAGCTTGATATACTCGGGCACGAGGTCGCCATTGCCCGCAGCCTCAAGGAAGCTGGTCACCGGAGCCCGATACCCGCAGAGTGCGCATTTTCCATCATTGGGCATGCTTCTTCTCCGCAGCGTGGATGCATCTCTGGCATGGGTTGGCAACCGGCAAGTGGTGCAACCTGTGGAGACATGTCTTGCATCGATCACTGTGTATGCGCACGGTCGCTTTCTTGTAACGGTCGAGCACTGGCTGCTTTATGCAATACGGCAGGGCCCAAACATCTTTCCCGCATTGGATGCAACTGGTGTTGTCGCAATCAAGGCAATCAGCAACTGTAATCATGCGTCCTCATCCTCTAACTGTTTCAATGCGCTTTGCAGTCTGCGACGCAGCCCTTCGATGGCAGCCTTTTGCGCTGCAATATTCCGACATGACCCATGATCACGAAAGCAGCAGATGCTCTCCTCATCGGGAGGCATGATCTCGCAGAGCGCAAACGCGCAGGAAACCTCACCTGCACAGTCATAGTGCAGCGAGAAATCACCGTCGTAGATCATGCTGTTGATGTGCGGTTTCTTGTTGCGCTTCATAATGCTTCCGGTCCATCGATATGAGCACTATACGTTCGTATAGAGCGTCAATTGTCGTGGTCATATTGGTCTCCTCAAAACAACGACATCTGAATGGGACGATCGTGTTCGAGGATCTCGATCGTGTCGAAGTCACGCTCGCTTTTTCCGCCGGCGTATGTCTTGTCAAAGGAGCGCAAGGTTTCCTCATCCCAATTGTTCAGCCACCTTTTCTGACCGCTGGCCTCGCAGATACAGGTGAGGTGGAGATGCGGCCGGGAGTGGTTGTAATTGCGGCAGGTGCAGCCGCGTTCAACCTTGATGATCCTGTATGGCCCTGAGTAATTCGTCCTGATCAACATTCCTGGTTCCAGCTTCATGCCTGACTCCCCGTTGGAATAATGGCGGATGATCGGATACGCCGATCGCGGAGCCGCCGCGCGCCATCTCCCGGGCCGGGTCGTGGCCGGGTGCTACCCGACCCTCTCTACATCAGCGGGGGCGACCCGCTGCCCGCCGGCAGCCCCGGCGGCGGCATAATCTTCGCAGAGCGCATCTCCGATCGGGGTTCCGTACCCCCAGTCCCCCGGGGCGCCGAAAGCATCCTTGACCGAGAGACCGGAAAGAATGCGAGCCAAGCAGCGCAGCAACTCGGCATCATCCCTCCGGGTGTCGTAATCCACGCTGTCGTGATCGGCCTCGCTGTCGATCTTTTCTGCCCTGAGACGGATCGCCCGGGCGAGGTTTGCATGGTTCATTCGATAAACTCCATTCTTCTGTTCTTGCCGCACCTTGTTCTCGCACTCCGCGCACAGGCTTTCGCCGGGCTGGGCCGGGTTGCCGCAGCCGGCACAGAGGGGCGCCATTATCTCCGTTCCTGGACAAACATCACGTGTCCCTCGTGGGAGAT
>NZ_JHZB01000066.1 GCF_000621145.1 Desulfobulbus elongatus DSM 2908
AATCGGGGGGTGACACCGGGATTCCAGTAATCAGCGGCAGATCCTACATCGCCGGCACAGGAGCCGTTGGTTTCGTAATAGGTGGGGTTCCACATCACCGCCAGGCCACGGCCCCAATCGCCAGCCAGGATGCCGGTGGCAGAGTCGTCCTGGCAGGGGTCGGGCGCGAAATACTTGTATTCGCTGGTGTCGCCCCTGTTACCGTCGGTCACCGGCGTGGTGCGGGCACCAGTGGCGATGGCATTGACGATGCCGGCTTTGATCAGAGCGGCATAGCCTCGCTCGGGAGGCCCGCCGACTCCGAAGGCATCGGCGCCGCCGATATGGAAGTTACCCTCGGCATCCTCGCCCAGGTAGGCCGCACTCAGGATGTTGGCAGCCACTATCCGGGTGTTGCCCTCATAGGCGAGCGAAGAGCCGTTGACCGGGTCCCAGCCGCCAGCGGGCCAGACCTTGACCTCGCCCGTCCGGTTGGGGGAGGTCAGGTAGCCGATGCCGGTCAGCAGGTTGCCGCTCTTGTCCACGTCCACGTCCGAGGAGGCACCGGGAATGCCTATAATCAAAGGGACCCCCACGTGGGTGGCCGGATTGGCCACCTCGGTGTCCACCGCGCCCACCCCGCTGGCAAAGCTGCAGTAGGGATTGCTGTCATAGGGAGGTTCGCAATCGCTGGGCCATTGACCGCCGTTGACCACGAAATACCGGTTGGCATCGATACCGTCCCCCTCCTCCACCCAGTCGCCGTCATAGTAATTGATCAGGGGAAACTGCTTGACCGCGGCGTGCGTCGTCAAATCAGGCGGGGCGGTCGCACTGAGGACCGTGGTCGGGATGATCAACAGAGGAGCCACATACCCAACACCCAAGGCGATCCTACTGCCATCCGGCGACACGTGGATAAAGCTCGGATCCATGGTATACGGGACCGTGGCCACCACATCCCACTTGCTCGAACCGTAGGTCCGCTGCAGATAAATCTCCCGTCCCGTGGCGGCAATCATCCGCCCCTCGGCCTCGAATCTGCCGTCGATCATGGCCGTGGTGCCGCTGGGAAAATAATCCACCGCCGTGAACCAACTCATCCATTCCCCGTTTGGACCGCCGGCCATGGGCAGATTCACCACCGCCGTCGAACCCGCCGATGTCTTGTAGTCACTGAAATCATCCGCTGCGGCCGAAGAAACGAACAAACAAAGAAGTATGCCCGCCAGGCCGGGCAGCCATCCGATGCCGGTCCGTTTTCCTTGCCACTGCTTCATGGTGTACCCTCCTGCGTGTTTTTGCGTAACCAACGGCCTGAAACGGTTGTGTCCCGTCTGGATTTTCCCCCTTATCCGGACGGAGCGGCGCACTGCGCCAACGGTGCGGACTCCAGATCCCTGAAGACCGACAGCTCCCCCTGTTCCCCTTGAAACCGCAGGGTAACCCGGAAGCGCACCCGATCGCCGGGCCGCGGCCGGTGCTGCGCCGCCGGAACGACGGACGCAGACCAGAACGCCTGCCGCGCGGCACCCGGAATAGCGGCGGTGCGCAGAGCGTCCGGGCCGGGACAGATGGGAAAACAGAAACTGGCGGTGGATACATTGGAAACGGCCATGCCTTTGCCCGGCGGCAGCGTGCAGCGGCCTGCGGAACTCTTTCCCGTGCACAGGCCGTCTTCGAAACGAGGGGCCGCAAACGCGAAGGGCCCCGGAGCGAGGTCGATTTCGACCCGGACCGGAAGATCGATGGGGTTCCCCAGGGCAGGCAGGACCATCTCGGCGGACGTGCCCGTGGCGCAATCGCCGACCGGACGGCTGTCTTTGAGATACACGCGGTGCCGTTCGGCAAAGCCGTGCAACGTGCCGAGGGTGTAGTCCAGGGCCTGGATGCGGTCCGCATCGGCCCGCGGGGTGAACCGGATCTCCCGGCCGGATTCGGCGTCGAGGAGTCTGCACCGAAGCGTTCCACCCTCCAGATCGAGAACGGCCACCTGATGCATGCCGCCGGCATCGGCCGAGGCGGTCTTGACCGAGGCCCCGGTCGCGCCGATCACCAGGTAGCGGATGCCATCCACGACGCCGTCGTCCTGATCATAGTGGAAATGACCGGCCAGGACGGCCAGAACCCCGTGCTCCCGGAGCACGCGGTGGACGGGCAGCCAGCCCGCCATGTTGTACCACAGCGGCTGATGCATGAAGACGATGGTTCCGGCAGCATGCCGGTGCCGTTCGAGATCTGTTTTCAGCCAGGCGAGCTGTTCGGCCGATATGCGGGCGAGGAAGACATTGCCCCAGCGCGGGTCGGTGTGCAGGTGTTCCATGGCGTTCAGGGCCACGAAATGGTAGCCGCCGTGATTGAAGCTGTAGTACAGGCGGTTGGCGGCGGGCGGCACAACCGGGCCGAGAAGTTCGCGGAACAATTGCTCCCTGGAACGATCGGCGGAATCGGCGACCCAGTCGCCGGGGTTGACGTCGTGATCGCCGGGGGTGATGTACCACGGCCGGTGCAGGGAGGAGAGGATGGCGGCCGCCTTGCTGAAATCTTCCCGGATTTCCTCTTCCCTGCGCGTGCTTTCCAGCAGATCGCCGACGTGCAGGACGAGATCGACCCTTTCTTTGCCGAGGGTTTCGACACCCCTGGCCAGGATGCGGTACGATCGGGCAAGGTCCGTCGTCCCCGTCTGATCGCCGACGACCCCGACCCTGATGCCGCCCGCCGGCAGCGTTCCGGGAAACCAGACGACAAGAACGAAGACCGGCGCGACGATGAGGTGAAGGAATTGTCTGGTCATGCGTTGTAGGTGGCGAAGAGCGTTTCATAGTCGAGCCTGTCCTGAAAATGCTTCCTCCTGGTTCTGTGGGTATCGAGGACGTAGCAGCACGCCTGCCCCGGCTCCGCCAGCGTCTCTTCCCACCGCTGGTCCTTTTCTGGCGTCATCCATATGCCGCCCCCGGTGGACGTGCAGACCGCGGTCGCGACGTTGTCGATGGTACGGACCGCCGAAAGGAGCCGGTTTTCCGGAGAGAAGGAATGCTCGCTGATGACGACCAGATCGCACCCCTGCTTGGCCGCGGCCAAGACATGTTCGGGGTGGACAAGGATTCTGAAGGTGGCGATCAGGATGCGCGCCGGACCGCAATCCAGGGAAATCATCTGCGGTGCGGCGGAGTTCTGGCTGGTATCGACCTCCCATTGCTGCGGCTGGCGCGCCCCGTCGAAATAATGGAAGGCAAAACCGTGTTCAATGGTGCGCCGGACGACGGCTTTCTGCCCGCTCGTGCCGCACAGGACCCGCAGTTTGTCGAGTGAAACATCGCTGTACTTCCAGGCGGGCAGCACATGCAGCGTATCGGACGTGGTGTCCGGATGCAGAAAATCGTCTTGCGCCCGGATGAGCGGATCCTCGTTTTCCCGCGGGACGGAACAGACCAGATGCAATCGACCGGCGGGCGGAAGGTGGAGATAGGAGGTCAGATTCGGAATGGTCGCCAGGCTCAGGTAACAGGCATGGGAATCGAAGGAGTTGCGATTGACGAGACACCGGAGCCTCTGCCCGGCCTTGAACCTGTATTCGGAATTCAAGGGGAGATGGGCCTGGAATACTCTCGCCTTTTGATGGCTCTGGCCCAGAAAAGTTTTCCCTTGGCTGTCGAACGCCACGGATGGAGCCTGCGAATAGTCCGTGACCATGTCCATTCCCGTGCGATTGCACGCGATGAGCGACATGCCGTTTTCCAGGGCCCTCGCCCGCCAGACATCTTTGGGGTTTATGCCTGTCGGGGCCCAGTTTGCCGGAACCATGAGCAGGTTGGCGCCCCGCAATCCTGTAATGCGGGGCAGCAGGCTCTCGTACGTGTCGGAACCGATCAGGACCCCGATTCGTCCCCAAGGCGTATCGAACGTGTTGTTTTCCTTGGGATCGCCGGGACAGGCCCATCTGTTCTCGGGGTTGATCTTCCGGCAACGGCAGACAACGGTTCCTGCGGGATCGAGGACAAAGGCACTGTTATAGAAGATGCCGGTACCGGGATCGTGTTCGGCAAGTCCGATACATGCATACAGCCCGTAGTGGCGTGTTATGGTGGCGAGTTCGGTGAGCGTGGGGCCGTTTCCCGTCTCGACGTACGGGGCAATATCGTGACGGTTGCAGAAAAAATTGCCCGAAAGAGCGAGTTCCGGGGCAATCACCAGGCTCGCTTTTTTCTCTCCTGCCTGGCGGAATGCGGCCAGTATGTTTTCCCGATTTGCTTCCGGACATTTATGATGAATGACCGCATGAATCAGTGCCATCTTCAGGAAAGGCATGATGTTCCCGTTTCTCAATGGTTAATTGCTGGTGCAAAGAAAAAGATGGTCTGTTCGCCCAGAAGGATCCTGACAAACCATCATACCCAAGCAGACGCGGGAACGGGTCCGAACCAGTGAAATCGAGCAGTTATTCCATATTTCGGTTCTTGGGCAGCGAGAGCCCGAGAGGAATGGAAATGCTCAATGCGGAAAAGCCAAAAGGCGTTTGGCAGGAGATAAAAAAAATCCCGGATCGAAAAGATCGATCCGGGATAGCCCTTTTTTATCCACAGAAAGAATGCATCAGGAACGCCGCCGTCCACGCAGTCGTTTTATAATGTCCAGGCAGGTCTTCTGACTCCCGGATCGTCCTCCGGCTGCGCCTTCCCAACCATGCGGTCAGTGACATCATGCAGCCTTTGTCCCCGGATACAGCGGCGGGCCCGTCCCCGATTCTCACGGGGTTCCCTATCAAGTTCTTGCGAACGCCTGAACTGAATCTTTTAAAAATCGAAGCACCGAAAAAGTCAATATATTTGTCGCACATTTGTTACACAACGGTGCTTTTTATCCCCTTGACCATGTACGGCAAAAAAAATCGGCAGTACCGAATTGACCGACGGGCAGCGATGGCAATGTTCATGCTGTGCCGAGACCGGCCAAGGCATCCAAACGATGTCTTGTCTTTTATGGTTCATCCGGCAAATGCGTACCCGACTGCGGAATGAGTGGCGAAGTGACATGGCATGAGAGATGTTGTCTGGTGACCAAACCCGACAACAAAAGGAGTCTCAGCCATGTCACAAACACTTTTATACCATGCTTTTGGCATCAAGGGCGTCACCTATCGCAACACCCAACTTCTTGGCAATGCGCTCATCTTCTCTGTTGAAACGACCAGCCGCCATGTTGTCTGTCCAACCTGCGGGTATCGGTATTGCCATTTCAAAGGGAGGAACACCCGATGGCTCCGGATGCCGCCGATCGGTCGGAAGCAGGCTGTGTTACGGGTAAGGGTCCACCGG
>NZ_JHZB01000067.1 GCF_000621145.1 Desulfobulbus elongatus DSM 2908
TGTCACTTCGCCACTCATTCCGCAGTCGGGTACGCATTTGCCGGATGAACCATTCCTGTCCTCAGGACGTACACTATTGCGGAGAAAAAGAGTCGGTTCGAATACTTCGGCTTTCGGCCGCCGCCCGGCTTACGAGTATATTCTTTTCCGGCTTCTCGCAGATCTGTGGGGATCAACGGTTCAACGATCGCCCAGAATGCATCCGAAATTTCCCAGGTTTTGATGCGTGCCATTTCTCCCCCCGTTGCTTGGTTTCAACGGATATTAGCTGGTGGCAGGAAAATTGCGAGCAATTTATTTGTGGATAATCACTTAGGAAGATCTGCGTATCAGAATTCAAAATTGATGGTCTGTTTTTGCTGAGGTTCAAAGGGGGGCGAGTTTCTTGCATTTATATCAACAAGTTACTTTGAAAGAGTCAATCTTTGCCCATTATCAATCAAAATTCCTCGCCTATGAACTGACAAAACGCTATCCGCCCGACAGCGTTGAGAAGCTCACCGGCGCCGTGGCGAGTGCTCAGGTCGATCTTAACCCGCATCAGGTCGATGCGGCTCTCTTTGCCTTTCAGTCACCGCTGTCAAAAGGTGCCTTGTTGGCAGACGAGGTTGGGCTGGGCAAAACCATCGAAGCCGGTCTCGTCCTTTCGCAAAAATGGGCCGAACGCAGGCGACGTATCCTTATCATCACCCCTTCCAACCTTCGCAAGCAATGGTTCCAGGAGCTTGCCGAAAAATTCTTTCTTCCCTGCCGCATTCTTGAGGCCAAGTCCTACAACGCCGCCATGAAACAGGGCCAGTTTCGGCCGTTTGAGGCACCGGAAATCGTCATTTGTTCCTATCAGTTCGCCAAGAGCAAGGCTGAGGCGGTCCGGGCTCTTCCCTGGGATTTGGTGGTGATCGACGAGGCGCACCGGTTGCGTAACGTCTATAAACCGTCGAATGTCATCGCTAACACGCTCAAGGTTGCACTGGCCGGCAAGGACAAGCTACTACTCACCGCCACGCCCCTGCAGAACTCCCTGCTGGAGCTGTTCGGACTGGTCAGCTTTATCGATGAACACACCTTCGGCGACCTGAAAAGTTTCCGTGAACAATTTGCCAATCTCAATCAGGAACTGGTGTTCGAGACACTCAAGGCACGGCTCAAGCCTGTTTGTCATCGCACCTTGCGTCGGCAGGTCACGGCCTATATCCCCTTCACCAAGCGCCTGCCCCTGGTGGAAGAATTCACCCCGGAGGAAAGCGAGGATCGGCTGTATCATTTGGTCTCCGAGTACCTGCAACGAGAAAATCTGCAAGCCCTGCCCACTGGCCAGCGGTCCCTGATGACCTTGGTGCTGCGCAAACTTTTGGCTTCGTCTACCTTTGCCATAGCCGGGGCGCTCACCTCCATCTCTAAGCGACTCAAGGCCAAGCTCCGGCAACAGGAACCGGCCCGGCCTTTGGAGGAGGAACTGGATGAAGATTACGAAGCGTTAGATGAAACCATCGAGGAATGGAGCAACGGCGAATCCGGTGAAACGCTGACTGAGACGGATCGAGCCGCCATTGAACAGGAAATCGCCGATCTCGATGCCTTCGCCGCCTTGGCCACCTCCATCGAGCACAACGCCAAAGGTAAAGCCCTGCTCAAAGCACTGGACATTGCCTTTGTTAAGGCACGCGAATTTGGCGGTGCCGAGAAGGCAATTATCTTCACTGAATCACGGCGTACCCAAGACTACCTGTTGCGGCTGCTGACCGACAGTCCTTGGCACGAAGGTGTTGTTCTCTTCAACGGCAGCAATACGGATGAATCATCGCGGCACATCCTGGCCGAGTGGCTGGATCGGCACCAGGGCAGCGACCGGGTCACCGGTTCCCGGACCGCCGACATGCGTTCAGCACTGGTGGATTATTTCCGGGAGCAAGGCCGCATCATGATCGCCACCGAGGCTGGTGCCGAGGGGATCAATCTCCAGTTCTGTTCTCTGGTGGTGAACTATGACCTGCCCTGGAACCCGCAGCGCATCGAACAGCGTATTGGCCGCTGTCATCGGTATGGCCAGAAGCATGATGTTGTGGTGGTCAACTTCCTCAATCGCAAGAATGCCGCCGATCAGCGCGTCTATGAACTCTTGGCCCAGAAATTCCAGCTCTTTGAAGGCGTGTTCGGCGCCAGTGACGAGATCTTAGGCGCTATCGAATCGGGAGTGGATTTCGAAAAGCGGATCGTTGCCATCTACCAAAATTGCCGCAGACCGGAAGACATCGAAAGCGCCTTCAATCAACTCCAGCTTGAGCTCAGCCTGGAGATCAATGCATCCATGACCAGTACCCGGCAAAAGCTCTTGGAGCATTTTGACGATGAAGTGCGCGAGAAACTTAAAATTCGCGATGAAGCCTCCCGCGCCTGCCTCAACCGGTACGAACGACTGCTCATGCAACTTTCCCGGTTCGAGCTGGGTGATCATGCCGAGTTCATCGATGATTCCTCGTTTCGCCTCAAGGCCTTGCCCTTTCCAGCTACCGCTATTCCCTTGGGTTTATATGAGTTGCCCCGCCGTTCCGGTGATGCCCATTTGTACCGCCTGAATCATCCATTGGCCGAGGCTCTGCTCGCTCAAGCAAAAGGTCGTGACCTGCCACCGGCTGAAATTCATTTCAACTATGGCCGCCACGATGGCAAGGTCTCACAACTGGAGCCATTCATCGGCAAAGCCGGGTGGCTGACACTTTCGCTGTTCAGTATCGAATCCTTGGAGCAAGCCGAAGATCACCTCATTTTTGCTGCTTCCACCGATGAAGGCGAGATTTTGGCCGAGGAATTGGCGGCCAGGCTGTTCACCCTGCCGGGGAGCATCGTTAAACAGATCCAAGATCTTCCACCCGCTCTTTTAGAGACCCATCTTCAGAAACGCCAAGCCGCCATCCAGCGCCATGTCTCCGAACGAAACGCACGTTTCTTTGCAGCTGAGGCGGATAAACTCGATGGTTGGGCCGATGATCTGAAAGCAGGGCTGGAACGGGAGATCAAAGAGGTCGATCGCCAGATCAAGGAAGTCCGTCGAGCGACGAGCACGGCTTTAACTCTGGAGGAAAAGCTTGCCGGTCAAAAACAGATCAAGACCTTGGAGTCCCAGCGTAACCAGAAGCGACGTTCACTTTTTGAAGCTCAAGACGAGGTGGATCGGCAACGGGATGATTTAATTGCGCAGATTGAAGGAAAACTTATTCAAACAACACAGCTTGAGCAGTTTTTTGTTATTCGTTGGATAATTAAGTAGTTGTGAACTGGCGATAGTGTTTCGTGATAGGTTCTACCGGATTAAAGATTATTCCCATCACGCATAATTAGGAGGCTTGAATGACTTCACCTTCTCATGAATTGGCCCAAATAGTTGTTGAACGGTTGGCATCAGAAAAACTCATTACCTCAGAAGACGCTAAAAAAATGGTCGGTAGCTACGCAGAAGGAAAGCTGCGGCAGGAAGACTGGCGATTGGCCCTTGAAAAAGGGGAAGATAAGGAGGGTAAGCAATGAGCAAAAGTCCCTTGAAAAAACTTGCCATAGAACACCTCCGAGGATCAGTGAAGCCATTTATGTTTACCTTTGAAAAAGGTAAAAAAATGACCTTCATATATGGAGAGAATGGGACTGGAAAATCAACAATTTGTGATGCTCTTGAGTTTTTAGGAAAAGGGAAAGTCGGTTCGCTGGAAAAAAGAGGGCTTGGTAAAACAAATCGGTATTGGCAGACTTTAGGCAAGAAACCTGCCGATGTTTCGGTCGCTCTCGAAACGGCCTCGGGAATGTGTAAAGCGGTTGTCGGTAGTGCGGAAGTAATTGTCACCCCAGCCGAAAAAAAACCTCTGGTTGAAGTGTTACGTCGTAACCAGATACTATCACTTATCGAGGCTACAGCCGGAGAAAAATATGCGGCGATAAGCCGTTTTATCGATGTGACCAGTGCGGAAGCATCAGAGGCCGCATTGAGGGATTTGATAAAAAATATCGAAAAGAATCGAGATGTAGCAACCGCACGAGTTCAAGAAAATCTGGATACGATTAATCAATTCTGGGAAGAAGGGGGAAAGGTAGGAGCCAGCTCTCTTGCCTGGGCCAATGCTGAGTCAAAAAGGGATGCCGCAGTTTTTGACACCGAAATGGAGGAAATCGGAAAACTTCAAACAGCATACATCCGTATCAAGGATCATCAAACGAGAATTGAAACAGCACAGAAAAAATTAGAAATCGCTAGATCATCTGAAAAAGAAGCACAAAAAAATCTAGAAGTTTCGATCGCCAAAGTTACCCATGAAGCCACGGATGTATTAGCTGTGCTTCAAGCCGCAAAAGATTATTTGATCAAACATCCCGCTTCAGCAGTTTGTCCGTTGTGTGAAAGCGCGGAGAAAGTCGATGGATTGAATGATCGTATAAATTCAAGATTGTTATCATTTTCTTCATTGCAAACTGCACAGACAACCCAAAGAGCAAAATCTCAAGATGTAAAGGGAGCGGAAAGTGGGCTTGAATCTGTGCAAAATGATGCAAGAGAGGCCGCAACAGCATTCAAGTCATGCCTCGATCAGTATACGTGGCCACCTGACATTTCATTACCAGGAATGCCGATACCTGAAGATTTCGCACAATGGCCAGCATGGTTTGCTGATACCGTTTCATTACCTGAAACATGGAAAAATGCCGAAACCATCCGCCAAGATAAAAAGCAATTCATCAACACCCTCAAAAGATCTCTAAATACCTACAATGAAAATTTTATTGCCCAGAAAGACATCGATTCCCTTTTGCCTCGAATGAAAAGGTCTCTGGAAATTGCAGAAGAGGAGCGCCGCAAGTATACAGATGCAACTCTTTCAAATATTGCGACTGAGGTGGGCAGGCTGTACGAAATTGTTCACCCAGGTGAAGGACTTGATAAAATCAGCCTTGAATTAGACCCAAAAAAACGGGCCTCGTTGGAGATTGGTGCAAGCTTTTGCGGCAAAACGGGCACTCCTCCCCAAGCGTATTTCAGCGACTCTCACCTCGATACATTAGCAGCCCGTTGAAAAACCCCGTAACCCTGTAAAACCTATTGCCCCAATCCCCATGTGCGGTAAATTGATTTTATCATTTCACAACAAGGAGT
>NZ_JHZB01000068.1 GCF_000621145.1 Desulfobulbus elongatus DSM 2908
AGTCACCCGCTTTTCTTCAGCCCGGACGGGACTGCCGATTGCCAAAACCGCCACCATAGCGATGTACAACCAACTTTTTTTCATAGGACCTCCGGATGAGGGGGCCGTTGCCGGCCCCCTCTGGGGCATCCACCCCTATCGCCGTTGCGCTCTCTGTGCGTGGCGGTATCGTTGAATCAACCTCAAAACGGGGCGAGTTGTGAGCCCGCCCCTGGTTGAGGGTATACCAGGCATCCCGCGCCTGTCAGTGGTAGATATACGGGATGGACGCGCCGTGGTTTAGCGACGTGCGGACGGTAAAAAGAAAGGGGCGGCCCGAGTGGCCGCCCCCAGGAGGGAAGAATGTTTGCTCCCGGTCAGTTTTCCGGGGAGGTGAGCGTTCCGGTGCGGGACAGTATGTCGGTAACGCTGGACAGGATGAGATAGAGGCGGCGTCTTCGATCAGGTCCTTGGTTTGCACGTCGGCACGGCTCCGGCTTCCTGATCGGCATTTATGAAAGCCAGAATGCCTTTGGCGGGAGCGTGGAGGCCATCATGCTTGTTGGCAATCATTTCAAGAAAGGCAAGTGAACCGTTTCAGCCGAACAGTTTGAGTTGACGGCTGTCCGCCAACGATGGCTGCTTTCCCGAGCTCGCCAGGATTTTCTCGGTGTGACGGAGCTGGAAACCGTATTTCATGGCGAGTTCCTTGGCAGTGGTGCCGCCGCGATCGTATTCTTCACGCATGCAGCGATAGAAATATTCGTTGATCAGGTCGTCGACGTTGTGCATGTACAAGGGCAGGCCGGGGAACTCCTGGGCCAGGATCATGACCACCCGCACGCCCAGGCCGGGCAGCACCCGCTCGATGGCCCTGGCCACCGGTTGCAAATCCTTCCCCGGCAGGTCCTCGATCGCCGGCAGATGCTCCGGCGGAATGTCAACGTACGGGCGCCGCATCCTTTCGTCGTTCGAGCCGCTTTTTCATGGCTTCGATCAGGTTTGCCTTGTCCTCGGCCGAACACCATGTGAGATGATCCTTGCCAGTCTGGCGCTTGACGAATCCGTTCAGGGCGCGGTCGCTGCCGTCCGGAACCATTCCGGATCGGGACAACTCGATCCACAGGGCCAGGATCTTCTTGCCCTGCTTGCTGTCGTCCCTGCTCATGCCCGGCAGGGTGGGCTGGCGGCTGGGCTTGAAACCGAGCCGCTCGAAATGCCGGATCAGGGCAAACGCCTGGCGCGACGTGAGCTTGGCGGCGCTGTCCTTTCCGGTCCGCATCTTGAGAATGTCGCGGTATTCCTCGTCGTTCAGACCCAACTGCTTCTTGGCGATGTGGATTTTCGCCAGTTCCGCTTTACTCGGTGGCATGCGACCCTCCTTATTCCCCGTGACCAATGGCCGCACGATCGCAACCGGTCACGCCATCATGGAACGAGACATTTTTACCGTCACGGATGCCGGCAAACACCGCACCGATATCATGCACGCTGGCCTTGCGGGACGCATCGCGGGGTTTGGTGGTCCCCAATGATCCGTTCCAGCGCTGTTCCTTATAGATTGCAATGGCCTGCATTTCCTGCTCGGTCTTGATGCGGGGCATAACCTTCTTGCTGGCTTCAGCCACCCATCCCTGAGCATAGAGATCGCCCCTCTTGCCCTTGGTCGTCCGCTTCAGGCCTTTGCGCAGGCCAGCTATGTATCGGCTTCGGTCGCGGCAGAGCTGGCGCGCCAGTACGTCGTAGGCATAGGCCGCAATCTCAGGAGCCGCACCCACGCCGTAGAACTCGGGGACGCCCCGCCAACCGGTGCCCATAAGAGCAAATCTGAGCGTCCAGACAAATTCGACCCCGAATGCATCCCCTACCATTCTCACCAGCATGGCGAGGTGTTCCGGCGGAGTCTTGCTCGATGCCACCTGAGACAGGCGGGCTGTCACGTCGCTCGCCGCGACATCGGCGAAGCTGATGCCGTACTTCTCCATCAGCGCCTGCGCATGCCGCAGGGCACTGGCGGCTTCATGCGAATTGTTGGATTGTGCCAAAGCAAGGCATCCTTTGATTTTTCTCAGGATATTATCATCCATCTGATTCCTCCCCGTCGCTCCGTAGGCGTTTTGTAAGATCGTTGGCCAGGCGTTTGATATCTGGATTTTTTTCCGGGTCAGTGCCCGGCAGAGATCCGTATTTTTTCAGCCATGCACGTTCAATCTGCGACAACCCATCCGATGCCGGGGGATCGTCGCGGTGGACACGGGCGGCGCCGGACAGCACTTGCTGGTGATGATGCGCTTCGCGGCCGGCATCGGCCTGATCGGCCAATTGCCAGACAATGGTGCGCAGGTAGTTATGATTCTTCAGCGGCAGCGACAGCCGATCAGCCCGCGATAGCATCTGTTCCATGCCCATGGCCCAAAAAGAAGGGGCGCACGGCCGGTCCGGCTTGCCTTTCTCCGACACATACCCCGTACTCACCAAGGCCCCCATCTCACGGGTCAACCGCAGGGTTTTGGTCACCTGCAAGGCACAGCCGGACAGCGGCCGGAACAACGACAGGTATTTGTAGAAGGGCTGCTGCACGACTTGTGGCAGCTTGATGTACTCGCACAGGATTTCACCGTCGCCAGCTGCTTCAACGAAGCAGGATACTGGCGCCCGATACCCGCATCGCACGCACTTACCGTTGGTGGGCATAATCACCTGCCTGCCTTGCAGGTGAAACGATCGACGAAGCGATCGCACACATGGTCGGCGGTGATGCCGTACATTCTGCCTGGTTGCAGGCCGATGACCGCGCATCTTTGGCCGGTTCCGAGGTACATGCCGTCCAGCAGATCGAGGGTTATCCTGTACTCAGACACATAATGCTTGCAGTGCGAGCACTTGGCTCTTCGGCTCCCTCGCCGGTAGTTGACGTTCTTTTTCGCTTTCAGCATGTCCATCCCCATACAGCGACAAATGCCGCGACCCAGCCGATCACCACCCCGACCAGGAAGGCCATGGCGGCTATTTTCCCTTGCCCGATCATTTTCAGTCATCCTCCTGAGACAGCTTCTTCAGCTCTTTTGTGATGCGTTTTTTCAGGGCTTGGAGCGCTGCTTCTTGCGCGGGCACAAACCTACACGAGCCCGTGTTCTGGTAACAGCAATCATCATCACCCGCCGCCGGCCTGGATTTCGCATCAGTTCGTGCGATTTTCTTGCCCGCCAGCAACTCTGGCGGCGACATAGTCTTGGTGGAGCGCGGCACCGATCGGGGATTCGTACCCCCAATCCCCTGGGGCGCCGAACGCCGTTTTGACCGCCTGCCCGGAAAGCATGCGGGCCAGGCAGCGCAACAGCTGGGCGTCATCTATCTTGGTGACATGGTCTGCGCCGTCGTCGCCGACCGTGACCTCGGTATCGAGAGTGTTTGCCCTGGCCAGGATCGCCCGAGCGAGGTTTGCATAGTTCATTCGATAAACTCCATTCTTCTGTTTTTGCCGCACCTTGTTCTCGCACTCCGCGCACAAGCTTTCGCCGGGCTGGGCCGGGTTGCCGCAGCCGGCACAGAGGGGCGCCATTATCTCCGTTCCTGGACAAACATCACGTGTCCCTCGTGGGAGATTTCCCATCGACCCTGCCTTGTCTCCGGGCATCTGCCTTTTATGAGGGACCATAGCTCCAGTTTCGCGACGTAATGGTCAGGCCCTTCCAGCTTATCCATCAGAAATGCCACCTTCGGGCACAAACCCTGTGGGATCTGATATCGCCGACGCTGCTGCGGCTCCGGCTGCAGTTCCGGCTGCGGCTCCCCCTTCCATGCCTCCTCGTAGCCGATCCATTTCAAGAATCTCTTAATCATATCCACCTCCAATGGTTGTCTTTTCGTCAAACTTTCGCTGCTTCGAGGTCGGCCTCGAACGGCTCAACGCTGAAATTCTCGCCGGCGCTGCCGATGGTCACGCCCGGCACCAGTCGGGCCGCCTCCTGATCCTCCAGCATGGCCTCCTTGTTGATTTCCTCACGGACGCGCAGAAACCGCGTCAGGCCGAGCTTTTTCAGCGTCTCGATCACGGTCTCGGCCTTGCGGATCGTCACCCTCGCCGGCAGCAGCCGCCAGCTCAGCACGCCGGTGGCCAACTCGGCCGACTGCCGCTTGCCGCCGCCGGTCAGCTCGTCGCGATGCGCCACGGCCCAGGCTTGCAGACCGGCCAGCAGGGCCTCGACATCCTCGCGGTACGGCCGCGCCTTTTCCTCGTGCTCGGCCTTGATCCGGGCGATCTCGTCGTTCATCGCCGTCTCGATCCGCACTACCTGGCGGCGGAATTCACCGATCTGCCGGACCCAGGTCTCGGCCTCCTCCCTGCTCTGCGGCACCGCGATCCGCGGCGTCGCCTTGCCCTTCACCTTGCTCATTCCTCATCTCCTTGATTGATGGATTTGTTGACGGCGGCGCGGTCAAGGGCCAGGTAGGCCCGGATCTTGTCCCGCGCCAGTTCGCAGGCGTAGCCGATGCTGATCAATTGCCGCGTGTCCGGAGCGGCGTCACACTCATCCATCAACTGAATGATGCGGAGCACCTGATCCACGGCGTCTGCGCGGTATCCGGAGATCACCCCCGGTAATTCCAGGGCTCGCTGCAATTCCTGGGAGGCATCCCACACCCTGTACAAGTGATCCTCCAATCCCATAGTACGCTTCACGCGCGGCACGTTGGCGCGCACCGACTCCATAGTGGCGCCGATGTCGCGCAGCTGATCCTGCATCTGTTTTTCCGCATTACTGTTCATTGTCTTTCTCCGTGGTTGCGGCCCCGTTCCCCACGGTGTATCGTGGCTGCGGGCCAATTGATTAGATTGTGCTCATGCTCAGCTCCGGTCGGAGAGCGGTGGCAGCCTCTCTCCGACCATTTTCTTCATCTCCCGCGCCGCGATCATCGCGGCCAGGTTCACGATCCGCAGCTCATCCGGCCGCTGCTTCCCTCGGCATTCATCGCACCAGGTATATTTGTAGGGGCGCCGCTCGCTCCATTCATGCCGGTCCTGCT
>NZ_JHZB01000069.1 GCF_000621145.1 Desulfobulbus elongatus DSM 2908
CAGCGGCAACTTGGGCCGCATGACACTTCGCGGTATGGACAATGTTGCCAAACGCTACCTGATGCATGCCGCTGGCTACAATCTTGGTCTGGTGATGCGTCATCTGTACCGGCACGGCACTCCCAGAGAGATGGCCGGCCTGGTTGTTCGTCTGTTTTGGCCTGTAGGGAGCCTTGTATTGCTCCTCGTAACCGGATTTCGCGCTACGGATAAAATTCCTCCAGGGCATGTTTTGACCGGTGCCGGTTTGTCTTGATCGGCTTGGCGTGCCGTACCGAGTGCATGCTCCCGGAAACATGGCTTTTTCAACGGGCTGCTAGGGCGAAGCGGGCATTGAGAAATGCCTGATTATTCTTGCTGGATGCATAAAGGTCCTGAATCAGGCCGATCAATGCCGGAGGTTCGAGGTCGGCAAGCCGGCGTTTGAGGTCGCTCCAGGTTGGTTGCTTCTTACTCGTTTTTTTCATGAATCCAGCTCTCTGTCCTTGATGGCCCGAAAGGCCGAGTCGTCAGCCTGATGGAGATAGAAGCGGCCATGCAACTCGCCATTTTCGATGACTGCCCAACCCCGTCCGCAGAACAAATCGTTCTCATCCTGTCCAGACCAGGAGAATTCAAAATGTGGACTGTTGCCGATCTGTTCCACGCGGCCGTCTATTTCACCGAATACCAGCCCAAACTGAAACTGTCCGGTTCCATCTGAGTCGATCAGGATGTAAGCCGGTACTTCCATGTCGACATACTCCTGGTCCCACCGTTCCATGTCGACGATGCGCCAATTGCCAATAAATGTTTGTATTCGATTCATATGCCGTCTTTTCAAAACCTTGCTGCAAGCACTCCCAAGCCACCACAAGATGTCACAGCTTGTCACAGCTCGGCCAGCGCGTAGTGGCGGGTGGGATCGGTTGGCCCAGCCCCAATTTCCACGATCACTTTTCTGTCGAGCATTCCCTTGAGGTCACGCTGAAGGCTGCGGCGGTTGACTTTCGGGCAGAGCGTCTCAAAATCCTGGATGGTCAACTTGCCGGGCCCGATGATATGCCCCAGAGCCTTGGCCTGGCGCTCGTTGAGGCCGGGCTGTTGCACCAGCACGTCGCGGCGGATAACCCGTTCGCTGCGTTCGCGCACCTCGACCATTTGGGTTTCCAGGCCGGTGACGAAGTAATCGAACCATCCGGTCATGTCCATGTCCTTGTCGCGCACGCTCTGGATCGACCGGTAAAAGGTTGGCCGGTCACGGTCGTAATATTCGCTGATGGTGAACAGCCGCTTGAAGTCATACCCTGCCTTGTACAGGCAGAGGGTGGAAAGTAGTCGCGATGTGCGGCCATTGCCATCCAGAAACGGGGGATATGCACCAGCTGAAAATGGGCGATGCCGCTGACCAGTACCGGGTGGACATCGAGGTCAGCGTTCAGCCACTGGACCAGCTCCGACATCATCACCGGGACCTCCACCGCCGTGGGCGGGGTGCAGATCACCTGGCCGGTGCCAGAGTTGACCACGTAGTTCTGAATACGCCGGTATTCCCTCGGCGCGGCGCTGCCACTGCGCACACCTTCCACCAGCTTGCGGTGGATTTCGCGGACCATCCCTAGGGTGATCGGGTCGCCGCTATCGAGACATTCCGAGATAAACTCGAAGGCGGTGCGGTAGTTGAGCAGTTCCCGCGCTTCGTCCGGGTCAGCCTCCGGCACCGCTTCGCCCCTCCACAGCCGCTCGGCCTGGTCCAGCGTCAGCCGGGTGCCCTCGATGTGGGTGGAGTGGTGCGCCTCCAGAATCAGCGCCTGTTCGCCCACCTCACGCACCCAGTCGGCGGAAAGCTGCGCCGCCTCCAGAAAACCCCGTGCCCGCTCGATGCGGGTGATAGCCTGGGTCATGCGGTTGGTGATGGTGAATGTCGGGGTGAAGGTCATGGCGCAACACCTCCCGCTGCAATAGCCTCAAACAGACCGGCCCGCTGGCAGCCTTCCAGGAAGGCCAATTTCAAGAAATTGCTATTGGCAACCGGATCTTTTGCGGTCTGTTGCTGAAAGGTGGCAAGCGAGGCTTCAGGTGCGATACCGTGGGTATCGCGGAGAATGCGAATCTGTTCCAGCCAGTCCTTGGCGTCAACGTCGCAACATTTGGCCTTGTAACGCTCATCGAGGCCATACACCTCTTTCCAGGTCTCTATCTCCTCATGGACAGCAGCCGGGCCGAAGGTGAGCTGAATGTCGGCGGGTGTCAGCCGGTCAATATCCGGACTGCCGAGATCAACGGTGATTTCGATACCGTGAGCACCTGTTGCATAGGGATAAAATGCCTTGCGTCGTCCGGCGGCATTTTGGGCTGGATCTTTGCTGAGTTTGTAGGTGCTGTTGCACTCATGGCAGGCCGGGGCGAGATTACGGAAATTGATCGAATTGAAGGGGTATCGGTATTTAGGTAGATAATGATCGTAAGCTTCCCTTCTGGTGTGATGAATGCCTTTCATATCACTAAGCCCACAGAAAGGGCATTTGCCGGCATTATTCACTGTAAAGAACTGTTTGTTGTGATCCGCAATGTCTCCGATTTGCGTTTTCACGGCAGCCAGCCCAAGAAATGATTTGTCGTAAAGGCCACGGAAAAAAGAGGCTATTGTTTTTCCCAGGACAGGATACGCAGCAAACAAATCTTTATATCGTATAATCCCAACCGCCGGATCATTTGCGCAGACCTTTTCGATGTCGTTGTTGGCCTGGTACCACTGTTTCAGCTGGTCGAGTTGTGACGGGGTCAGAGTCGCAAATTGGCTATAAATGCCTTCCACATGACCGTAGAAGAAGTCACCACCCTGCGTGTCACCATAGAAAAAAGCCTCCATCATCTCCTTGAGCTCGGCATTGCTGTCGAACAGCTCAAGGCGAAAGCCACCGTTGCCAGGCGCCTTGCACCACACCTTAAAAAAGATGAAGTCGATGAACTCCTGCATCTTCTCCATCGTATGTGGGACATAGGTGTAGGGGAATAGCATCAGCCCAGCTACTCCTTGCTGTTGAGGATGGTTTTAATCAGCAGGACCTTCTCAACTGAGTCGCCGAGCTGGCGATTGATTTCGGCGATGAGCTGCTCCTTGTCCTCTCCTTGTTCAAAGCGCTGCCGCAGACCGTCCAGCATGGCCTGGGCATGGCCGCCGATGGTCTCGCGCTTGTCGAAGGTGGCCATGGTGATCTTGTTGATAGACGCTCCCAGGGTGTTGTATTCGGGATTTTTGACGGTGACCTCGCCTGTTTTCTTGTCTTTCTTGAACACCAACACCTTTTCCGGTCGGCTGTCAGAGATCAGAAACGGGGTGTGGGTGGTGACCAACATCTCCTGGCCGTCACTGCCACCAAGACTCTGGTGTAAACGGGTGACGAAGTTGGCGCGCCAGTCGGGGTTGAAATGGGTCTCCGGCTCGTCGAGCAGGAACAGGCTTTGGGTGTTCTTGAACAGTAGGCAGAGCCCCAGGGTGTGCAGGAGCTGGTGCTCGCCGTCGGAGAGGTTTTTGAGCATCACTGGCTCGGCTACGTCAGTCTTGCGGAACTTGACGAACTTGAAGCGCATGATGCGCTCGTCCGAGGCCAGGGTCGGCACCGTCTCGCTCACATAGTGGCTGTCGGATTGGTAGAGGTCGTTTTTAAGGGGTTCACTGACCGCGAAAAGATTAAGCGTCAGCAGCACCTGGAAGGCCTGAAAGAGCTCCAGCGGATCATTGCTGAAGTTTTCACGGAAGGCCTCTCGGGTCGCATCATTGACAAAGTAGTCGAGATAAAGTGTATCGGTGGTTTCATCCAGATAGGTACAAGTGGCGCACCGTTGCAGGCGAGGAATAATGTTTTTGGACTTCTCATCACCATCTAGCCGTTCAATCAGGTTTAGACGTAACGAGCTGCCGTTAAACATGCTCTCGGGTGCTTCCAGCGCATCATGAGCGCGGATAATTTCATCGCGGATTCGTTCCTGCTGACGCTTGCTACTTTCGTTCTTGTACTCTGACCGTATGCGATTGGCCCGCGCCGATTGTTCATCTTCCGTCAGAGGATCGAACTCCGATAGCTGCGACTCGCCCAACGGGATGCTGCGCCGGATGATGATGCGGAACTCCTTGAGCTCTTCTATGCCGATGTCTTCGTGAAAGGGCGCAAGGGATTCTGCATCCTGAAACAGGAGGTTGCATAGCAGAATTGCCTGACTGAATTCATTGTCCAGATAGGCCATCCGTGTTTCAGGGCGACCGGGATAGTCCAACCTGTCCTTCAGCTTCTGCCAATACTCGTCGTACTGAATAAACCGCATCTTGAAAAACGGCAGGCTCAGGATCTGGTTTTCACCGGAGGAATAGCCCAGCACAAAATCGGGTAGCAGGATGTCGCGTTCTTCGGCCGTGAACGAACCTTCGCCTTCGGCATCAAATTCAGCTTTATTGACCCAATCGATGCGGGGCGATTCATTCAGTTGCTTGATGATGCGCACATGAATCCACGGGAGGTCGGTTTCAAAGCGGACCGGAAAGTTCATCGGAAACCGCGCGTCCTTCGGTGGGCGGATCAGATATTCCAGCTCAAAGGCATTGGGTGTTCCTTCGCCATCCTTTATCAGCCCGTTGAAAAACCCCGTAACCCTGTAAAACCTATTGCCCCAATCCCCATGTGCGGTAAATTGATTTTATCATTTCACAACAAGGAGTTATTACCGTATGGCGATTGGTAGACGCAAACCCAAGCAACAGACAATGTGGGTCAACCAGCATCAGCTTCCCAAGGGCCAAGGGCATCCCTTTTACTCCCGGCTCAACGATCTTCTCGCCAAGGATGGTTTCGACTCTTGGGCGGAAGAGCTCTGCGCCCCGTGTTTTGCCAGCAAGGGAAGGCCCTCCATTCCGCCCGGAGTCTATTTTCGGATGCTGTTCATCGGCTACCTGGAAGGT
>NZ_JHZB01000070.1 GCF_000621145.1 Desulfobulbus elongatus DSM 2908
CCCGGAACGAACGCCCCGATCAGAGGGGATTGCGACGCCCACAAGCCTATGTGGGTGTCACCACCGATAAAAAACTGACCCGTTAGGCGTATTATTGCTGACCCCGTCGAAGTTGCCGGATTTCGATGAGCGTGCGATCTCACACCGATTCAGAGAGGTCCCCAATGATGGGATGGACGGCAGGCATCAGGGCTGCGTCGGGCCCGACGCAGCCCTGATGCCTGCCGGGAAGGTGGTTCTCGTTATTTGGGGGCGTTGAGTTGGCGTGATTGGTGGAGGCGCCAGGAAGGGCCTTTGACGGTGAGAATGATCGAGTGGTGGATCATCCGGTCAACTGTGGCGGTGGTGATGACCGGGTCCCCGAGGTAGTCGCCGAGTTGCTTGAAGTCGATATTGGTGGTGATGATTGTCGATCCTTTGCAGTACCGGCCATCGATGACCTTGTGGAAAAGCGAGGCATTGGCGGCATCGTGCTGTTCCAGACGATCAAAGCCGACTTCATCGATGAGCAGGATCTCTGGTGCCAGAAAACGTTTGAGTTTGCTGTCCAGGCTGTTGTCGGCAAGCCCGGCAAGGAGTTCCTTGAGCATCTGGGCGGCAGTGGTGTAGCGGCATCGGAAATTCTGCCGGCAGCCGATGAGCAGCAAGGCCTTGGCGAGATGGCTTTTCCCGGTCCCGGAATTGCCGGCGAGGACAAGCCCTTGCTTGCGCCTGGCAAAGTCCAGGGTGGCCAGTTCCATGATCTGGGTTTTATCGATCCCCGCCTGGAACTCGAAATCAAAGTCGTCCAGGAGCTTTCTTTCCGGAAGCCGTGCCTCCTTGATCCTCCGTTCAGCCCGCCGTTCCGTGCGGGCATCAATCTCCTGACGCAACAGGCGCCGAAGCAGTTCCGTGGTTGGGATGGCCTGGATAGCGGCCTGTCCGAGTTCTTCGTCGAGCACCGCGGCTATTCGGTGCAATCCCAGATCTCGCAAGAGGTCGTGGAGGCTGTCGGGGCACCTGTTCATGAGGGGTCCTGGTTTTGGCTGGTCAGATCCAGAAGCACGGCATACTCGTCCAGGGGGCGCTGGACCGTTTCCGGCATGAGGGCGCTGAGTTCCTGCTCGGCCTGACTGATACGGATGGATTCGAGGGTGCGGGGTTGCGCCTTGCTCCGGAGGATGCGTTCCACGGCCTTGCAATCGTAGGCGTGGTAGCGGCAGGCATGGCCAAGGGCGCGGTCGATGTCTTCGCAGTGATAGTGTTCTTTTTGGAGGAGGATATGGCGGGCGTGGAAGCCGCCGTTTTTTCTGGTCCCGTTTTGCAGACCCAGGAGGAACTCTTCCGCAAAACCGCCCAGAGCGAGAAATTGGTCGCGAACCGGCTCCAACCCGTAGCGGATGGTCCTGGTCCCGTGGATGGCGCTGTTGTCCAGCCGGATGCCGGCGCCGGCCGGCAACCGTTCATGGCGGACGATGAGGCTGAGTTCGGGGGAGTAGACGACGATTTCATGTTCCGTGGCCTTCATGGTCAGGATATCGGTCACATATTCGTAGGGAACGGGGTAGCGGTTGGTTTCAAAGGAAAGGTAGCCTTCGATGTCACAGACCCGCAGGGCCACTTCACCGGAGTCGTAGGGGTGCAGCGGCAGAGAGTGCAGGGCCGCGGCCTCCTGCTCGAGAAAGAGTTCGATGGGCGGTCGACCGGTGGTTTCATGGATATGGCGATCGCTTCTCTCTCGCAGCCACCAGCGGGCCTGGGCCCGCAGGTCCTCTAAGTCTCGAAACTCCCGGCCGCACAGGAGGTTACCTTCTACATATTGAAAGGGTCTTTCAATTTTTCCCTTGGTTTCGGCCCGGCCCCGGCGGCAGATGATCGGCTGGTTCCGATAATGGGTGATGAAGGCCGCAAAGGCCGGGTTGATGACCGGTTTGCCCCCTTCCCAACGCAGAACCACGGTCTTTTCGGAGTCGTACAGGCATTGCGCCGGCACACCGCCGAAATGGGAAAAAGCATCCTGGTGGCGGCGGATCAGGGTGAAAAAATCTCGACGTTGGCTGAAATCGATGTAGTGCCGGCGAGAAAATCCGAGGATATAGGAAAAGCACTGGACCTTCATTTTTCCGGCCGCACTGAAGTTGATCGTGTACGGACTCCAGTCCATCTGCCCCTGCACACCCGGATCGGTCTCGAAACGGACAACCGGTTCTTTTTTCGGCTGCGGGCGGATACGCCGCAAGTGATCGCGAAGAATACTGATGCCGCCGGTATAGCCTGCGGCCCGCAATTCTTCATGGAACCTTTGGCCGGTGAGCTTGGGATACTTTTCCAGCAGGCTTTCGATCAGTTCCCGGTAGGGATCCAGTTTGCTGTCCCTTGGGACCCGTTTGCCGGATACCACGAGGTCATGCCCCTCGTCTCGCCGAGCCTCGTGCTTACGCAGGATCTGCCGAACAGTGTTGCGACTGATGGCGAAATATCCGGCCAGGCTCCGGAT
The DNA here is from genome assembly GCF_000621145.1 of Desulfobulbus elongatus DSM 2908. Classification (GTDB taxonomy): domain Bacteria; phylum Desulfobacterota; class Desulfobulbia; order Desulfobulbales; family Desulfobulbaceae; genus Desulfobulbus; species Desulfobulbus elongatus. The sequence continues at coordinate 2,477 of NZ_JHZB01000070.1, forward strand.
TGACCATCCTTCCCGGGTCTGCATGACCACCAGGCGCTGTTCAAGCTCTTCCCTGTTGTGCAGAAATTCCATCTCCGCCTCCCATGATGGTGTGCAGCTCCTGCTCGACCAGAGCAAGGGCCGCCAGGACTTTACCGCCGGCCAGCCGCAGTTTACCAGCTTCTTCATTCCCCCATCCGGCAAGGGTGGTGCCGGAGAGGGTCAGGGCCGTCTCCAGGCAGGTCATTTCGTACCCGAGCAAGGCCCGAAACAGGGTCTTGGCTTCCGGGCCGAGACCTCTCTCGTCGCCTGGAGAGAGCGCCACCCCTTCTTGCCTGCCGCTGAAAGCACGCGGATCTCCCAGGATCAGGGCAACAGATCGGGGCGCATTGAGGAGTGCGGTGACCATCTTGCGGGTTTCCCGCCAGGTGAGATGGTGCCGGACAATGGCCTCGAGCACCTGCTGCTGGTTGTGGCGCTGCAACCGCGCCAGCTCCGTGCCGAGGCTGGCCGGCAGCAGCCCCAGACGGATCCGCTCCTGCGCCTCGTCACAGAGGCGGGCGATCAACGCCACCCGCCGGCTGACCCAGCTTTTATGGCGACCGAGCAGCCCGGCGATTTCCACCTGGCTGAGCCCGTCGTCATGGCACAGTGAATGGACCACCAGGGCCTCTTCCATCGAACTGATGCTCCGTCCCACCCGATTCAATTGCAGCATCGCTGCCTTGCAGGCCCGTGGTCCGGCGGTCAGGCGACGAACCGTCAATGTTTCCAGGGAAAGACTGCGGGCCGCATTCAGACGTTTGAACCCGTCCAACAACTCATCGCAACCCGCTTCAAGACGGCAGACCACCACCGGCGACAACTGGCCGTATTGCCGCATCGAACCCAGAATCGATCGCTCCGCCGAGGGGTCCACGATACGCAATCCCCGAAATCTTTCCCCGATCTTGGTAATGCCCAGAGGCTCCGGCTCACTCTCCAGATGTATGCCTCGTTCCATATCCCACCTCGTTGTTTGGTTTGGCTTACGATACGGTATGGGAACGGACAGGGCCATCACCTCTTGCAGGGACCGTCAGGGGTACTCGTTGTCGATTCTTTGTTATTTCAAAAGGTTGACAGTTGATCACCTCTTGAAGTCGATGTTGGGGGAGTCGGAGTAAATAGCCTATGATAACCAACTGTTGCCGGCTCATCACCTCTTGCACAGTGGTCGGCAATTGTGGGGGATCCGGGGTGGGCGCCGTGGCGGGCTTGTTCGGCAACTCTTGAGCTGATGCCAAGCGTTTCTCAAGATAAATCTCCCGGAAATAGGCCCGGTTCTGCTTGTTCCATTCTCGGCATTTACGGGCATGCCACTTCTTTTGACACTCTTGACTGCCGCAGGTCTTCTGTCGTGTCCCAAGGCGTGCATCCGGTTGGAACCATTTCCCGCACATGCGGCAAGGACGCTTTCGATTCTTGTTCTTGGTACCCATATCTCCCCCTGCTTTGATCAATATTCAGGAGCAGTATACGAGTCTTCTTCGGACAACTGGGAAACGTTCAGGTGGGTCTTGCAAAAACTGCGGGAAGGAAGGCGAAAAAACGGGCAGGGGGGTCAAATTTTCGGTGGCGGGTGGGTCAGTAATTCATCGGCGGTGACA
>NZ_JHZB01000071.1 GCF_000621145.1 Desulfobulbus elongatus DSM 2908
CCCGCCGCGAGGCGGGGCCGGAAAGCCACGGGTCTCATGCAGACAGCCGGGTTGCCTGAAAACAGAACAGGGCAACCCGGCTTTTTTTATTTATCAGAGAATATCTTTACCAGAAAACAGGGGGGTAAGAATGATCGGAGCAAAAACATTTGGCAGCGCCGTAGCATTTGCGCTGTTGGCAACGACCGCATGGGCAGGTCCCTACGATGCCTTTGATTTTGATGATATCGATTTTTGGGTTGGTGCAGGAGAAAACCAGGCCGCTTTGGTGATCGAATGGAAAACGGCTGAAGAGACTACGACGGTGGCTTGGGGCTATCGCTGGGATGGGACAGCCTATGGTTCGGATATGGTGTATGCCCTGGCCCAGGCCGTTGACCGGTATTCGCTCGAACCGGTTGCGACGGGTGCTGATCCCCGGCTTTTCGCGACCATTGAGGATTGGGGCTGGGGCTTGACCGTTTTCGGCTTTGGCTATGATACGGACGGCGATGGTTTCAGTTATGTCCCGTCCGGGTCTGAAGGTGGCTCTGCGGCTGATGCCGACGATGTCTATAACGAGGGATGGTACAACGGCTACTGGAGCTATTGGGTCAGTGATGGCAGCTCTGATTGGTCCTATTCAGGATGGGGTATCGCCGCGCGTGAACTGTCCGATGGTTCCTGGGATGGTTGGAGTTTTTCGGATTTTGCCGTCATGGGAAGCGGTTCAGCACCGGGTATCCCGGAAAGTGCGGCATCGCCGGTCCCTGTTCCCGCCGCTGCCTGGCTGCTGGGTTGTGGGTTGATGGGGCTTGTTGGTCTGAGGAGGAAGGCACAGCAGGGCAATGTGGCTATCTGACGAGAGCACCATAGCAAATAAAACGAAAAAAACTGGAGGGAACATGCGGAAGATTTTTGCAGGGATCATGCTTTTGGCCATAAGCTCGACCGCCCAGGCTGCCGCCTACAACTTCAATGGTACCTGGATAGAGGTTGAGGGCTGGGCCGGGACAGGTGAGAACGAGACCATTCTGGTGGTCGACTGGAACAGGCTGGACAATGGCGAGGCTACCGTTTCCGAATCTCATGCATTCGGCTTTCGCTGGGACGGAACAGCCCATGTATCGGATATGCTCACCGCCTTGAACGAGGCCGGCATTCTCACTGCCACCGGCACCTCCTTCCTCTACAATATCGGCTACAACGATACCAGAGATGGCGAATATCACCTGCATATTGAGGAAGGCAGCTGGAATCTGGCCAGTACCAGTGATCCGTATGCGAATTGGGGGACCTGGGGTAATTCCGAATGGGATTTCAATAGTGCGGGAATGACAGAGGAATTACTGGCCGACGGCCAGTACGAGGGCATCAACGCCATCATGTGGTTTGGTTCCTTGCCGGAATATGCCGACGATCAGTTGAACATTCCCTTCGCCGCCGCGCCGGTCCCGGTTCCTGCCGCTGCCTGGCTGCTGGGCACGGGGATCGTCGGACTTCTTGGCATCCGACGAAGACAGCTCTCCGAGGTGAGGGGATGAAAGCCGGACATCCAGGAAGAACTGATGCGACCGGAAGGACCGTCACCATGGCAGGCGTGTACATGATTGTCAGACTGTTTGTCGTGTTGGCGTGGAGTTTTTTTGTCGTCACCGGCGCCCAGGCGGCCCTGGTAGCCCAGAACGACGATGTCTTCGGAGACGGCAGTCTCACCCTGGATACCGGTACCGGTCTTCTCTGGCTGGACCTTTCGATTACGTCCGATCTGACCCACAGCTGTGTTTCCACCCAGTTCGGTGTGGATGGCGACTTCGCCGGGTACCGGTACGCCACCGCCGACGAGGTGGTCACCGTGGTTGACACGGCCCTGTCAGCTTCGACCGATATTTTCGCGGCAGCGGAATACTTGGGGAGCTTTGTGGGGTCCACCTCATATTTTGCCGGCTATCCGGAGATGCTGGCCATGATCGAATCAGGGCAGGCGGCTGGGATGACTGTTTTTTACAGCAGTGGTCAGCCTATCTACAGGTCAGGCATATTCGGCACCACCTATGGGGATCAGTTTCATTACTCGGGGGTCAGCCACTGGCTGGTCCGGGAGTCCTCGCCGGTTCCGATCCCGGCGGCGGCTTGGTTGCCGGGTGCCGGGATGGTTGGATTGATCGGAGTGCGTAGGAAACGGGCCGGCTGATTCAGGCCATCGCCCACAATAAACGTTGCACCATATTTTGGAGGAAAAAGGAGAAATGAAAAAAGTCATGACGCTTCAAGCAGTTCTTGCCGGGATGGCGTTGGCGGCGACCGCCTCTCTGGCTCAGGCTTCACCGTATGCCACGGAGTTGATCGCCTATTCCAGCGATCTCACTAGCAGCAGCTTGTACAACAATCCGTATGCGGTGCTTGGCGCTCCAACCACCAATTTCAAGAATACCTGGGGCAGCGCGGCGACGGCCCGCGTCAAGCTGGTGGAACCGGCCTACAATGTCGACCTGAACGGCGACAAGGTGATCACCACCCTCAACACGGGAAGTTATATTATTGCCGCCTTTGATCACCAGGTGGAAAACGACCCCAACAATCCATACGGCATCGATTTCCTGGTCTTCGGCAATTCTTTCTATGTCGGCAATGGCTCTGTCAGCGATGCCACCAACATGAATACCTATACGCTCACCGGCGGCATTTTCTCGGAGGGCGTCCTGGTTTCGGTCAGTCAGGACGGCGAGACCTGGTACACCTTCAGCAACGGCCCGTCCGGCGATTCCGCTTATCCCACCAATGCCTATCTCTGGGATGCAGAAAACGCGGTATGGACCGACACCCTTTCCGACTTCACCAAACCGGTCAATCCGGACCTGACCGTGTCCTCGGGTGACACGGCCGCCAGCATCATCGCCGCCTACGAAGGTTCGGGCGGCGGCACCGGGTTCGATCTGGACGACCTGCACGATCTCTACGGAATCACCCTCGATTGGTTCCAGTACATCAAGGTGGAAGGCATCAGCGGTTTTTCCGGGGGGGAAATCGATGCCTTTGCCGACGTAGCGGCGGCTCCTGTGCCGGTACCGGCTGCGGCCTGGCTGCTGGGGAGCGGTCTGGTCGGCCTGGTCGGTCTGCGCCGGAGACGGCAGGACTGATACGAAGAAAAGGGAGGGAAGAATGTGCTTTAAGGTTGGGGGCGGCGTTCATGCGTCGGCCTGTTGCGGTTCACTTCTGCACAAGGAGGACGATACTCGGCGGCAAGCCGAACGGACAGTCAACGCGCAACACACGGAATTCTATGCATAGGAGGGAAACACCATGCAGATTCTACGGAAGAAAACGCACCATTGCAGGTGGCTGGCCTTGGCGGCCGGCCTGACCATCGGCTTGGCGGCCATACCGGCCGCAGCGGATGATTTCAGTGACTACAAGACATCGGCGGGTTCGACGGCGGTGGTGAATCTGCCCATGGCCGGCGGTCCAAACGGGGAATGG
>NZ_JHZB01000072.1 GCF_000621145.1 Desulfobulbus elongatus DSM 2908
TTGAGATGCATCAGGCCGTTAACAGAAAACAGCCGCAGTATAGCGCTGTTACGCTCAAAAGGATCAAATGATGCGCATAACTGTCGGATGCTCCCTATGGTTTGGCTCTTCGTCGAATCAAGTGGATTTGGGCAAACTTTATATCGGTGCAGCCAGCAGATAGATCATGCTGATGAACGTATCATCGTTTTTGTATCCCCTCGCTCTGCATTTTGCTGCCTGGAAGATGCCGTTGAGCGCTTCTATCCTGGCGTTGTTGTGGCCTGAAACCCAACGTGCAAGAATGGCTTCGTGATGCGCCCCTACTGTAATTCTTCGCCGATATGTGAGAGTTGGATCGTTACTTTTGGCACTTAATCGCGGTGCTGATCGGTGTGCGGTGTCCGGTCAAGTACCTTGTTCCGGCGCAAGGCGACGGGGCAAGGGGCTTGACGAAGTCAGCACCGCGATTCCTGGCGGCGCAGCCGCCAGGAACGGTGAAATAACCTGCCGGCCGACGTATTGCCCACCTTTTAAGAGCGCGGCTATTTCGGGTCAGGTTTATTGACTTGTTAGCCCTTTTCCTTTTTCAATTTAACTATAGCTTGCTCGCAAGTAAGTATAGACTCCAGCATGGAAGTAGGAAAAAGAATATAGTTGTGAGACAACCATTGTTGTTTTTCTGATTGTTTACTTCTTTTTCGCTCTCTTTATAAATGATGAAGTCGAGCGCATCATCTTTATCGTAAAGATTATCTTCCATCTTGGTATAATAATTCTTAAATTTTTTGATTTAAATGAGTATATGATGCCAAAATTTCAGAAGCAACTTTTTGTTGAGATTCATGGGATGGTGGATAGGATAAGTGCTTTATCGGACACATGATTATTTCTTTTCCTGAGGTTGTATGTCCAGAGTATCTGTGACCCATTGCTTCCGTTATTTTATCAGGGATAACTTTATTAAATTTAACCATAGAAGAGATTATTTCTAACGCGTCATTGCCCATTGGAACTAATATGTTTATTCCTTCATTTTCTATTAGTTGTTCAATGAATTTTTTTTGATGGAGCAAAGTTCGTGATTTCTCTTCTGCTGTGTCTCCATACCATCCGTTTTTGCTTTTGTATCGTATCGCTTGTGAAAGTATAGCATGTTCCCCTAACGCGAAGGAACCATTACAAATATGGTTGAGATATTTTTTTCCAAAATTTTCAATTGAATTCCAAAGCTTAGGCTTTCCTGTAGACCCGTTTTTGTATTTAATTGTTAATTTTTCCATACGATCTCTATTTGCCGGATCAAATCTCTTCCGGAAATATGTGTCATACTGTTCAAAAGTTAAACCTTCTTCATAACATGGAATAATTTCATCAAAAGTAACACTCGGATTTAACCCAATAAATGCAATACCCAAAGATGCTTTTTTGCCGGAAAATGGTTCTGGTAGCTGATAAGGTGTGTAGCCATTTCTTTTTTGCCATTGATAGAAATGACGACAAGGGTGATTAGGATTTTTGACTGATTCTATGGCATCATCAAAGACCATTTTGCTATAATTTTTACTGATTTCCATTTTTACCTCCTATTGGCTAATCGCGGTGCTTGACGAAGTCAGCACCGCGATTCCTGGCGGCGCAGCCGCCAAGAACGCCTGAATTAAGCCGCGCCGCGAAGCGGCGTCGGCTTGAATGAATTGTGTACGCCCGGCATGGGCGTGATCTTATGGGGTGAAAGTCCCCTGTATGTAAACCCTGTTACTGTCGTGATGACAGGAGCATAAATACTAGCCGAAAGCAAGGGCGATCTCGCGAGGGCTCGTCTGGAGGAAGCTGGAGCGCAAAGCTATGAGTCGACGAACAGAAACGGCATACAAGGCCGAGCCTCCAGGTAAGTCAGCACAACATGACAACGCCTCGGGTTGGGGAGATACGGTAAATGCCGCGATTGCATAGTGAAAGATCACGTCCTTATCCGGGGAGACCTGTCCGGTATGCGATCCAACTCCCGTTGGAAAGCGCCATGCATGGCAACATGCCTGGTTCCCAGGCAGGAGTCAGCAGAGGTCATAGTAGTCCGCCGCCAGCGGATGAAGGACCGAACCCAGAGAAGGGAAAGGATCCGTCATGCTCGACCAGTGCGATGAACCCGACCGGGGGAGCAGTTGGTCGGCGCGTTGGCGGTAAACCCGATCCCGATGAATACCTGTTGGAGCGGATTCTTTCCCGAGCCAACCTGAGTGAAGCCTGGAAACGGGTCAAGGCTAATCGTGGAGCGCCGGGTGTGGATGACATGCCCATAGACGACTTCATGGCCTATGCTTGGGAGCATTGGCCGGGGATCCGCTCGTCCATCTTTGCAAACAGTTACAAACCATTACCGGTCAAGAGGGTGGAGATTCCGAAGGCAACGGGGGGCACGCGTCCTCTGGGGATCCCCGCTGTCCTTGACCGCCTGATCCAGCAAGCCATTGCTCAGGTACTGGTGCCGATCTTTGATCCTGGCTTTTCGGAGGCCAGCTTTGGCTTCCGTAAAGGGCTGTCTGCCCACGATGCCGTGTACCAGGTGCGCCATTACATCCGCGAGGGATACCGCGTGGCTGTCGATGCCGACCTGGCAAAGTTTTTCGACACGGTGGAGCACGATGTGCTCATGGCCAGGGTCAGTAGAAAGGTGCGTGACAAGCGCGTCTTGAAGCTGATCGGTACATACCTGCGAGCAGGAGTGGTGATAGGCAACCGCCTTCACGAGACCCGCAAGGGTGTTCCGCAGGGCGGTCCACTTTCACCACTGCTCAGCAACATCCTCCTGGATGAGCTTGACAAGGAACTGGAAGGGCGAAGCCATCGCTGTGCCCGCTATGCCGATGACTTCGTTATCTTGGTGAAGAGTCGTCGGGCGGGTGAGCGGGTCATGGCCAGTGTCACCCGGTTCCTGGAAAGGAAGCTCAAGCTCAAAGTCAACCAGGAGAAAAGGGGAGTATCCGATAGTTATGCGTTAAAAGCGCCCAATTCAGATCGGTATGAAATGATATAAAAACAGCGTGTTGGAGCAGAAAATGCTATAAAT
>NZ_JHZB01000073.1 GCF_000621145.1 Desulfobulbus elongatus DSM 2908
TGTTGTCGGGTTTGGTCACCAGACAACATCTCTCATGCCATGTCACTTCGCCACTCATTCCGCAGTCGGGTACGCATTTGCCGGATGAACCAAAAAAATACTATGCACGATCACTCAAAGATTATCGCCAAGGAACTTAGCATACAGATCTCTCAGGTGGAAATCGTTTCTGCCTTCCTCAATGACGGTGCAACCATCCCGTTCATTGCCCGATATCGCAAAGAGGCCACAGGCTCTCTCGATGAGGTGGAAATCACCGCTATTCGTGATAGGCGGGCCGATCTGATAGACTTGGACAAACGCCGATCCGCCATCCTTGCTTCACTTGATGACCGAGCCCTCTTGAACGAAGCTTTGAGTCAGGCCATCCACACCGCTTCTGATCTAGCCGCCCTTGAAGATATCTATCTACCTTATCGGCCCAAACGAAGAACCAGGGCCCATGTCGCCAGGGAAAGAGATTTGGAGCCTTTGGCAACAATGCTGTATGGCCAAAACACACAGCGCATCGAACTTGAAAGGTTTGTGAATACCGAGAAGGACGTGGCCACGGTTGAGGAGGCCCTGAGCGGTGCCCGTGATATCATGGCGGAATGGATCAGCGAAGATGCCTCCATCCGTGCCCGTCTCCGGGATTTTTTTCACCGGAAATCAACCATCACCTCAACCGTCATCAAAAACCAGGAAGAGAAAGGCGCTAAGTTCAGGGATTATTTTGCTTGGCAGGAACCTGCCGGCAAGGTGGCTGGCCATCGATTGCTGGCCATGTTCCGAGGTGAGCAAGAAAAAATCCTCAGCCTTTCATTTCGACCGCCTGAAGCAGAGTCGTTGGCCATTTTGCATCGCTGCCTTGTCCGTTCCAACGATTTTGCTGGGCAGCAGGTGGCCCTGGCCGCTGAAGAGAGCTATAAACGGTTGCTCGCCCCCTCCCTGGAAAATGAACTCCGCGGGAACCTGAAAAAACAGGCCGACCAGGAGGCCATCGCCGTTTTCGCGGAAAACCTTCGTGAATTGCTGCTGGCCGCCCCCCTGGGGCAAAAACGGACCATGGCGCTTGATCCCGGGTTTCGAACAGGGGCAAAACTGGTCTGTCTTGGCGAACAGGGGAAACTGCTCCATTTCACAACCATTTACCCCACGCTCTCCGGGAGACAACGGGAAGAAGCGGCACAAACGGTTCTTCAGCTCTGCAAGCAATACCGTATTGAGGCCATTGCCATTGGCAACGGTACGGCAAGCCGGGAGACCGAATCCTTTGTTCGGGGATTACAACTGCCACCTGAAGTGATTGTCACCATGGTCGATGAAAGCGGCGCCTCCATTTATTCCGCCTCGGAGGTCGCACGTGCAGAATTCCCAGATCATGATATCACGGTCCGAGGCGCTGTCTCCATCGGCCGACGATTGCAGGATCCGCTGTCCGAACTGGTCAAGCTCGACCCCAAGGCCATAGGCGTCGGGCAATATCAGCATGACGTCAATCAAAAAGCATTGAAACAATGCCTGGACGACGTGGTGAGCAGCTGCGTGAACAAGGTCGGTGTCGAGGTGAACAGTGCCAGCAAGGAACTGCTTGCCTATGTCTCGGGATTGGGGGAAACGCTGGCGTCCAACATCCTTGCCTACCGCAGTGAAAAAGGTGCATTTACCACCAAACGACAACTGTTGGAGGTTCCCCGTCTTGGGAAAAAAGCGTTTGAACAATGCGCCGGTTTTTTACGTATTCATGATGGGAAAAACCCCTTGGATCGTTCAGGTGTGCATCCGGAACGATATGGTATCGTCGAACAGATGGCAAAGGCTTGCGGCTGCACGGTAGCAGCGCTTATGCAACAGGAAAACCTCCAGCAAATGATTCAACCTGAGCGATATGCATGTGATGAGGTTGGATTGCCGACCTTACAGGATATCATGGCCGAACTCGCCAAACCGGGTCGCGATCCCCGGCAATCATTTGCAGGTTTTGCCTTTGCCCAGGGCGTTGCCAAGTTGGAAGATTTGCGGGAGGGAATGTCGCTTCCGGGCATTGTGACCAATGTGACTAAATTCGGGGCCTTTGTCGATATCGGCGTGCATCAGGACGGCCTTGTTCACATCAGCCAATTGGCCGATCGTTATATAAAAGATCCATCTGAGGTGGTCAAGGTTCGGCAACAGGTGCAAGTGCGCGTTCTTGAAGTGGATACCCAGAGAAGACGTATTGCACTTTCTCTTCGCAACACCTGAGATTCGCTTCTGTTGGTGCCGACAAACGAACCTGCCGCTCCGTGCATTTTGGATGAATCGTACTCGGAAGCGCTGAGAATAAACAACCTTGTTCAACTAAAGGAAGACATGCAGATATGGGTTGATGCTGACGCCTGCCCCAAGGCCATTAAAGAGATTCTCTATCGTGCAGCCGAGCGAACCGGTGTTGTGGTGACCTTGGTGGCCAATCGACAGCTCAGTGCCCCACGGCTGAAGAATATCCGCTCACTGAGGGTTGCCTCGGGTTTTGATGTGGCGGATAATGAAATTGTGAGAAGGTTGGCTGTTGGAGATTTGGTTGTGACCGCCGATATACCGCTTGCAGCCGAGGTGACCGCCAAGGGTGGGTTTGCATTGAATCCTCGCGGCGAATTATACACCACGGACAATATTCAGGCCCGTCTCAGCATGCGCGACTTTATGGACGGTTTACGGGCAGCCGGTGTTGAAACAGGCGGCCCAGCCTCATTGAGCCAAAGTGACCGACAATTATTTGCCAATCAACTGGATCGTTTCTTGTCGACCCGTCTTCGGGAAAAATGATAGATTCTTAATACATAACTACTGTGCATTATAAATGAAAACGCTACTTACAAGGAGTCAATCTATTTCAACCGGCGAGAAAGGGAAGCCATTGCCGGTCAATGAGATCCTTTTTCGGGGATAAAGAGGGGATTATGTCGAAAAGCCTCAACAGCCCGTTGAAAAAGCCATGTTTCCGGGAGCATGCACTCGGTACGGCACGCCAAGCCGATCAAGACAAACCGGCACCGGTCAAAACATGCCC
>NZ_JHZB01000074.1 GCF_000621145.1 Desulfobulbus elongatus DSM 2908
TCCTTGTTGTGAAATGATAAAATCAATTTACCGCACATGGGGATTGGGGCAATAGGTTTTACAGGGTTACGGGGTTTTTCAACGGGCTGTTAAAATCGACATCATTCCATGTCAATCCGTTTATTTCCCGTGACCTGCCCAGGGTCTCTCTGAGGCACCATAAATAGTCCTGTTGCTCAGCTGTAGCCACCTCGAAAACCTTGTTGATCTCCTCCTGTGTTGGGATCCGCTTGCTCTTTTTTTCTATCCGCATCATTGCGACATTGGCAGCGGGATTACTGGTTAGGATTTCATTTTTAACCCCCCAGTTAAACAACGCCTTTAAGTGGCGAAGCTCCTTGTTGGCCGTTTCGTTTGATACCTTGCTTCGTTCATTTCGCAAATCGGTTATCATTTCTCTGGTTACCTGCGAACAGGTCAGATCCTTCCAACGGCTAACCCATCGCCTGGCATGGTACACAGTATCCATGTAGTGTTCAACAGATAGCCGTTGTTTGACCTCATCAAGCCGTTTGTTTACCAGGGCCAAAAAGGGCATGTCTGTTGGAGTCGGCGTCATCAAGTATTTGCGTTGTTCCTCTTCCGCTTGCTTGGCTTCTCTCTTGGTTTGAAACCATGCCTTGGTGTATCTCTGGCCTTTCAGCATGAAGTCGTACCGCCACCCCTTCTTCTCGACAAAATAGACGCTCATACATCACCTCTCGTGGGGGGAAGAACATTCTTCCCCCAATCTTGGCCCCGCCCAATTCTCTGTAATGCTTGCTGACCCATGCAAGGCTTTGTGAAAAGAGTTCCGCTATGTCAGCAGGCTTCAATGGTTTCTCGTCATGCATGCAAATCCCCCTGGTAGTCAGTTGGAGGATATGGGCTTGGGTAGAGATGGGAAGAAGGGTGATCTGGTTTAAGCCTATGAACAGGCGATACTGTTTCGTAGACTTCGCGTTTTTTCTTGTCGATCCGGCGGTAGAATTCCTCTTCATCCGTCACAAAGAGGGCAAGCATGTCCTCTTCAATGATATGCTTGCCGATGTTGATGATATGATCGATATCCTGCGTGCTGATGTTGTGAAAAGCGGCCAAGGTCATTCCCAGGCCAAGGAATTGTTTTCTGAGGGCGATGTAATCTTTCTTCGGACGTGGCTTCTCTTTGGCTCGGTCTGTGTCTCCTTCCCATGGAATCACAGAAATGAAATTCCAGAAGTCGGAATTTTCCGCTCTTGATTGGTGGTTGTTGCCACTATCAACGGGTTCCAGGCAATGCCGAACCCATGAATGGGTGCAATACCGCCAGATGGCACTGAGCGAATCGCAAAGGTCTTCGTAGGAATCAATTCCCTTGTTCGTCTCAGCATTTTTGATATTTTTCAGAATCTCTCGGCGAAGTTGGAATTCCAATCTGGTGACAGGCTGTTCGTCGTATTTTTCGACGCCCCAGGAATCCGTAAAGGTCGCCTGTTTGGCGGCAGAATAGCGAAGTTCCAGAACCTTGTCGTAAATTCTCATCATCATATCACCCTTACCTACCGAAAAGGTTTCAAGCTGCCGGGGTGATTCGACCGATGCAAATTTGTGTGATTTTGTGATCCAGTATCGCTTGTCTCGAATATTGAGAGATTCGATGTGAGTGCCGATTAAATCGACAGCCAGGTGAACTTCGGAAACCTGGTTTTTGATGATCTTGCCATCGAGAACTTCAATCCATCGGGTAAAATTGTAAAAGATATCCTCGAATCCGGGAGACCAGCAGGATTCAGACCCGATTTCAAGCATCATATTGGGAACATTGCCTTCGCAGGTTCGTTTATTGATAAGAAGAAATAGGTCGCCAGCGGTAAGGCGAAAGTTGAAAATCCGTGTTCCGGTTCGCTGGACGTTCCAGAGAAATCCACCTGGATTTTGGAAAGGCTGTTCCTGCAAATCCGTTGTGTCTTGAAGGGATTGTTTTATTGCATCTATTTCATCCAAAAAGATCGAATTTTTCCAATCAACCCAGAAGCAGATTTTCAATTTATCGAGATTTTTGGCTAGTGTTGGGGGGAATGTTATACCGGCTTTCCCCCCAACTTCTGCGGTCTGCTTGACTTTCTGTGCCTTCTTGTCTACATTCATAATGCCTCCATTAAGGATTGAGGTTGAGCCCTCTAACTGGTGAATCCGCCAAGATAGCAGCCAGTCAGGGGGCTTTTTCTTTTACTACTTCTCTTCTGTTCCTTTGTTTTCTTCGTCATCTAGCATCTGCCGAAAGTCGCCAAGCTGAGAAGTGGCATCAGTAGCCATTTTGCTCAAGGTCTTAAGGGCTTGAGCCTTCTGTTGATTCTTTGCCTGTTTCACTGCCTCGGAAATTTGCATGATGTGAGGTTTTGAAGATTCGAGGAGCTCGACAACAAATGTTGCCGCAGGTGTCCCGGTTTCTTTGGATAGCTCCATCAAAATAGAATGAAGATCATCGCTTAAAGAAAGAATCATTCTGTGGCGTCCCATGTTCACTCCCTGTGTTGGTTGACCAGGATGCTTATATCCAGTGGATAGCAAATCTATATCCTTGGGATATAACCACGTCAAGAAGTTTTTTGGGCACCGCACCATTTTCCTGAAAGCCGGCTCGTGGCCTTCCGACGTCGCTACGCTCGTCGGCGGGGAGCTTTCGCCCCCCTGGTGGCCTGCGGCGCCGGCCATGAAGATGGGGAATAAAGCCTCGTAACGATCCTGTAGCACATCAAAACGGGAGTATCCGATAGTTATGCGTTAAAAGCGCCCAATTCAGATCGGTATGAAATGATATAAAAACAGCGTGTTGGAGCAGAAAATGCTATAAA
>NZ_JHZB01000075.1 GCF_000621145.1 Desulfobulbus elongatus DSM 2908
ACGCAATGATATCGTTGCCGTTCATGGTATCCCTCGTCATTTGGTGTGGCTTTGATCCCTATATACAGCAAATCCACACCAAATGACGAGGAGCCTGGTTTTCCCAGCCGCGTCCGGTCTGCACCGGTGACTACCATCAGTACATGCTTGCCTCTGGCGGTGGCAGGGCGTGGTGTTGCAAGAGTGAAAAGGCACAAAAACAAGAGAATAGTCAACGTTGTCATGTTCATGATGAAACTCCTGAATACAAGTGGTTAGAGCCAAAGATCAATCCACGATGGATCGGCTTGAAAAGGAAGGGGCGGTTCTCCGCCTGGAATAGACCTGCTGTTGTCGTTGTTTAGAGCATTTCATGGCAACGGTTTCAGGATCTCCCTGCTGTCTTCTTTGCGGAATAGGCAACCAGGCCATCCAACCATTCCTGATGTGCATTGAGCATCGGGTTGGGTTTTGTCCTGGCCAATTCCCTGGCCGGTGCTCCAATCTGCGATTCCTGAGTGAGGATGCGCACTCTGTTCCCCGGCAGGTCTTCGATAAGCCAAGCATGATGTACATCGAGACGGCCGTCGGCATCGCCTTCGACCCAACCATGCCAGGCAATCCGGGCGGGTTTGTCCTTCTCCGGCGGAACGTATTCGGTTACCTCTGCCTCGACGGGGAAGCCAAAGGTGGTAAAGCGGAAGCGAGATCCCAGGTTCAGATCCGGGCCAGTGGCGTCACGGAATCGAATTTCCGAAGCATTGCTGTAGTAGACCGGCCATACCGAGGTGTTGATGAGGTGGGGCCAAACATTGACTGCCTGCAGACCAGGGATGACCACCTCATTGGATACATAGTTGTCTGTGGTGCCGGGCAGATAGTGTTCGGGCCAGATAATTGCGTTCATTGCGTGTACCCCATTCGGGTGTTGAGTGACGTGGCTTGAAGTTTTGGAGGCTGCCTCCGCTCTTTACCAGCTTCTTGTTTTCTTAAACGTTTTTGTCGTTTTCTTTTCCCGGTTGTTACCATGGAGAAAAATTGCAGAAATATTTTCGATTACACCATCTTATTCGTGTCCATTGGTCTCTCGTAATCCTCCAGTGCTCAGGTTTTAACCGCTCATCGCCTTGGCAATTAGACCGGTCGTCTTAGAAACTCGCAAAAAATCCCCTCAATCCACCAATCACCAGCGGTGGGCTGATTTATTGTTTCCCTACAGAAAAGGCTTTGCCGAGAAATGCGCCTGTGCCGTGGTAGCCCTGATGCACGGGGTCAAACGAAAATGGCTTGAGCTTGGCGATATCAGGGCGCCCATCATCGGTTAAGATTGATTCGTCCGCCTTGGCATCGATAATTTTGCCCACAAAAAGGGTGTGTAGTCCCAGTTCGACACTGTTCACCAACTCGCACTCGAGCACGAAAGGAATTTCCTTCGCATACGGGGCATCCACCAATGCGCTCCGGACAACGGTCAGCCCGGAGACCGCGAATTTGTCCACGTTACGTCCACTGACCAAGCCAAGATAATCGGCCTCCCGCACCTGAGACTCCATGGGGATGCCGATGGTGAACGCTTTGCGCGCCACTATCGCGGAGTATGAGTACGTGGCTTTGCGCAGGGAAACACTGACGCAGGGCGGGTCGGAACAGCAGATGCCTCCCCAGGCGGCGGTCATGAGGTTGGGCTTGTAGTCTTCATCATAGGTGCCGACCAGGAGAATCGGCGTTGGGAAAAGATAGGTTCGAGCGCCCAGCGATTGCATCAGGTGTTCTCTAAAAATCGCAAAGTTACCGAAGAATTACTACGCCCGTCGAAAGCGTCCGTACACGCGGAGCACGCATCAGGATGCCCGCAGCACGGTTGCATATAAGGTGTCGATGAAGTTCCTTAACGTTTCAGATGACTTCATCACTTTGGCACGCAGAATGGCACCCTCCCATCCGGCCAGCACAAAATCGGCGATGACTTCCGGGTCGATATCCGAAGCGAGCGTCCCTTGCTCTTGCGCCTCGGCAAAGCAAGCCGCAAACCGCTTCTTCCAGTTCTGAAAGATTACTTCCAACCTTTCACGGAATCGCTCGTTTTGGTCGGCCAACTCCTGCCCCAGGTTGCCGATGAGACATCCCTTGGTGAATTGATTTTCACTCAGGTGCGCAAGGCTGTGTTCAAAATAATTGCGCAGGCGTTCGAGCGGAGCCACGGTGGCATCATCAAAAAACGACCGTAACTTTGCTTCATACTGACTGGCGAATTGATCGATTATCGCCAGCCCGAAATCCTCTTTGCTGCGGAAATAATTATAGAATGATCCTTTCGGTACGCCAGCTTGCTTGAGCACTGCGTCAATTCCGGTGGCGTTGTATCCCTTCACAGCGATCAATTCCATGCCAATCTCGATGATTTCCGATTTTTTGTCTGTGTTCTTCATGACCGAAACAATTAGACCGGTCGTCTTTTTATCAACGTCAGAATTTAATTTTTTAGTCTCATTTTTATCGAAGGCATCTTATGCGAGCCACATATGTATGGATCGGAGGAAGGCGATTCAATGAGTTCCGTCGATATCTTTTGACCGCAGGGAAGTTCACATAGATAGATGGTCTGTTGTGGGAATAGTTGCGGGACGAAAAAAAATCAGGCCATTGCGAACCTCTCCTCACAGCCCTCTCCCACAAAAAAGCACCTGACCGTTGCCGGTCAGGTGCTTTTTTTGTGGTTCATCCGGCAAACGCGTACCTGGAGTTGTGGAGGTTATAGAGCCTGAGCTTGAAGTATTCCATGTCTCTGAAGCCGTAGGCCTGGCG
>NZ_JHZB01000076.1 GCF_000621145.1 Desulfobulbus elongatus DSM 2908
GAAACGATGAACCCCGCGATTCCCCGCATGCACATGTTTGCCGGGCCGAATGGTTTGGGAAAAAGCACGATCGATGGCTTCAATTCGGAGTTGTTTTGGGTGATATCAACCCCGCTGACATCAAGAAGGAGATTCTACGACATGGCACGCCCGGGTTGATGTACCCAAAAAACTTCGGTGAAAGCGTCGGAAAAAATACTCCGACTCCTGGCAGCAACCCATCTACACCGCTGCGGATGGAGCGTGATACCATCGAACCGAGATGCCTCGGTACTTATCGTTAAACATTCGTCGTGATTGAGGGTAACTTTGGCTCAACTTGAACATATCGAGGCAATTGAAAAGCGGCTGTGGAACGCTGCGGATACTCTGCGAGCCAATTCCAACTATGCCAGTAATGAATACTTCCTGCCGGTCATGGGGCTGGTGTTTCTGCGTCATGCCTATAGCCGGTATCTTCTGGCTAAAATGAAGATCGAGCCTACCTTGCCCAGCCGGGGCGGAAAAACCCGGTCTTTGACCAAGGAGGACTTTTCCAAACAGAGCGCCATCTTTCTGCGGCCTAAAGCACAGTTTGATTCTCTGGTGTCTCTGCCGGACAGCGCCGACCGAGCCAAGGCGCTGATCGAGGCGATGGAGTCCATCGAGGAGGATTACGAAAACCTGCGCGGCGTCCTGCCCAAGTCCGAATACCAGGAGTTGGACAACGATGTCCTCGGCCAGTTGCTTCGGACCCTCAACCCGGAGGAGTTGAAGAAGGTTTCCGGCGATGTCTTCGGCCGCATCTATGAATACTTTCTGACCCAGTTCGCCGACCAGAAGGCCCACGACGGCGGCGAGTTCTTCACTCCCATTTCCATTGTCTCCCTGATTGCCCATGTGATCGACCCGGCTCACGGAGTCATCCTCGATCCGGCCTGCGGTTCCGGCGGTATGTTCGTGCAGAGTGCCCGGACTGTCGAAGAGCATGGCGACAGCCCGACGGAAAAATTACTCATCCGGGGGCTGGAGAAAAACGCCACCACTATTCGCCTGGCCAAGATGAACCTGGCCGTGCACGGCCTGGAAGGCGATATCCTCAAGGCCATCACCTATTACGAAGATCCGCACGAACTGGTGGGCAAGGCCGACTATGTCATGGCCAATCCTCCTTTCAACGTGGACGAGATCGATGCCGACAAGGTCAAGCGCGATCCGCGCCTGCCCTTTGGGCTCCCCGGCGTCAACAAGAAGGGCAAGGTCAGCAACGGCAACTATGTCTGGATCAGTTATTTCTACAGCTACCTGAACGACCAAGGCCGGGCCGGTTTCGTGATGTCGTCCCAGGCCTCCAGCGCCGGGGGCGGCGAGGCCAATGTCCGCCGGAAGTTGATCGAGACCGGCGATGTCGATGTGATGATCGCCATCCGTTCCAACTTCTTCTACACTCGCACCGTCCCCTGCGAACTCTGGTTTTTGAACCGCGACAAGCCCAAAGAGCATAAAGACAAGGTGCTGATGCTCGACGCCCGCAACGTCTACCGCAAGGTGACCCGCAAGATCTACGATTTCAGCCCTGAGCAGGAGAAGAACCTGCTGGCCGTTGTCTGGCTCTACCGGGGGCAGACCGACAAGTATCTGAACCTGGTGGCCGGTTACTGCCGCCGCACCTTGGACGAGGCTGCCCTGTGTTTGAAAAAGAAGAACCCGGCGGGTGAAGCCGAGGAACCGCTAGCGGACTACACCGCCGCCCTGGTCGATTTGCTGGCCGTGATGCAGCCCTTTCTGGAGAGTCTGTCTGAAGACGGCCCCCAAATGGAACCGCTGCTGGAATTGAACAAGGCCCTGCCGGACTTTGAAAATGACGTCGCCCTCTTTGCCAAGGATGCTGCCGTTCAGGAAGCTCTCGGGAAGACCCAGAAGACCGGCAACGGCGAGTTAAAGAAGGCAGTTGACCGGCTTGCTTCTTTGGCGGAAAAGAGCCGCGACCTGATCAAGCAGAGCGATCTGCTGTTCAAGCTGATCGGCCGGGTCATCGAGACCTGTGAAAAGGAATGTAATGCCAAGGAGAATGATGACTGGGTAAACCGCGATATCACCCGCGCCCGCAAAACGGCCGATGAGTTCCGCGCCCTAGCCGTGGAACAGCTCAAACAGGTGCGTTATTTCTGGAAGCAGGCCCACTGGCTCACCGAACGCTTTCCTGAAGCCCAGCTCCGCGATGTGGAAGGGCTGGTCAAACTGGTGGACCGGACCGAGATCGAGGCCAACGACTGGAGTCTCACCCCCGGTCGCTATGTCGGTGTTGCTCCCGAGGTGGAGGACGAGGATTTCGATTTCGAGGAAACCCTGCGTGAAATCCACGTTGAACTGGAAGACCTCAACGCCGAAGCCAACACCTTGGCCGCCACCATCAAAAGGAACTTTGAGGAGCTGGGGATATGACCATCGCCGAACTGCTCAAGGCCGAAGAGAGCAAGACCCTGGAGTTCAAGCGCGATCTCTCCTCCCCACGCAATCTGCTCAAGACGCTGGTGGCCTTTGGCAATACCGCCGGCGGCCGGATCATCATCGGCGTGGCGGACAAAACGCGGGAACCGGTGGGCATCGACAACCCGCTGGACGAGGAGGAACGGCTCTGCAATCTGATCGCCGATTCCATCGGGAGCATCCGACAGTTATGCGCATCATTTGATCCTTTTGAGCGTAACAGCGCTATACTGCGGCTGTTTTCTGTTAACGGCCTGATGCATC
>NZ_JHZB01000077.1 GCF_000621145.1 Desulfobulbus elongatus DSM 2908
CCGTTGCTTGGTTTCAACGGATATTAGCTGGAGGTGGGAAAATTGCGAGCAAATTATTTGTGGATAATCACTTAATCTGGAGTGCGGTCTGGACCGGTTGTACCAGTCCAGGTAGCGCATGATCGAGGTCCGTGCCTCCCTGACCGAGTCATAGGCGTGCAGGTAGACCTCTTCATACTTCACGGTCCGCCATAACCGTTCGACAAAAATGTTGTCCCGCCAGGCCCCGCGACCGTCCATGCTGAGCCTACAGCCTTGGCCCTGCACAGCCCGGATGAACTCATCAGCGGTGAACTGGCTCCCTTGGTCGGTGTTGATGATCGCAGGGGTGCCGGGCCGGGCAAACGCTTCCTGCAGCACAGCGACCGCATGACAGGCCTCCAGGGTGATGGCGATCCTGGCGGCCAGCACCTTCCGGCTGGCCCAGTCCACTACCGCAGTCAGGTAGACAAATCCCCTGGCCATGGGAATATAGGTCGTGTCGAGCGCCCACACCTGGTTGCTCTGGTTGATGTTCATGCCCCGCAGCAGGTACGTTGTGGCCCGGATGCTTCGTGCTGGTTCCGGGCTTCTGGTACACGGCCGTAATGCCCATCCGCTTCATCAGGGTGCCGATGCGTCGGCGTCCGACCTTGATGCCCATTCGCGCCAGTTGGTCGCGCAGCATGCGCGTGCCCATGAACGGTTTGTCCAGGTGCAGTTCATCCAGGCGCCCCATCAACTCCAGATCACCCTCGAGGACGGGTTTGGGTCGATAATACAGACTGCTTCGGTTGACGCCGATCAGTTCGGCCTGCCGTTTCAGCGGCAATGCATGGGTGCGGTCAATCAACGCTTTGCGCTCAGCCTTCCCGCTTTGGTGAGCGCACTTTCTAAAAAATCGTTTTCCATCGTCAGTTGCCCGATCTTGGCCTGCAGCGCTTTCACCTCCGCGCCCTGGTCCCGGGACGACGACTTGCCGAAAACGCCAGCGGCACTCTCGATGAGCTGCCGCTTCCAGGTCGTGATCTGGTTCGGATGGACCTCGTACTGCTGTGCCAATTCACCGAGGGGCTTCTCACCGGCAATGGCTTCCAGGGCCACCTTCGCCTTGAAGGCCGCTGAATGGTTCCGTCTCGTTCCTTTTGCCATGTTCTGCTCCTTGCTCTGCCCATCTCAGGGCGTTACGGGGAGCAGATTTTCCACTTAACGGCTTGTCCAAGCTTCCGCGACCACCTCTAACGGGAGTGGCTGTTTTTTTCCAAACAATATCTGGAAGAAGTTTTGTTGTTGACTCGTTATTTTTTATAAAATATATCGAGGGCTGATTCCCTTACTCTGCACTTCATCCACCTCCATTGAGTCGAGGGGCCTGTAGCGTCAAGGTAAGGTGATCGACAATGTTAAGGGGCTGGTCCGCAGGGTAACTGACATTCCCTCTCACCCTTGAAGGTTGAGAAAATATCTTGGAAGCTCGAGAAAGAGGAACAGCTCTCAATGATTGAGAAATGTAAATTGGGAGAGAAAAATGACACTGAGTTACAAGGAAATGCAGCATATCCTCATGGAGGAATTGCGACTGTACCATTTTCCCATTGCGGTCAAATTCTTTTTTGATCAGAGCGAAGTTGCCGAATTCAAAAAGGTGCACGACTATTATACCCCTGTCAAGCCAATGACATTTTGCCAGTGGGAAATAGCTGCCCGAATGAAAGGCCAAATCGTCTATGCTGAACCCAAAGGCTTGGGATGTTCAAATGCCATGTGCGGCTTCGCTTGGAAAGAAATTGATGACAATGAGATAAAAAGCCACCTCAAATATGTTCGGGATGAAGCCCAGGCCCAAAAAGCCGTGCAGACCAAACCACGCCTTAAATCCGGTCTTATCGGAGTTGCGGTCGCTCCGCTTGGTGATGCGAAATTTGTTGCCGACACCGTCCATTTTTACTGCGATAACATGCAAGCTTACCATCTTGCCGTAGATTGGATGTCGGCAACCGGGATTTATCCGATGCGAGCGAACATAACGATCAATTCCTCAGCCTGTGCCGGCAACGTGTATGTCTACAACGAAAAACTTGCAAACATGCTGCCCGCCTGCTCCGGGTCCTACAATGCCGGCAAAACCGAACGTGGGGAGATCAACTTCATTCTGCCCGGTGAGCATCTTGAGCCCATGGTAAAACGCCTTCTGGAGCGCAAGGAAACCTACGGTAGTGCGGCCATTACCCGTCCTGGTGATGGATTTCCGGGGGCTGATATTTGTAAAAACTGTCCTCTGATTATTTTCAAGAAAGGGGAATAAAATCAGTATATGCACGTTCGGCCGGGAATCTCTGTTTTTTAGCCAGGTACGGACTGGGGGCGGGTGGCGGTCATCATGTCGGAAATTCGTGCGGGGCATGCTCCGATACCGCGGGTGTTGACCTTTTTGCCGCAAATGATCGGTTGCGGTGATCTATGAACAAGAGGGCAGCCAATGAAAATTTGCTGTTATCTTTGTAATGATGTGCCGATCTTGGTGAAAGAAATGAGAAAATCCTGTTCAAATCCACCCGAGACTTGTGTCGTTCTGGAAATGGACCTGAATCAGTGACAGCCATGGCCGGATTT
>NZ_JHZB01000078.1 GCF_000621145.1 Desulfobulbus elongatus DSM 2908
GAGATGCATCAGGCCGTTAACAGAAAACAGCCGCAGTATAGCGCTGTTACGCTCAAAAGGATCAAATGATGCGCATAACTGTCGGATGCTCCCCAATCAGGGCAACCAGAACAAACCCGGAAAAGCCGGGTGCCTGGGAGCACTTTCCCTGCTCATCCTCCCGGCAATAGGGGTCGGATACATCATCCTGAATATCGCTTGAACCATGAAAATTCGCAAACTCACCCCGGAATATTATTCCAAGGCCGCATCTTTATTGGATCATGCCTTTGCACCGAGCAGATACGAGGTCCAGCTCTTTGACAAACTGCATGAGCAAAATCGGCCTGTTCACGAATGGGTAGGCCTGATACGCGATAGCGTTGTCGCGTATATTGGGTTTACGAATGCCTACAACGGAAAAAAGATCGTCGGCCTGCACCTTGGGCCTATAGCGGTGCAACCACAGATGCAAAGGCGGGGAATCGGGTCTGAGTTACTGCGATTTGCCTTGAGGCAGGGGGGGGGGCGGGAGAATACGATTTTTGTGTTTGGAGATGTAAAGTTCTATTTCAAGTTTGGGTTCGAGCCTTGTCCAGTACCGAGATGTCCTTTTGATAAGGGAAACAGGAATTTTCTAAGCATCAGAAACGAAACTGGTGAAGAATATACCGTCGGGTATGAGCCTGAGTTTACAGAAATTGCATTGGGCAAAAATCAATACAAGATGTCATCCAGAAAGCGGGGTAAATTTTGAAGTATGGTAAGGGGTGCAGGTTGAGATAAACTGGAGAAACCTTGACTTCTAACGCAAGCCATCAGATGTGGTTTTGGCGAACTCCAAAATTAATTGCTTCATGACTTGGTTAGGCTCTTGCTCGACAGCGGCAAAAGATGCGCCACTACCACTCAGAAACTCTTCTTTCGCTGCGCAGCGTAAAACGTACGATAAATCTCTGAGCATTGAACCAGAAACCTTAACATGATGTGGAACAATTCTTGGCTTATCTATTTCAAATGGAAGTACTATTAAACAATCTGTTGGGGTTAAGGGCATTACAACATATAGCCCGTTTTCATAATCCCCAAATAGGTTGCAAACATCCGGCAGTACAAAATCTGGCGTTTCTGAGCGTGCTATCACCCAACGGCTATGCATTATAGGTCTCGCCAATTTGTCGTAGAAGTCATTCTGACTATACAATGTCTCGTACACGGCCCTCATATATTCCTTATCTTCGACCTTTTCCGGACCTACTTCAGAGGCAACGACGGGAGCAACCGATTTTTCTAGCGACTCCATGAAATGTGGGTTTCTTATCCGTTGGATTACTATAAAACCGACCAAAGCCTCGCGCTGAGGGCGATTCAACGGCTCTACATTCAATAACATTTGAATCGGTCTTACGGCATCACCTTCTAGCAGTCCCAAATATGCTTCTAATTTGTCGGAATATAGATTTTTTCGAAACCCCCAGTTACCAAGAGGCGTTTTCTTTTGCGCTTCAAGTCCTTCTGGTCTCTTGATGTTTCTGTAAACAAACTGCCCTTCCGCCCAATATCGCTTTATAAATGACTTTGGAATGAAATGGTTTTCTTCAACTTTCTTTGGGGTAATAAACGTTTTCTTATGTTGTTTCTCCTTTCTTAGTGCAGCTTCTGTTTTTGGCTTCCACCTCTCCGAGTATATTCGTAACCAAACTCTATCAGCATAAATTTGTGCAGTATTGGATATATATTCTTTCCCTTCTTTATTAAAGCATTGTTGGTGTTCATCCTGAGGATCAATATCGTCGATTAACCGACCGTTCATGCGGTCAGCCACAACTTTTTCTGAAATGAAGAAAATTAACTTAGCCAGCTCAAGCGCTATCTCTTCACGAAGATCAACATGTAAATCGTTCATTTGAGGTTTCGCGCGAGCAAACATCTCCTCAATTATTAAGTTAACCACCCCGTTCCACACTTTTGCAAGCTGCTCGGCTTTTTTAGGAGAGGCAGTAGGATCAATTCTCAGGATAGAGTTCACCATCGGTTCGTAGGCCAAAGGCTCAATTTTAATCGACTCGCATCATTTGAGCGTCGGCTGGGAATTTTTGTTTGGTCGATAAATTATGTTTGCCAAAAAAATAGAAAATCATAAAAAGCACTCCCCGCCCCATCAAAAATTGCCTCCACGCATACGCGACAATTCCTCTGAAACTAATTGAGTAGGCAATTCAAAAAAGTCGAATAATGCATATAGGGGAGACAACAGAGGATGCACGATTTCCGGCAAGTTTGTATCTATTGCTTGTGCGTCCACATGTGTATTCAGCGTAATTGAATGCTGACGTGCTATTTGATTCCCCCAGACATGGCGTCTATGGTCAATGCTTGTGAGTTCTCGCCCGGATAAACCTTCATAGGTGGCAACAAATCTTATCGTTGTTGGTCCTTCAAACAGGTTTCCGGCTAAACGTTGCGCCTGCAGAAGCGTCTCGCCGATTCTCCATACCGGAAGTGTAACCTGAATCAGTGACAGCCATGGCCGGATTTCCCTTTCATGGTTCTGTTAAGTCGTTTTTCAGGGAGTGACTTCTCCCCAAGTTGGCATA
>NZ_JHZB01000079.1 GCF_000621145.1 Desulfobulbus elongatus DSM 2908
GGTTCAACGATCGCCCAGAATGCATCCGAAATTTCCCAGGTTTTGATGCGTGCCATTTCTCCCTCCGTTGCTTGGTTTCAACGGATATTAGCTGGCGGCAGGAAAATTGCGAGCAATTTATTTCTGGATAAGCACTTATTAATGCTACAGAAGATAAAATCACGAGAAACTTGCGATTTTGATAATGAAAATATGTAGTTATTTTTATAGAAAACACGAATCATTTGTTAATTTCGCAATTTTATAATTTTTCTATTTTTTGCAAACTCAGGGTCGTACCCGACCACATACTCTTCATCACCTTCATTCCTAATACTCAAAAAATTCTTGTTCCCCTTATCAAAAGGACACCTCGGAACAGCACAAGGCTCGAACCTGAGCTTCTGATAGAACCTCACATCCCCAAGTACAAAGATTGTACTCCCCCGAACAACCTCCTGTCTCAAGGCAAATCGCAATAACTCAGACCCTATTCCCTGCCGTTGCATCTGTGGTTGTACCGCTAAAGGCCCAAGGTGCAGCCCGACGATCTTCTTTCCGTTGTAAGCGTTCGTGAATCCAATATACGCAACAACGCTATCGCGAATCAGGCAGACCCATTCGTGTATTGTCCGATTATGCTCATGGAGTTTGTCGAAAAGTTGAACCTCGTATCTGCTAGGGGCAAAGGCGTGGTCCAGCAAGGACGCTGCCTTGGGATAGTGTTCAGGGGTGAGTTTGCGGATCTTCATGTTTCAAGCGATATTCAGGATGATGTATCCGATAGCTGTAGCCGGGAGGACGATTATGGCAACCACGCCAAGGCATCCACAGTATGGCCGGGTTTGTTCTGGTTATCTTGGCCCTGTTTGGCTGCCTCTTGGTAGAGCATAAAACAGGCGGTCTTTCATGCGAAAGACCGCCTGTTTTATGCTCATTTTCAGGCATGGCGTTTTAATGCCATGCCTACCCGGCCAAGGCTGGGTCTGTGACTCATCGTGTTACTGGCGAAGGGGCAGGATTCGCAAGCGCGCACGGTTGGTGTCAACAGTCAACAATGCGCCGTTGTTCAACTCGATCTTCGTTTGCCGTAAGGCGTCAACGACCAGTTTGCCGATGACCTCCGGACTGACATCTTCGGACCTGATTTGCACAACGCTGGGTTTGAGGCCATGTGTCGCGGCAAGGATGGCGCCGAAATCAAGATCATGCGTCAGCACCACATAGCCGTTATCGCGCGCAAACGTCATGATTTCCTCATCGACGGCATTTGCTGCGCCAATCGTTGACCAATGCGCTGCTTCGATCCCCGCATTCGCCAGAAATCCAGCCCAGCGCGGAGACAGATTCATGTCTATCAACAGCTTCACGCGCTGGCCAGCACCACTTCCCGTTCTTCGGCACGCCACGCGGCATATCGCAACGCCTGCATGATGTCCTCGCGTTCAAGATAAGGGTAGTCGGCAAGGATTTCTTCAATGCTATGGCCGACTCCGATTTGGCCGACCACCATCCCCACGGTGACTCGCATGCCACGGATGCACGCCTTGCCGCCCATCACTTCGGGATGTCGAGTAATACGATTCAGTCGCTCCATACGTCCTCCTTATTGAAACTCATCAAAACGATATGTAATTGAGGATGGAACTTCAAGAATTGTTTTTGAGAATGAGGAGGCTGTCACGCGAACGAGATGAGAAAATTCGCGGCATCGGCGCTCCCGTATGGGTTTAAGGAACCGGAAAAAACAGAGTGACGTGGCCATTCGGCCAGATAGCGAAATCTGTCATTTCGACGCGCTCAGCGCGGAGAAGACACGGGCACTATTCGAGCACAAGCGAATTTGTCCGACGCCGTGCGGTCAAGAGCCGTTCGTTGGGCTTCCTTCGCCAGCCTAACGCACGATTAATAATTGATAATACGAAATTTTCCAGGAAAACCGGTAGATACCATCTTGGAGATCAAGCGGTTTTCACGTAATCCGGCTGGTACACCATACGGTTTTTGAGGACGCCAAAACAGAGATGAACGAGCTTGCGCATCGCAGCGCCCAGGGCCGCTTTCTTGACTTTGCCTCTGGCCACGAGCCGATGGTAGAGAGCCTTGATGTGCGGATTGTACTTGATGGCGACGATAGCGGCCATGTACAGAGTCGCCCTGATCCGGGGCGGCCCGGCTTTAGAGAGTCTGACTCTTCCCAGAACGGACGAACCGGATTGCCGTTCAACTGGAACCAAACCGAGATAGGCGGCAAGTTGTTCCGCCGAATTGAAATGGTGAGTGTGGATAATGGCCAGCAGATTGCTTCCGGTTTGTCGGCCTACGGCAGGGATGCTGGTCAACATGCCTAATCCGGTGAAGTCGGCCACGCATTCCAGTCGAAGCCGGCCGGGCATTCCGGTGGAAGCCGGCCACCTGTTCCGGTGGAAGCCGGCCAC
>NZ_JHZB01000080.1 GCF_000621145.1 Desulfobulbus elongatus DSM 2908
TGCCATTTCTCCCCCCGTTGCTTGGTTTCAACGGATATTAGCCGGAGGTGGGAAAATTGCGAGCAATTTATTTCTGGATAAGCACTTAGAAAAATCGGAGGCTGCAGGTGCGACCCGAAACCAAATTTGAGAAAAAATTTGAGAAATTAAGAGCAGTGTTGCGGGGCTATGATCGGGTGGCGATCGCCTTTTCCGGTGGTGTCGACAGTTCGCTTCTGCTGAAATGTGCCCTTGATACCCTGGGGGCCGGCAATGTGCTGGCATTGTTCGCCCGTTCCGAACTGCTCGCCCAGAGCGAGATCGACCAAGCGGTCCAATGGCCGCAGATAAACGGCTATGGATCTGAAATCGCTATGGAGATCATCGAACTGCAACCGCTCGAATGGAAAGAGTTCGTGGACAATGCGGCAGATCGCTGCTATTTCTGCAAGCTCAGGATTTATTCCTTGTTCCGCGAACGTCTGGAGCGGCATGGTTTTTCCTGGTTGGTGGATGGTACCAATGCTGATGACCTCAAGGGGCATCGTGCCGGACTGCGTGCCATTCATGAATTGGGAGTACGCATACCCATGGTGGAAGCAGGCCTCGACAAGGCCGATGTTCGCCAGTTGAGCCAGTGGCTCGGTCTGGCCACTTGGAACCGTCCCTCAGCGTCCTGCCTGGCCACTCGAATTCCCACTGGAATGAGCATTACCAGCGATCGGCTTCAACGGGTGGCGGTGCTGGAGAGAGGACTGGAGCTGTTTGGTCTGGTTGGCTGCCGGGTTCGGCTTTGCGACAGCCAAGAGTATGAGGTGCATCTGGAAATCCGCTCCGAGGATTTTGCATTCCTGGCCGAGCCCGGTGTCAGGATGGCGTTGCTGCGTTTTTTTCAGCAACATGGAGTGGACAAAGTGCTGTTACACCTCCACGGGAGAGATTAAGATACATTCCAGCCCCTGCGCGATGAAAAAGCCCGCATAATGGGGCGACACGGCCGGATGGGCCTTTTTTTTCCTTTGACAAAGATTTCTTTTTTTATTTTAGTTTCGAAATCGTCTACAGATGCCGCGTCGGGTGTGAAGAAGCCCGGCTGTTGTGGCAATTGCTCAAAAACTCTGGGAGGGAAGAATGAACAAGAAAGAACTGGTTGAGTCGATGGCGGAAGCGGCCGACATCAGTAAAGCTGCGGCTGAAAAAGCATTGAATGGAATGCTGATGGCTGTGTCGAGTGCTTTGGGCAAGGGTGACAAGGTTATCCTGATTGGTTTTGGAACGTTTAGTACTGTCAAACGGACCGCGCGCAAGGCGAAAAATCCCCGGACTGGTGCGATGATCGAGATTCCTGCCAAGAAGATCGCCAAGTTCAAGCCAGGCAGTAAATTGTCGGACGCTGTCAACTGAGAGACGAATACTCGTTGTATGGAATGGAATAAGCTGGCCTTGGGCCAGCTTTTTTGTTAGTCATCTTTTTCCCGATCAGAAGCGGTGCCACGGCAACAATGACCAGTGAGAAAGCCCTCGTTTCTGTTTGCGGGAAAGGGGGAACCAAGTAAAGAAAAGGGCTGGACACGATGTTCAGAGTATGCTAAAGCACTACCCGCATTCGGCATGGGGTAAAGTGAGGGCAGGGCATCGTTCAGCATCGGAGTGGTTGCCCCCCCCCGTTAGGCGCACAAAATAGCCCTATATTGCCTAAGCAGGAAAATTAAATAGTCGGGAAGTGGCTCAGCCTGGTAGAGCACAGCGTTCGGGACGCTGGGGTCGGAGGTTCGAATCCTCTCTTCCCGACCAGTAAGCATAAATTATCTAATAAAACCAATTAGATGATTAGCGACAAGAAGCGCAAGATTAGATGTGTCACACACGGGTGATACACAATGTCTTGCGCTTTTCCCGTTTTCATCACTCAGAATCGATTCGGCACTTACTACTTCAGGTGTCGAATTCCCCAACGCCTCAGACCGCAATACCAGTCCAGCAAAGCAGAAGTCACACAATCATTGAAAAACCAACATCTCCGAGTTGACCGTCTCGTTGATTTTGGCAAACGGGTTGCTGTCCGTGTCGATTTTGTGCAATCGGGTCTGAAGATCAAAAAAGCCCGGCTGGATCATAGCTGCTCTCCATTGGGTCATCTTTCCTTTTTTTCCGGTACGGCGACAAGCCAGACGGATGTTTTTTTCCCTTTCCGTTGTTCGGGTTCGTCTTCGTCATCCAGCATCTCTTCCAAAAAATTTTTGAAAGATTCCTGAAGTTGCCGGGCTTTTTGGCTTCTTTCCGCATGGATCAGGAAAGAGGCAACACGTTGTTCCCACGGAAGATTGCCTATTCCGGTGAAGTCGGCCACGCATTCCAGTCGAAGCCGGCCGGGCATTCCGGTGGAAGCCGGCCACCTGTTCCGGTGGAAGCCGGCCACCCTGTCGG
>NZ_JHZB01000081.1 GCF_000621145.1 Desulfobulbus elongatus DSM 2908
CCCGCCGCGAGGCGGGGCCGGAAAGCCACGGGTCTCATGCAGACAGCCGGGTTGCCTGAAAACAGAACAGGGCAACCCGGCTTTTTTTGTGCCAGGAGTATCGAGGCTTGGGGTGGGAAGAGTTCGAGGGAGTGACATCAATCAAGTGAACACAAGAAAAAAGGAGGAGAAATGAACGCAGTGAAAACATTGGGCATGGCGACGGTCCTGACGTGCTTGGCAACATCTGTCTGGGCTGGACCCTATTCACCGGGTAAGGGAGGTGCGGCTGAGGCAGGCTTTGTCGACGCCGGTATCGCCGGGTTTGTCGGCCCGGCCGGCGAGGGAGTGGCCGCCACGGCAACCAACGGCAACTACGTCAACCCCATTTTTGTTGGTTGGGCCACCAGCGTGGTGAGCTATGTGCCGTCTGATGTTATCGGCACCTACGGTCAGAACGGTATCGGGTCACAGTTTGCCAATCCGGCGCTGGCCTTGGGGCCGGTGACAGGTAACAACATGGACATCGTTTCCTTGGGTGACATGCATATGACTGAGATTGCCAACTACCAGGCCGGTACAGCAGGGTACGTCCCGGGTACGTTGACCTTGGGGTTTGATGTGGCTATCACCAATGGTCCGGGGGCGGATTTCGCCGCCTTTGAAAACGGCTTTGTCTCCAACTACAGCACCGGCGCCGGCAGCGTTTCCGGCCAGATGTTCGCCGAGCTGGGCTTTGTGGAAGTCTCCACGGACGGGATCAATTTCGCCCGTTTTCCCAGCAACTATCTGAACTACCCCAATGCCAATACAACTGGCATGGCTGACAGCAAGATCGATCTCGACGGTAACGGTACCCTGGACAGCACCGCTTACCTTACCCAGGACGTGAGCAACATTTACAACCTGGTAGGCAAGCATGCCAACGCCTACAGCGCCAGTTGGGGAACTCCCTTTAATCTCGACGATTTAATCGATAATGAATTTGTCTTGGCTGGCCTGGTCGATCTGAACGAGATCAACTTTGTCCGCATCGTCGATATCCCCGGCAACGGTACCTGGACCGATGCCAACGGCAACCCCATCTACGACGCCTGGGTCACCTGGGGATCGGGTGGTCTGGATTTCGA
This sequence comes from Desulfobulbus elongatus DSM 2908, assembly GCF_000621145.1. Taxonomy (GTDB): domain Bacteria; phylum Desulfobacterota; class Desulfobulbia; order Desulfobulbales; family Desulfobulbaceae; genus Desulfobulbus; species Desulfobulbus elongatus. The sequence continues at coordinate 1,110 of NZ_JHZB01000081.1, forward strand.
AGCGCTTGGTGTGATCAACGCTGCCTCGCCCGTGCCTGTCCCTGCCGCCGCCTGGCTGTTGGGCAGCGGTCTGGTCGGACTGGTTGGCCTGCGTCGGCGCCAGTCCTGAAGACACGGGTTTGCAGAGGTATTTTTTTGTTTCCCTTTCTTGCCGGCAGCGGGAGAGGGAAATTTTTTCATCTTCAAGGAGGGAAAAATGCGGACGAAACGATTCTGCACTTTAGTTGCATTGTTTCTGGTGACAACCATGGCCTCTATCGGCCAGGCAGCCGTCGCCACCTTCGAGGATCTGGAGTTATCGGCCAATTCATACTGGAGTGGCGATGACAGTGGCAGCGAACTGGGCACCTCGAGCGGTTTTACCAGCGGTGACAATTATTTCGCTAATTATCAGTATGTTGAGTGGAATCTCTGGGAAGGGTTTGCCTACTCCAACATGACCGATACGACCACTGCCGGGTATACCAATCAATTCAGCGCCATCACCGGCGGCGGGGTGAACGGTTCGGCCAACTATGCGGTCGCCTACACCTTTACCATGATGGGGCAACCGGCTCAGACCTACAACGGCATGACCACCGGCGATTATGCCCAAACCGTGGCCGGTTTCTATGTTACCAACACTACTTATGCCTACTTGTCCATGCTGAAGGGGGATTCCTTCGCCAAGGCCTTCGGCGGCGCGAATGGGATGGATGAAGACTGGTTCAAGCTGACTGTTTACGCCCTGGACGCGGATTACTCCAGAACCGGAGATGCGGTTGATTTTTACCTGGCCGACTACCGATTCGCCGACAGTTCAGAGGATTACATCATCGACCACTGGACCTGGGTCGATCTGACCGGGCTGGGCGAAGTCTATGGACTGGAATTCCAGCTCACTTCTTCCGATACCGGGCAATGGGGCATGAACACCCCTGCCTATTTCGCGATGGACAACCTGGAAACAGTCGCCGCTCCGGTACCCGTTCCCGCCGCAGCCTGGCTGCTGGGCAGCGGCCTGATCGGGCTGGTTGGCCTGCGTCAGCGGACAGGCAGGAAGGCGTAAGAGGGAGAGATCGCCTGCCCCTTTTGATGGACGAGAAAATGGTTGCAAAAGGGGCGGATCCTCCTGCATCCAGCGAGCCCGGTTTGTCAGGAGGGAGAGGTAGGGCAAACAGGCGGCATGCATTCAGAGGGGAGTATCCGATAGTTATGCGTTAACAGCCCGTTGAAAAAGCCATGTTTCCGGGAGCATGCACTCGGTACGGCACGCCAAGCCGATCAAGACA
>NZ_JHZB01000082.1 GCF_000621145.1 Desulfobulbus elongatus DSM 2908
GATGACACGTTCATCTGCATGATTTATCTGCTGGCCGCCCCGATACAAAATCTGGTCAAATCCACTTGAAACGACGAAGAGCCGAAAACCAACAGGCATCTGGCTGGAGGAATACACCGTGCCATACCTGCTTTTTTCCCGGGCTGGCTATGCCGTGACCGTGGCCAGCCTCAAGGGGGGGCGGGCGCCTATCGATCCGGGCAGCGTACGGGGAGAAAGCCCGGAAGAGTGGAAGAACGCCATAACCCTGCTTGCTGACACCAGGCCGATTGATACCGTGTCGGTCAAGGATTTTGATGCCATCTTTTTCCCTGGTGGCCACGGCGCCATGTTTGATCTCGCAGACAACCAGCAGATCAAGCATCTGCTTACCGAATTTGAACGGGAAGGCAAGGTGATTGCTGCGGTGTGCCACGGCCCTGCTGGCCTCGTGGGAGCCAAAAGGGCGGACGGAACCTCCCTGGTTGCCGGGATGACCATCACTTCATTTACAGATGCCGAAGAGTCTGCGGCGGGAAAAGTTGCTGATGTGCCTTTTCTGCTTGAATCAAAGCTTCGCGAAGAGGGCGGCAGGTTTATCGTGGGCGAACCTTGGGCCAGCCATGTGCAGGTAGACGGCAAGCTGGTCACCGGCCAGAACCCGGCCTCCAGCAAGGCCACGGCAGAAGCGGTCATCAGGCTGTTGCAATGAAGACAAAGAGTAAGCCAGCCGAATGGCTGAGAATAGTGTCCGGCTGGCGTTTTATTATTATCTATTTTTGAGAGGATGATACGATGTCCCGTTTATTTTCACCGTTTTCGTTAAAAGACCTGACGTTGCGCAACCGGATCGCAGTCCCGCCGATGTGCCAGTATTCGGCAACGGACGGCATTCCCAACGAATGGCACCTGGCTCATTACACCCAGATCGCAAGGGGCGGCGCCGGACTCGTCATTGTCGAGGCCACGGCGGTTGCCCCGGAAGGCCGCATTACCCCCGCCTGCCTTGGCCTCTGGAATGAGCAGCAGGCGCAGGCTCACGCCAGCATCGCTCGCGCCATCAAACAGGCCGGAGCTGTCCCTGGCATACAGATTGGTCATGCAGGCCGTAAAGGCAGCGCCAATCGCCCCTGGGAAGGTGATGATCACCTGGTGGAATCTGATCCCCGCGGGTGGACGACAATTTCGCCATCGGCAGTCGCCTTTGGCGCGAATCTGCCCAAGGTGCCGAGAGAGATGACTCTTGCCGATATTCAGAGAGTTCAGGAGGATTTCGTTACCGCTGCCAAACGAGCCCTGGAAGCCGGTTACGAGTGGCTTGAGCTTCATTTTGCTCATGGCTATCTTGCCCAGAGTTTTTTCAGTGTGCACGCCAACAAACGAACGGATGCCTATGGTGGCGATGCGCAAGGCCGGAGCCGCTTTCTCCTCGAGACCATGGCAGCCGTGCGCAAGGTATGGCCGGAACGCCTGCCGTTCACCATCCGCTTTGGTGTCATTGAATATGATGGCCGCGACGAGGAAACCCTGGCCGAAGCCATTGCCCTGAGCAAGCAATTCCGCGAAGGCGGGCTGGATCTCCTGAATGTCAGCATGGGTTTCACAACACCAGCTGCGAATATTCCTTGGGGGCCTGCCTTTCTTGCTCCAATAGCGGAGAGAGTACGCAGGGAAACCGGTTTACCGGTAGCCTCGGCCTGGGGTTTTGGTCGTCCTGATCTGGCGGAAAACGCAATTAAAAACAACCAACTCGACTTGGTCATGATCGGACGGGCGCATCTGGAAAATCCTCACTGGCCCTATCATGCCGCCATAAGCCTGGGCATCGACAAACCGTCATGGGTGTTGCCCGCTCCTTACGCCCATTGGCTTGAACGGTATCACAAGCTGTAATCAAACGGCACAATGTATGCGGATTTTTATCGGCAGCATGAACCTTTGGGCCGCGTCCTTTTTAGGGTGAACACCGGACAAATCGTTTTTCGCGGCTGCCAGAGCAATTATGCGTAGTTGCACGGTGCACAGGAAAGATGGCTGAAGGGAGGAAGAGCCTGAGTATATAATAAGTGCTTATCCAGAAATAAATTGCTCGCAATTTTCCCACCTCCGGCTAATATCCGTTGAAACCAAGCAACGGGGGGAGAAATGGCAGGCATCA
>NZ_JHZB01000083.1 GCF_000621145.1 Desulfobulbus elongatus DSM 2908
AAATCCGCATCTTCGAGGAACCAGGACAGGGGTTCCCTGTAGCATTCCGACTTTTGGTTGTTTTTTCTCAGTTTGCCATCATCAGCTCTGAGTGCTGTTAGCGGCAAAATGGAAATGACCCACATCGGCAACTAAAAACTGACCCACTTTTCCAGTAAACTGCCGACCCAGGAGGTCGGCATGAAGACACAGGAAGAGTGTATGGAAATCAGGATACTGAGCAGGCAAGGGAAAGGGATACGTGAGATATCCCGGATGATGGGGATTTCTCGGAATACGGTTCGTAAATATATGCGATCCGCCATGAATGAACCGGTCAATAAGGCCATAGGAAAGAAACGGGGCAGCAAGCTCGACCCGTTCCATGGGTACCTGGAGCAACGGATTGCGTCAGCTTTGCCGCATCGACTGCCAGCGCCGGTTCTGTGTCGAGAGCTTCAGGCGATGGGGTATAAGGGCAGTGAGCGGTTGTTGCGATTGCATATCAGCCGGCTGATCCCGATCAAACCTCCAGAGCCAGTGGTTCGTTTCGAGACGGAACCTGGTCGGCAGATGCAGGTGGATTGGTGTGTGTTTCGTCGAGGTCGGGACCCGTTGTCAGCCTTTGTGGCGACCTTGGGCTACAGTAGGGCGACATTTGTGCAGTTTGTCACCAGTGAGCGATTCGAGGTACTGCGGGAGTGCCATGAAGCGGCGTTCGCCTTTTTCGGTGGGATTCCCCACGAGGTGCTCTACGACAACATGAAGACAGTGGTGGTGGAGCGGAACGCTTACGGCGAGGGACAACACCGGTTCCATCAAGGATTGTGGGACATAGCCCGCCACTTCGGCTTCGTGCCCCGATTGTGCCCCAACCATACCGGGCAAAGACCAAGGGGAAGGTTGAGCGGTTCAACCGGTATTTGCGGTACAGTTTTTTCATTCCCTTGCAATCGCGGCTGTCGCAGGCGGGGCTGCAGGTTAACGCGGCAACGGCGAATACGGAAGTGCTGAAATGGCTGGCCGAGGTGGCCAACTGCCGGGTGCACGGTGAGACCGGCAAGCGGCCCGATGAGCAACTGATCATCGAACGCAGCTTGCTGCAGCCTCTGCCGACACGATTGGCGGTGGTCAACAACGCGGTAGTAGTAGATTCGTCACCCTCATGGCCTGTTGAACAGTTGCAGCGGTCTCCCCAAGTGTATGAAGCCCTGTTTCTGGAGGAAGCACCATGCTGAGCCAACATGAACGCATCCAGACACTGTGCGAACAACTGAAAGTGCAAGCCATCCAGGGATGCTACGCTGACCTGGCCGAGACGGCGGCAACCAATGAGACCAGCTATATCGATTACCTGGAAGAAATCCTCAAGGCGGAACACGCTATGCGACAGGGGCGATCACGTCACACGCTGGCCAAGCTGGCCGGATTCCCTGCCATCAAGACGCTTGAGGATTTTGATTTCGATTTTGCCACCGGCGCCCCACGGCAGCGGTTGTTGGATCTGTCCGGCCTGGCTTTCCTGGAACGGAAGGAGAATGTGATTCTTCTGGGGCCGAGCGGCACCGGCAAAACGCATCTGGCAATCGCTTTGGGCTACCGTGTGACGCAAAGCGGTGCAAAAGTCCGATTCATCTCGGCGGCCGATCTTATGCTGCACCTGGAGAGCGCGCAGCGTCAGGGCCGCTACAAAGAGGTTCTGCGGAGAAGCGTGCTTGGCCTGAGTCTGTTGATCATTGACGAGATCGGTTATCTGCCGTTCAGCGACACTCAGGCCAATCTCTTTTTCCAAGTGATTGCCAAACGGTATGAATCCGGCTCGGTGATTCTGACCTCTAACTTGAGCTTTGGTGAATGGGAGCAAGCCTTCGGCGGCAATACCGCCCTGACTTCGGCTATGCTCGACAGGCTGTTACATCATGCCCATGTCATCCAGATCAGGGGCGACAGTTATCGACTCAAGGAGAAACGAAAAGCCGGTGTTCTTGGTCAGCAATTGAATGCGGTACAAATAGAAAATTGAACAGGCGGTAGGTCAATTTCTGTTTGCTGATTACTTAGTGATTATCTATAAATAACTATGACCTTGTTCAGGACAATCATGGCGGCTGCCAATGTGTTGAGTGCAATGTACGAGAGATCTGTCTTCT
>NZ_JHZB01000084.1 GCF_000621145.1 Desulfobulbus elongatus DSM 2908
GCGGTCCACGAGATCGGAGGCTTCTTTATTTTGCAGGATCCGTCAAACTTTGTGAGTCCCCCGGCAAAACCGGGGGTTTACCTAAGGGAAATTATCAAAATTTTCATTATTGAATTCTCTATCAGTAAAGGAAGAAACCAATGGAAAAAATACCAACATTCTTTTGGTTGGTTTGGTTGGAACGATACATGGATTGGACATATGAGCAGCACCGATCGACTAATACAATCGTAGTTTTCGGTTTGATTATTTTCGTTGGATTGATTTACTTTCTTGTCTACGTAACTGGTGGAAGCAAGTACGTTTATTTGCATTCAATGTATATTCCTATTCTTCTGTCAGGGTCAATTTATGGGATCAAAGGTGGGGCGTTAATTGCGCTTATCGGTGGTTTTGCATTAGGCCCATTGATGCCAGTTGATATAATAACAGGAGAACAGCAATCAGCTGTCAACTGGATATATCGTACAGGTTTCTTTATCCTTGCGGGTACCTTTAGTGGGATAGCGAGCACAATTGCGAAGCAATATATCTATCAATTAAGATGGATTACTTTACATGATGCGTTTACTGAGCTTCCAAACAGGAGAGCTTTATTAAAAAAAATATCAGAGGTAATAATCGATAATAATGGATCAGAATTACAAGGTTTATCAATTATATCCCTTGAAAATTCCTCTGAATTAAAAAGTACATTTGGGCCTGAAGTAATAGACGAGGCCATAAGACAGCTAGTTGATCGCATACAATCTACAAATATTTGTAAAAACATATATCAAACTGAAACAACCCTGATAGCATTGTTGATAAATTATAATAAATTTTATGACAAACAGTTCCAGAAAACTTCATTCGATACTTCTCGGCAGGCTATTTCCTATAGAGGTGTAACGCTTCATATTGATACAAGAATGGGAACTGTACAAATGTGTGAAAGGGCTCATTCGCCCGAAGACTATCTAAAACAAGCAGAAGTAGCCTTAGCCACAGCTCGACAGAAAGGGAAAGACAGCGCCGTGTATCAACCTGATCTTGTAATTATTGCTGAAAAGAACCTGGAACTTTTAGGCGAGCTGGAAGAAGCTGTCCGACAAAATCAACTTTCTCTCTATTATCAACCAAAAATAAATATATCTACAAACACTGTTCATGGTGCTGAAGCATTGTTACGGTGGAATCACCCCCAGCGAGGAAATATCCCTCCTGGTGCATTTATAACACGAGCAGAAGAAAGTACATTGATTCAGTCTATTACAGAATTTATTTTACGACGGGCAATGACGGTGATCAATAAGATGCGCCGGCAGAATATGTCGCTGCCTGTGGCTGTAAATATTTCTACGAGAAATCTTTCACAACCCGGTTTTGCAGATTTGGTGGCGCGTTTTCTTGATCAATATAATGTAAGTGGCAACGAATTGGAAATTGAAGTGACGGAAAGTGCTCTCATGATGGATGCCGATCACGCTATTTCGGAACTCAACAAACTGAATCAATTAAATATTCTTATAGCCATAGATGATTTCGGTACGGGATACTCCTCGCTTCAATACCTGCATCGGCTTCCTGTTTCAATCATTAAGGTGGATCAGTCATTTATCCGTAGATTGCACAACGAAAGACAAGCCATATCCATTGTGGAAGCAGCTGTGAGCATGGCGCATAGCCTAGGGATGAAAGTTGTCGCCGAAGGCGTGGAAACGAAAGAGATCTACGAGCTGCTTGGCAACATTGGCTGTGACATGGCGCAAGGTTTTTTGATTTCCCGCCCCTTGCCGGAAGATGCGTTTATACAGTGGTATAAAGGATGTGAGGGGAAATATGGTTCATCCGGCAAACGTGTACCTGGAGTTGGCAGGAGTTGTGGAAAAGTGACATGACATGAGCGATGTTGTCTGGTGACGAAACCCGACAACACAAAGGAGCTCAGCCATGT
>NZ_JHZB01000085.1 GCF_000621145.1 Desulfobulbus elongatus DSM 2908
AAGCCGGTTTCGGCATCGAAATACTGGCCAGGGAAGCGGAGATTGTTCTCCACGGTGTTCACCAGGAGGTCGGCCCTGCCGAAAGGCTGGTAATCCGCGGCCCAGACCACGGCGCCGGTTGAGTCGGTCATTTTCCGGGGCGTGCCCAGGTGGTCGGTGTGGTAAAAGTACACGGCCGCAGAAGAGCAGTCGCTCCGGCCGTACTCGCTTCTGAAAAGAGCATAATCGGCGATGTTGACCCGCCCGTCGCCGTTCAAATCGCCGGTAGCATTTTTACTCCGACCCCAGTTATTCCTGTTTGCCTACAAGTGGCAATCTGGTCAGCAGTGTCATAGACAAACGAACGGTAGCATTGTACAGATTATAGTCCCATAATTGCCTCAAAAATATTCCTTACCCATTCAAAAAAACTCTTAGATTTAGAATGACCGTGCTTGAGCCGATAAAATAATAGCCAAAACGCATATAATATAATTGTTAAGGCTATAAGAATACCTGTTAATATGCCTAACACTTCTATCATAATTAGAATATCCCAGAATCTTTTAAAAAATTATACCATCCTTGATTAGTTATATAATCAAGAGGTCCTGTATATTTGTCATTTGAGTCATCGTACTCTGTTCCATGTGGCAACATGCCATAAAAATTTTTTAATGAACTCTGGCCCCAATCTTCACACAAAGATTCTCTCGTTTGTTTAACTGCTCTATCCCATGCCGCCTTGGAAGATTTGAAATTCCAAGCAGCCCACCCTGCCAATGCAGTTGGTGGCAACGCACCGACTCCTGTTAAAGCAGCAGGAGATGCACCTGCTGCAATAAGGATTTTGACAGTTCCTGATCCCGCTGAAAAACCAGCAATAGCAGCATTGCCAATAGCGCTTAGACCTTTGGTAGGGTTAAATAATCCCCACGGATCAACCCAGTTCACCGGATCATTGTTGACATAGGCATAGACATTGACGCCACCCTCCAACCCGATGGGATCGGGGGTGAGATACCGGCCGGTGTCGGGATCATAGTACCGGTTCAGGTTGTAATGCAAGCCGGTTTCAGTGTCAAAGTACTGGCCGGGGAAGCGGAGGTTGTTCTCCACGGTGTTGACCAGGAGGGTGGCCCTACCAAAGGGCTGGTAATCGGCGGCCCAGACCACGGCGCCGGTTGAGTCGGTCAGGCGCAGGGGCGTGCCCAGGTGGTCGGTGTGGTAAGAGTAGATGGAGCCGTCGGCGGTAACCATGGCCAGGGGCAGGCCGTCGAGCCGGACATAGCCCCGCACCAGGTTGCCGTTGTCATCGGTCTCGGCGATCAGGTGGCCGTCTTGGTCGTAATGGAAGGATCGGGTCTGGCCGGCATGCTTTCTGATCCGTTTCCCCTGCAGGTCGTAGACATAGGCGGCGATTTGCTGGTTGTTGCCCAGCCGGACCTGGCTCAGGCGGTCGTCGGCATTGTAGACGAAAACCTGATACCCCTTGGAAGTGATGTTGCCGTTGGCGTTATGGGCGAAGGATATCGCCCCGGCGCCGTCAATCCGGGTCAGCCGGCTGGTGCCTTCGGCGTATTCGTAGGTGGAGGCGCCTGACGGGCCGGTGGTTGCGGTCCGGTTG
>NZ_JHZB01000086.1 GCF_000621145.1 Desulfobulbus elongatus DSM 2908
TCCTTGTTGTGAAATGATAAAATCAATTTACCGCACATGGGGATTGGGGCAATAGGTTTTACAGGGTTACGGGGTTTTTCAACGGGCTGTTATGCAACTGCTCACGGGTTTCATATTCAGCGGTGACATCCCGAAAAACCAGAACAGCTCCCGTCAGTTTGCCTTTGGCATCATGCATGGGAGCAGCGTTCTTGGAAATGTTGTGCTTGGTGCCATTGCGTTCGAGGAGAAGGGTGTCGTTGGTTATTTGAACAGGCTCTCCAGTCTCCAAGATACGTACGACCGGATCGATGAACTGCTCGTGATTCTTTTGGTCAACGACGCGCACCACCTCGGCAAGCATTTTGTGGTGAGCGTCGGCGCTGTTCCATCCGGTGAGCGCCTCGGCGACAGGGTTCATATACAGTATCCTGCCCATGGTATCGACAGAGATTACGGCATGTTGGATGGAACGCAATGTGGTGTCCAACTGCTCTCTGGCCTGCTGCAGGCTATCGATGAAATGCTGTTTGGATTCTTGGTCAAGCAGGATCTTGCCGACCAGGATGGTCGCCAAGGGGTAGAAGATGAGTACGGGGAAGCGAATGCGTTGCGTGACGATCAGCGCCTTTTCAAACGACAAGGCGAAAGCCATGATCAACACAACAAGATGGACAACTATTCCAAACACAAAAAGATGGCGAACAGCCAGGGGCCGTCCACTGGCACGAAAGAGATAATGGGCCGCCAAACCAACGGCTGTTGAAGAGAGGATGATCAGCATGACCGCGACCATTCCAGAACCGCCTATCATCAGCCGGCAGGCAAGGGTCACCACGCAGCTGATCGTGGCGGTCAAAGGGCCGTAAAAGAGAGCGCAAATACTTAATATCACCGACCGGCCATCGAAAAAAAAGCCGGGTTCCAGTTGGAAAGGGCGCAACATGCCGAGCGCAGCCACACCGCCAAAAAGCATACCTTGGGCTATCTTGCCGATTCGAGTGTGTCGCGCCCAATACTGTTCGATGAAGCCTGAAACAATACTGAAGGCAACCAACAGAGCCAGATTCAAAATCAAGTCGAGGTATGTCATGGCTGAAGACAGTCCGTTGTCAGGAAAACCCTGTGGAAACAAATGCGTTTATTCTAAAATCTACTTACCACCTCTGTCCCACTGATGCAACAGGTTGAAATTTCATATTTCTTATCGGTACATCTACCTATTCCCAATATAATACCCGCAATTTTACCAATGATTCAAAACAACAACGGAGGGCGGTGTTCGCTCCCCTTCCACTCATTCGCCCAAGTGAAGCGATCTGGATGAGGGCCGCCGGTCGTCAAGAACCACAAGACAAATGGTTCATCCGGCAAATGCGTACCCGACTGCGGAATGAGTGGCGAAGTGACATGGCATGAGAGATGTTGTCTGGTTGCCTAATCCGGTGAAGTCGGCCACGCATTCCAGTCGAAGCCGGCCGGGCATTCCGGTGGAAGCCGGCCACCTGTTCCGGTGGAAGCCGGCCAC
>NZ_JHZB01000087.1 GCF_000621145.1 Desulfobulbus elongatus DSM 2908
TTAAAACGATGGATAACATAACATTTTAGCGCAAAATCAACAAGTTGATATTTAAGCTTGTTGCTGGTTACTGCACTTAATTTTCAAGAAACCCTTGAGAAGACGTCGGGCACTAGTGACTCGGAGGCAATGAAAAAATTTTACGATAACTTGAAATATAAACCCAGACTCAAGCTTGAGAAGAACCCCTAAAGGAGCCTCTTGGTATAAACAAAAAACAAGGGTGTGAAAAAATAAGAAGATCAGAGTGTTGTTGTGTTATCCCGGCAACTCCTTTTGCCTTGAGTACGCTGTTGCCTGCTGAAGTGTGGAATGCCATCAGCTTTGGATTGGAGGCCATGCCATGAATAAAATGATACGTATCGTATTGGTTGGTTTTATGTTGATTGTGTCCATGGGATGTGGGTCGTATGAGAAAAATCTTGATTCAATTAGATGGAATCCTCCCACGCTCTCTGCGGATGAATGCCCAGACCTCAGCGGCATGTATTTTAATGGCAGTATGTTGTACAGATTTTTTCAGCGGGGTAATGATACTCGCTATCACTCTCCAGTGATTATTAATAATTACAGGGAGATTCCGTATGTTGTCGTGAAAAGACAGATGCGGACCCTGCCAGGACAAAAGCCTATGTCTGGGGTTCTGACTCATAAAGATACTTCCGCGTTCGATGAAAATGCGATCCTGGTTGTCCGGCATCTTGGGCAGCGGCTGGAGGCAACCTTGACGGACAGGAATGGGCTATCCTATAAGCAGGTGATCAGGGATTTGAATCATCCTCTCGCCGGTTGTGATCAGGGCGCTTTGGTCCTGAGGTATATGCACTACGTTGGAGGGGGGCCGGGTACTCCTTCCACTCTTCGCGCTTCGGAGATTCGATTTACCAGGCTCCCCGATGGCCGCCTTCAGGTTGTTACGCATGGGAGGCAATGGCGGCCCAGTTTCTTAGGGGGGGGCGTGGAAGACCCTGTCACAGGACGTAAAGACCGTCAAACGGGAACTCGCCGTCTATTTGACATTGTTCCCTCCAGCTCCTCTACTCCAACACCCATGTCACCGGGGGCGGGACCGTTACCCTCGCGTCCGGTGGCGACACCACCATGAAAGGCGCGGTGGTGGCGGGCGAGCGGGTCGAGGCGGATATCGGCGGCAACCTCGCCATCGAGAGTCTCCAGGACGAAAGCCGCTAGCAGAGCAAGGACCAGGCCATCGGCGGCTCGATCACCGTGGGCTACGGCTTTGCCGCGGGTAGCACCAGCGTAAGCAACAGCAGGATCAACAGCAACTTCAAGAGCGTCACCGAGCAAACCGGGATCAAGGCCGGGGACGGAGGTTTTGCCGTGGATGTCCGGGGCAACACCGATCTGACCGGCGGGGTGATCGCCTCCACGGATGCGGCGGTTGTCGCCGGCCGGAACAGCTTTGCCACCTCGGGCCTGAC
>NZ_JHZB01000088.1 GCF_000621145.1 Desulfobulbus elongatus DSM 2908
GAAAAACGACACGGTCAGGGCGAGCATCGCGCCGACGATCAACACCCCCAGTTTGCAATACGTCTTGCCTTGGTCGGTCATTGTGTTTCCTCACGTTTGCGGCGCTTCCAGCGCCAGATAGTGTGCAGGGCCTGCAACCAGGCCACGCGATCGGCCCACGGTTTGCGCTGTATCCCCCTATTTTGGTGGGGCTGGCGGGCGCCGATGCCGTCAGGCGTTCCACAGCGCCACCTCGGCCTCTCGGCGGCGCTGGAGGCCGGGCAGCACCCGGCCGCCCGACTTGTTCCACCGCAGGAATTCTTTTGGCGCCCAGTCGAGTGCCCCCTTGTTGATCAATCCCAGCAGCGAGCTGCCGGAGAAGTGCCCCATGCCGATGTTGAATGCGAGGCTCACCAGGGCGCCGAACTCATTGTCATTGATCGGCACCTTGACCAGCCTCTCCACGCCGGCGGCAAAGCGGCGGACATCGTCGGCCAGCAGGGCCTCGGCTTCGGCCATGGTGATCCCGGCCGGATAGATGGCCCTGGCCTGCTGGCGGTCGCGAAGTCCGGCGAGTTGCCGGCCCTTGGCATTTGTCACCACATGGCCCCAGCCGATGGTCCAGTAGCCGGCCGGGCACATGTACGGATCGAGGTTGACCGTTGTCGGGTCGCCGTCCTCGATGCCCTCGAAGTGCTTGATCAACTCGATTGCCGGGGTGAGATTCCGCATGACCGCCTCCGTTACGGTTTCGTGACGATGTCGACCCGCCGCAGGACCGGTGCCACGGCGTCATAAACAACGCTGTAGGAGACTGAGTGCGGGCTCTCCGTGCCGTCGGCGAACAGAGCCGTCAGCGTGTACGCGGTCACCTGCCTGGCCAGCGTCACCGTGCAATCACCGGTCCGGGTATCCGCTCCCGGAAACTCGCACGCCGCCGTGCCGCCCTGGTACAGCCGGAAGCCGGTCACCGCCGGTTCGCCCGGCGCGGTGTATTCCCACTCGACACGGATCGACCGGTGCCAGGCCCCAAGAGCCAGGCCGGGGACCATGGCAAGCAGGACGAGAATTATGAGCCGTGCCGCCATCAGTCCTTGATCTCGATACTGAAGGTGCCGACGCCGGTGAAGACCTTGCGCGGCGGGCACCAGGTGAGGATGTTGCTCGGCCGGGTCTCGTCGTCCGCCGTATAGGCGGTCAGGTAGAAGCTGTGGCAGGTCTTGCCGTCACTGACGATCGTGAAGCTGGCCGTGCGCTCCGTCGCCGGAATCTGGTCGACCACGGTTTCGTTGTAGGCATTTTTGATGCGGAAGCCGGCGACGCTCTCGGCCTGCAGGGCAGTTTCGTCGTACGTCCAGGCGGCAGTCACCCGCTTTTCTTCAGCCCGGACGGGACTGCCGATTGCCAAAACCGCCACCATAGCGATGTACAACCAACTTTTTTTCATAGGACCTCCGG
>NZ_JHZB01000089.1 GCF_000621145.1 Desulfobulbus elongatus DSM 2908
TTGTCCAGCCATGGCAAGAATCGCAAGAGTAATAGCCCCTGGCTATCCACATCACGTCACCCAGCGGGGGAATCGCCGTCAACAGACCTTTTTTTTGCGACGATGATTACCTCGCCCCTGGGGCGGGCCACCACCTTTACCGACTACAGCTGGCACGGCCGGCCGGGTCGGATCGTCTCGGCCACGGGCCTGGAAACCGTGATCGGCTATGACGGCGGCGGCCGGATCTCGACCCTGGCCGAGGGCAACGCCACTTTCCGGTTTTTTTACACCGCCGACGGCATCCTCCAACGGATCGAGGGACCCGAGGGCGAGGAATGGGAGATCGGCCTGGATGCGGCCAACCGGATGACCGGCCTGACGGATGTCAATGGCAACCGGATCGAGTACAGCCTGAACGCGGAGAGCGGCCGGGAAGGGGAGCGGTTGATCGATGCCGGCGACACGGTCCGCCGCGAGTTCCTGCGGAACGGTCCTAATCTGATAGGAGTCAACTATCCCACCCTGAAGGACGGAATTTGCGGAGTCGTGGTTAAGGCTACTATGATTACCGCTTGATTTTTGCCCTTAGCTAGACTAAGCTAATCATTATTTCTGGGAGGATACGATGCAAGCCATCAATATGTTACAAGCCAAGTCCTCTTTGTCCCGTTTGGTGGAAGCCATCGAACAAGGACGGGAGCGTGAGATTGTTATTGCCCGCAATGGTCGCCCGGCGGCCAAGCTGGTCCCGATGGATACGGTGCCGGTGAACCAGCGCATCGGTGTTGCCAAGGGTAGGTTTGAGGTGCCGGACACCATCGATGCCCACAACGAGGATGTGGCACGGTTGTTCATGGGAGGGGCTCCATTGTGAACCTGCTACTGGACACCCATGTTGCCCTGTGGGCGATCACGGATAGCCCGAAGCTGTTACCGAAGGCACGGGAACTGATCCAATCTCGGAGAGCAACCGTTTGGATCAGCGCTGCAAGTATATGGGAGATTGCTATCAAGTATTCCCTTGGCCGGGGCGACATGCCCGTATCCGGTCAAGATGCGGTGGGCTATTTTCGCGATTCTGGTTATCGCTTTCTGGCAGTTGAGGCCGAACATGCCGTTGCGGTCGAAGAACTTGCTGCGCACCATCAAGATCCATTTGATCGTATCCTCGTGGCTCAGGCGCTTGTCGAACCGATGCGGCTGATGACCCACGATCCTCTGGTAGCGCTTTACAGCGACACCATTATCAAGATTTAGTGATTATCCACAAATAATTTGCTCGCAATTTTCCTGCCACCAGCTAATATCCGTTGAAACCAAGCAACGGGGGGAGAAATGGCAGGCATCAAAACCTG
>NZ_JHZB01000090.1 GCF_000621145.1 Desulfobulbus elongatus DSM 2908
GAGCGAGCGGCCGAAGGGGCCGGTCACGCTCTGCAGCAGGTCGTTTTTGCAACAAGCTCTACTGTCCCTGGATTTCACCGGAATCCGCTGTATATCAGAGATGAAGATTGGTTAAGATCAGTCGATGTAATGCACTTCCATGATCAATCCATCCCGGGTTTCAAAAATGAAGTCGCCAATCTCAAAGACGCCATCTTCGACGCCGACGATCACGCCTTGACGCCCAAATTCTCTGGAGAGTTCATTAACACTTGTCGCATCTTTCCCAATCCAATCTTTGCGAACAATCGAGAGTGCAATATTACTACGCTCCCGGAGGCGTTCCACTTCCGATCTCGCATCGTTGAGGGCTGCACCTCCATTTAAGAGAAGTACAGACAAATAAAGAACTACTAGCAATGCCAAACCAAAGAAAATCCACGGAAGTGCTCTGATCATTTGAGTCCTCCAGCCAGAGCATCACTGGCAAAAGTCGTGCACGTATTAAAATTGAAGGGGTTCCAGCTATATGGAGCTCGATTAGGGTCATTCATTCGCTGCTCTGCGAAATTGTTGATCTTGTCTGCATCCGCTTTGTCGTCGCAGTTAGTCTTAGCCGTTGTCCCGTTACCGATTTTATTCAGAGCATTCTGCAAGTTAGCCCAAGACTCAGGGGTTGTCTTCCCGTCAGGGCCCATTTGCAGATCAGGCACTGTCCTCCGACGCACATTGCCGAAATTACTATCATACCGGCCATATTCATAGTATCGCGTATGACCTTGACTGTCATACGACAAGACACCGGCATGAGTGGATGGTACTTTTGTGCTAGTTCCCGGAATTGTAATGGGGTACCCAGGATAACCTACGTAGCACCCAGCCAACCCCCACGGATCAATCTTATTCACCGGATCATTGTTGACATAGGCATAGACATTGACGCCTGCCTCCAACCCAATCGGGTCAGCGCTCAGATACCGGCCAATGTCGGGATCATAGTATCTGTGCCAGTTGTAATGCAAGCCGGTTTCGGCATCGAAGTACTGGCCAAGGAAGCGGAGGTTGTTCTCCACGGTGTTGACCAGAAGGGTGGCCTTGCCGAAGGGCTGGTAATCGGCGGCCCAGACCACGGTGCCGCTGGCATCGGTCAGCCGCAGGGGCGTGCCCAGGTGGTCGGTGTGGTAGTAGTACATGGAGCCGTCGCCGGTGACCATGGCCAGGGGCAGGCCGTCGAGCCGGATATACCCCCGCACCAGGGCGCCGGTCTCATCGGTCTC
>NZ_JHZB01000091.1 GCF_000621145.1 Desulfobulbus elongatus DSM 2908
TTGGCCAACAGCTGCAAGTCCTCAACTGCAAACCCTTCCAGAAACTTCCCGGTTCTCGGCAGAGCCTGTTCGACAGCCTCGACAAACCGGCCCTCAAACCTTTGCCGGCTACAGCGTACGAGTTTGCCCTGTGGAAGAAGGCCACGGTGCACATCGACTATCATGTCGAGGTGGACGGGCATTACTACAGCGTGCCCTCGCGGCTGGTGAAAAAGCGGCTCGACATCCGCATCACCATGTCGGTGATCGAATGTTTTGACCGGGGGCAACGGGTTGCCAGCCATCAACGGAGCCGGGACAAAGGCCGCCACACCACGGTAACCGAGCACATGCCGCCGTCGCATCGGCAGTATCAGCAGTGGACGCCGGAACGGTTCCTCCGCTGGGCAGCCAAGATCGGCCCCCTGACCACGCAACTCTCAGAAAAAATCCTGGCCTCCCGCGTCCATCCCCAGCAGGCCTATCGCAGCCTGATGGGCATTCTTCGTTTAGGAAAGAGCTATGGCAATCACCGACTGGAGCTGGCCTGCGGCCGGGCGCTGGTCATCGGTGCGGTCTCCTTCCGCAGCATTGACTCCATCCTCAAAAACGGTCTGGACAAGGCCAATGAGGTGGAAGAGGTGGCCCAGAGCCCCGTGGTGCATGACAATATCCGTGGCCCTCACTATTACCACCCCACGGTGCAGTAAGGAGGCGCCATGTTGACTCATCCCACCCTCGATAAACTGGAATCACTCCGATTGCATGGCATGGTCCAGGCGCTGAAGCAGCAGTGGCAACAGCCGGAACTCTACGAGTTGTCGTTTGAACAGCGACTTGGTCTGCTGGTCGACCGGGAGAGCGATCTCCGCCAGACCAGGCAGATGCAGACCAGGCTCCGCAAGGCCAAACTCCGTCAGAATGCCGTTGTTGAAAATATCGATTTCAAGCACCCCCGTGGCATGGATCGGTCCCAGGTGCTGCAACTGGCCACCTGCCAATGGATCAAGCATAAACAGAATCTGCTCATCACCGGCCCAACCG
The DNA here is from genome assembly GCF_000621145.1 of Desulfobulbus elongatus DSM 2908. Taxonomy (GTDB): domain Bacteria; phylum Desulfobacterota; class Desulfobulbia; order Desulfobulbales; family Desulfobulbaceae; genus Desulfobulbus; species Desulfobulbus elongatus. Next base: position 1,024 of record NZ_JHZB01000091.1, read on the forward strand.
GCGTGGGCAAATCGTACCTGGCCTGCGCCCTTGCCCATACCGCTTGCCGGGAAGGGTTCAGCGTCCTGTATCTCAGGATTGCCCGCCTCTTTGCCGATCTGGCCCTGGCCAGAGGTGACGGCCGCTACATCAAACTCCTAACCACCTTTGCCAAAACCGACCTACTGCTCCTCGATGACTACGGTCTGGCACCGCTTGCCAAGGAACAAC
>NZ_JHZB01000092.1 GCF_000621145.1 Desulfobulbus elongatus DSM 2908
GATGCATCAGGCCGTTAACAGAAAACAGCCGCAGTATAGCGCTGTTACGCTCAAAAGGATCAAATGATGCGCATAACTGTCGGATGCTCCCCATCCGACGTAGACCGTAAGCAACATGTCTATTACCTGAAGTGGTTTCGCTATTATTATGATTTTTGTCTGAAATATTCACTCGAGGGAACCAACCCTGCTACATGTGTATCTTTTCGTGAGAAATTACGCAGTAAGGGGCAGGCTGACGATCTGGTATGTCAGGCTGATAAGGCAGTGGAGCTTTACATACAACTGGCCGGGAACTTGCCAGCAAGGGAGACGAAGAGTAAACAAACAGTGACCGGGGAGGTTTCCTGTCAAGAAACGCTGAAAAAAGGTCTTAGCCCGGATCAGATATGTAAGGCTGATGAAAGGTTGACCCAGGAGGGATTAGCTCAACCAGACCGTCCAGGGAAAGTGTCTCGTCTCCATCCCATCAGTGTCAGAGATAAAAAAGCCAGCCCAACCGCCACCACAGGAGCCGACTGGACTGAACTCTACGATGATTTGAGCTCTGCCGTCCAGGTCCGCCATTACTCGCTCAAAACGTTGCGTTCCTACCGGTCATGGATCAGGCAATTCCAGACTTTTGTCAAGAGCAAGGAAGCATCGCTTATAGTAGTGGATGATGTAAAAGCCTTTCTCACTTGGCTGGCCGTTGAACGGCACGTTTCGGCATCCAGTCAGAATCTCGCCTTCAACAGCTTACTCTTTTTTTTCCGCAATGTGTTGGGAAAGGAATTCGGTACAATTGAAGGGGTAGTACGCGCAAAAAAACGGCCATACATTCCAGTTGTTCTTGATCGAGCGGAAATCGACGGCATTGTGGCCGAACTGACTCACCCGTACAGCCTGATTGTTCAGCTGCTCTATGGTTGTGGTCTACGTCTATTCGAATGCCTGCAGCTACGAATACAATGCTTTAACTTCAGCGCTGGAGTACTGACTCTACATGATGGCAAGGGGAAAAAGGATAGAACCGTACCCATTCCTGAGATATTGGTTCCAGAGTTGAAAAAACAGATGATCAGAGTGGGGGAACAGCACCAACAGGATTTAGAAGCGGATTACGACGGTGTTTTTTTATTCAACGCTTTGGAGCTTAAGTCCTGAATCAGTGACAGCCATGGCCGGATTTCCCTTTCATGGTTCTGTTAAGTCGTTTTTCAGGGAGTGACTTCTCCCCAAGTTGGCATA
>NZ_JHZB01000093.1 GCF_000621145.1 Desulfobulbus elongatus DSM 2908
CTTGTTCACCATGCACCTCATCAAAGAACAGTTCCGCCTCTTCTGGAGCCAGGGTACGGCAGACCGCGCCAAATCCTTTCTCCTTAATTGGTGTTTCCTCAGTAAGTTCAGCTTCCGGGCATTATGCTCTGCCCGAGGTACGTAAAGAAAAGAGTAGTCGTATCGCCAGCAGCCTCCCCTGGCGACACCGAGAGCTGCCACAAGCCTGTTCGAACCACGAATGAGCGATTGCGAAGGCAAAGACCAAGATCCTCAACAGGATCAGGAGGTTCATTACCAGGAAGATGCTGTTGATCCAGGCACTGGAGGTAGCGGGCAGTTTGGCACGGATGTAGTTCAAGCGATAGCCGTTTTTCCCTTGCCCGAATTTGCCTTCAATGGGGATTCGTTGCAGGTATTCTTCACGACGCTGGGCCTTGAGCTTCTCAATTTGTTCGCGATGTTCGTCGGTGACCGCCGGTGGCCGGCCCAGTGGTTTGCCGGCAAAGCGAATGCTGTGTTTCTTGAGAAACTTCCGGTTGTCCCGACTGCCGTAACTCGGATCACCGAGGATGACCTCGGGGTAATACCCGTACCGGCGATGGTAGGCCTCCACCTGGGACTCGAGATCATGGCCTTCGTGAAAAGCATCCCAGCGCAAGTGGTCGACTCGAGCAAGGCCTTCGCCGGTGAGACTTACGCTTAACTTGGCGCCGAACTCCACCGGCTTATGTTGCTTGCCGTGGACAATGGGGCGGACATGAGGTTGGCTGATGCTGACGATCCGATCCTCGCAGCGGCGGGTATTGCTGCAGTACATTGCCCATTGCTGGTCATGGAGGTGCTGGATAACCCAGTAACGGCGCATGAGCCAGCGTGGCAAGGGGATACTGGTGCCAGACGGCCAGGTGGCCATCAAAGCTTCGATGTGGCCCAGGTTGCGACGAAGATACTGCAACTGTTGCTTGATTCCCCGCCGGATCATTGCACGACCGGGGCGACGCTGCTTTCAATGGGGCCGGAGCCAGATAGCTCCGGAAAACGGTGTAAGTTTGCAAACAAGATGAGAAAATATTGGTTCATCCGGCAAACGCGTACCTGGAGTTGGAAGGAGTTGTGGAAAAGTGACATGACATGAGCGATGTTGTTTGGTGACGAAACCCGACAACACAAAGGAGCTCAGCCATGTCACAAACAC
>NZ_JHZB01000094.1 GCF_000621145.1 Desulfobulbus elongatus DSM 2908
AAGTCGTCGTAAAGCCAGGAGACCGACCGCCCCTCGGCATCCACCAGCCCGGTCTGCTTGTTGCGGGCATTGTAGCTCACCGTGGTGGCGGTCTCCTCACCGGGAAGGGTCTGCGCGGCCAGGCGATTCAGGGCATCGTGGCCATAGTTTGTCACTGCGCGAGGAGAAAAAGACAAGAAACGGCGGGCACGGTGGGACTGTGCCCGCCCTATTGGGTTCATGTCTTGTCAAAATTAAAATCTGTAAAGCAACAAGCTAGTTCAGCACCTACTGATGGCTCAAAATAGATGAGCTTAATGTTTTTTTCAGACCGAAAAATTGACGACTCGATTTTCAAGATCCTGCAACAGTGACCAAAATAATCCGAGTCTTCTATTTCATTAAATATAAACAAATCTAAAATAACGTTTTGCATTGCCATATTTGACAAGAAAAAACGCTTCACGCCTCGCAACGTCAGAGATGATTTTTCATCATTTGCAGGAATGTTTAGGAATATCTTTACAGTATTTCCAAATCGATCTGCATTTACACCTTCGATCTCCCAATCATGCATATCTGGCAATTCTCTTTGCACACTCATATTTGTTTATATGTTCCCAATCGATTTATTTGATAACTGAAACGGGGGCTCCAGGCCCTCGGACACCATTATTCCAATTGTGGGCATGTGGTGATCCCTGCCCGTGATTATGGCCATAATCAATATCAACTTTAGGAGTACCATCTGGTCCATATAGCCGATCTTGCTTACCATGTGGATGTTCTACCCATTCACCAGGTTCACCAGTGGGGGGATTGCCTCTTTGGTTATTTTCTTTCCCTAACGAACATTGCCCCCCTTCTTCAGTATTTTCATTTGCAAACCACCCCTTTACTCCTTGCCAGATATCATTTACAACGTTCGGATGAGTTTGTAGATAGGTTGAAGTTGCAACAGTAGCCCCAGTTAACAAACCTATAGTATATGGGTTAACAAGGGCTGGAATAAATAAACCATGGGGGTCGGTGTAATTGACTGGATTTTGGAAGGCGTAGCCGTAAAGGTTAATCCCTCCAGCAAGCCCAATCGGGTCGGGGGTGAGATACCGGCCGGTGTCGGGATCATAGTACCGGTTCAGGTTGTAATGCAAGCCGGTTTCGGCATCGAAATACTGGCCAGGGAAGCG
>NZ_JHZB01000095.1 GCF_000621145.1 Desulfobulbus elongatus DSM 2908
GATCGAATCAAGCACCAGGAAAGCATGATCTTTGTAAAAAAAAGCCGGTAAAGGCTGCCGGGAATTACTGAACTAAATTTCAAGATGCCCTCAAGATCATCCAGAGTGGTAGCCGTGCCCAGCGGCATGACCTTGAACATCGTGTTCCATTGCGTCTTGCCATCCCACGCTTCGCGCGGCTTGGTATCAGGCACCATCAGCATCGGCGTGATGCCGTATTGTTCAAAGCGCTTGAAAAACCTGACCGGATCGTAGCGGAAATATATGCGGGGGTCGCCCGGCTCCAAGGTGGTAACATAACCGGATGCCACTTTCTCTTGTTTCCAATCATCAAAAGTACTGTCTTTCACATATGCCTCCCGATATTGCGTGCCCACCATGTCCAAATCGTCGACGGTTGTCATGGGCAAACAGACAAAACGGGCGAAGTAATATTCCGTGTCGGTTTCAAAGCCGATGATGCTCTCGTTCCAGTCAACCCACAGCCGGTTGCCGAGACTGAACAAATCCCTGTTCATGTCAAAAAATCCCCACATGTATGAGGATTTACTTGCTTCACGGCATTCCTCAGTGGTTCTCAGGTCGAATAATGAATTAAGAACAGGGATTAAATTGACCAGCGGGACCATGGCCGGATTCTCGCCCTTTTTTTTGGGTCCTATATACCGGAGCCGGATCAACCGATACACATGCTCCGGGGTCTGCGGCCGATTCCAATAGCCCGGAGCGGTATCCGCTCGTTGCACCGGGGGGGGCGGCGATACCTGTCTGGCACATCCCCATACACACGATTGCCCAACTTGCTGCCGTGAGGAACAAACCTTTGTTCATAGCAACTCTCCTTTTATTTTTTACTGGTCGGATTGTAGAGCCATTGCAAGGCGGTACTCAACTCCTTATCATACCGTTTCTGCAAGGAATATTCCTCCTGACGCGCTTGGTAATAAGCCCTGATAAGCTGCTCGTCGCTGGTCGGGGGTCATCGCGCCGAGAAGATACGGCGAGTTATCCGGGTTGCCCGCATACTCCCAGGCCGCGCCCGCTCCCGGACGGGAAAAATAGAGGTTCATCCGGCAAATGCGTACCCGGAGTTGTGTAGGTTGTAGAGTCTGAGCTTGAAGTATTCCATGTCACGGAACCC
>NZ_JHZB01000096.1 GCF_000621145.1 Desulfobulbus elongatus DSM 2908
TCCATGTACTACTATCACACCGACCACCTGGGCACACCCCTGCGCCTGACCGACTCAAGCGGCGCCGTGGTCTGGGCCGCCGATTACCAGCCCTTTGGCAGGGCCAACCTCCTGGTCAACACCGTGGAGAACAACCTCCGCTTCCCCGGCCAGTACTTCGACGCCGAAACCGGCTTGCATTACAACTGGCACAGATACTATGATCCCGACATTGGCCGGTATCTGAGCGCTGACCCGATTGGGTTGGAGGCAGGAATCAACCTCTACGCCTATGTGAATAATGACCCGGTGAATTGGATCGATATTTGGGGACTCTGCCGCAAATCAGGAGAAGGGGTAATGGATTGTGTCAATAGACAAGCAGAAGAAGCTTTTGGGGATCTTTTAGCCGGTAGCGATGCAGTTGGTTTTTACGGTCTGGGAGCAATGGCAACCGAGGCCGCTTCAAACTTTCTAACCTCTGCTGTAAATCATGTTGCAAACACAGGGATGAAAAACGCTAATTCTGCAGGTGCTTATGCTAGTGGCAATATCTTGGAAAAACAAGCTGCGGCTACAGCAGGAACAAAAACTGCAAACCGTATTGGAGCGCTGAAAGGCACTCTAGGTGTCGTCTCTAAGGCGAGCGGCATAATCGGTGTCTCCGGAACTATTGGTTCCGTAGGCATGAGAGCTGCTTTTATTAACGACTGCATGGAAGAATGCAACGACTGTTCAACCAAGTAAACTAGGGGCCGGATTATGAGATTTGATTTCAATTATAATGTGTTAGAGAATACGTTCATTCGTGCCGTTTGTTTTATCCTCAGCGTGATATGCCTTGTGATGGGCATACTAACACTTAAGTCGAAATTGGGACAATCTCCGCTAACCTTTGACCATACATTTCAATTTGGAATCGCATCAACAGCTTGGGGGGCAATCTTGCTCTTTTTGGCTGTTAGAAAATTCTTTCAAAAAGCCCGGTAGAGCGGGCACAGGCCCACCTCAAGTACCAGGAGACTCTCGTTGATCAGGGCCAGTACGGCCACCCTGGGCCGCCGATTACCAGCCTTTCGGCAGGGCCGACCTCCTGGTGAACACCGTGGAGAACAATCTCCGCTTCCCTGGCCAGTATTTCGATGCCGAAACCGGCTT
>NZ_JHZB01000097.1 GCF_000621145.1 Desulfobulbus elongatus DSM 2908
CTTGTTGTGAAATGATAAAATCAATTTACCGCACATGGGGATTGGGGCAATAGGTTTTACAGGGTTACGGGGTTTTTCAACGGGCTGTTATGCTCACATCGCCACTGCCGGTTGCGAACCATCCGACAAGACCACCGGTGGATTGCACTTGTGCGCCATCTTCAATGATCAAAGTTCCATCGCCATATTTGCCAACTCCAATCCGGTCCGTTGACTCCCAACGTGATCCGGTTCCCTGTATTGTAACCGTACCCGTCGCTCCAACTGCATCGCCCAAACTCGCCCCGGCACTGTTGACCTGTCCCTGATCAAGGATATCCAAAGTTCCGTTCCCGCTCGTACCTCCAGGGTCGGCCTGATCTCCACCGATGGCGAGAAACCCGCTCGACCAAGAGGACCCCGCGCCAGTAACCGTTGCTGAACTCGCCGAGTGTCGACCAATGACCGCGCCCACACTTGTTACCGTGCCTGCATCTTCAATGTGAAGTTCTGCCATTCCATACGAGCCGACGAATAATTGATCGGTGTTGGTCCACAGACTGTCGGCCCCCGTTACAGTGACTGTGCTTGTTAAGCCATTGTCGAGGTTCCCGATCGCACCAATAGTATTAGAGACATGGCCACCGCCGGTAATGTCCATTGTTCCCTGACCACCGCCGCCGACCATCAAGCCTCCGGTATTGATCCACGAAGAATTGCTCCCTGCTATGGTCGCAGTACCGTCGGATCCGAGACCATCGCCCAATATGCCGTTTTCACTCGTCACCTGACCGGAGACAACATTCAACGTCCCGGAACCGGCAAAGCCGACAAACAAAGAATGCGTTGTAGAAAAATTTGAATTGTCATTAAGCGTGATTGTCCCTTCACCTCCCGCTGCCGCACCTAAATAGGCCGTATCCGTATTTGCGGAAGAACCGCTTGCAAGCGTCAATTGCCCCGTGCCAGCATTGCCGATGTAAAAATTTCCACTATTGGTCCAGATAGCGGAAGAAGAGATCCCGGCGTTTCCTGAAGAACCGCTATTATACCTGAATCAGTGACAGCCATGGCCGGATTTCCCTTTCATGGTTCTGTTAAGTCGTTTTTCAGGGAGTGACTTCTCCCCAAGTTGGCATA
>NZ_JHZB01000098.1 GCF_000621145.1 Desulfobulbus elongatus DSM 2908
GATGACACGTTCATCTGCATGATTTATCTGCTGGCCGCCCCGATACAAAATCTGGTCAAATCCACTTGAAACGACGAAGAGCCTCTTTTCTTTAAAAACAAAGGGCATTACTGCTGGGAACATAAAACTGGTTATACGTTGCTTCCTTGCGAGTGGAGGAAAATAGCCAACGATTTGAAAACAAATGATAAACAGGGAATATTGTTTATTGATGATGCGCATTATCATTTGCATGAAATCAATAAATTAGTTGATTTGATTGTTTCAGACAACGTATTCAATTTAAAAATTATCGCCACATCATCAAGAAATCACTGGTATCCTAGAATAAAAACGCCGAACCTTTTTAAATATGGCAATCAAGTTCAGTTGCAAAAACTTGATGAAACCGAAATCGAGAATTTACTAAATCTAATTGACACCTGTCCTGATTTACAGCCTTTAGTTGAAGACAGTTTTTCAGGTTTCTCTAGAACAGAACGAAAGAGAAGGTTGACAACTAAATGCGACTCAGACACGTTTGTATGCTTAAAGAATATTTTTGCATCTGACAAATTTGATGACATTGTCTTACGTGAATATGCTGAACTAGAGCCTATTTACCAGGATATCTACAAAATGGTATCGGCAATGGAAAATGTTGGAATCAATGTTCATCGACAATTAATCATAAGACTTCTTGGCATACCAGCTGAACAGATTAAATCAATACTAACCAATTTATCAGATATAATTAACGAAAGAGTTCATGATAGTAAATCTGGAATTTATGTTTGGAAAGGTCGTCACGCTGTAATTTCTGAAATTGTCACCAGATATAAGATGAGCGACATGAATGAATATTATCATGTATTAGACAACGTAATTGATAGTATTATCCCAACATATGATATAGAAATAATGACGTTGAGACAATTATGCGATTTCGGCTCTGGAATTACAATTTTTAACGATAAAATCATTAGGAATAAATTACTTCGAAAAATGATTTCTAAAGCGCCTGGTGAGCGATTGCCGAGACATCGGTTGATCAGATACTTAATTGATCTCGGTGCGTATTCCGGAGGAATCCGGCCACCGATTCCGTTTCAAGCCGGCCGGGTATTCCG
>NZ_JHZB01000099.1 GCF_000621145.1 Desulfobulbus elongatus DSM 2908
CGCCAAAAGCAGCGGCTGATTACACGAAAAGTAAAGTTGCTGATCTCAAAAGGCAGGCTGAACTGGAGACAGAGCCCGATAAAAAATCGGCATTGTTTGAGGAGGCGCAGAAATGGGGACCAAACGGTTCCTACAATATTGCCATGAACATTCTTATCGGTGCCGCTGGTGGCGGGGCCACGGGCACGGTTTCTTCGATTACCAAAGAATCACTGTCCTGGGCGGCTAACGAAATGCGGCAGGCTATGATTGATGATTCTAAGAAATTCAATGGGATATGCGTTGTTGGAACAGAAGATTGTATTAGTAACGCATCAGGTCAGAGTGATGGCGTGAATGGTGATGGTTTTAAACTTGCAGGGGGGCGTATTGTACTTGATAAGTGGTGTGAGGATGGGCGTTGTACTCGTGATCCATCAACCAAAAGTGGTTATGCAGAAAACCCAGATGGAACGGTTAAATTTAATCCGGGAATGGATGCTCATGGAAATCAACTGACGATAACGCAGTTTTTAGAGCAACATCCAGACTGGGAAAGCCCGATGGGAGGTCATCAAGGAGGAAAAGGGGTGGTGGGATTACTCAGAGTAACGATAGATTATCAGAAAGGTTCATTGTTTGACAATGTGGCAGAGTTTTATGCGGGAATGCATGACATGTTGAATAGTGTTCTTTGGTATGACAGTAATGGGAATGCAAAGGATTTAGATGGGATGGTTAAGGGTGTCGGAGAGGCGTTTAATTATGTCAATGTAGGGTTGGCAACCCCTTTTGCGTTAAGCACTTTATTGCCACCAGAAGTTTGGGACACAATTATGGTGGGCATTCAAAATGCTCGATAAGACGGGAGAAAAGATGAAAAAAATATTTTTATTTATTGCAATTTGTATTGTCTGTTTTTTGCTTGCTGCGTGTTTTGGGCGTGGGGGTTGGCATGGGGGGCCTTGGTAACAGGAAAAATAGCACGAAAATCTGGGCATATCTATTTTGGTTCATCCGGCAAATGCGTACCCGACTGCGGAATGAGTGGCGAAGTGACATGGCATGAGAGATGTTGTCTGGTGACCAAACCCGACAACA
>NZ_JHZB01000100.1 GCF_000621145.1 Desulfobulbus elongatus DSM 2908
ACGATCGAGCGGGTCGGTGGCGGTGGCGGTGCGGTGACCAAGATCTGGAACAACCCGGATACGGTCTACTCCAAGGGATGGGAGTTCCGGATTGGCTGGGGCATTGCCCAGTATGACACCACCCTGGCGTTCACCCATATCGATATTGAGGACCAATACGGCAACCCGGTATCTGTTCTTCGGAGAAAGGCCGCGTCCATGGGTGATCGGTTGGTTTGGGATAACCGCTGGCAGATTCGGCCCAATGTCGCCGCCGGCTGGACCTGGACGTGGGTCAGCAACCTGGAAGATGCTGTTTCGGGAGAAGCGGGGGCAAGGGCAGGCTATACCGTGCTCGATTTGCAGGCCGCCTGGCGGCCTGCGCAATATCCGGATCTGCGCTGTGCGGTGATGCTGCGGAATGTGCTCGACCATCGGTATAGCGAGCACACATCCATTGCCGGTGACAACGGGACTCTTCTGGAACCCGGCCGTGAACTTCGGTTCATGGTGATGTACCGGTTTTAGGAGAGGGCGGCCAGGGCATTTCGCCAAACCCTGTCCGGTAGATGCCCGGACGGGGTGAGCGGTGCTGATGGTCCCGCGCGGGAGCGGCGGGTTGCTGGGGGACGTGTGCGTTTTTTTGTTAGTCTAAATTAAAAATTTTATAATTGCTGATATTTTTTCATCAAGTTGAACCGTGTGGGCGTGGTGTGAGATGTCGCACGGCGACAGTGCATCGAATGGCAGAGGAGGGATTATGCAGGACAAGGCGGCGCAAGGTGCGAACCTTGGCACAACGGGTGGTGTGGTTTCATGGAACAACAGGAGACATACTCTGTTCGGCCAGCGATGGCCGCTGGTCGGAACAGTCTGTTCGCTTCTGTTGGGATCGGGGGCTGTCACGGCAGGGATCAGTTTTGCGCAGACGTCTGATCCGGTCATCGCAGCGCAACAGGAGGCCAAAACGGGAAAAGAGGTCACCGTTCTACCGGTGATGACGGTGAAGGACATGGGTGGGAGCGGCACGCGGACGATTCCGACGGATGTGCTGCAGCGGACCCAGGCGCTGGAC